>NZ_SLUR01000001.1:0-895270 GCF_004340725.1 Curtobacterium sp. PhB128
CACTTTGTGGTTCCCGACAGACGATCGGGAATCAAACTGAATACACCGCTCTGCCCATTCGTGGGCAGCAGCCGGAACATGTTTGAGACCAGATTGATGGTCGATAGTGTTCCGGTGGTCATAGCGAGAGGGAAACGCCCGGTCACATTCCGAACCCGGAAGCTAAGCCTCTCAGCGCCGATGGTACTGCAAGGGGGACCTTGTGGGAGAGTAGGACGCCGCCGGACTTAACGTTGCAACACCAGGGAACCCCTGACCAGCACTGGTCAGGGGTTTTCTGCGTTCACGGGTCGCTCGAGCAGGGCGTGACGGTAGCATTGGCGGGTCATGACTGCGCCATTCACCACTGCTTCCGGGTCCGAGATCCGCGTCCGTTTCTGCCCGAGCCCGACGGGGACCCCGCACGTGGGGCTCATCCGCACGGCGCTCTTCAACTGGGCGTACGCACGCCACACCGGCGGCAAGCTCGTGTTCCGCATCGAGGACACCGACGCCGCGCGGGACAGCGAAGAGTCCTACGCACAGATCCTCGACGGCCTGCGCTGGCTCCGGCTGGACTGGGACGAGGGCGTCGACGCCGGCGGTGAGCACGGACCGTACCGGCAGTCGGAGCGGACCGCGATCTACGACGACGTCATCGCGAAGCTCAAGGCGTCCGGGCACATCTACGAGTCCTTCGTCACGCCCGACGAGATGGAGGCCCGCAACAAGGCCGCCGGGCGCGATCCGAAGCAGGGCTACGACAACCACGAGCGGGACCTGTCCGACGACGAGCGTCAGGCGTTCCGCGACCAGGGCCGTGAGCCGGCGCTGCGACTCCGGGTCCCGGACCGTGACCTGAGCTTCGACGACCTCGTCCGTGGCGAGATCACCTTCAAGCAGGGGACGTTCCCGGACTTCGTGGTCGTCCGGCCGAACGGCAAGCCGCTGTACACGTTCACGAACCCGGTGGACGACGCCCTGATGGGCATCACGCACGTCCTGCGTGGCGAGGACCTGCTGTCGTCGACCCCGCGGCAGATCGCCCTGTACGAGGCGCTGTACGAGATCGGGCTCGCACCGGCGATCCCGGTGTTCGGTCACCTGCCGTACGTCATGGGCGAGGGCAACAAGAAGCTCTCGAAGCGCGACCCCGAGGCGAACCTGTTCCACCACCGCGACGCCGGCATGATCCCCGAGGGGCTCGTCAACTACCTGGCCCTGCTGGGGTGGTCGATCGGTGCCGACCGCGACGTCTTCTCGATCGACGAGATGGTGGCGGCGTTCGACGTCACCGACGTCAACCCGAACCCGGCGCGCTTCGACCACAAGAAGGCCGAGGCGATCAACGGCGACCACATCCGGTTGCTCGAGCCGTCGGACTTCCGCTCCCGGCTCCTGCCGTACCTGACCGACCTCGTGGCCGACCCGCCGACCGCGGAGCAGACCGAAGTCCTGACGAAGGCGGCGCCGCTCGTCCAGGAGCGCATGCAGCTGCTCGGTGAGGCCCCGGCGATGCTCGGGTTCCTGTTCACCGCCGACGCCGACCTGGTGGTCGAGGACGACGCACTGGCATCGCTCAAGGGCGACACCGGCGCCGTGCTCACGGCCGGCATCGCGGCGCTCGAGCAGCTCGACGACTGGCGCACCGAGGCGATCGAGGGTGCCCTCCGCACGGCGCTCATCGACGACCTCGGGCTGAAGCCCCGGGTCGCCTTCGGTCCGCTGCGCGTGGGGGTGTCCGGACGCCGGATCAGCCCGCCGCTCTTCGAGTCGATCGAGATCCTCGGCAAGGAGTCCACCCTGACGCGGCTCCGCGCCCTCGCGGCCCGCTGAACGGCGAACGATGAGCACCGCGGGAAGCGCTGCAGGACCCACGGACGCGCCGAGTACCCCGGTCGTCCACGACGTCGCGGTCATCGGCGCCGGGCCGGCCGGCCTGAGCGCTGCGCTCAACCTGGTGCGGGCGAAGCGCACGGTGCTCCTCGTCGACGCGAACCGGCCACGCAACGCCGCGACCCTGCGGTCGCACGGCTTCCTGACGCGTGACGGGATCTCCCCGCTCGAGCTCCGGAAGCTCGGTCGCGCTGAGGTCGAGAGGTACCCCGAGGCGACGATCGTGCAGGCCGTGGTCGACCTGGTGGCCCCCGACGCCGACGGCTGGCGGCTGCACGGGACCTGGCGCGGTGCCGAGGTGGACGCGCGGGCGCGGACCGTCGTCGTCGCCACGGGACTGCGCGAGGAGTTCCCGGCACTGCCGATGCTCCGTGCGTTCTACGGCACCGCGGTGCACAGCTGCGTCGAGTGCGATGCGTACGAGAAGGCGGGGGAGCCCCTCGCGTTCATCTGCGAGACCGACGACGTCGTGGACCGGGCACTGCTCATCGCGGCGTGGGCCGACGACCTCATCGTGTACACGAACGGTGTCGCCCCGCTCGACGACGCGGGGCGAGCCCGGCTGGCACGTGCCGGTGTCGTGGTCGACGATCGAGTGATCGAGGACCTCGAGGGCGACCGGACCGGCATGACCGGGGTCCGGTTGATCGACGGCCACGTGGAGCCGCGGACCGGCGGGTTCGTCCGGCCGACGTGGCACGCCGACCTCGACTGGCTGCGCACCGACACGCCCGGTGCGCCGACGGCCCCGGAGCGCGATGCCCACGGACTCCTCGTCGTCGACCGGGTCGGCCGGACCACGGTTCCCGGGCTGTACGCCGTGGGGGACGTGACCCCTCCCGGGCCGGAGCAGCTCATCGTCGCCGCCGGGCACGGTGCCACCACGGCCGCGGCAGTGCACCGAGACCTCGTGGGTGGTCTCGTGGACCTCCGGGATGCTGTACAGTAGTTGATCGTGCCCCGGACAACGGGGACAGAAGGCCAGCAGGCCTTTTGGGGTATGGTGTAATTGGCAACACAGCGGTTTCTGGTACCGTCGTTCTTGGTTCGAGTCCAGGTACCCCAGCACTCGAAGAGCAGCCCCCGGGATCCCCGGGGGCTGTTCTCGTCTCCGGACTCGTGCGCCGCCATCGCCTCCATCGGCGATCCACAGGCTCCGGACTGCGCATTCCGAGGTTGCGCGGAACCGCACGATGCTCCGCGCCCACCCGGGCCGCCCCCGGCTCTGGACCGTCCCCGTACGGGGGCCGAGCACGCTGGCGGAGGTGCACCGGGCCTCCCGGTCGGGTTGCGTGACCCCGCACCCCGCGTGACACGGCTCGTGGGCCGTACCGCGTCGGACGTACCGTCGCAGGACCGGCGCGGGACCCGCGGCGGCCCGCCGACGAGCATCCGAGGTGTCATCGTGACCTCCGCCGACCCGCTGACGACGACCGAGCACTGGACCCACCGCGCCGCGATCCCGCTGGCCGACGACCACTCCGTGCTGGACCGCTGGGACCGTGTGGTCGCGCTCCACGGCGACGCCGCTGCTCTTGCCGGGGACGGCCGTCCCTACACGTTCAGTGAGGCGGACCGGGCGGCGCGCGACCTCGCGTCGGTGCTCGGGGCCGAGCTCCGACCCGACGACCACAGTGGTGCCGGCGTCGGCGCCGTGGCCGGTGGGGCATCGAAGCCGGTCGGCATCATGGCCGGCCAGACCACTGAGGCCGTCGTCGCGATCCTGGCGCTCGTCCGCGCGGGGCGCACCGTGGTGGTGCTCGACGAGCACCTGCCAGCCGTCCGTCTCGGGCACGTCGCGCAGCTCGCCGGGGTCGACGAGATCGTGGCGGACACCGCGCGCGCCGACCTGGCGGCGACCGTCGTCGCCGACCGGGACGGCCGGGTGCACGCACTCGACGAGCTGATCGAACGACGCGGCGAGACAGCGGGCAGCGAAACGCAGACGGACACAGCGGCCGACGCGCCCAGCACCCGCCCGGGCGGCCACGACGCGTTCGCGATCGTGTTCACCTCCGGCTCGACGGGCATGCCGAAGGGCGTCGTCCTGACGCACCGGCAGCAGCTCGCGAACGCCGAGCAGGACGCCGTCGCCCTCGGCACCGGACCCGGTGACCGCCTCGGCGTGGTCCTGCCGCTGTCGTTCGCCGCCGGTCTGCTGTTCTCGTTCGACACCCTGCTGAGCGGCGGCAGCGTCGTGCTCCTCGAACCCCGCGAGCTCGGGGTCGAACGCCTGCTCGCACGGTTCTCCGCCGACGGCGTGAACGTCCTCGTCTGCACCCCGCACCTGCTGCGCTCGATCGTCGGCTCGCAGACGGCACCCGGGGCGCAGGCGTCCGGGGCGGGCCCCGCGCTCGGCGGCCTCCGCTTCCTGATGACCACCGGCGAGGCCGTGACCGGCGCCGACATCGCCGCCGCCCGACCGCACCTCGACCCGACGACCCTGCTGCTGAACGCCTTCGGGTCGAGCGAGACCGGCTGCGTGGCCTACTGCCCCGTGGAGCCCGGTGCCCCGGTGCCCGAGGGCGTCGTGCCCGCTGGGTGGCCGCTGCCCGGCAAGCAGGTGCTCGTGCTGCGCGAGGACGGCAGTCCCGCCGACCCGGGGGAGACCGGCGAACTCGTCATCGTCTCCCAGGGCCTGACCGCCGGGTACTGGGGTGCCCCGGAGAAGACCGCCGAGCGCGCCGGACGCACCGACGACGGCACGCCGACCTGGCGCCAGGGCGACCTGGCCCGGATCGAGCCGGACGGCCGGCTCGTGCTGCTCGGACGCTCCGACGACGCCGTCAAGGTCCGCGGGTACCTCGTGGAACCGAGCGAGGTCGAGGCGGCGCTCCGCGCGATCCCCGAGGTGCACGACGCCGTCGTCACCGCGCAGGTCGACCCGCCCGCCGTCACCCGCCTCGTCGCGTACGTCGTCGGCCGTCCGGGCCAGCGCACGCCCGCGCCCGCAGCCCTGCGCCTGGCCCTGCGGGACCGCCTGCCGGAGTACATGGTGCCGGCGTCGATCGTGCCGATGACCGAGCTGCCGCGGAACGAGCGCGGCAAGGTCGACCGGGCCGAGCTGCCGGGGGCGCCGAGCATCGAGACCGAGATGGTCGAGGGCGAGTACGACCAGTGGGAGCTCGTGGTCGGGCAGATCTGGGCCGAGGTGCTGGGCCTGCGCGGCGTCCACCTCGACGAGGACTTCTCGGCCCTCGGCGGCGACTCGTTGTCGGCGGAGGAGATGCTCGCGCTCGTGCAGAGCCGTCTCGGCATCGACCTGCGCTCGTCAGACGTCCTGCAGCACCCCACGCTCCGGGCGTTCGCCCGACGGGTGCGGAGCGGCACGACGGCGCTGCCGAGCCACCCCGACGTCGTCAAGGTGTCCGGCGCGCGCGAGTCCGGCCGTCCGCCGGTGTTCTGCTTCGCCGGCGGTGGAGCGCTCGCCCTGACGTTCCTGCCGTTGTCCCGCTACCTGCCCGAGCACGACGTGTACGCGTTCCAGCAGCACGGCCTCGAGCGTCGGGGCATGCCGGACTGGAGCATCCAGGCCAGCGCCCGCCGGTACGTCGCCCTGATGCGCATCGCGCAGCCGCGCGGACCGTACCTGCTGGTCGGCCACTCGCTCGGCGGGCTGATCGCGCTCGAGATCGCCCGGCTGCTCACCGAGAGCGGCGAGCAGGTCGAGCACGTCGCGCTGCTGGACACCTACCTGCCGCGGACCGGGGCCGAGGGGGTCCGGAAGCACTTCGGACGGCTCGAGCCCCGCGAACACCGCAACCCCGCCGTCCGTGTCGTCGGCCAGCGCCTCGCCGGGGCCGTCCGGCGGGTCATGCCGTCCGGCATGTCGTGGGGCGAGCACGTCGCGAAGCGCGCGCGGGCCTACAGCGCTGGTGTGCTGCGGCACGGCGGGCAGAAGGACTTCGACGCCTTCTTCGACCAGGCCGAGCTCGTCACCCGGCGGCACCACCCGACGCCGTTCCACGGACGGGCGACGTACGTGCTCGCCGATGCGAACCCGGACGCGACCGGCTGGTCCGCGCTGCTGCGCGGGCGGACCGAGACCGTGCGGATCGCGGCCGAGCACAGCTCGCTGCTGCGGGAACCGCACGTGGCCGACCTCGCGACGGCGCTGCGTGCGGCGTTCGCGACGGAGGGCGCGGCCCGGAACTGAGCCCGGTGACGGACGGGAGGCGCGGGGCCAGCTGGCACCGCGCCTCCCGTCCGCCTGTCGGTGCGTCCACGGCACGTGGCCGGCACGCGGTGTTGCGGGTTTCCGTATCCGCGGCCGAGTGTCCGCAATGGACCGCACCGCGCATTGACCGCCTGCCAGCCCGCGACGATGGTTGGACACGCGGGGGAGAGTACCCACTCACCTGCGAAGCCGGCGGCGTCGTACCCGCGTCCCGCTGCTCGACCGACGACGGTCACCGTCGTCGATGCGTCATCCGAGGACGCGCCGCTCGTCACACGAGCCACAACCCGACAGCAACCCTGACCCGACAGGACCGCGCCCATGCCCGCACGTACCGTTCGCCCTGCAGACCCGAGGGTCTCCGTCGTCATCCCGGCGCGGAACGAGGCCCGAAACCTCGAGATCATCCTGCCGAAGCTCCCGCCGGTGTACGAGGTGATCCTGGTCGACGGCAACTCCGTCGACGACACCATCGCCACCGCGCAGCGCGTGATGCCCGACATCCGCGTCGTGCACCAGACCCGCAAGGGCAAGGGCAACGCCCTCGCCTGCGGGTTCGAGGCCGTCACCGGCGACGTCGTCGTCATGTTCGACGCCGACTGCTCCGCCGACCCGGACGAGATCCCGCGCTTCGTGCAGGCGCTCGTCGAGGGCGCCGACGTCGCGAAGGGCACCCGCTACTCGCTCGGCGGCGGCAGTGACGACATCACGATCGTCCGCAACCTGGGCAACCGTGGCCTGAACATGCTCTGCAACATTATCCTCGGCACCCGCTACAGCGACCTCTGCTACGGCTACAACGCCTTCTGGGCCGACGTCCTGCCGGAGATCGGCCTGCTGTCCTCCGAGCTGCCGAAGCCGTCCGACGGCTCGATGCTCTGGGGCGACGGGTTCGAGATCGAGACCGTGCTCACCTGCCGCTGGTCGGCCGCCGAGCTCGCGATCACCGAGGTCCCCAGCCACGAGAAGCTCCGCGTGCACGGCTCGAGCAACCTGAACGCCGTGACCGACGGCATCCGGGTGCTGAAGTCGATCATGCACGAGCGTCGTCGCGCAGCGATCGGCCGCTCCGAGGTCCGTCGTGCCGCGATGAGCGTCGTGCCGCCGGCCGAGCAGCTGGCCGCCGTACCGCACGCCGCCGCACCGCACGCTTCCGCTCCGCACGCTCCGGTCCACGCGGCCGGGCACGCCCCGCTCGGCGCGCACGCCCCGCACGGCGCCCCCGTCGCGGCCGTCGCCAGCCTCGAGGAGGAAGTCGCGTGACGACCGTCGCGGTCGTCATCTGCGCCTACACCCAGCAGCGCTGGGGCGACCTGCAGGACAGCGTCGAGTCCGCCAAGCGCCAGCCCGAGGCCCCCGAGGTCGTCGTCGTGATCGACCACGAACCCGAGCTCCTCGCCCGCGCCACGGCGCGCTGGCCCGAGCTCCGCGTCGTCCCGAACACCGAGGACCGCGGCCTGTCCGGTGCCCGCAACACGGGCGTCGCCCTCACCGACGCCGACGTCGTCGCGTTCCTGGACGACGACGCGACGGCCGACCCGGACTGGCTCGGCCACATGCTCACCGCCCTCGAGGACCCGGACGTCGTCGGCGTCGGCGGCCGGGCCACACCGTCCTGGCCCACCGCCACCGGTGCCGGCCCGTACGCCGACGAACTCCTCTGGATCGTCGGCTGCTCCTACCGCGGCCTGCCCGAGACCCCCGGCGACGTGCGCAACGTCATCGGCTCGAGCATGGCGTTCCGCCGTGACGCGATCATGCTCGCCGGCGGGTTCCGCTCCGGCATCGGCCGCGTCGGCAACCAGCCGCTCGGCTGCGAGGAGACCGAACTCTGCATCCGCATCGCCCAGGCCCGTCCGGGTGCGCGCATCCGCCACGAACCGCGCTCGAACGTCTCGCACCGGGTCTCCCCGGACCGCGTGACGATGCGCTACCTGCGCCGTCGCAGCTACTACGAGGGCATCTCGAAGGCCGTCCTGAGCCGTCGCGTCGGCACGGGTGACTCGCTCGCCAGCGAGTCGACGTACCTGACGAAGGTCATCCCCGGAGCGGTGTTGCGCGAACTGCGCCACATCGGTCGTGGCGGTGCCCTGCGTGCCTTCGCGATCGTGCTCTCCGTCGCGTCGACCGTCACGGGCTACGCCGTCGGGCGTGTCCTCGGTGGCGTCGTCGTCCGCACCCCGGCGGCCGCCCCCGTCCCCCAGCCGGTGGGGACGCGGTGACCCGCGCGACCCTGGCGATGGTCATCTCGCCGATCGTGACCGGGCCGCTGTCCCCGACGTGGGACGGCGCCCTGTGGGTCGGCGAGGTCGACCGCGCCGACGTGCACGCGTCCAGCCACCGTGACGTGGTCGCACTCGAGGGCGCCGCGGGCTACCGGCGCGCTCGACTGCTCGTCCGCGACCACGGCGAGCCGCTCGGCTTCGTCGAGGCGGACATCACCGAGCGTCGCCGCATCGGTGGGACCATCGACGTCCGCACCCTCCAGCGCGCGATCCGGCCGATGCCGGTGCCCGAGCGTCGGCCGGCAGCAGGTCTGGTGCTGCCGTCCGTCACCGTGGTGCTCTGCACGGACGGGGCCGCTGGCACCACCATGCGGTCGGTGCTCGCCAACGAGTACCCCGACTTCGACGTCGTCGTCGTCTCGCACGGCGCCGACGACAGCGGCACCGCGACGGTCGAGATCGGCGGTCGGCGCGTCACCACGATCGCCGCGCCGACCGGTGGCCTCGCCGCCGCCCGCAACGCCGGACTCCTCGCCGCGAGCGGCGAGGTCGTCGCGTTCGTCGCCGAGGGCGCCGTCGTGGACGGTGACTGGGTCGCCGCGTTGGCCACCGCCTTCGCCGCGGACCCCGACGTCGCCTGCGTCACCGGGCTCGTCCCGAGCGCCGAACTGCGCACCCCCGCGCAGCGCTGGCACGACGACCGCACCGCAGCCGGCCGCACCGTCCGCCGTCGGGTGTTCCGCCTCGACGACACCGACGACGCGCCCCCGCACCACCCCTTCGCCGCCGCTGCCTACGGCACCGGTGACAACCTCGCCGTGCACCGCGCGACCGCGCTCCGGATCGGCGGCTTCGACACCGCCTTCGGACCGGGCACCCGCATCGGTGCCGGCGACGACCTCGACCTCTTCACACGACTGCTGTTCGCCGGATCCGCGATCGCCGTCGAACCGGCCGCCATCGCGTGGCAGCGATCGGCGGACGACGTCGCGTCGCTCCGCGCCGCTGCAGCCGCGCACGGCCACGGACTCGGAGCCTGGATGACCAAGAACGCCATCGACCGCGAGTCGCTCACCGCATCGGTGGACGCAGCGCCCGAGGCGCTCAGCGCCTTCGCACGACTCGGCCTCGAGCAGGGCGACCGTGCGACGGACATCGCCGGCGACCAGCCCGGTGACGCGGACCGCGTGCCCGACGCGGTCGACGCCGAGTTCGCCGCCACCCAGCGGCGGCTGCGCGGAGTCGAGCAGCGCTCGGTCCTGACGGCGCCGTTCCTGGCGCTCGTCGAACGCCTGCGTGGCGGTGGCACGATCGACCGGAACGCCCGTGGTCGCCACGAGCTCCGGCACGGTCTGGCCACGGCCGGTCCCGCCCGCCCGCTCGCGGTGGACGCGATGAGCCCGCTCGCACGACTCACCGCAGCGGCGATCGTCGTCCTGACGCTCCTCGTCGCCGGGGTCGCCGCGATCGCCGGACTCCCGGTGCTGCGGGGGAGCGCGATCGGCGTGTACCTGTTCGCGCTGCTCGGCGTCGCACCCCTGCTGCTCGTCCGCCCGATGCCGCTGGCACGCTTCAGCGTCTTCGCGGTCACGGCGTCGCTCGTCGGCACGATCGGCATCGGCTACACGATGGCGACGTTCCAGCTCTGGAACCCCACGGTGCCGTTCGTCGGGGTCGTCGTGCTCACCGCCGTCGCCCTCGCGATCGCCGTGCCGCGTGACGTCGCCGAACTGCAGCGCGCCCGCCTCGAGCCGGCCGCCGAGGGGGCCACCGCCCGTCGTTGGACCACCACCCACACCGTCACCGCCGGCTCGGTCGTCGGCCTGCTCGTCATCGTCGTCGCCGCGCTCACGCACATCGGCGACCCGGTGCCGGACGGGCTGTTCGGGTCGCTCGGCCCGGCCCTGGTCATCGGACTGGCGCTCGTCGTCGCTGCTGCCGTCGTCGCCCTGGTGCGCGGTCGCGGACTCGCGATCCCGGTCGTCGTGCTCGGCGGGTCGATCCAGCTCGCACAGGCCATCACCTACGGCATGCCCACCGTGATGGCGGCCGCTCGCCACATCGGCGTGCTCGAGTACATCCGCCGCTGGGGTTCGACGAACCCGGCCGCCGACATCTTCCAGACCTGGTCCGGCCTGTTCGCCGGCGGCGCCTGGGTCGCGGACGTCGGCGGGATCGACAACGCGATGACCATCGCCGCGTGGGTCCCCGTCCTGCTGGCCTTCAGCACGACGATCGCCGTCGGGGTCCTGGCCGCCAACTGGCTGCCGGGCAACCGTCGCCCCTGGATCGCCGCGTTCCTGACCGCGATGACCGGCTCGCTCAACACGACGTACTTCTCGCCGCAGTCGGTGGGCATCCTGATGTCCCTGGTGATCCTCGTGCTGGCCGTCGGCCCGCTGCGACGCACCGCGGTGACCGCCGCCGACGGCGTCCGCTCGACGATCCTGCGGGCCCGCCGCGTCGGCCTGTCACGGATCATCGCCATCACGCTGATCGGCATCGTGCTGGTCGTCACCCACCAGATCTCGCCGTACCTGACGGTCGCCGCCCTCGTGACACTCATCGTGTTCCGACTGCTCCGCCCCTGGTGGCTGCCCGTCGTGGTGCTCGTCCCCGCCGTCGGCTTCGCCCTGCTGAACGACGACATCCTCGGCAAGTTCCTGTCCCTGGGGGCCGTCGGCAAGGTGCTCGACAACGTGCAGCCGCCGTCGCACGACATGACGGTCCTGCCGAAGCCGCTCGTCACACGGCTCGCGTTCGATATCCCCGCGGCCGCCCTCGTGGTACTCGGCCTCGTCGCCGTGATCACCGTGCTGATGCGCCGCGACCGCGTGCACTGGGGACTGCTGGCCACGGCGGCGAGCCCGATCTCGCTGCTCGTCGCGACGAACTACGGCCAGGAGGGCATCTTCCGCGTCGTGCTGTTCGCGACACCGTGGATCGCGATCCTGGCGGCGGGGCTCCCGATGCCCAGCGGCCGGCTGGCTCCCGTCGGTCGACTCGTCACCCGTGCGGTGCAGCCCACGGCGGTCAAGGTCGTCGTCGCTGCGGCCGCGGTCGCCGCGATGGTCGGCATCGGCGCGTTCGGTCAGACCGCCCTCGACTGGAACCGCGTCCCGACGCGCAGCCAGTCGGCGGCGACGCAGTTCTACGACGCGACCGCGCCGAAGGGCTCCATGATGCTGCTGACCGGTTCGGCGAACGCCGTCCCGAGCAACACCGGCGCACGCTACTTCGACGTCGGGGCGCTGTCCCGCGAGGTCCTCGGGGCGTACCCGGAGCCGGAGGGCTACGACGCCGAGGCCGACGTGTCCACGATGACCCGCCAGCTCGTCCTGGACTGGCCGGCGACGAAGTACTACGCACTGGTCGCCGAGCCCTTCGGCGCCTACGACGAGCGGTACGGGTACCAGACCGACGCCGACTACCAGGAGCTCGCGGCCGCGATGGCCGACTCGCCCTACTGGAAGCGCGTCTTCGGCTCCGGCACCACCGCCGTCTACGAACTGACCCCGGCTGGGCTGGCGCATGCGACGAACTGAGGAACGCACGGCCCGGGCCTCCCGGCGGACGTGGCGCACGCGCGCCGCGTCCGCCGCGGCGGTCCTGGGGGTCCTGGCGGTCGTCGTCGCCGTCATCGCCGGACCCGGCGGTGCGATGTCCGCCGACGCACGAGGTCGGAAGACACCGCCGCCGAGCACGCCGACCAGTACGCCGACGCCCACACCGACGCCGACGCCCAGCAGCACACCGACGGGTGGCACGGCCGCCGCGAACGCCGACTGCAGCGCCGGCCGGGTCCTCACGATGGTGGCGCACGCCGACGACGACCTGCTGTTCTCCGGAACCGAGCTCCGCGCCGACATCGACGCCGGCAAGTGCGTCCGCTCGGTCATCGTCACCGCCGGTGACGCCGGCAAGCCCGCCTGGTACTGGCAGTCCCGCGAGAACGGGTTGATGGCGTCGTACGCGTCGATCGCCGGCGTCTCGTCGAACTGGACCGCCGGGCAGCTCTCGGTCGCCGGCCACACGCTCCGCACGGCGACCCTGGCGACGGCCCCGCGGCTCAGCCTGGTGTTCCTCGAGCTGCCGGACGGCAACATCGACGGCTCCGGCTTCGCGGCCACGGGCAGCGAGAGCCTGGAGAAGCTCTACGAGGGCCAGATCAGCACGATCCACACCGTCGCCGGGGCAGCCCAACCGACGTCCTTCTCGCTGACCGACCTGCGCGCGACGTTCTCCGGGCTCGTCACCGGGTACGCGCCGACCGAGGTCCACACGCTCGACCACGGCGGCACGTACGGCGACGGCGACCACAGCGACCACCACACCGTCGCGTACCTCGCCGACCAGGCGCAGTCCGCCTACACGGCGACGCACACGTTCACGGGCTACCTCGGGTACCCGATCGCGGACCGCCCGTCGAACCTGAGCTCCGCGCAGACGGCCGCGAAGGCCGCCGCCTTCTTCGCCTACGCCGCGTACGACGGTGAGACCTGTGGTTCCACCTCCGCCTGCGCGTCGCGCCCGGAGGGCTCCTGGCTGAGCCGGCAGTACGCCGTCGGCTCGTCGGCCCAGCCCCCGACGGACCCGCCGACCTCGCAGGGCACCGACGTCACCGCCGGCGCGACCGTCACCGCGAGCGCCGAGAACCCGGCCGACGGTCAGACCGCCGTGAAGGCCGTCGACGGCGTCGTGAGCGGCTACCCGGACGCTCCGACGGCCGAGTGGGCGGCGCCCGGTGGCCGGGCGGGCACGTGGATCCAGCTGAACTGGTCCGCGGGAGCCACCCTGCACGAGATCGACCTGGCCGACCGGCCGAACAGCGACGACCAGGTGACCGGCGGCACGCTGACGTTCTCCGACGGCACCAGCGTCGCCGTCCCGTCGCTCGACAACGGGGGAGCCGTGCAGCGTGTCGCGTTCAGCGCCCGCCAGGTCACCTGGGTGCGGTTCACGGTCGGTTCCGTGAGCAGCACGACCCGGAACGTCGGCCTCGCCGAGATCCGGGCGTTCCGGCCGGCGGACACCACGCCGACGCCCACGCCGACGCCGACCCCCACGCCCACCCCGACGCCGACGCCGAACCCGACGCCGACGCTGTCGGACGTCACCGGGTCGGCCACCCCGACCGCCGCGTGGGACGACCAGTCCACCGGGCAGACCGTCGCGAAGGCCGTCGACGGCGTCGTGTCGGGCTACCCCGACAACCCGACGGCCGAGTGGGTCGCCCCGTGGGGCCGGACCGGGGTGTGGATCCAGCTGGACTGGGCCACCTCGCAGCACCTCGGTCGGATCGTCCTGAACGACCGCCCGAACAGCTCGGACCAGGTCACCAGCGGCACCCTGACGTTCTCGGACGGCAGCCAGGTCGCGGTCGGCACCCTGCCGAACGGCGGCGACGCCCTGACGGTCGACTTCACCCCGCGTGACGTCACCTGGGTGCGGTTCACGGTGACGGGCGTCTCGAACAGCACGGGCAACGTCGGACTCTCCGAGATCCGCGCGTGGACGACCGGGTGACCAACGAGCAGGGTGACGGCCAGGAGGCCCGCCCCACGTGGTCGGAACACGTCGCCGACGACGCGGCATCCGCCCACGGCGCCCCACCGGCACACGGTCGCGGCCTGTCCCGGCACCGACCGCCGCGGCGCCCCGGCACCCGCCGGACCGCGCTCGCGGCCGGCGCCCTGCTCGTGGCTGCCGGCATCGTCGCCGGCACCACGACCGCGACCACCACGGCGAACGGTGACGACGTGACCCTCGACGACCCGAGCGGCGTCTCGATGCCGAGCTCCGAGCCCGAGGGGTGGACCCGGGTGTTCGGCGAGGACTTCGCCGACGCCGCCACGAACCGGACCTTCGAGTCCCGGTACTCGGACCGGTTCGTCGCGTACCACGGGTTCGCCGACACCGCGGGGACGGGACGCTACCAGGCGTCCACCCTGTCGGCGCACGACGGCGTGCTCGACGTGCGTCTGCGCACCACGCGCGCCGGGGTGCCGCTGGCGGGCGGTGTCGTGCCGCTCGTCGACGGCGAGTGGGGCGGGCAGACCGCCGGCCGGTACAGCATCCGGATGCGCAGCGACGAGGTCGACGGCTACGGCGTCGCCGTGCTGCTGTGGAGCGACGAGAACCTGTGGTCGGACGGTGAGATCGACTTCCCCGAGGGGGCGCTCGGTGCGCCCGCCTGGCTGAACGTGCACTGCCTGGCCGACCCCGCCGAGAAGTGCATCCACCAGCAGACTGAGGCGTCGCTGAAGGACTGGCACACCTACACGATCGAGTGGACCGCCGACCGGATGTCGTTCCTGGTCGACGACGAGGTCGTCGGCACGACCACGGAGAACATCCCGACCGCTCGGATGCACCTCGTGGTGCAGGCCGGGTCGAACGACGGGAACCCACCGGCGGACGCCGCCGGGTCGCTCCTCATCGACTGGATGACGATCGACGTGCCGGCGGACGGTGCCGCGCCGAGCGCGTCGCTGCCGGACGACACCGCGACGACGGACCCGAACGACTGAGCGGTGCCGACGTCGTCGTCGGCACCGCTCGGTCGTCGTCCGTCAGCGCTTTGCGTGCGCCTCGAGCGCCCGGAGCAGCGCCGCGACGTGCCGCTCCCGGCCGTACCGGTCCCGCACCCAGGCGCGGCACCGGTCCGCGAGTCCCGGTTCGGTCCCGGCCGCGTGCAGCGCCTCGAGGACCTTGTCGGCCAGCGCGGCGGTCTCGGTGGGGTCGACGGTGAAGCGCGTCCACTCGCCGCTGAGGATCTCGGCGGTGCCGCCCGACGCCGCCGCGACGACGGGGCGTCCGGTGGACATCGCCTCGACGACCACGCGGCCGAACCCCTCGGGCTCGATGGAGGGTGCCACCACGACGTCGGCGGCGTGCAGCAGGGGGACGACGTCGTCGCGCTCGGGCACCACGACCACGGATCCCTCGGGCAACGCGGCGATCGCGCGGTGCACGGCGGGGGCGTCCTGTGGGTACAGCGCACCCGCCAGGACGAGCACCGGAGCCGGGGCGGGCGGTGTGCCGGGCCCGACGAGGACGCGGGCCGACGCGTGGACGCGACCCCACGCCTCCAGGAGGGCCAGGACGCCCTTCGACCGCGTGAGCCGTCCGTAGTAGAGCACCACGGGGCGGTCCTGGTCGAGGCCGAGCGCAGCGCGTGCTCGGCGTGTGCTCGCCGGCGTGGCGGCGGGGAACGCCGCGGTGTCGACGCCGTTCGGGACCACGTCGACGCGGTCCGGCGGGGCACCGACGGCGGTCCACGCACGGGCCATCGCCGCCGAGACCGCGAGGTACCGGGTCCGGCCGCCGGCGAACGGGCCGAGCCGACGGTAGTTCGGGGCGTGGTGCAGGTGCACGGCCAGGGGGACGCCGGACACGAAGGACACGACGCGGCCCCACGGCAGGAACTCCGGACGGTTCAGCCACAGCACGTCCGGGCGTGACCGGCGGAGGCGCAGGCCCTCACGGACGAAGCGGAACACGTCCGTCGGGGCGGTCCGGATGCCGAAGCGGTAGTCGCGGGCGTGGCGCAGTCGGACACCGAGCCGGTCGAACACCGCGCGGCCCTCGTCCGGGTCGCCGTCCGGACCGGCGCGGTGCCACACCTCGACGTCGTGGCCGGCTGCGACGAGCTCGCCGACGTCCTCGACGACGCAGCGTTCGACACCGCCGGTGATGGCGAGTCCGTTGGTGGCGACGACGACACGCAGCGGACGGGGGGTGGAACGGGTCATGCGGATCCTCCGCGAGCGAGTTTCAGGCGGCGGAAGAACCAGGGCAGGCACGCGGCGACGCCGACGATGCGCACGATGTTCCACGCCAGGTCCTGCGGCGGGAGGAGCGAGGCCGCAGCGACGACGATCGCGATCGCGATGGCGAGCAGCACCCGGCGTCGAGGGCCGCGCCACTCACGGCGGTCCGGCAGGGAGGCCTGCTGCAGCGCGGCGAGGATGGCGTAGGCGATGACCGTGGCGATGCCCGCGCCGACGATGCCCGTCAGGGGCACCAGCACCAGGTTCGCCGCGATGTTCACGACACCGGCGACGGCGCCGATGACGCCGACCGTCACGCCGCGGCGCTCGACCAGCAGGAGCCGGCCGGTCGCACCGCTCGCGACCACCGGGAACGCGGTCAGGGCGACCACGAAGACGACGACGGTGAGGGACTCGACCCGGTACGACGCCGGGGCCAGGATCGGCAGCGCCACCGGCGACACGAGGGTGACGGCGACGAGCACGGGGGCGAGGAGCATGTAGAGCTCGTCCCGGGCGTGCATGGCGAGCCGGCGGCGGGCCACGGCGTCGCGGAGGGCGGCGAAGTGCGGCGCCCAGGCCTGGTTCGTGAAGGTCAACAGCAGGATGACCGCGGAGCCGACGACGTAGGCGATCTGGTAGCGGGCGACCTCGTCGGCACCGAGCAGACGCTGCACGACGAGCCGGTCACCGGCGTTCAGGACGAAGTACGACAGGCTGCCGAGCGCGATCGGGACACCGAGCTTGAACGCCCGGACCGTGGTGCGGTGGTCGAACAGACCGCGGACGCGCGGCTTCGTGGCGATGATGCCGATGACCATCGCGGCACCCTGCGCCACGACCCCACCCCACGCGTACGTGGTCGCGTCAGCGTGCACGGCGGCGAGGAGCCCGAGACCGATGATCGACCCGCCGACGGACGACAGCAGGCTCGTCACGGCGAACACGCGGATGCGGTCCTGGGCGACGAGCAGCGCGAGGGACAGCTGCACGATCGCGGCGGGCCCGGTCCAGAGCACGGCGACCAGCAGCAGGGGGTGCTGGTCGACGAAGCCCGCGGCGTCGCCCCAGAGCGGGATCGACACCAGGGCGAACACGGTGACGGTGACCGCGGTGACCATGCCGACGAACATCAGGCCCCGGGCACGCCGGTCGTCGCCGTCCTCGGCGCGCTGCAGCACCGACGCCTGGTCGATGCCGCAGACGGCCACGACCACCAGGGCCTGGTACAGCGCGATCGCCGAGGCCAGCACGCCGAACTCGGCCGGTGGCATCAGGTGCGCGAGCACGGGGGAGATCAACGAGCTCACGACGAGCTGCATCGACCAGACGACCACGTAGAGCAGGCCCCGGCCGAACAGGACGGACGAGCCGCGTGCGACGGCGATCGAGTCCGTGTCGGTGGACAGCGCGCCGGGGGCCGCGGGCTGCACGGACGCCTCGAGCTCGTCGTCGTCGGGCTGTGCCGCCAGCGCAGCCGCCTCGGCCGCACGCGCCTCGCGTCGGGTCTGGGGGACGGTCACTGTGCCACCACCACCGGCTGGTCGTCGGCTGACGTGCGGAGCCCGAAGGTCGCGTCGACCACGTCGAGCAGGTCGGTGCTCCGGGACGTCGAGAACTTCCGGGCGAACACGTACGGGGTCGACTGGTCAGCCGCGGTACGACGCTCCAGCACCCGGCCGGCGTCCTCGATCCCGAGCCACGGCGGGCTCTTCTGCTTCGTGCCGTCCCACCCGATCCACCAGAGCGGCTGCACCGCGTGGGCGTCCGCGAAGTCCGGGGTGAACGCCGGGGTCAGCAGGACCGACGGCACGAAGGTCTCGTCGCCGATCCACACCCGCTCCCAGAACGCCACCAGGTCGGGGCGCCCGTCGAACACGTCGACGACCCCCTGCGCGTGGTGGCGGGCCAGGACCTTGAGCTGCGAGCCGCCGCCGAATACGACGTCCCGCGGGACCCGACGGGGGACCGGCAGGCGCAGCATGTGCTTTCGCCACGCCCAGTGCCGGAACCGCACGCGCGACCGACCGCCGTCGCGACCCCACGCGGGGTGCGGGAGCGGCTTCGCCTCGACGAACGACCGCCCGGGGTTCGCGGTCAGGAGCGCCGAGATCTCGTCGGCGTCGGCCAGCGGGTAGTCGCTGCCGGTCAGCAGCGCCACGTGCGTGGCGTCCGTCTGCGCCAGGGCAGCACGGTAGCCGGCGACCTCGGCCGCGACGTTCTCCCACTTCGCCCACCCGGTGCGCATCCGCGGCAGCACGTGCACCCGTTCGGGCAGGCCGGCGGTCATCGCCTCGAAGACGTCGTCGTCGGTGCTCGCGTCGCAGTGCAGGAACACCGGGAACGGGTCGAGCGCCGCCACGAGCCGACGGACGTGCGTCGGGTCCTCGTGGGCGAGGACGATGCACGCGAGTGGCGTGGGAGTGATGGCCATGTCCGCGACGCTAAGCGGGCCCGGCAGCACCGACAAGGGAGGTCGGGACCACCTGCGGGGGAACGGCGGTTTCCCGCAGGCGCCCCCCGATCGAGGGGGGTCGCGAGGGGGATCGCGTCAGGGGGATCTCGTCAGCGGGCGCGGCGGAACTTCGGGCAGTCGCAGAGCGCGCAGTCCGTGCCCGGACGGTAGTGCTCGTGTGCCGCCTGGGCGTGCCCGCACGTGCTGCACGCGGCGTCGTCGGCATCGAGGTGCACCACGACGAGGTCGGACGCTTCGGGGTCCGGAACCAGGTGCAACGTCGGGCGTGGACGCCTGGTCAGGCCGAGCCGGTCCATCGTTCGGGCCAGCGGCATGCGTCCTCCTCGTGTCCGGCGGGGACCGGGGTCGCACCGGCGGGTCGACCGGCGTCTCCCGCGAGTCTAGTGGCGGCAAACCGCAGCCTCCCCGCATCCTCCGAGCATCGCGGTTGACCCCCTGTCGACGCGCGCGGAGCATTGCCACGTCCACCCGACCAGACCGGCCCGACGGGACGAACATGACCGACCACACCACCACCGCGGAACGAGCCCTCACGCTCGACCCCGCGATGCCCTCGCCCGACGCCCCCACCTGGGTCGGAGCTGCCTGGGTCGGCGCCGTCGACCGGTCCGCAGCGCTCGCCGCCGACACCGTGCACCTCGCCGGCGCCGACGGCTTCCGCCGCGCCCGCCTCATGGTGCGCGACGGCCGCGACGTCGCGGGGTTCGTCGACGTGCGCGTCGACGACCGCGGGGCGGTGGACCCGGCCGAGCTGGGACCGGCCCTGCGCCGGTTGCCGGCCCCGGGCCTCCCGGTCGACGCCCCCGCGGACGGCGCGCGCGTCTCCGTCGTCATCGGCACCCGCGAGCGCCCCGTGGCGCTCGCCCGCGCCGTGCGCTCCGTCCTCGACTCCGCGTACGACGACTTCGAGCTGTTCGTCGTCGACAACGCCCCCGTCACCAGCGGCACCCGCGACGTCGTGGCCGCCGTCGACGACCCGCGCGTGCACTACGTCCTCGAGGCACGTGCCGGCGTCTCCCGCGCCCGCAACGCCGGACTCGCCCGCGCCACCGGCGGCATCGTCGCGTTCATCGACGACGACGTCGTCGTCGACCGCCATTGGATGGCCGCCATCGCCGCCGCCTACGAGCGCGACGCCGACGTCTGGTGCGTCACCGGACTCGTCCCCAGCGGCGAGCTCCGCACCCCCACGCAGCGCTTCTTCGACGAGCGGGTGACCTGGGCGCGGAACCTCGAGCGCCGGGTGTACCGCACGTCCGCCCCGCCCGTCGACGAGCCCCTGTTCCCCTTCACCGTCGGCGCGTTCGGCACCGGCGCGAACATGTCCGTGCGCCGCGACGCCGTCCGCCAGCTCGGCGGCTTCGACGTCGCCCTCGGCCCCGGCACCCGCGCCCGAGCCGGTGAGGACCCCGACCTGTTCACCCGCGTCCTCCTCGCCGGTGGGGCGCTCGCCGTGGAGCCCTCGGCCGTCGTCTGGCACGAGCACCGCAAGGACCGTGCCGCGTTGCGCTCGCAGGCGATCGGCTACGGCACCGGGCTCGGCGCCTGGGTGACGAAGCTCGTGCTGCGGCCCTCGACGGCGTTCGCGGTGCTGCGGCGTGCGGCCGGCGCGCTCCGCAGGCTCGGTGCGCTCGGGCAGGGTGCCGACGAGCGCCCCGTCGACGCGAGCGGCGGCTGGCCCGTCGACGCCGAGTTCACCGAGGCGACGCGCGGGCTCAAGCGCGCCGAGCTGACGGCCGCGCTGGGTGGGCCGTGGCGGTACCTGGCCGGGCGGCTGACCGCGCGCTGAGGCGCCGGGCGCCGGCACGCCGGCACCGGTGGGCGGGGTCGCTGCACCCGGTTTGCGACAAGACGGTCGTCGTACGACACGTGTCTTGTCGCTTGTTGCGTGCGCAACGGTTGCAGGCGCGTGGGGGCGACATCCTCGATGTCGTGCGACATCGCGAGTGTCGTACCGCGTCGGTCGGACCCGACAACGAACGGACGGGAGGCCCGTGGCGACACTGCCACGGGCCTCCCGTCCGTCACGCTGCGCGACTACGGCCGGAAGCGGCCGGCCTCGACGTCGCGCCAGCGGCGTCGGCTGCGGAACCAGGCGGCCGGGCCGGCGGGGAACCCGCGCAGCTCGTGGTACGCCAGGGTCTTCGGGATGCGCGTGGTCGAGGCGTCGTTGGTGACCTCGGTCGCGGCGTCCCGGCGTCCGGCCAGGCGGGAGAGCATCTGCTTCGACTTGACCTTCGCAGCGAGCGGCATCAGGCGTGCGAGGACGGCGACGTGCCGCTTGTCCTTCGCGGCGAGCGCGAACATCAGCGCGGTGAAGCCGACGCCGTTGCCGTGCAGCTGCTTGTGCAGGTCCTCGATGGTCTGGCGGTGCCGGTGGTGCACGACCGCGCGGGGCTCGAAGCCGATCTTCCCACCGCGCCACAGCGTCTCGATGAACATCGCCAGGTCCTCGCCACCACGGGCGGGGGAGCCGGCGCCGAGGGTGTGGTCGAAGCCTCCGACGGCCTCGATCAGGGTGCGACGGTAGGCCATGTTCGCGCCGGCGCCGTACGCGCCGATGCCGTAGACGGCGAAGTGCTTGAGGACCTCGCCGGACGGGGTGACCGCCGAGACGCGGGCGTGCCGCATGGTGCCCTGCACGTCGTCCGGGACGATCGTCACGGGCGAGAAGGTGCGCTCGGCGCTGAACCCGCCGTAGTACGCCTCGTACCAGATCTGGGCGGGAGTGGTGAGCTCGCTCGGCAGGATGACGCCGGTGACGGCGTCCAGGCCGGGCTCGCTGACGAACCGGGACCCGATGGCGCGGAGCCACTGCGGGTCGACGCGGACGTCGTCGTCGGTGAAGGCGATGACGTCGCCGGTTGCGGCGGCGACACCGGCGTTCCGTCCGGCGGACAGACCGGGGCGGCGTTCCTCGACGAGGCGGACGTTCCGCCCGGCGAGCATCGCGGGCAGCGCGTCGCCTGCGGGGACGCGGACGCGGTTGTCGACGAGGATGACCTCGTGCCGCGGGTAGTCGAGGTGCTCGAGGACGTCGAGCAGCTTGCCGAGGTCCTCGACGCGGTCGACGATCGTGGACACGACGACCGAGATGGTCGGCAGGTCGTCGTCGGACACCGCGGGGACGTCGGCCAGAACGGTCTCCTGCAGCGCCTCGAGGGCGCGGGCCGCGTCGGCGGGGTCGTCTGTGAGCAGCACGTCGAGGGTGCCGGTGGGGTGGCCGCCGCGGTAGCCGATCACCATGGCGGACTCGCCGGTCTCGTCGGCGACGAGACGGGGGAGCGGGGCGTCGAGGTCGACGCCGATGACACGGCGCGGTGCGGGCACGGTGTCGGCGGGGTGGAGGGTGGCCATGTCGTGGACGCTACGTGGGGCCGTGGGTGCGGACAACGGCGCGGGACCCCAGTGGCGGGGTTCATGCGGAGTTCCGCAGTGGCGCGCAGGGGTCCCTCGAACGAGGGTGAGCGCTCACCCAGGAAGTCTCCGGGACTTCCAAGGTCACGCTCAGGTCACGGAACCGATGCAACCGGTTGCGGAACCCCTGCGGCGGGCGTAGCTTCCTCCACCAGCAGGCAGCGGCGCCTGCTCCAGGGCAGTGTCGTCGAACCCGATCGATGCCCCCTGGTGATCTCAATGAGGAGACAACGCTGTGAAGACAACACGCTCCAGGGTGCGGTTCGCATCCGTTGCCGGGGTCGCCGTCATCGGCCTCGTGCTCACCGGCTGCTCGAGCGGGAGCTCCGGCGCCGGCTCGGACGACGCCAAGAGCGGCCAGGACAGCCGCGGGCCCATCACGTACGTGCAGGGCAAGGACAACTCGAACGTCGTCCGCCCGCTGATCGCGAAGTGGAACAAGGCCCACCCCGACGAGAAGGTCACCTTCAAGGAGCAGTCCGACCAGGCCGACCAGCAGCACGACGACCTCGTACAGCACTTCCAGGCCAAGGACGCGAACTACGACGTCGTCGACGTGGACGTCGTCTGGACCGCCGAGTTCGCCGCGAAGAGCTGGCTGACGCCGCTGACCGGTGACATGAAGATCGACACCTCGAAGCTGCTGCCGGCCACGGTGAAGACCGCGACCTACAACGACACCCTCTACGCCGCCCCGCAGACCTCGGACGGCGCACTGCTCTACTACCGCAAGGACCTCGTCAAGACGCCTCCGACCACGTGGAAGGAGATGATGGCCGACTGCCAGATCGCGAAGGACAAGGGCATCGGCTGCTACGCCGGGCAGTTCGCGAAGTACGAGGGCCTGACGGTGAACGCCTCCGAGGCGATCAACGGCTCCGGTGGTTCGGTGCTCAGCAAGAGCGGGGACCCGGACGTCGACACCTCGGACGCCAAGGCCGGCCTGCAGAACCTGGTCGACGCGTTCAAGGACGGGAACATCCCGGCCGAGGCGATCACGTACCAGGAGGAGCAGGGCCGCACGGCGTTCGAAGCCGGCAAGCTGCTGTTCCTGCGCAACTGGCCGTACGTCTACAACCTGGCGAAGACCGACGGGTCGAGCAAGGTCAAGGACACGTTCGGCATCGCGCCCATCCCGGGTGCAGACGGCACCGGCGCCTCGACGCTCGGCGGCCACAACGCCGCGATCAGCGTGTACTCGAAGCACAAGGCGACGGCGCACGACTTCCTCGAGTTCCTCATCTCGAACGACACGCAGAAGTTCTTCGCAACGCAGGGTTCGCTCGCCCCGGTCGTCGGTGACCTCTACACCGACTCCGAGCTGACGGCGAAGCTGCCGTACCTGCCGACCCTGCTCAAGTCGATCGAGTCGGCGGAGCCGCGGCCGGTCACGCCGTTCTACCCGGCGGTGACGAAGGCGATCCAGGACAACACCTACGCGGCGCTCAAGGGATCGAAGTCGGTCGACGAAGCCATGAAGGACATGCAGGACGCCCTCAAGGCGGCGACCAGCAGCTAGCGACACGCGGCTCACGCCGCATCGGACTGGAGGCACGGTGCCATCCCGGCACGTGCCTCCAGTCCGCCCCTACTTGCGTTCCGACACCCCCGGCAAGGAGGCCGACACGTGTCAGCAGCAACCGAGATCCCCGCAGCCATCCCCAACCCGACGGGCATGGAACCGAAGCGCCAACGGCGCAAGGGCGGACTCAACGCCGAGCACGGCCGGTGGGCCGTGTACCTCATCGGCCCGACGATCTTGCTCCTCGCGATCGTCATCGGCTACCCGGTCATCAGCGCGATCATCCAGTCGTTCCAGCTCGACCAGGGCCTCGACAAGGCCACCGGCCTGTTCGTGCAGGGCGGGTTCGCCGGCATCACGAACTACGCGCACTGGCTCGGCCAGCAGTGCGGCAACGTCACGTGCCCGCCCGGCAGCCTCGGCTCCCAGTTCTGGGTGTCGATGGGCAACACGTTCTTCTTCACGGTCGTCACCGTGGCGTTCGAGACGGCCATCGGCGTGTGGATGGCGATCATCATGAACCGCAACTTCAAGGGCCGCGCGCTCGTCCGTGCCGCGATCCTGGTGCCGTGGGCGATCCCGACGGCCGTCACCGCGAAGCTCTGGTACTTCATCTTCGACGCGAACGGCGTCCTGAACCACGTCCTCGGGCAGCAGATCCTCTGGACGAGCGGCGAGTGGGCGTCCCGGTGGGCGGTCATCATCGCCGACACCTGGAAGACCACGCCGTTCATGGCGCTGCTCATCCTGGCCGGGCTGCAGCTGATCCCGGAGGAGGTCTACGAGGCGGGCAAGATGGACGGCGCCTCGACGTTCCAGCGCTTCGTGCTCATCACGCTGCCGCTCATCAAGCCCGCGCTGATGGTCGCGATCCTGTTCCGCGTGCTCGACGCGCTGCGCATGTACGACCTGCCACAGATCCTCACCGGCGGTGGCGGTGGTTCCGGCAACGCCACCACGACCCTGTCGATCCTGGTCGTCGAACAGATCCGGCAGGGCTTCAACTCCGCGTCGGCCCTGTCGACCATCACCTTCCTGGTGATCTTCATCGTGGCGTTCGTCTTCGTCCGGTTCCTCGGCGCCAACGTCGTGCAGCCGCAGGCCGCCCAGCAGAAGGGTGAACTCAAGTGACCCTCGCAGCAGACCGACCCCGGTCAGTGCCAGTCCCCGGCGAACGTGCTAGCGCACGCGCCGAAGTCCGGGTCCGCCGCGACACCGGCCCCCGCGTCCGCACGGCCGTGCAGGCGATCGTCATCGCCGTGTGGTGCCTCCTGCCGTTCTACTGGATGGTGGTGACGAGCTTCCGCGACGTCGGGTTCACGTTCGACGCCACCCCGTGGCCGACGCACGTCACGCTCGACAACTACGCCACGGCGTTCTCCACGTCGCTCGGCAACCACCTCGGGCGGGCGCTCGCCAACAGCCTGCTCATCGGCGGCGTCGTGACGATCATCGCCCTGCTCGTCGGCACCACGGCGGCGTACGCCCTCGCCCGCCTCGAGTTCGGCGGCAAGTCGCTCATCGCCGGCGCGATCCTGGCGGCGTCGATGTTCCCGGGGGTCGCGCTCATCTCCCCGCTGTTCCAGCTCTTCACGGACATCGGGTGGATGGGGACCTACCAGGCGCTCATCCTGCCGAGCATCTCGTTCGTGCTGCCGCTGACGGTCTACACGCTCGCGTCGTTCTTCCGCGAGATGCCGTGGGACCTCGAGGAAGCAGCGCGCATCGACGGCTGCACCCGCGTGCAGGCGTTCCGGCGGATCATCCTGCCGCTCGCCGCCCCCGCGGTGTTCACGACGGCGATCCTGGCGTTCATCTCCAGCTGGAACGAGTACCTGATCTCCTCGCAGCTCTCGAGCGACGCGACGCAGCCGGTGACCGTGGCGATCGCCTCGTTCGCCGGGTCGCAGCCGCACCAGGAGCCGTACACGGCGGTCATGGCCGCGGGCACGATCGTCACGATCCCGCTCGTCATCCTGGTCCTCATCTTCCAGCGACGCATCGTGGCCGGCCTCACCGCCGGTGGCGTGAAGGGTTGACGACCATGGCACAGCGCGGACCCACCCGGCCCACGGCCCGGATCGAAGAGGCGATCGGCTTCGTCGGCATGTTCGGCATCCTGTTCCTCGGCGCCACGGTGTTCTGCGAGGTCACCGGTCGACCGGCACTCGGCTGGGCACTCACCCTGCTGGTGTGCGTGCTCGGGGTCGTGGCGCTCGACCGGTGGCGGGTGCGGGTACTCCGCCGCCACGCGGTCGTCGACGGGGCCACCGACGGCATCGGTGCCGCTCCTGCCGTCGCCCCCGTCCGCACCGCTCGCGGCGACGACACCCGTCGTCAGCCACGGCCCTCGGCGGACGGGCGGGTGCACCAGCACAGCGGGTGGGACGAGCTCGCACCAGCGGGTCGTCGTGCACCGCACCGAGCGCACCGGACCGCAGCGGCCGTCGCGCAAGCCGTCCCCGGCACTGCAGCCGACCGTCCGGCGGGCGTGACACACGGTACGGACGGCTGACGGGCCTCCCGGGTCGCATCGATGGGGATCCAGGAGATCGCGACCGTCACGGGACTGTCGAAGTCCACGGTGTCGCGAGCGCTGCGCGGCATGGAGAACGTGGCGGAGACCACGATCGACGAGGTCCGACGGGTCGCCGACGAGCTCGGGTACGTCCCGAGCTCGGCGGCGGCCGGCCTCGCCACCGGGCGGCAGCGCGCCGTCGGCGTCGTCGTCCCGGTGATCGACCGGTGGTTCTACGTCAAGGCACTCGGCGGCGTCGACGCGGAACTCCGGCGGGCCGGGTACGACCTCGTGCTCTACAACCTGGGCGGGCCGGGCGGCGACCGCGACCGGGCGTTCCGACGCTCGATGCTGCGGCACCGTGTCGACGCCCTCGTCCTGCTGTCCCTGGTGCTCGACGCGACCGAACGTGCCGAGCTCGAACTCACCCGGCACCCGATGATCGTCATCGGCGGACCCGCACCGGGCCTGCGGAACATCGGGGTCGACGACCGAGCCGTCACCCGGATCGCGGTCGACCACCTGTGCGGACTCGGACACCGACGGGTCGCCTACGTCGGCGGGCAGGACGAGGCCGGCATGAACGTGGCGGTGCCGCACCTGCGGCGGGACGGGTTCGTCGACGCGATGCGGGCCGCCGGACACGCGGTGCCGGACCGGTGGCTGCTCGACGGACGGTTCTCGTTCGCCGGTGGGCTGGCGGCGGGGAACGCGCTGTTCGGCGGGCGCGCTGGTGCCGGCGCCGGTGCTGGCGCCGGGCCCGATCGTCCGACTGCCGTGTTGTGCGCCTCGGACGAGATGGCGCTCGGGGTGCTCCTCGCCGCCGGGCAGGCCGGGCTGTCGGTGCCGGGGGACGTCTCCGTGATCGGGATCGACGGCCACGAGTACGGCGCCACCGTGGGCCTGACGACCGTGGCACAGGACCCGGAGGCGCAGGGGCGCGCAGCGGCGCGGGCAGTGCTCGCCGAGGTCGACGGCGGCGCTGCCGGAGCGATCGTCGCGGCGCCGGCGCACCTGGTGGTGCGGGGGACGACGGGGCCGCCGCCGGGGTGAGGCGTGTGTGGTGGTGTGTGGGCGGGATCGACTCGGAACGACGATCGCGATGTCGTACGACAACGGAGACGTCGTTCCGAGTCGGCCCCCGCCCGAGCCCGCCCGGCCCGCCGCGGGTAGCGTCGCCCGCATGGAGGTCACGAAGCTCGAACACGCCTGCCAGATCCTGTCGGACGGCGATGCCCGCCTGGTGCTCGACCCGGGCGACTTCACCCGCCCCGTCGACGCGACCGGGGTCGTCGCGGTCGTCGTCACCCACGAACACCCCGACCACGTCACGCCCGAGCAGCTGCAACGGATCCTCGCCGCCAACCCCGACGCCGTGGTGTTCGGCCCCGAGGGCGTCCGCGCGGCGCTCGCCGACTCCGGCATCGCGGTCGAGGTAGTCACCGACGGCGACCACCGCACCGTCGGCCCGTTCGAGCTCGACTTCCACGGCACGCGGCACCAGCTCATCCACTCCTCGGTGCCGATCGTCGACAACACCGGCGTGCTCGTGAACCGCACGCTCTTCCACCCCGGCGACTCGTACACCGACCCGGGCGTGCCCGTCGAGGTCCTCGCCGCACCCGTCGGTGCCCCGTGGCTCAAGGTCGCCGAGATGATGGACTACGTCGCCGCGCTCGCCCCGGCCCGTGCCTACCCGATCCACGAGGCCACACTCTCCGACATCGGCTACGGCATGCACACCGGTCGGCTGCGCGAGGCGCTCACCCCGCACGGCGTGCTCGAGATCCTGCGGCCGGGGGAGTCGCTCACGATCTGACCGCGCGGGACCGCGCCGTGGTCGCTTCGTGAGCAGAAATGGTCGGGTGGGACCGACCGACGCGACCATTCCTGCTCACGAAGCGCGGCTCCGGACGTGCGCGCGGTCGGACGGGAGGCCCGTGGCGGGCCCGCCCCGCGCCTCCCGTCCGATGGGCGGTCGCGTCCACGGCCGCGCGACCGATGCGCGTGCATGTTGCGACAGAACGCGCGTCGTTCAACCGGTGTTTCGTCGCTCGATGCGCACGCAACGGATGCGTGTGCATGTTGCGACAGAACGCGCGTCGTTCAACCGGTGTTCTGTCGGAATCTGCACGCGCAGCGAGCGCCGTATGCCGGGCGCGGCATGGCGGCACACCCGGGCGACACGCCTCGTTTTGGCGCGATGCGCGGCTTGTGCAATACTTGTCGAGTTGTCGGAACGGCCCCATCGTATAGCGGCCTAGTACGCTGCCCTCTCACGGCGGTAACGCGGGTTCGAATCCCGCTGGGGTCACCACAGGTGACATGCTCCGAGTCCGACAACAGCCGCGGCCCCATCGTATAGCGGCCTAGTACGCTGCCCTCTCACGGCGGTAACGCGGGTTCGAATCCCGCTGGGGTCACCAGCACCACGAAACCCCCGACGAGCTCCGACTCGCCGGGGGTTTCATCGTCGTGTGCCAGGCTGCTTCCGTGTCCAGTGCCGTCCAGCTCATCCGGTCCACAGCGCTCAGCGACGTCGCGGAGTACGCCTACGCGTCCACCGTGGCGGCCGGGACACGGCTCGTGTTCCTCGCGGGGGCGTGTCCGCTCGACGAGCACGGCGCGACGGTCGCCGTCGGTGACGTGGCCGGGCAGGCCGCACAGTGCGTCGCGAACCTGCGGACGGCGCTCGCAGCCGCCGGCGCGGGGGTCGACGACCTCGTCCAGACGCGGGTGCTCGTCGCGACGACCGAGCAGCAGGACCTCGTCGCCGCCTGGAACGTCGTCCGCGCCGCCGTGGGGGACCACGACGTTCCGAGCACACTGCTCGGCGTGACCGTCCTCGGCTACGACGACCAGCTCGTCGAGGTCGAGGCGATCGCCGCCGTCGCCGACTGAGCAGTACGCTGGACGGGTCGTCAGACCCGGCAGTGGGGCCTGCCGGACCCAACCGCGCACGAAGCGCCAACGGTCCCTATCCCGAGAACACCGCACGCGCGGAGACGATCCGGCGTGCTCGGCGATAGGAGTACCGATGACCGATGCGCGACCGCCGCACCTCCGCTGGCGCTTCCTCGCCCTCGTCGCACTCGGCGGCGCGATCGGGACCGCGATCCGCGCACTGCTCGCTGAGGCGTTCCCCGGCCACGACGGCATCAGCTGGGTGATCCTCGCGATCAACGTCGTCGGGGCCTTCTGCCTCGGGCTCCTGCTCGAGGCACTCGCGATGCGTGGTCCCGACGTCGGAGGCCGCCGCACGCTGCGGCTGCTCGTCGGCACCGGCGTGCTCGGCGGCTTCACGACGTACAGCACGCTCGCCGACGACACCGCGCAGTTGCTCGACGTCGGCCGGTGGGGTGCGGGCAGCGGGTACGCACTGCTGTCCGTGGTCCTCGGCCTCGGCGCCGTCGCGCTCGGGGTGTTGATCGCCGGGCGGCTCCGACCGCGTCCGACCGGCCCGGACGGAGGCGCGTCGTGAACCCGCTCGAACTGCTGCTCGTCGCCGTCGGCGGGGGACTCGGAGCCGCGCTCCGGTTCCTGCTCGACGGACTCGTCAAGGCGCGCACGTCCCGCTCGCGGACTGCCGGGTTCCCGCTCGGGACCGTGCTGATCAACGTGTCCGGATCGCTCGTCCTCGGGCTGCTCACCGGCCTCGGGCAGGCCGGGACGATCCCGCTCCCGGCGGTCGCGGTGCTCGGGACGGGCATGATGGGTGGGTACACGACGTTCTCGACGGCGAGCGTCGAGACCGTCCAGCTCCTCCGATCCGGCAAGCCCCGGCTCGCCGTCCTGCACGGCCTCGGGATGCTCGTCGTCTCGGTCGGCGCAGCTGCGCTCGGCCTCTGGATCGGAAGGAACTCATGACCTCGGAACGCCCCGGCGAACTCGTCCTCGTCCGTCACGGAGAGACGGAGTGGTCGAAGAGCGGGCAGCACACCGGCCGCACCGACATCCCGCTGACGGACAACGGTGTCGAG
The DNA here is from genome assembly GCF_004340725.1 of Curtobacterium sp. PhB128. Classification (NCBI taxonomy): domain Bacteria; kingdom Bacillati; phylum Actinomycetota; class Actinomycetes; order Micrococcales; family Microbacteriaceae; genus Curtobacterium; species Curtobacterium sp. PhB128. The sequence goes on from NZ_SLUR01000001.1 coordinate 29,963, forward strand.
CAGGCGAAGCGCGCCGGCCGGTACCTGGCCGACCGCTCGTTCGCGTTGGCCCTGTCGAGTCCGCTCCAGCGTGCCCGCGACACCGCGCACCTGATCGGCGTCGACCCCGAGCTCGACGAGGACCTGTACGAGTGGGACTACGGCGCGTACGAAGGGCTCACCACCCCGCAGATCAAGGTGCTGCGCCACGGGCCGTGGGACCTCTGGACCGATGGAGTACCTGCCGGTGACACCCCCGGAGAGAACGCCGCCGAGGTCCGGGTCCGCGTCGAGCGCATCCTGAACCGCGCTCGTCCGGTGCTCGCCGAGGGCCAGGACGCCGTGTTCGTCGCGCACGGCCACGTGCTGCGTGCCCTCGGCGCCGCGTGGATCCGGCTCGCGCCGCAGGACGGTGCCGTACTGAAGCTCGGTACCGCATCGGTCAGCGTCCTCGGGTACGAGCACGGCCGCCCGGTCATCGACGCCTGGAACATCCAGCCCCGCGACTGACGCGCCCGTTCTTTCCCCGAACGCGCGCGATGGTCGGTGGGATCGGGCACACCTGGTCAGAAGAAACGACCAGGTGCGCCCGGAACGACCAGGTACGGCACGGGTCTCCAGGTACTCAGACGGTACGGATCGCGCTCGTGGCACCCAGGGCTCGGCCGCGCCGCCGCTCGATCGCGCGCCCCACGAACAACAGCCCGACGCTGACGAGCGCACCGAGGGTGGTCTGCGCGACCCGGTCGAGCGCGAGGAGCTCCGGGGCCTCGGGCAGGCTCAGCCACGACACGGCGAGGGCGAGCGGCGTCAGGAACAGCAGGCAGACGGCGTAGTTCCGGGCGACGAAGATCTCCGCGAAGAACTGCCCCACGACGGCGATGACGACGATCCACCACGCCGACGGCTCGAGCAGCAGGATCCCGACGGCGATCACGGTGCCGCCGATCGTGCCGATGAAGCGCTGGAACGCCCGGATCACGGTGTGCCGCTGGCGGAGGGCGGGCAGGGTCGACACCACCGCGATGACGGCCCAGTACGGGTGCCCGAGCCAGGGGATGGTCGACGCCACCGCGCCGGCGACGAGCGACCCCACGACGTTGAGCGCCACGGTCTCCCACAGCGCGGCCGTGCGGAGGATGCCGAAGCCGCGCTCCTTGAGCGGCGCCAGCGGCCGGAACCGGTGCGGCGCGCGCGGGTGCCACACGTGCCGGATGACGAACCCGGACATCGCGACGAGCCACGCCCAGACGACCGAGCAGACGATGATCGTCGCGACGAGCGGGACGTCCGCGGGCCTGAGCGGCACGAGGGCGGAGACCACGAACGCGAAGACGGGGAAGATCGGCTGCGCGGGGATCGTCCGCAGGGTCGACAGGGTGCAGACCGCGACGACGAGCACGACGACGAGCCCGGTCGCCTGCAGCCAGAGCGGGGAGCCGAGCAGGGCGACACCGATGCCCGCGAACATGCACAGGGTCTGCAGCGCACCCGCGACGCCGGTGGTGACGGCGCGCTGCCGGTAGGGCTCGGTCGCCCCGAAGATCGCGGTGAAGCCGGCGAACATCGCGAACGCGGCGTAGCCCGGCATCCCGAGGGTGATGAGCAGCGCCAGTGGTGCACCGCCCGCGATCGCTGCGCGTGCCGCGCCCTCGAGGTTGATCGTCCGGGTCGAGTGCGCAGGTGTCGTCATGTCCCGACCATCTTCCCACCGCGACGGGTGTCGTCGAGTCGCCACGGGCCTCCCGGTCGACCGCCGCACCGCGTGGAGAACGCGACGACGCGTTGGTATACCAATGGTAGAGTCGCCTGATCGTGCCGCGGTCGCGGCGCAACGACGAGAACGAGGGAGTCGAGCTCATGGGTAGGACGCTCGCCGAGAAGGTGTGGGACGACCACGTCGTGGTCAAGGGTGAGGACGGCAACCCGGACCTCCTCTACATCGACCTCCACCTCGTGCACGAGGTCACGAGCCCGCAGGCGTTCGACGGTCTGCGCCAGGCCGGGCGCCCGGTGCGCCGGCTCGACCTGACGATCGCGACCGAGGACCACAACACCCCGACGCTCGCCATCGACCGCCCCATCGCGGACCCGACGAGCCGGATCCAGATCGAGACCCTGCGCCGCAACTGCGAGGAGTTCGGGGTCCGCCTGCACTCGCTCGGCGACAAGGAGCAGGGGATCGTGCACGTCGTCGGCCCGCAGCTCGGCCTGACGATGCCCGGCATCACCGTCGTCTGCGGCGACTCGCACACCAGCACCCACGGGGCGTTCGGGGCCATGGCGTTCGGCATCGGCACCTCCGAGGTCGAGCACGTGCTGGCGACGCAGACCCTGCCGCTGAAGCCCTTCAAGACGATGGCGATCACGGTCGAGGGCACGTTGCGTCCGGGCGTGACCGCGAAGGACATCATCCTGGCGGTCATCGCCAAGATCGGCACCGGCGGCGGACAGGGCTACGTGCTCGAGTACCGCGGTTCCGCGATCCGTGCGCTCTCGATGGAGGGCCGGATGACGATCTGCAACATGTCGATCGAGGCCGGAGCCCGCGCCGGCATGGTCGCCCCCGACCAGATCACCTACGACTACGTGCAGGGCCGCGACCACGCCCCGACCGGTTCCGACTGGGACGACGCCGTCGCGTACTGGGACACCCTGGCGACCGACGACGACGCAGTGTTCGACGCCGAGGTCTTCATCGACGCCGACGACCTCGAGCCCTTCGTCACCTGGGGCACCAACCCCGGCCAGGGCGTCTCGCTGTCGGAGAACGTGCCTTCGCCTCTCGACTTCGAAGACCCGAACGACCAGGCCGCTGCGCAGCGGGCCCTCGACTACATGGACATCGCCGCCGGCACCCCGATGAAGGACATCGCCGTCGACGCGGTCTTCATGGGCTCGTGCACGAACTCGCGCATCGAGGACCTGCGGGCCTTCGCGTCGATCATCCAGGGCCGCAAGAAGGCCGACGGCGTCCGGGTCATGGTCGTGCCGGGGTCCGCCCGGGTGCGGCTCGAGGCCGAGGCCGAGGGGCTCGACGTCGTGATCAAGGAGTTCGGCGCCGAGTGGCGGTTCGCCGGGTGCTCGATGTGCCTCGGCATGAACCCCGACCAGCTCGCACCGGGGGAGCGCTGCGCGAGCACGTCGAACCGCAACTTCGAGGGGCGCCAGGGCAAGGGCGGGCGCACCCACCTGGTGTCGCCGCTCGTCGCCGCCGCCACCGCGATCCGCGGCACGCTGTCCAGCCCGTGGGACCTGGAGAACTCCGAAGCGAACACCGTCCTGGAAGGGGCAGTCTGATGGACAAGATCACCACCGTCACCGGCATCGCCGCCCCGCTCAAGCGGTCGAACGTCGACACCGACCAGATCATCCCCGCGGTCTACCTCAAGCGCGTCACGAAGACCGGCTTCGAGGACGCCCTGTTCTCCGGCTGGCGCCAGGACCCCGACTTCGTGCTGAACCAGCCCGAGTACCAGGGCGCGAAGGTCCTGGTGGCCGGCCCGGACTTCGGCACCGGCTCGTCCCGTGAGCACGCGGTCTGGGCACTGCGTGACTTCGGCTTCGCGGTCGTCATCTCGCCCCGGTTCGCCGACATCTTCAAGGGCAACGCGGGCAAGCAGGGCCTCGTCACCGCGATCGTGACCGAATCGGAAGTCGAGCGGCTCTGGGCCGAGATCGAGCGGAACCCGGGGGTGTCGGCGACCGTGGACCTGGTGGCGCAGCGCGTGTCGCTCGGGGATGTGGACGTCCCCTTCGAGATCGACGCTTACACTCGTTGGCGGTTGATGGAAGGGCTCGACGACATCGGGCTCACCCTCCGTGACGAGACCTCGATCACGGAGTTCGAATCCCGCCGCTCCAGTTGGCGGCCGAAGACATTGCCGGTGAAGTAGTGAACTCTCTCGTACAGGACGCAGCGGCCGCAGGGGCGCGCGTGGGCCTCAAGTCGGACGAGATCGTCATCCGCGGGGGCAAGCCGCTCGTGGGGCGCATCGAGGTCCGCGGGGCGAAGAACCTCGCGACCAAGGCCATGGTGGCGTCGCTGCTCGGTGACACCCCGTCGATCCTCAAGGACGTCCCGGACATCTCCGACGTCAAGGTCGTCCGTGGGCTGCTCGAGGTGCACGGCGTGCGCATCACCGATCCTGCACGAGGCGAGCTCATCCTCGACCCGGCCAACGTCGAGTCGGCGCACTTCGCCGAGATCGACGCCCACGCTGGCTCGAGCCGCATCCCGATCCTGTTCTGCGGCCCGCTGCTGCACAAGCTCGGCGAGGCGTTCATCCCCGACCTCGGCGGCTGCCGCATCGGCGACCGCCCGATCGACTTCCACCTCGACGCGCTCCGCGCCATGGGTGCGGTCGTCGACAAGCAGGTCAACGGCATCCACCTGACGGCCCCGGACGGGCTGAAGGGCGCGTCCATCGAGCTGCCGTACCCGAGCGTCGGCGCGACCGAGCAGGTCCTGTTGTCGTCCGTCCTGGCGACCGGCGTCACGGAGCTGCGGAACGCGGCGATCGAGCCCGAGATCATGGACCTCATCGCGATCCTGCAGAAGATGGGCGCGATCGTGTCCGTCGAGCCGAACCGCGTGATCTTCATCGAGGGCGTCGAGTCGCTGCGCGGCTACACGCACCGTGCGATCAACGACCGCAACGAGGCCGCCAGCTGGGCCTCCGCCGCGCTCGCCACCGACGGCGACATCTTCGTCGAGGGCGCGAACCAGCAGGAGCTCATGACGTTCCTCAACGTCTTCCGCAAGGTCGGCGGCGGTTTCGACGTGCAAGAGGACGGCATCCGCTTCTACCGTGAGCGCGACACCCTCAAGCCCGTCGTCATCGAGACCGACGTGCACCCCGGCTTCATGACCGACTGGCAGCAGCCGCTCGTCGTGGCGCTGACCCAGGCCGAGGGGCAGAGCATCGTGCACGAGACCGTGTACGAGAACCGCTTCGGCTTCACCGACGCACTGAACGAGATGGGCGCCGACATCGTCGTCCACAAGGAGGGGCTGCCCGGGCACGACCGCCGTGTCGCCCGTCGCCCGTTCGAGCAGGCCGCGGTCATCACCGGTCCGACGACGCTGCACGCGGCGAACGTCCGGGTCCCCGACCTCCGCGGTGGCTTCAGCCACCTCATCGCGGCCCTGACCGCCGACGGCGAGTCCCACATCACCAACGTCGGCATCATCAGCCGCGGCTACGAGCACTTCATCCCGAAGCTGCGGAAGCTGGGCGCCGACTTCGACTTCGCGGGTTAGTCGCGGTGTCGGTTCCGCAGCCGGGTGACGGTCCGTCGCGTCCTGGTGACGGCCCGTCGCGCCAGGGCGATGGCCGGGAGGCCCGTGGTGCGTCCGCCGTGCAGGTCGCGACCGGCCTGCCGGTGCGTGGACGGCGTTGGAAGCGTGGGGAGCTCAACCCCGCGTTCCGCATCGTGGCGTCGGTCGTCATCCCGACGTTCCGGTTCTCGTCGAACTACCACTGGTACGGCCCGAACCGCCTGCCGGCGGACGGTGCCTTCGTGCTCGCGCCGAACCACTTCACGAACATCGACCCGCTGGTCGTCGGCACCGCCGTCTACATCAGTCGGCGGGCCCCGCGGTTCCTGGCCAAGGCCTCGCTGTTCAAGGTGCCCGTCTTCGGCAAGCTCATGTCCGGCATGGGGCAGATCCCGGTCGAGCGCTCCGGCCGCACCCGGTTGAGCGACCCACTCGGCGGCGGGCGGTCGCTCATCGAGCAGGGTGGGGCGATCATCGTCTACCCCGAGGGCACGCTCACCCGCGACCCCGACCTGTGGCCGATGCGCGGCAAGACCGGGGCCGTCCGCATCGCGCTCGAGAACGACGTGCCGCTGATCCCGATGGCCCACTGGGGCACGCAGGGCATCATGGCGCGCTACTCGAACAAGCTCCGCCTGTTCCCGCGGTCGCGCGTGGACGTCATCGTCGGCGACCCCGTCGACCTGTCCGCCTACCGTGGCCGGCCGATCGACCAGCAGATGCTGACCGAGGCCACCGAGCTGCTCATGCAGCGCATCACGGAGCTGCTCGAGCAGCTCCGTGGCGAGCAGGCCCCGAAGACCCGCTGGGACCCGGCGGCGAACAACCAGAAGGAGACCGGCCGGTTTGAGTGACCTCCGCCCGCACGACGATCGTCCCGACCCCGTCGCAGCAGCGCCGGGTGCCTTCGACACCGCCGCGATCCGGGTGGTGATGCAGTCGACCGACAAGCCCCGCGTGGCGGTCATCGGTGCCGGCAGCTGGGGCACCACGTTCGCGAAGGTGCTCGCCGAGGGCGGTGCCTCCACGGTCGTGTGGGCCCGGCGTCCCGAGGTCGCCCGCGAGATCACCGAGACGAAGCGGAACTCCGACTACCTGCCCGGCATCAACCTGCCCCGCACCCTCACGGCGTCGACGTCGCTCGAGCAGGTGCTCGACGGCGCCACCCAGGTGTACGTGTCGGTGCCGTCGCAGACCCTGCGGTCGAACCTCGACGCGATCTGCGAGCTCCTGCCCGCCGGTGTCCCCGTCGTCAGCCTGATGAAGGGCGTCGAGAAGAGCACCGGCCTGCGGATGAGCGAGGTCCTGCTCCAGGGACTCGGCATCGACCAGGACCGCATCGCCGTCGCGAGCGGACCGAACCTGGCGCTCGAGATCGCCCGTCGGCAGCCGACCGCCGCCGTGGTGTCGTCGTCGAGCGTGGAGACCGCGACCGCTGTCGCCGCCGTCGCGACGAACCCGTACTTCCGGTCGTTCATCAACACCGACGTCATCGGCACCGAGTTCGGCGGCGTGCTGAAGAACCTCATCGCCGTGGCGATCGGCATCGTCGACGGCGTCGGCTACGGCGAGAACACCAAGGCGTCGATCATCACCCGCGGCCTCGCCGAGATGACCGAGTTCGCGGTGTCGCTCGGCGCGCAGCCGTCCACCCTGTCGGGCCTCGCGGGCCTCGGCGACCTCATCGCGACCTGCCAGTCGCCGTTGTCCCGGAACAACACCGCCGGGCGCCTGCTCGGTCAGGGGTACCGGTTCGACGAGGTCGTGCGGCAGATGAACCAGACCGCCGAGGGCCTGGCGTCCGTCGCACCGATCCTCGAGCTCGCCGCCGCGAACGGCGTCGACATGCCCATCGTCAGCCAGGTCGGCGAGGTCCTCGCCGGTAGGCTCGATCCGCGCAACATCGCGCCGCACCTCACCGAGACCGACGAGCCCCAGGGCGAGTGACCGGTCCCGCACCGAGTCACGAAGGGACTCCCGTGCCCACGATCCCCGAGGGAACCGACGTTCCCACGACCACCGTCGCCGTCCTGTTCGGCGGGCGCTCGAGCGAGCACGAGATCAGCTGCGTGACCGCCGGCGGCATCATGGACGTCGTCGACCGCACCGAGTACCAGATCGTCCCGATCGGCATCACGAAGGACGGCGCGTTCACGCTGCAGTCCGACGACCCCTCGCAGTGGGCGATCCGCGACGGCTCCCTGCCGACCGTGCCCGACAACGGCACGCGTGTGGCGTTCCCGACCTCGCCGGCGACGAACGAACTCGTCGTCTCGCACCCGGACGGCTCGGTCACGACCGTCGCCGTCGACGTGGTGTTCCCGATCCTGCACGGTCCGTTCGGCGAGGACGGCACGATCCAGGGCCTGCTCGAGATCGCCGGTCTGCCGTACGTCGGTGACGGCGTGCTCGCCAGCGCCCTGGCGATGGACAAGCACGTCGCGAAGGCCGTCCTCGAGCACGCCGGTCTGCGGGTCGCTCCCTGGACGACCGTGCTCCGCCGCGAGTGGGCGTCCGACCCGGTCGACGTCGCCGAGACGATCGCGGCGCACGGCTGGCCGCTGTTCGTGAAGCCGGCACGCGCGGGGTCGAGCATGGGCGTCTCGCGCGTCGACGGGCCCGACGAGCTCGGCGCCGCGATGGACCTGGCGTTCGAGCACGACTCCAAGGTGATCGTCGAACCGCGGGTCGTCGGCCGCGAGGTCGAGGTCGCCGTGCTCGAGGGCCGTGACGGTGCGCCGCGCACGAGCCTGCCCGGCGAGATCGTCGTGGCCGAGGACGGCTTCTACGACTTCGCCTCGAAGTACCTCGGTGGCGACGAGTCACTGCTGTGCCCGGCGCCGCTCACCGACGACCAGACCGACGAGATCCGGTCGATCGGTGCCCGTGCGTTCGAGGCCATCGGTGGCTCCGGGCTCGCCCGGGTCGACTGCTTCCTGACCGACGACGGCTTCGTCGTGAACGAGGTCAACACGATGCCCGGGTTCACCCCGCTGTCGATGTACCCGCGCTGCTGGGCGGCGTCGGGTGTGTCCTACGGCGAGCTGGTCACCGAGCTCATCGAGCTGGGGCGCGCCGCCGTCCGCTGACGCTCGGCGGGGTCGGGGTGTGTCAGCCCTGCACGTCGGACGGGTCCAGGCACTTGTGCCCGTCCTCCGGCAGCGTCGCCACCGCCGTCGCGATGTCCTGCAGCACCGCGCTGCCGGTCTTCGACGTGTCGACGACGACCTGCACCGCCGGGGACCGTCCGAACGTCGTGTAGACGATCTGCTTGCCGCGGTCGTCGCGGATCCAGTCGACCGACCCGAGCGTGAAGCACGGCAGGTCGGACACGGTGGGCACGGCCACGCCGCAGTGGTAGAGCGCGGCCTCCGGGTCGCCCCAAGCCGCGGTGGACTGCGCGTTGGTGTTCCGCAGGTCGTACGTCGAGTCGACGGTCGCGGGCAACCGCACCTGTGCGGCCGCGCACGCCGCCGCGTTCGCGGAGGGTGCCGCGCTCATGCCGACGGAGTTGGTGCACCCGGTCAGCCCTGCCGCGAGGGCGATCACGACCCCCGCGATCGCGAGGGTGCGAGGGGTGCGGCGCGCGGTGTCCATCGCGGTCCAGGCTACCGTTCTCGTGTGGACGCGACGTACGACGCCTGGGCCGGACCGACCGTGGGGGAGCTCGGTGAGCTGGTCGTCCTCGACCGGATCACGAACCGGCTGCCGACGGGCTCGCCGCTCGTGGGGCCCGGGGACGACTGCGCCGTGGTCGCCGCCCCCGACGGCCGGTTCGTCGTGACGACGGACATGATGGTGCACGGCCCGGACTTCCGGTGGGCGTGGTCCTCGCCCGAGGACGTCGGCTGGAAGGCCGCCGCGACGAACCTGTCGGACGTCGCGGCGATGGGCGCGGTGCCGAGTGGCCTCGTCATCGCCCTCGCCGCACCGCAGGACACCCCCGTAGCGGTGCTCGAGGGCATCGCGGACGGGTTCCGCCTCGCTGTCGACGCCCTCGCGCCCGGATGCGGTGTGGTCGGCGGCGACCTCTCCACCTCGGCGACCTTCACGGTGGCGGTGACGGCGTTCGGCGACCTCGGTGGTCGTGCCCCGGTGCTCCGGTCAGGGGCTCGTGCGGGGGACGTCGTGGCGGTCTCCGGCGAACTCGGCCGTGCTGCCCGCGGGCTCGCACGACTCTTCCGTGACGGCGTGGACGCGCAGGGCGAGCCGGACCGTGCAGCGACGGTGGCGAGCGGTGCGGACGCCGATCCCGACGTCGACCGCCAGCGCCGCCCCGTGCCCCCGATCAGCGACGGGCCCCTCGCTGCTGCGGCCGGGGCGACGGCGATGCTCGACCTGTCCGACGGCCTGGCGATCGACGCCGGGCGGCTGGCCCGTGCGAGCCGGGTGACGCTCGACCTCGATGCCGACGCCCCGCTCGACGAGCTCGCGCTGCACGGTGGCGAGGACCACGGCCTGCTCGCGACCTTCCCCGCCGAGGCCCCGCTGCCGGGTGGCTTCCGCCGCATCGGAGTCGTGCGCGACCGCGGCGACGCGGACCTGCTGCGCGCCGGCTCCCCGGTGCCGACGACCGGCTGGGACCCCTACGCCGACTGGGACGGCGCCGCCGGCTGACCCACCCGGCCCGACGTCGGGCGGAGGTGACGTGGCGGAGCCGAGCCGGGCCTCCCGGTCAGTGCGCGCGCATCTGTCGACGGAACACGCGTCGATCAGCTGGCGTCCTGTCGGAAGATGCGCACGCATCCGATGCATTCGCACCTTGCGACACGGCACGCGTCGATCGACTCGTGGATCGTCGCGAAACGCGCCCACGCCCCGAGACCCGCGCGGCTCAGCCCGCGGCGGCCACGGCCTCCCACGCCACGGTCTCGCCGTAGCTGCGCTTGCTGAACGGCTCGAGCCCGGCGGGCCACGTCGGTTCGGCGGAGCGCTTGCTCCGCTCGACGACCACCACGGCACCGGCCGTCAACCGCGGCACGAGCGTCTCGAGCACCTCGGCGATCTCGTGCTCGGTCACGTCGTAGGGCGGGTCGATGAACACCAGGTCGAACGTGCGCACCGTCCCGCGCAGGTACCCGAGCACCGGCTGCGGCTGCACGTCGATCCGCACCCCGGGGATCCGCTGCTGCACGGCCTTCGCGTTCGCCCGGCACGCCTGCGCCGCGGCCGACGCGCGGTCGACCAGCACGACCTCGACCGCACCGCGCGACGCCGCTTCGAGCCCGAGGGCACCGGTGCCGGCGTAGAGGTCCGCGACGGAGGTGTCGTCGACGAGTCCACGGGCCTCGAGCGACGAGAACAGCGCCTCGCGCACCCGGTCGCTCGTCGGCCGGGTGCCGGACTTCGGCACACGGAGCGTCGTGTTGCCGGCGGCGCCGGCGATGATGCGGGTCATGCAGCCACCGTATCGGCCGGCGGCGTCGTCCACAGGCCGGACGGGAGGCACGTGGCACGTCGGTCGTGCCCGGTACCGTGGTGTCCGTGGTCACCACCGGAACCCCCGCTGCGCCGGCCGCGCCCGACCTCGGTCCGGCGCCCCTCGACGCGCGGCTCGCGAACGTGCTCGGTGGTCGGACCGCGTCCGCGATCCAGAAGGCGTTCGGCCACCGCACGGTGGGTGAGTTCCTCGAGCACGCGCCCCGGCGCTACGCCGAGCGCGGCGCCCTGACGGCACTCGACTCCCTGGCGATCGGTGAGCCGGTCACCATCGTGGCCGAGGTGGTCGACGTCCGCGAGCGCACGATGCGCGCCCGTCGCGGATCGATCCTCGAAGCGAAGATCGGCGACGGCAAGGGGCTGCTCACCCTGACGTTCTTCAACCAGGGCTGGCGCACCAAGGACCTGGTGCCCGGTGCCCGCGGCATCTTCTCCGGCAAGGTCAGCGACTACCGCGGTGCGCGCCAGCTCGCCCACCCGGACTACGAGCTCTTCGACCCCGACGACCCCCGCGCCACGGCCGACCCGGGTTCGGACGAAGCGATCCGGTGGTCGCGGCAGCCGATCCCGATCTACCCGGCGACGGCCTCCCTCACCTCGTGGCAGATCGCGAAGTCGATGGGCATCGTGCTCGACACCCTGCCGGACCTGCCCGACCCGGTGCCGGCCTCGGCGCGCAGCCGGCTCGACCTCGTCCCGTTCCGCCGGGCGCTCGAGCTGCTCCACCGGCCCGAGAAGGTCGCGGACTTCAAGCGCGCGCAGGACGCCCTGCGCTACCGCGAGGCGTTCGTGCTGCAGACCGCCCTGGTGCAGCGCCGGATCCGCGCCCGACGCACCGCGGCGACCCCGCGGGTGGCGGTTCCCGGTGGCATCCTCGCGCGCTTCGACGCCACCCTGCCGTTCACCCTGACCGACGACCAGCGTGCCGTCGGTGCCGAGATCGACACCGACATCGCCCGCACCTGGCCGATGCACCGGCTGGTGCAGGGCGAGGTCGGTTCCGGCAAGACCCTCGTGGCCATCCGCGCCATGCTCACGGTGGCCGAGTCCGGTGGGCAGTCCGCCCTCATCGCCCCGACCGAGGTGCTGGCCGCGCAGCACCTGCGGTCCATCGTGAAGTTCCTCGGACCGGACCTGGCGGCCGAGCTCCGTCCGGTGATCCTGACCGGGTCGCAGTCCACCGACGAACGCCGACGGGCCCTGCTCGCCGCGGCGTCGGGCAGCTCGCGGCTCGTGGTCGGCACCCACGCCCTGCTCGGCGACCGCGTCGACTTCGCCGAGCTCGGGCTCGTGGTCGTCGACGAGCAGCACCGCTTCGGAGTCGAGCAACGTGAAGCGCTCCGGACCAAGGGCGCCACCCCGCCGCACGTCCTGGTGCTCACCGCCACGCCGATCCCACGCACCGTCGCGATGACGGTGTTCGGCGACCTCGACGTCTCGACGATCACCGGGCTGCCCTCCGGCCGTGCCGGCGTCGAGACCTTCACGGTCCCGCTGGCGGAGCACCCCGGGTGGGAGTCCCGCATCTGGTCGCGGATGGCGGAGGAGCTCGACAAGGGGCGTCAGGCCTTCGTGGTCTGCCCCGCGATCGACGACGCCCACGCCGAGGACGACGGCGAACCCGCGCCCGCCGAGTCCGAGGACGACGCCCCCAAGCGCGCGCCGGCGACCGTGCTCGCCACCGCCGAGCGGATGCGCACGATGCCCGTGCTCGACGGCCGGCGGATCGCGGTGCTGCACGGCCGGATGACGGCGGACGAGAAGGACCGCGTGATGACGTCCTTCGCCGCCGGCGACCTGGACGTCCTCGTCGCGACGACCGTGATCGAGGTCGGTGTCGACGTGCCGAACGCCGCGATGATGGCCGTGCTCGACGCCGATCGCTTCGGCGTCTCCCAGCTGCACCAGCTGCGCGGCCGCATCGGCCGCGGGCAGTGGGCGGGCGTCTGCCTGCTCGTCACCACCGCCGAGCTCGAGACCACCTCGCGCGAGCGCGTCGACGCGGTGTCCGCCTCGGACGACGGCTTCGAGCTCGCCCGGGTCGACCTCGAGCTCCGGCGCGAGGGCGACGTGCTCGGCGAGCGGCAGTCGGGCGGCCGGTCGTCGCTCAACCTGCTGCGCGTGGTCGAGCACGCCGACCTCATCGTGGACGCCCGTGGCGAAGCCGAACGGGTCCTCGAACCCGATCCCGAGCTCGACGGGTCCCCGGCCCTGCGCGAGGCACTGGCACGCCGCCTCGACGAGTCCGACGCGGCGTTCCTCGGCAAGAACTGACCCCGAGCCGGACGCCCCGGCACGGACCGGTATCGTCGCTGCCATGGCGCAGATCGCGGTGGTCCCCGGTTCCTTCGACCCCGTCACGCTCGGGCACCTCGACGTCATCGGTCGAGCTGCCGGGCTGTTCGACGAGGTGCACGTGCTCGTGGTGCACAACCCGGACAAGAAGCCCGCGATGTTCGAGGCGGTCGACCGCGTCCGGCTCATCGAGGAGTCCCTGGCCGAGGTCGGCACGCCGGGAACGGTCCGGGTCGGGGAGTGGACCTCCGGGCTCCTCGTCGACTACTGCCGGCAGGTCGGGGCGAAGGTGCTCGTCAAGGGCGTGCGATCGGGCGAGGACGTCGCGTACGAGACCCCGATGGCGATCATGAACCGGCACCTCGCCGACGTCGAGACCGTGTTCCTGCTGCCCGACGCCTCGCGCTCCCACGTGTCGAGCTCGCTCATCCGCCAGGTGTCGACGCTCGGCGGCGACGTCACCCCCTACGTGCCGAAGGCCGTGGCGGCAGCCCTCGCCGCACGCTGAGCCGCACGCCGAGCCGCACGCCGAGCCGCACGCCGAGCCGCACGCCGAGCCGGAGGCACGGCCGGCCGACGCGCGGACACACCCCCGCCTGCCTCGACTCTCGGCTGCGTTCACGCTAGGGTTGACGATCGTGTCTTCCCACGTGAACAGCCCCTACGCCCTGCGCGTGCGCGACCTGGCGCACCGTCCGGGCGAGATGCGCGAGCACTCGCTCGACATCGTGGTGCCGGACGCGCTGGGAGCCGGTGTGATCGCGGTGCGCGAAGGTGCTCCGCTGCGCATCGACCTGCGGCTCGAGGGCCTGCACGAGGGTGTCCTCGTGTCCGGTCACGCCTCGGCCGACGCGACGGGGGAGTGCTCGCGCTGCCTCATCGACATCAGCGAACCCGTCGAGGTCGATTTCGCCGAGCTGTTCGCGTATGATGCCTCGGAGGATTTCGACTTCTTCGTTCGCGATGACCACGTGGACTGCGAACAGGTCGTTCGAGATGCGGTGGTGCTGGCGCTGCCGTTCCAGCCGGTCTGCCGACCGGACTGCCCAGGCCTCGACCCGGTGACGGGCGAGCGACTGGCCGACCTCGATGAGCAGCCCGTTCACGAGACCCTGGACCCGCGCTGGGCAGCCCTGACCGGCATCCAGCTCGAAGCAGCCGAGCGTGCCGCCCACGGCGACACCACCGACACGAAGACCACCGAGGGCGAGGAGCGGGCCGAGGCCGAGTAGGCCCCGACACCGCCAGCCCCCGTACCGACCACCGACCAACCGAAAGAGATTCACCATGGCCGTTCCCAAGCGCAAGCAGTCCCGTGCGAACACGCACGCCCGTCGTTCGCAGTGGAAGGCCACGCCGATCCAGCTCGTCAAGACGATCGAGAACGGTCAGGTCACCTACAGCCTCCCGCACCGCGCGAAGGTCGTCGAGGACTCGGCCGGCACCCCCCTGTACATGGAGTACAAGGGCCGCAAGGTCGCTGACGTCTGATCGGACCGAACGCATGACGACGACGTCCGGCGCCACGGGGTCCCGCCCCGTTGGGCCGGACGTCGTTCGTCTGCAGGGCCAGCTCGGGGTCGACATCGACCTCGAGCTGCTCCAGCTCGCCCTGACACACCGCTCCTACGCCTACGAGCACGGGGGCATCAAGCACAACGAGCGCCTCGAGTTCCTCGGCGACTCGATCCTCGGCCAGGCCGTGACCGTGAAGCTCTACCGGTCCTTCCCCGACCTCGACGAGGGTGACCTCGCGAAGCGTCGCGCCAGCCTGGTGTCGACGGTCGCGCTGGCCGAGATCGCCCGGATGATCGGGCTCGGCCAGTACCTGCGCCTCGGCAAGGGCGAGGAACAGACCGGCGGCCGCGACAAGTCGTCGATCCTCGCCGACACCGTCGAAGCCGTCATCGGTGCCACCTACCTGTCCGCGGGCCCCGACCCGGCGACCGACCTGGTGCTCCGCCTGGTCGAGCCGCTGATGATCGACCCCGACCGCTTCGGCGCTGCGATGGACCCGAAGACGAGCCTGCAGGAGCTCGCGGCGAGCCTGTCGCTCGGCAACCCGGCCTACCGCGTCACCGAGACCGGCCCGGACCACGACAAGACCTTCAGCGCGACCGTCGTCCTGCAGGGCGAGGACATCGCCGTCGGCACCGGCTCGAGCAAGAAGGCCGCCGAGATGTCCGCGGCGCTCGACGCCTGGACCCGGCTGTCCGGCCGAGCGGCCTGACCGCGTGCCCGAACTCCCCGAGGTCGAGGTCGTCCGCGCCGGCCTCGAACCCGCGGTCAGCGGCGCTCGGGTGCTGCACGTCGACGTCGTGGACGAGCGGGCGCTCACCCGGCACGACGGCCCGGCCGAGGACTTCGCCGACCGCCTGACCGGTCGCACGATCGCCGCAGCGGTCCGTCGGGGCAAGTTCCTCTGGATGCCGTTGCAGCCCGAGCACGAGGGCGACCGGCCCGAAGCGCTCGTCGCCCACCTCGGCATGAGCGGCCAGATCCTGCTCGGCCGCGGTCGACCGGCGGCGAAGCACCGCCGCATCCTCATCGGCGTGCAACCCGCCGGCACCGACCGCGACGGCACCGCCGAACCCGCGGTCGAGCTCGAGTTCGTCGACCAGCGCACCTTCGGCTCGATGGCGATCGACGCGATGGTGCCGACGGTGGACGGCGCCCCCGCGGGGTTCGCCGGGCACGTCGACGCATCGGACCCAGACGCCGTGTGGCGCCGGAGCGTGCCGCAGCAGGTGTCGCACATCGCCCGCGACCCGCTCGACCCCGCGTTCGACGACGACCGCTTCACCGCCGTCGCCCGGAAGCGTTCGAGCGGCATCAAGCGGATCCTGCTCGACCAGGGCGTCGTGAGCGGCATCGGGAACATCTACGCCGACGAGTCCCTCTGGGCTGCGAAGCTGCACTACGATCGACCGGCCGAGCGGCTGACCCGTGCTGACCTCGCACGCCTGCTGCACGAGGTGCGCAGTGTCCTCCGGCGTGCGCTCGAGGACGGCGGGACGAGCTTCGACGCCCAGTACGTCAACGTCAACGGGCAGTCCGGGTACTTCTCGCAGCGGCTGAACGTGTACGGACAGCAGGGGAAGCCCTGCCCCCGCTGCGGCACGACGATCGTGCGCGAGGCCTTCATGAACCGGTCGAGCCACATCTGTCCCGTGTGCCAACCGCGTCCCCGCGCCCGCACGCGTTAGCCTGACGCCCAGCAGCACAGCCCAGCAGCGGCCCCGCCGCAGCACGCGTGAGCACACCCGGAGACCGCATGTACTTGAAGAGCCTGACCATCAAGGGGTTCAAGTCCTTCGCGCAGCCGACGACGTTCGCGTTCGAGCCGGGCGTCACGTGCATCGTCGGCCCGAACGGCTCGGGCAAGTCCAACGTCGTCGACGCCCTCGCCTGGGTGATGGGGGAGCAGGGGGCGAAGACCCTGCGCGGCGGCAAGATGGAGGACGTCATCTTCGCGGGCACCTCGACCCGCGGGCCGCTCGGCCGTGCCCAGGTGCTGCTGACGATCGACAACACCGACGGGCTGCTGCCGATCGACTACTCCGAGGTGACGATCGCACGCACGTTGTTCCGCAACGGCGGCAGCGAGTACGCCATCAACGGCGAGAACTGCCGGCTGCTCGACGTGCAGGAGCTCCTGAGCGACACCGGCCTCGGGCGGGAGATGCACGTCATCGTCGGGCAGGGGCAGCTCGACAAGGTCCTGCACGCCACTCCGGAGGACCGCCGCGGCTTCATCGAGGAAGCCGCGGGCATCCTGAAGCACCGTCGCCGCAAGGAGAAGACCCTCCGCAAGCTCGACGCGATGCAGACGAACCTGACCCGCCTGTCCGACCTGGCGGGCGAGATCCGGCGCCAGCTGAAGCCGCTCGGCCGCCAGGCCGAGGTCGCGCGCAAGGCCCAGTCCGTCGCCGCCGTCGCGCGGGACGCCAAGGCCCGCATCCTCGCCGACGACGTCGTCCGGCTGCGCCGCGAACTGCACGACCACCAGGAGGTCGAGGCGGGCCGCAAGTCCGAGCGCATCGTCCTGACCGAGCGACTCGACCAGACCCGGGTCCGCCAGCAGCACGTCGAGCAGAGCATGGTCGGCGATGACGTCGATCGCGCCCGGACCGTGGTGCACCGCCTGGAGAGCGTGCAGGAGCGCCTGCGCGGGCTGTCCAGCCTGGCGAACCAGCGGCTGATGTTCCTGGCGCAGCAGGCCGACGCCCCGCAGCAGGGCCCCTCGATCACCCCGGAGCGGGTGGCCGGTGTCCGTGCCGAGGCCGATCGGCTCGCCGCCCGCGCCGACGAGATGCAGGGCGGCTCCGCCGAGACCGCCCGTGCGGTGCAGGCCGCCCGTGACGCGCTCGACGCCCTCGACGATCGCATCGCCGCGCAGGCCGCCCGCGTCTCGCAGCACGACCTCGAGGCGCAGCGGCTGGCGAACGCCGTCGACGTGGCCCGGTCGAAGCGCGGGTCCACGGTGGCGGACCGTGAGCGTCGCCAGCGGGCCCTCGCCGAGGCGGGCGAACGCGCCGCGCGTGCGACCGCGGCCCTCGCCGAACTCGGTGCCGATCCGTCCGAGGGCGTCGACGACGAGGCCCTCGCCGCCACGCTCCAGGCGGCTCGTGCGCAGCTGGAGACCGCCCAGGCCGCCCGCGACGAGCAGCGCGACCGGCTGCACGCCCTCGAGCGGGAGCGGGACGCCCTCGACGCGCGGGTCGCGGCGCTCGGCATGTCGATCGACGTCCGCGACGGTTCGCAGGCGCTCATCGACGCCGGACGTGCGGGCATCGTCGGGCGTCTGGCCGACGCGCTCACGGTGACGCCCGGGTTCGAGGGTGCCGTCGCCGTCGCGCTCGACGGGCTCGCCGACGCCGTCCTCGCGGACGACCGCGCGGTCGCGCTCGACGCCGTCGACCACGCCCGCTCCGCGGACATCGGTCGCATCGACGTCGTCGTCGCGGACGCCGAGGTCGTCCCCACGGACCTGCCGGACACGCTGCCGGCCGGCGTCCGCCGTGCCCTCGATCTCGTGCAGGGCCCGCCGGCGATCGCCGCGATCCTGCGGAACACCCTGATCGCGGAGACTGCCGACGACCAAGGCGCGAACGCGGACACGCTCGACCTGGAGGCCGTGCTCGCCGCCGCCCCGCACGCGACGGTCGTCACCCGGTCCGGTGACCTCGTGCGCGCCGTCCGCGTCACCGGCGGCGGGGAGCGCGTGACCTCGCGGATCGAGCTCGTCGCGGAGCGCGACGACGCCGTGACGCGACGCGACGCCATCAGGGCGGACGCCGAGGACGCAGCCACGGGCCTCCAGGCAGCACGCACCGCCGTCGAGGACGCACGCCGCCGTGCGGACGAGGCCGACGCGGCATCCCGCGCGCACGCGAAGGCGACGGCCGAGTACGACCGGGCCAGCGCCTCGACGCGGGCGAAGGCCGAGAACGCAGCGGCCGAGGTGGAGCGCCTGCGTGCCGCCCTCGCCGAGACCGACGGCGCCGTCGAGGTCGTCGACGGCGCCCTGGCAGAGGCCGAGGCGGCGCACCGCGCGTTCACCGAGCAGGAGCGGCCCGTCGTCGACGCCTCCGAGCGTCCGGGCCTGCAGGACGCACTCGAGGCCGCACGCGCCGCCGAGGTCGAGCAGCGCATCCAGGTGCAGACCGTGCGCGAGCGTGTCCGCGCCGAACGGCACCGCGCCGACCAGCTCGAACGCCAGCTCGAGGCCGAGCGCGCGGCGGCAGAGGAAGCAGCGCGCCGTGCGGTGATCCGCCGCGGGCAGATCGAGACCGCCGAAGCCGTCCTCGCCGACCTGCCGGGCGTGCTGGGCGCCGTCGACCGGTCGCTGGCCGAGGCACGCGTGCAGCTCGCGACCGAGGAGTCCGAACGGTCGAAGCGCAACACCGAACTGCAGGCGATCCGGAACGAGGAGCGCGAGCTCCGCGACCGGCTGCAGACCATCACCGACGGCGTGCACTCGCTCGAGATGGAGATCTACGAGAAGAAGCTGCACGTGTCGGGCGTGCTCGACCGGGCGCTGAGCGACCTCGGGCTGACCGAGGCCGTGCTCGTCACCGAGTACGGGCCGACCGTGCCGGTGCCGGTCGACGTGCTGGTGGACCCGCGGGTGCTGGCGCGGAAGCACCGCGACGCCGAGCGCGCGGCGGCTGCCGCGGCGGGCCTCGACGAGCCGGCGGACGGCGACACGGCGCCGGTCAACGAGGCCGCGACAGACACCGACATCGCCCCCGGCGACGACGGCACTGCGGACCTCGACACCAGCCCCGGCGACGACACGGTGGCGCTCGTCGACGCCGAATCGACCCTGCCCGGCGGCCCCGCCCTGCCCGAGTTCGACGTCACCGACGAGGTCGACCCCGACGACGTCGAGACCGTGCCGTACGTCCGCGCCGAGCAGGAGCGCCGCCTGCAGGCCGCCGAACGCGACCTCGGCCGGCTCGGCAAGGTGAACCCGCTCGCGCTCGAGGAGTTCCAGGCGCTCGAGCAGCGGCACGCGTTCCTCGCCGAGCAGCTCGAGGACCTGCAGAAGACCCGCACCGACCTGATGACGATCATCGACGAGCTCGACACGAAGATGCAGACGATCTTCGAGTCCGCGTTCAACGACACCAAGGACGCCTTCGACGTCATCTTCCCGATTCTGTTCCCGGGCGGCTCCGGCTCGATCAATCTCACCGACCCGACCGACCTGCTCGGCACCGGGATCGACGTGCAGGTGAAGCCCGCGGGCAAGAAGATCGACCGCCTGACGCTGCTGTCCGGTGGCGAACGGTCCCTGGCTGCGGTGGCGCTGCTCGTCGCGATCTTCACCGCCAGGCCGTCGCCGTTCTACATCATGGACGAGGTCGAGGCCGCCCTCGACGACGCCAACCTCGGTCGCCTGCTGACGGTGTTCGAGCGGCTCCGCGAGTCGTCGCAGCTCATCGTCATCACGCACCAGAAGCGCACGATGGAGATCGCCGACGCCCTGTACGGGGTGTCGATGCGGCAGGACGGCGTGTCCGCCGTCGTCGGGCAGCGGGTGCAGAAGCGCGAGCCCGCCGACGCGGTCGCGTAGCCGGCTGGCTGGCTGGCTGCGGTCGCGCGCCGCGAAAGCGACAGATCTCCGCCAACAGTTCGCGGCAATCTGTCGCTTTCGCGGAGAGGATCGTGGGTCCGCGACGAGATCTGTCGCTTTCGCGGCTCTGGTCGCGACCACGGACAGACGGGAGGCACGGTGCCAGCTGGCACCGTGCCTCCCGTCCGTGTTGCCGCCCGTGCAGGGCGTGACGCTTACTCCGCGTCGGCCGCGACCGACTCCTTCGGCTCGCCCGTCGGGGTGAGCCCGCGCTCCTGGCGCTTCTTCGAGACGACCAGCGAGGCGGTCGTCGCGACCGCGATGGTCAGCAGGATGAAGCCCAGCGAGAACCAGATCGGGATCTCCGGCGCCCACTCGATGTGCTCGCCACCGTTGATGAACGGCAGCTCGTTGACGTGCATGGCGTGGAAGACGAGCTTCACACCGATGAAGCCGAGGATGACCGCGAGGCCCTGGCCGAGGTAGATCAGGCGCTCGAGCAGTCCGGCGATCAGGAAGTACAGCTGCCGCAGGCCGAGCAGCGAGAACGCGTTCGCGGTGAACACGATGAAGGCGTCCTGGGTCAGCCCGAAGATCGCGGGGATCGAGTCGAGCGCGAACAGCACGTCGGTCAGACCGATCGCGACCATGACGAGCAGCATCGGGGTGAACAGGCGCTTGCCGTCGACCTTGGTGGTCAGGCGGTCGCCGTCGTAGTGGTCCGAGGTCGGGATGATGCGCTTCAGGATGCGGATCAGGCGGGAGTCGCCCTCGTCGCCGCCGTGGTCGTTGCCGCTGCGGGCCTGCGACCACGCGAGCCAGAACAGCAGCGCACCGAACAGGTAGAACACCCACGAGAAGTTCTCGATGATCGTGACGCCGAGGGCGATGAAGATGCCTCGGGCGACGAGGGCGATCGCGACGCCGACCAGCAGGACCTTCTGCTGGAACTCCTTCGGCACGGCGAAGCTCGTCATGATGATGAGGAAGACGAACAGGTTGTCGACCGACAACGCCTTCTCGGTGAGCCACCCGGCGAAGTACTCACCGCCAGCTTGTCCGCCGCCGAAGACCAGGATGCCGAAGCCGAACAGGATCGCGAGTCCGATGTAGAACACGGACCAGAACGCGGATTCGCGGATGTGCGGCACGTGCGGGGTACGCACGTGCGAGTAGAAGTCGAACACCAGCAGGGCGAGGATGCCTGCGATGGTGAGGAGCCAGACGAAGAGTGGGACGTCCACGGTTTCCTTCAGGTAGGCGACGTACGAGTGCATGTCGTGTGACGACACGTGGGTACGCCGAGGCCTGAAGGTCTCTTCCGCCGCGATCTGCTGCAACCGACCACGACCGGCGCCCCGGGTCCGGATCGTTCCGGGCCGTACTGACGGGGTCACCGAGAGGGAATACTCCCCTTCGTGAGACCGAGCATACCGGGCACAGCGGACATGCGCCGCGCTCTAAGCTGGGAGCATGGCGAGTTCCTGGTCACTGTCCTCACGGCTGCGCGGCCTCTTCCAGCGCAAGACGATCGACGAGACCACGTGGGAGGACCTCGAGACCGCGCTGATCGGCGCCGACTTCGGTCCGGACATCTCCGAGGCGATCATCGAGGACCTGCACGCGCGCGTCGACCGTTACGGCACGACCGACCCGGCCGACCTGCAGCGCATGCTGCGCGAGGTGCTCGAGGAACGGCTGTCGAAGCTCGACACCACGCTCAAGCTCAGCGCGCGGCCCGCCGTCGTGCTCGTCGTCGGGGTGAACGGCGTCGGCAAGACCACGACGATCGGCAAGTTCGCGAAGTTCCTGAAGACCTACGACCGCACGGTCCTCGTCGGTGCGGCCGACACCTTCCGTGCTGCCGCGGTCGAGCAGGTCGCGACCTGGGCCGAGCGCGCCGGCGTCGACGTCGTCCGCCCCTCGCAGCCCGGGCAGGACCCGGCCTCGGTGGCGTACCAGACCGTCGAGAAGGCGATCCGCGACAACACCGAGATCGTCGTCATCGACACCGCCGGCCGCCTGCACACCAAGGCAGGCCTGATGGACGAGCTCACGAAGATCAAGCGCGTCGTCGAGAAGCAGACCGAGATCAGCGAGGTACTGCTCGTCCTCGACGCCACCACCGGGCAGAACGGCCTGGCCCAGGCGCAGGCGTTCATCGAGGGCGCCGGGGTCACCGGCCTCGTCATCACCAAGCTCGACGGCTCCGCGAAGGCCGGGTTCGTGCTCAGCGTGCAGGAGAAGACGGGCATCCCGATCAAGCTCATCGGGCAGGGCGAGGGCATCAACGACCTGACCGGTTTCACCCCGCACGTGTTCGTGCAGAACCTCGTCGGCTGATTCCGGGTACTGTCTCCGCAGTACAGGGATCGTCCAGGTACACCGGAAGGAGCCCTTTCAATGCCAGCACTCCTGATCATCGCGATCATCGTCGGCCTCGTCCTGCTCTTCAGCGGCATCTTCGTCGGTGCGCTGAAGTTCCTGCTGTGGGTCGGGATCGTCCTCATCATCCTGGCCGTCATCGGCTGGCTCCTCAGGAGCATCCGCGGTCGCGCATAGCGCTCGCGTCGCCCTGAACGGGCGGATGGACGAACGGGAGGCACGGTGCCAGCTGGCACCGTGCCTCCCGTCTGTCCGTGCCCGAGTCTCGGGCCGCGCGCGCCGAGTCTCGGCCTGGGCGACACTTCTCGCGCTCCGGAGCGCGAGAACTGTCGCTGAGCGCGAAACTCGCGCAGCTCCGCGCGAGACTCAGACGGCCTGGCGACCCGGCGCCGCGTCGAGCAGGTGCGAGAGGTGCTCGGGAACCGAGCCGCCGCGCGCGACCGTGGCGCGTGCCCACAGGCGTCCGGCGCGGTACGACGACCGGACGAGCGGGCCGGCGAGGACCCCGGCGAAGCCCATCTCCTCGGCGACCTCACGCAGCGCGACGAACTCCTCCGGCTTGACCCAGCGCGCCACCGGCAGGTGCCGCGGCGACGGGCGGAGGTACTGCGTCAACGTGATGATGTCCGTGCCGGCGTCGAACAGGCGTTGCAGGGCGTCCTCGATCTCGATGCGCTCCTCGCCCATGCCGAGGATCAGGTTCGACTTCGTGACGAGCCCGGCGTCGCGGCCCTGCGTGATGACGTCGAGGGAGCGCTCGAACGTGAACGCCGGACGGATGCGCTTGAAGATCCGGGGGACGGTCTCGACGTTGTGGGCGAAGACCTCGGGGTGGGCGTCGAACACCTGGCCGAGCTGGTCCGGGCGGCCGTTGAAGTCCGGCACCAGGATCTCGACGCCGGTGCCGGGGGAGTGCTCGTGGATCTGGCGGATGGTCTCGGCGTAGAGCCAGGACCCGCCGTCGGGCAGGTCGTCGCGGGCGACGCCGGTCACCGTGGCGTACTTCAGGCCCATCGACACGACCGAGTCGGCGACCCGGCGGGGCTCGTCGCGGTCGAGCGGCTCGGGCTTGCCGGTGTCGATCTGGCAGAAGTCGCACCGGCGGGTGCACTGCGAGCCCCCGATCAGGAACGTGGCCTCGCGGTCCTCCCAGCACTCGAAGATGTTCGGGCAGCCGGCCTCCTGGCAGACGGTGTGCAGCTGCTTGTCCTTGACCAGGGCGGACAGCTCGCGGAACTCCGGGCCCTGGGTGGCACGGGTCTTGATCCACCCGGGCTTCGTCTCGATCGGGGTCTCGGCGTTGCGGGCCTCGACGCGGAGCATCCGGCGGCCTTCGGGGGCGAGGGTCATACGAGGGTCTCCTGTCGTGCGGGCGCGGTGCTGGGGGACGTGGTGTCGGCGGTCGTGATGGGGGCCGTCGTGGTGCTCTGGGCGGCGCTGCCGATCCGCTGGCCGGTCCGCATGCCGTGCTCGGCGGCGCGGATGCGGTCGACCACGGTGTCGGCGAGGTCGTCGACGGTGACGGGCCGGCCGGCGGCGACACTCAGCGTCGTCACGCCGGCGTCGGCGATGCCGCACGGCACGATCGCGGCGTAGGCGTCGAGTGCGTTGTCGCAGTTGATCGCGATGCCGTGGGTCGTCACGCCCTCGGCGACGTGCAGCCCGATGGCGCCGACCTTGGCGGGCGGAGTGCCGTCCGCTCCGCGGACCCAGGCGCCGCTCCGGCCGTCGACCCGCTCGGCGTGCACCCCCACGGAGGCCGCAGCGTCGACGATGACCTGTTCGAGGTCGCGCACCCACGCGACGACGTCGATCGGAACGGCCAGCCGGACGATCGGGTAGGCGACGAGCTGCCCGGGGCCGTGCCAGGTGATGCGTCCGCCGCGGTCCACGTCGACCACCGGGGCTCCGTTCGTCGGCAGGTCGGACGGCTCGGTGCGTCGGCCGGCGGTGTACACGGACGGGTGCTCGCACAGCACGAGGGCCCCGAGGGAGCGGCCGGCGACGACGTCGGCGTGGAGGTCCCGCTGCAGCGCGAGTCCGTCGGCGTAGTCGAGCAGCCCGGCAGGCCGCACGATCTCGAGTTCCGGCATGCGAGCGAGCCTACGACGGTTTCTGGACGGAGTACAACAACGCGGACGACCTTGACCTGAACCGTGGTTGAGGGCTTCGGATGGCGGACATGGACATCCGCCAGGCACAGCTCGCCACCCGCTCGCTCGACGACACCGCCCGGTTCTGGGAACGGCTCGGCTGCCCGGTCGACCGCGTCGACGGAGTGGTCGAAGTCGTGGTGGGGTCGACGCGGCTCCTGTTCCGGGAGCTGCCGGGGATGACCGGTGCGCTGCACCTCGCGATCACGATCCCGACGGGCACGTTCGCCGCGGCTGCCGAGTGGATCGCCGGCATCGCGACGGTGCTGGTCGACGCCGACGGCCGTGACGAGTTCGAGGGCCCGCCGAACTGGAACTCGCGATCGGTGTACTTCGACGGTCCGGACCAGCAGCTGCTCGAGCTGATCGAGCGGCGGGACCTCGCCGCGGCCGCACCCGCGCCCGCTGTTCCGCTCCTGTCCGTCAGCGAGGTCGGCATCGCCGTGCCCGACGTCCTCGGTGCCGTCGGGACACTGCGCCGCGCCGGACTCGAGCCCTACGCCAACCCAGCAGGCGAGGGCTTCGCCGCGGTCGGCGACGTCGACGGTCTCGTCATCCTGGTGTCGCCGGAGCGGCGCTGGTTCCCGACCGCTGACCGCCTGCCGTCGACCGCGCCGGTGGTCCTCGACGTCGGGCTGGACACCCCGGTCGAGCTCACCGAGGGGGTCGTGCTCCGCTGAGCCGTTCTGCGCCGCACCGCGCCAACCGCCCCGCTCCGCGCCGTCCGGTCGTGGTCAGCGCAGGCGGTCGAGTTCGCCGAGGAAGTACGCATCCGCTCGGGCGTGCGCCTCGACCGAGGTGTTCTCGGGCGGCAGGTCGTCGAACGGCCGCGCCAGGTCGAGTTCCGCGTCGACGAAGCGGACGAGGACCTCGGGCGGGGTACCGGTGCCGAGCTCGCGCGTGCGTGCCTTCACCGCGATGAGTTCCGTCGTCGCCTCCGTCACCGCACGCTCGACCGTCGACTCGGCGAGCAGCGTCGGCAGGTCCATCGGCGGCATGGCGCTCTCCGGGTGGTCCCGCAGCCACCGGAGCGAGGCCGCGGTCCGGAGCACGTAGAAGAACCGCTTCAGTGTGATCTCGCGCTCGTACTGCCGCGCGGCGACGTGCAGGTAGTGCCGGCCGATGCGCCCCCGGTCGGCCACGCTCGCGACGAACGCCAGGAGCCGGTCGCGGAAGGCCTCGTCACCTGCGTACACGATCGGTGACCGAAGCCACTCGCCGACCGTCGCGTTCCCGTTCACGGCGAGGCGGACCGTCTTCGCGAGGTCCCACCCGTTGACGTCGAACACCTTGTCCAGCGGCGTCTCGATGACGTCGCGGCTGGGCCAGAGCGACAAGTAGTCGTCGCGCCGTCGCACGTACAGGAACCGGCAGTCGTAGTCGCTGTCGGGCGACGGGAAGCCCCAGGCGCGACTGCCGCTCTCGATCGCCCACGGGATCGTTACACCGAGGTCGGACTGCAGACGCGCGAGCCGCCCGTCGATCTCGGCGACCACCGCTGGGTCGAGGTCCTCGGGAACGGCGCGCATGCCTCGACGATACCGAGCGTCGGACACCGGATCAGGGAACCTGCTCGTGAACCAGTAGAATCGACGGATCATGGCGCAATTCGGTTCACTCTCCGATCGGCTGACCGAGACCTTCCGCAATCTGCGGAGCAAGGGTCGGCTGACTCCGTCCGACGTCGACGGCACCGTCCGCGAGATCCGGCGGGCGCTCCTCGACGCCGACGTCGCGCTCGAGGTCGTCAAGGCGTTCACCGCAGCAGTGCGCGAGCGCGCCCTCTCCGACGAGGTCAACCGCGCGCTGAACCCGGCGCAGCAGGTCGTCCAGATCGTCAACGGGGAACTCGTCGGCATCCTGGGCGGGCAGCAGCGTCGCCTCGAATTCGCGAAGAAGCCGCCGACGGTCATCATGCTCGCGGGTCTGCAGGGTGCCGGTAAGACCACCCTCGCCGGCAAGCTCGGCAAGTGGCTCAAGAAGGACGGCCACACCCCGATGCTCGTCGCGGCGGACCTCCAGCGTCCGAACGCCGTGCAGCAGCTGCAGGTCGTCGGCGAGCAGGCCGGCGTCCACGTCTTCGCTCCGGAGCCCGGCAACGGCGTCGGTGACCCGGTCAAGGTCGCCAAGAACGCCATCAAGGCCGCGGTCGACCAGCAGTACGACACCGTCATCGTGGACACCGCCGGTCGCCTCGGTGTGGACGCCGAGCTGATGAAGCAGGCCGCGAACATCCGCAAGGCCGTCGACCCCGACGAGGTCCTGTTCGTCATCGACGCGATGATCGGTCAGGACGCCGTCGTCACCGCCCGTGCCTTCCAAGAGGGCGTCGACTTCACCGGAGTCGTGCTGTCGAAGCTCGACGGCGACGCCCGTGGTGGTGCGGCACTCTCGGTGGCCAGCGTCACCGGCCGCCCGATCATGTTCGCCTCCACGGGTGAGGGCCTCGACGACTTCGAGCCGTTCCACCCGGACCGCATGGCGAGCCGCATCCTCGACCTCGGCGACATCATGTCGCTCATCGAGCAGGCCCAGTCGGCCTTCGACGAGGACGAAGCCCGCGCGGTCGCCGAGAAGATCGCGTCCGACTCGTTCACGCTGAACGACTTCCTGCAGCAGATGCAGCAGCTCCGCAAGGCCGGCTCGATCAAGGGCATGCTCGGCATGCTCCCGGGCGCCAAGGGCATGCGCGAGGCACTCGACAACTTCGACGAGCGCGAGATCGTGCGCACCGAGGCGATCATCCAGTCGATGACGCCGAAGGAGCGCGAACTCCCGAAACTCCTCAATGGCTCGCGCCGACTCCGCATCGCCAAGGGTGCCGGCTCCACGGTCACCGAGGTCAACGCCCTCGTCAACCGGTTCGAGCAGGCCGCGAAGATGATGAAGACCGTCGCCCGTGGTGGCGTGCCGCAGATGCCGGGCATGGGTCCGATCCCGGGCATGCACGGCGGCAAGAAGCAGCAGCAGGGCGGCAAGAAGAAGTCGAAGGTGGGCAACCCGGCCAAGCGTGCGGCGATCGCCGCCGGGACGGCTGCCGCTCCGCAGCAGGCGCCGAAGGGCTCCGGCCTCGGCCTCGGCGGTTCGGCCAAGGGCGGCAAGGCGCCGACCGAGGAAGAGCTCGCGAGCCTGCAGAAGTTCCTGGGTCGCTAGTCGCGACCCCCTGACGGACGGGAGGCCCGGTGCCAGCTGGCACCGGGCCTCCCGTCCGTCTGCGCGCACGTCGCGACGTTCCTTCCCAGAACGGTCGCGATGGAAAGCGGAATCGGGCGTACCTGGTCGGAAGAAACGACCCGGTACGCCCGGATCGACCAGGTGTGCCCGGAGCGACCAGGTCGGTGGGCGCGGACGGGAGGCGCGGGGCGGGCTCGTGGCGTTCCTCCCCAGAACGGGCGCGCTGGAAAGCGGAATCGGGCGTACCTAGTCGAAAGAAACGACCCGGTGCGCCCGGATCGATCAGGTATGCCCGGAGCGACCAGGTGGGTGGGCACGGACGGGAGGCGCGGGGCGGGCTCGCGACGTTCCTTCCCAGAACGGGCGCGATGGAAAGCGGAATCGGGCGTACCTGGTCGGAAGAAACGACCCGGTACGCCCGATTTGACCAGCTACGCGGAACGACCCGGGGTCACAGCGACTCGCGGAACTCCGTCACCAGGTGCCGGACGACCTCGCGCAGGTCCCCGCCGTGCTCCTGCGCGACCCGGAGCTGCCGCTGGTACGACGCGCCGTTCGCGATCATCGTGTCGAGGTGGTGCAGTTCCTGCTGGCAGCCGAGCCGCTCGGCCACCGGGTCGAGCCGCTGCACCAGGTCGTGCACCTCGTCGGTCACGAGCCGCTCGTCGCCGGCGGCGTTCGTGATGATCTCGGCCTCCATGCCGTAGCGGGCGGCGCGCCACTTGTTCTCGCGGATGAACCACGGCTGCATCGTCGGCAGGGTCTCGCCGGCGTCGAGCCGGTCGGACATCGCGGTGACCAGGCACTGCACGAGCGCGGTCACGGCGCCGACCTCGTGCAGGGTCGAGATGCCGTCGGAGACCCGGTTCTCGAGCGTCCCCCACTTCGGCGACGGGCGGATGTCCCAGCGCAGGTCCTTCACGCTGTCGATGACGCCGGTGTGCGTGAGGTCGCTCACCACCTCTTCGAAGTTCGCCCAGGCACCGAGGGCGGGCGGCAGGCCACCGGTGGGGAGCTGCTGGAACATGAGGGCCCGGTTCGAGGCGTACCCGGTGTCGATGCCGGCCCAGAAGGGGCTCGATGCGGTGAAGGCCTGCAGGTGCGGGACGTACGCCAGCATCGCGCCGAGGATCGGCAGGGCCTTGTCGCGGTCGTCGATGCCGACGTGCACGTGAACGCCCCAGATGAGCATCTGCCGACCCCACCAGCGCGTCCGGTCGATCAGGGTCGTGTAGTGCTCGCTGTCCGGGGTGATCTCCTGCTGGTCCCAGACGGCGAACGGATGCGTGCCGGAGCACATGACCTGGGCGTCGAGCGGTTCGGCGGCGTCGATGACCTCGCCGATGATGCCGGACAGCTCGCTCGTGGCGTCGCGGACCCGTGAGTGCACGCTGGAGACGACCTCGACGGTGTTGGTCAGGAGCTCCTCGGTCACCCGCTCGCGATCGCCGAGTCGTTCGTGCACGGCCGCGATGACGGCAGGGGCACGGGGCGCGAGGTCGCCGGTCGACAGATCGACCAGCGGGAGCTCCCACTCGACGCCGATGGTCGACGGAGGGGACTCGGTGAAGCGGATGTCCATGCTGTACATCCTGCCCGGAAGGTTGTCGGACACGCACAACGACGGCGGCTTCTGGTCGTGCGGATCCGATTCACAGTAGTTCCACACCGGGCGTACCGTTGATATGTACAGAGCAGGAAGAGGTACGCATGCAGTTGGTCGTGCGCGGCACGTCCGCACCACTCGTCGGTGAACTCGACGTCCCGGTCTCGAAGTACCACGCGCACCGCGCGCTGGTGCTCGCGTCGCTGGCGAAGGGGACGAGCATCGTCTCCGGCATCAGCGCCACCCGCCAGGTCGAGTGGACCGTCGGCACGCTCCGCGCCCTCGGCGTCGACGTGAAGCGTCGCGGGGACGAGTACCACGTCACCGGGCTCGGCGGCCGGTACGAGGCCACCGACGTCGTCGACCACGGGTCCCGTGGCGCCGACGGCGTCCTGAACATGGGGTCCTCCGGCACCACGCTCTACTTCATGACGGGTCTGGCGTCGCTCGCCGACAAGCCGATGACGCTCGTGGGCATGAAGTACTTCCAGCGCCGGCCCATCAAGGCGCTGCTGACCTCGCTGACCCAGATGGGCATCGAGCTCGAGGCGACGAACGACTGCCCGCCCGTGACCGTCCAGCCGAAGCGCCCCCGCGGCGGCGACGTCACGATCGCAGGAACCCTGTCGCAGTGGGTCTCCGGCCTGCTCCTCGTGGCCCCGTTCGCCGAGCAGGAGACCCGGATCCACATCACCGGCGACCGGCTCAACGAGCAGCCCTACGTCGAACTGACCGTCCGGATGATGCGGGAGTTCGGCCTGTCGGTCGAGGTCTCCGACGACTGGCTCGAGTACCGGATCCCGGCGAACCAGCAGGCCACCCCGCACGACTACGTCATCCCGCCGGACATCGGCTCCGCCGCGTTCGGCATCGCCGCGGCCGGCATCCGCGAGTCGAACCTGCTCCTGCGCGGCATGACGGCCTTCACCACCGCCGAGACCGACCACCCGGAGAGCGAGTTCCTCGACCTCGCGACGGCGATGGGCGTCCCGATGCGGATCGACGAGGAGACCGGGTTCGTGCGCATCGAACACGACGGTTCCCCGCTGCGACCGCTCGACATCGACTGCCAGCCGATCCCCGACCTGCTGCCGGTCCTGTCGACCATGGCCACCTTCGCCGAGGGCACCACCCGGCTCTGGAACGTCGCCCACATCCGCTTGAAGGAGTCCGATCGCGTCGCGGCGATGCTGCAGCTCAACCGCATGGGTGGCCGGGCCGAGCAGGGTGCCGACGAACTCCGCGTCACCGGTGTCGGGGCCGAGGGACTCCACGGCGCGCAGATGTCGTCGTTCAACGACCACCGCGTGCTCATGTCACTCGCCGTCGCCGCGTCGAAGGCACGCGGCACCTCGGGGCTGACCTACCCGCGGGCTTACCGGATCTCGTACCCGACGTTCCTCGAGGCGATGAACTCCGTCGGCCTCGACATGGAGGTCGGCGACGCCCTCGCCGCGCAGATCGCCCGCGACGACCGGGCCGACGCGGCCGAGGCCGCCGCGATCGCCGACGAGCGCACCGACCTCGGCGAGCGCACCGATGGCGAGCGTACCGACGGTGAGCGGGCCGACGGTGAGCGGGCCGACGGCGATCGCGCCGACGGCGAGCGCACCGACGGCGAACAGCACCCGGTCGCGCCCACGACCCCGGAGCCGCTCGCGCTCGCCGGTGTCGACGCGGACCCCCTCGTGCTGAGCGAGAAGGTCCGCACGCTCGCGACGACCGATCCCGACGGCCTCGCGGTCATCGAGGTCGGCGGCGCAGCACCCGTGAACACCACGTGGCGGGAACTGCAGGACGAGGCCGACAAGGTCTCCGCGCTCCTGCTCGAGCTCGGGGTCCGTACGGGTGAGTCGGTCGCCATGCAGCTGCCGAACTGGCGCGAGTTCGTCTCCATCACCCTCGGCGCGATCCAGATCGGGGCGGTCGCGACGCCGATCATGCCGGTGTTCGGTCCGCGCGAGACGACGATGACGCTCGCCCGGTCCCGCGCCCGTGTGGTGTTCCTGCCGAACGTGTTCCGCAAGCGCCGGCCCGCGCTCGAGCTCCTCGACGTCATCGACGAGGCGAAGGCCCAGCAGCGCCGGCTGTCGGTCGAGCACGTGATCGTGCTCCGGTCCGAGGCGCGCGGCCAGGTCGACGCCCCGACGAACCAGCCGCCGCTGCCGGCCGACGCCCTGGACCGGGTGGCCACGAGCGACTGGCACTGGCGCTACTTCGACAACGCCCTCGACGCCGTGCACGTGGACGTCGACGAGATCACCTCGCGCGCGCCGGGCCCGGACGACGTCTGCCAGCTGCTGTTCACCAGCGGCACGACGGGGGAGCCGAAGGGCGTGCAGCACCCGCACCGCACCCTCGGTCTGGCCACGGCCATGCACGTCGCGCAGTCGGGCTTGACGAGCGCGGACCGGATCTACATCCCGTCGCCGCTCGCGCACCAGACCGGGTTCCTGTACGGCATGCTGCTGGCGTTCCGGCTCGGTGCGCCGCAGGTCATCCAACCGGTGTGGGACGGCACCGTTGCGCTCGAGCAGGCATTCGGCGTCGCGAAGGCGTCGTTCGTGCAGTGCGCGACCCCGTTCCTGACCGACCTCGTCGACCTGGTCGAAGCCGGTGCCGCCCAGCCCGAGTCGCTGCGGATCTTCGTGCCGACCGGTGCTGCTGTGCCGCGGGCCCTCGCCCAGCGGGCCGCGACGGTGCTCGGCACGGCCATCCTCGGCGCGTTCGGTACGAGCGAGACCTGCCTCGGCGCCCTGTCCAGCCCGATCGACGACCCGGCGGCAGCGTACGGGCACGACGGTCGTGCGCTGCCGGGCATCCGGATCCGGATCGTCGACGACGAGGGCCACGAGCTCCCCGCCGACACCGAGGGCAACTTCGAGCTGCACTCGCCGACGATGTTCGACGGGTACCTCGACCGCCAGGACCTGACCGACGACGTCTTCACCGAGGACGGCTGGTACAAGACCGGCGACCTGGCGAAGGTCGACGTGAACGGCTTCCTGTCGATCACCGGCCGGATCAAGGACGTCATCAACCGCGGTGGCGAGAAGATCCCGGTCGTCGAGATCGAGAACCTGCTCTACCAGCACCCCCTGGTCACCGACGTGGCGATCGTCGCGATGCCGGACGCCCGACTCGGTGAGCGTGCGTGCGCGTTCGTCGTGCCGGCCGCCGGCGTGGAGCGGCTCGACTTCGCGGCGATGCAGCAGGCGCTCGACAAGGCGGGCGTGAGCAAGTACTACTGGCCAGAGCGGCTCGAGTCCATCGACGAACTGCCGCGCAACGCCGTCGGCAAGGTCCAGAAGAACGTCCTGCGTGAGCAGGCAGCCGCGCTCGTCGCCGCGAGCACCACGAAGGAGAACGAGACACGATGACGCTGGTCATGGAAACCGCCACCGAATCCGCCTTCCAGCAGCTCAAGGCCGAGGTCACCGAGTGGGTCCGCGGCCCCGGCGAGGAGTGGGCGGACGAGATCGAGCGCACCGGCCGGGTCGCCCCGGAGCTGTTCCAGGAGCTCAAGGACAACGGGTGGCTGAGCCTCGCCGCCCCGACCGAGCTCGGCGGACGGGCCGTCCCGTTCTCGCGCTACCTCGAGATCATGGAGATCGTCTCGCGTTCGCACGCGTCGATCCGGATGCTCGTGCACGTCATCAACGGCACCTGGCGCGCGATGGCCCCCTACGCGACGCCGGAGCAGATCGAGCAGGTCGTGAAGCCGAGCGTCGCGGGCGACAAGCTCGTCGCGTTCACCCTGACCGAGGCCACGGCCGGCACCGGCGCGGACATCCGCACCACCGTCCGCCGTGAGGGCGACACCTACGTCATGAACGGTGAGAAGCACCTCATCACGTTCGGCGTGCAGGCCGACTACTGGCTCATCGCCGCCCGCCTCGAGGGCACCAGCGGCCAGGACGGCACGGTCGCGTTCCTCATGCCGAACAGCGGGCTGCCGGGTGCCGAGGTGATCGACGACTCCGACACCATGGGCATCCGCGGTACCGACCACGCGATCCTGCGCTTCACCGACGTGCCCGTGCCGGCCAGTGCGCTGCTCGGCGCCGAGGGGCAGGGGCTCGAGGTCGCGCTCGGCGGCTTCCTGCTGCCGAGTCGCGTGTCCGTCGCGATGAGCGCCGTCGGCCTCGCCGAGCGTGCGAACGAGCTCGCGGTCGAGTACGCGAACAAGCGCGAGACGTTCGGCAAGCAGCTCTCCAGCCGCCAGGCGATCCAGTTCTACCTGGCCGAGAACTACGCCGACATCGCCGCCGCCCGCGCCCTGGTGCTCGAGGCGGCCCGCGCCTACGAGGAGGACCGCCCCGACGCGGGCACGCTGTCCAGCGCCTCGAAGATGGTCGCGGTCGACATGCTCGCCCGCGTCACCGACAAGGCCCTGCAGGTGCACGGCGGCCAGGGCTACTGGAAGCGCAACGCGATCGAGCGCGTCTACCGCGACGCGCGCGCGCAGCGCTTCGAAGAGGGCACCAACGAGATCCAGAAGCTGGTCGTCGGCCGCGCCGTCGTCACCGGCAAGGCCGGGTTCTAGACAGCAACCACCCACCGGACGGGAGGCCCGTGGCGGGGCCCGCCACGCGCCTCCCGTCCCTCCCCACGCACGTAGAGGACCGCAGTGACCGACAACACCAACGCACCCATCGCACTGATCACGGGCGCTTCGCGCGGCATCGGCCGCCTGCTCGCGCAGAAGCTCGGCCAGCGCGGCGTGACCGTCGTGGTCACGTACAAGGGCAACGCCGACCTGGCCGAGGAATCCCTGGCCGACGTCAAGGCCGCCGGCGGCGACGGGATCACCGCGCAGGTCGACATCGAGCAGCCGGAGTCGATCGACGCCCTGTTCGACCTGGTGCGGGACACCTACGGTCGCCTCGACTACTTCGTCGCGAACGCCGCCGCCAGCGCGTTCAAGCCGGTCAAGGAACTGAAGCTGCACCACCTGGACCGCAGCTACGCCACCAACGCCCGCTCGTTCGTGCTCGGGGCGCAGCGTGCCGCCGAGCTGATGGACCGCGGTGGGCGCATCGTCGTCGTGACCTCGTACGGATCGCTCCGCGCGTTCCCGACCTACGCCGCGCTCGGCGCGGCGAAGGCCATGAGCGAGTCGTACATGAAGTACATGGCGGTCGAGTTCGGTCCGCGCCAGATCACGGTGAACGCGGTCAACGGTGGCCTGATCGACACCGACTCGCTCGAGTACTTCTACACGAAGGTCCCCGGCCAGGCGCCGATCGACTCGGTGTTCGAGAAGCTCCCGCTGCAGCGCCCCGGCACCGCCGACGACATGGCCGACGCCGTGGACTTCCTGCTGTCCGACAAGGCCGGGTACATCACCGGGCAGGTGCTGTCGGTCGACGGCGGCCTGACCGTGATCGCCCCGCCGTTCTGGGCGGACACGACGTCGCCGCTGCGCGACGCGGTGCTCCCTGCTGACGACGCGGCTGTCGACGCGGCAGAGTAGGGGCATGAGCACCGTCGCCCTGCCCGAGCTCGCCGTCGTCTCCTCGCCGTGGACACTCGGCCCCCTGGCCCTGCCCAACCGGGTGGTCATGGGGTCGATGCACACCGGACTCGAGGTGCACGACGACGGTGGAGCAGGCATGGCGGCGTTCTACCGCGAACGTGCCGCCGGTGGCGCCGCGTGCATCATCACCGGCGGCATCGCGGTGAACGACGAGGCCCGTGGTGGCCCCGACTTCGCCGTGTTCGGTGTCGGGGGAGCGGACGAGCGGTTCCGCACGGCGGTCGACGCCGTGCACGAGGAGGGCTCCACGATCCTCGCGCAGCTGTTCCACGCCGGCCGCTATGCGCTCGCCGCGGGGATGGTCGACCGGCACGGGGACCCCCAGCGCGTGGTGGCACCGTCGGCCCTGCCCTGGGCGGCCGCCCGCGGCGTGGTGCCGACCGAGCTGACACCGGCCGAGATCGAGCGCACCATCGAGGACTTCGCCGCCGCGGCCCGGTCCGCGCGCGACATCGGGTTCGACGGCGTCGAGATCATGGCGTCCGAGGGCTACCTCATCAACCAGTTCCAGTCGCCGCTGACGAACCTGCGTGACGACGAGTGGGGCGGTTCGCCGGAGCGTCGACGGCGCTTCACGGTGTCGGTCGTCGAGGCCGTCCGTGCGGCGGTGCCCGACCTGGCCGTGACGATCCGGCTCTCCGGCGCCGACCTGATGCCCGGGTCGTCGACCGAGGACGACGTCGACGCCCTGGTGCACGACCTGCTGCCGCTCGGGCTCGACGGCATCTCGGTCGGGATCGGCTGGCACGAGTCCCGCACCCCGACCGTGCAGGCCGCCGTGCCGCACGGTGCCTGGCTCGCCTACGCCGCGCGCATCGCCGGAGTCGTGCGCGCCTCGTCGTACCCCGAAGTCCGGGTGATCGCGTCGAACCGGATGACCGACCTGCGCGACGGTGAGACCGTCCTCGCCGACGGAGCCATCGACGCCGTCGCGCTCGCCCGACCGTTCCTCGCCGACCCCGCGCTCGTGAACCGGTCGCTGGCGGGCCGGTTCGCGCTGGTGAACACCTGCATCGGCTGCAACCAGGCCTGCCTCGACCGCTCGATCATCGGTGCGCCGGTGTCCTGCCTGGTGAACCCGCGCGCCGCCCGCGAGGTTGCCTTCCCGGCGCGTCCGACCACCGACCCGAAGCGCGTCGACGTCGTCGGCGGGGGACCGGCCGGTCTCGCCGCAGCCGTCGACGCGGCCCGACGCGGCCACCGCGTCACCGTGTGGGAAGCCGCCGACCGGCTCGGCGGCCAGTTCGGCCTCGCCGCGCTCGTGCCCGGCAAGGAGGACTACGCCGCCACCGTGCGGGCCGCCCGCGCCGAGCTCGACGAACGAGGAGCCACGGTGCACCTCGGCCGCCCGGCCACGACTGCGGACCTGGCCGACAGCGACGCCGTGGTGCTCGCCGCCGGGGTGGTCCCGCGCGACGTCGACGTCCCCGGAGCACACCTGCCGCACGTCCTGTCGTACGAGCGGGCACTGCGCGAGGGCGTGCCGGCCGGCACCGTCGCGATCATCGGCGGCGGCGGCATCGGCGTCGACACCGCAGCGTTCCTGACCGAGTCGCCGGACGAGTCGGTCCGCGCCACCGAGTTCGCGGCGCGCTGGGACCTCGACGTCTCCGAGGAGCTCGTCGGCGACGTCCCCCAGCGGCTGCCCGCTGCGTCGCGCACGATCCGGCCGGGCTCCGACGTCACCGTGCTCCGCCGATCGGGCAAGTTCGGGCAGGGCGTCGGGATCACCTCGCGCTGGGTCGCCATCGGTCGCCTCCGTGACGCGGGGGTGCGCATGGTCGGCGGCGTGCAGGAGTACCTGCGCATCGAGCCCGGTGCCCTCTGGATCCGCGACGAGCACGGCGAGGAGCGTGCGATCCCGGCGGACACCGTCGTGGTCTGTGCCGGGCAGGAACGCGCGATCGACACCGAGGGTGACGCGCCTGACGGACTCGTGACGGGCCTCCAGGCCGCCGGTGTGCCGTTCGCCGTCGTCGGCGGCGCACGCGACGCACGGAGCGTGGACGCGGTCCGCGCGACGTCCGAGGCCCTCGAAGCGGTCCGGCGACTCGCGCCGTAGCGCGTCGGCTCGCATCGCGGCCCGGAATCTGTAAGAATGAACGGTCGAATCGCCGCAGCTCGACCCTCTATCCAGCTGTGAGCGATCTCTCTCGAGCTTTCACCGTGTGTGCCCCCACGCCCGCGGTTCCAGTTCAACCACAACGTAAGCAAACAGGAGCAATTGTGGCTGTCAAGATCCGTCTGAAGCGTCTCGGTAAGATCCGTGCGCCCTACTACCGCATCGTCGTCGCCGACTCGCGCACCAAGCGCGATGGTCGTGTCCTCGAGGAGATCGGTCAGTACCACCCGACCGAGGAGCCCTCGGTCATCAAGATCGAGTCCGAGCGTGCGCTCTACTGGCTCGGCGTCGGCGCACAGCCGACCGAGCAGGTCGCGGCCCTCCTCAAGCTGACCGGCGACTGGGCCAAGTTCAAGGGCGAGAAGGACACCGCGTCCAAGGTCAAGGTCGCCGAGCCGAAGCAGGCCTTCCAGGTCGACTCCTCGAAGAAGGCCGTCCTCAAGCCGAAGTCGGAGAAGACGGCTCCCGCCGCCAAGACCGACGACGCCGAGACCGCCGACGAGACGACCGAGGCGTAGTCCTTGCTCGAATCCGCGCTGACGCACCTCGTCAAGGGGATCGTCGATCACCCTGACGACGTGCGCGTCGCCAGCTCCACCTCCCCGCGGGGCGAGGTCCTCGAGGTGCGCGTGCACCCCGAGGACCTCGGCCGCGTGATCGGTCGTGCCGGGCGGACCGCCAAGGCACTCCGCACCCTCGTCTCGGCCCTGGCCGACGGCAAGCGTGTGCGGGTCGACGTGGTCGACACCGATTCCTAGGGAGACGACCCAGCTCCGGGTGGGTCGAATCACGAAGGCACACGGGCTCAAGGGCGGCATCAAGCTCGAGCTCTACACCGACGACCCGGATCGTCGGTTCACCCCCGGTGCCACGTTCACGCTCCAGGTCCCCGACGACTCTCCGTGGTCGGGCAAGACCCTCGAGCTGGACGAGCTCCGCTGGTACAACGGTCACCCCGTCGCGTTCTTCGCGGGGATCGACGACCGCACCGGCGCCGAGTCGCTCGCCCGGATCATCCTCTGGGTCGAGCAGGACGCCGACGCCGAGACCGGCGAGGACGACGCCTGGTACGACCACCAGCTCGTCGGGCTGAAGGTGCTGCGCGACGGCGTCGAGGTCGGCACCGTCGCCCGGGTCGACCACATGCCGGCGCAGGACCTGCTCGCGATCGACACCCCGTCGCGCGGTGAGGTCCTCGTGCCGTTCGTCGCGGCGATCGTGCCCGCGGTCGACATCGCTTCCGGCACCGTCACGGTCACGCCGCCGCAGGGCCTGTTCGAGGACCCCGAGGACACCTCCCGGCCCGAGACGGTCACGGACTAGCTGCCGTGCGGATCGACATCGTCACGATCTTCCCGGAGTTCTTCTCCGTGCTGGACGTGTCCCTGCTCGGCAAGGCCCGCTCCGGTGGGCTGCTCGACCTGCACGTGCACGACCTGCGCTCCTGGACGACCGACCGGCACCGCACCGTCGACGACACCCCGTACGGCGGCGGCGCCGGCATGGTCATGAAGCCGGAACCGTGGGCGCAGGCGCTGGACGCCCTGCTGCGGCCGGACGGCTCGTCGACCCTCGTGGTCCCGACGCCCGCCGGCACGCCGTTCAAGCAGTCCATCGCGCGCTCGCTCGCGTCGACGTCCGACCACCTCGTGTTCGCCTGCGGGCGGTACGAGGGAATCGACGCCCGCGTCTTCGAGTGGGCGGCGTCACGCTGCTCGGTCGTCGAACTCTCGCTCGGCGACTACGTGCTGAACGGCGGCGAGGTCGCGGCGATGGCCATGATCGAGGCCGTCGGGCGACTCGTCCCCGGCGTCGTCGGCAACCCCGAGTCCCTGGTCGAGGAGTCCCACGAGGACGGCCTGCTCGAGTACCCCTCGTACACGAAGCCCGCCGTGTGGCGTGACCACGCCGTGCCCGAGGTGCTGCTCAGCGGCCACCACGGCAAGGTCGCTGCGTGGCGGCACGAGCAGCAGGTGGAGCGGACGCGGCGCGTCCGGCCGGACCTGCTGCCGCCGGCCTGACGGGCTGCGGCCTTCCTGACGGGCGCGCGTCCGGCTGCCGGTTGACGCCTGCCGGTTGTCGCTTTCGCGAAAGCGACAGTCTGCCGCGGAACATCCGCGGGCAACTGTCGCTGTCGCACACATGACGGCGGCCGCAGCCGAGATCTGTCGCTTTGGGGCACTGGTCGCGACCCGTGTCGGACGGGAGGCGCGGGGCGGGACCGCACCGCGCCTCCAGTCCGTCAGCTGGTCGGGTCGGCGCGCTGGGCGCGACGCAGGGTCAGGACCTCGGGTCCGGCCTCGGTGACCGCCACCGTGTGCTCGACGTGCGCAGCACGTGAGCCGTCGACGCTCCGGAGCGTCCAGCCGTCGTCGTCCTGGTACAGCTCGTCGGTGCCCTGCATGAGCCACGGCTCGATCGCGACCACCAGGCCCGGCCGGAGCTTCAGACCGCGACCGGGTCGCCCGTCGTTCGGCACGTGCGGGTCGCCGTGCATCGTGTGACCGACACCGTGCCCGCCGAACTGCAGGTTGACGCTGTAGCCCGCCTCCTTCGCCACGTGCCCGATCGCGTGCGAGACGTCGCCGAGCTTGTTGCCCGAAGCAGCCTGCGCGATGCCGGCAGCCAGGGCGCGCTCGACGGTCGAGATGAGCGTCTGGTCCTCGTCGCGGGGCGTCCCGACCTGCACCGACACGGCGGAGTCCGCCACCCAGCCGTCGACGCTCGCGGCGAAGTCGAGGCTGACGAGGTCGCCGTCCTGCAGCACGTGGTCGAACGGCAGACCGTGCAGCGCCGCGTCGTTCACCGAGGTGCACAGGTTCTTGCCGAACGGCGACTTGCCGAACGAGGGGTGGTAGTCGACGTAGCAGCTCTCGGCGCCCCGGTCGGCGATCATCCGCGCGGCGACGCGGTCGAGCTCGAGCAGGTTCACGCCGACGTCGACCGTGGCGAGCAGTTCGTCGAGGACGTCGGCCACGAACCGACCGGCGACGCGCAGTCCGTCGAGTTCCGTGGGGGTGCGCAGTTCGATCATGGGTCCATCCTCGCTGTTTTGCCCCCGGCGTTCTGTGTGGCAGTATGGATCGCTGTGCCCTGGCTGGACTCTGCCACGGGGGAGTCGCCGACACCGGGCACGCACCACCACTTCATCAGACATCGATCCGCGGCGACCCGTGTGCGTCCGCAGAGAGTAGAACAGCCATGAGCCAGCTCCTCGACAACGTCGACGCAGCATCGCTGCGGACCGACGTCCCGGACTTCCGCGCCGGTGACACCATCAAGGTGCACGTGAACATCGTCGAAGGCACGCGCTCGCGTATCCAGGTCTTCCAGGGTGTCGTCATCGGCCGCCAGGGCCACGGCATCGGCGAGACCTTCAAGGTCCGCAAGGTGAGCTTCCAGGTCGGCGTCGAGCGCTGGTTCCCGGTGCACTCGCCGATCATCGACCACATCGAGATCGTCACCAAGGGTGACGTCCGTCGCGCGAAGCTCTACTACCTGCGCGAACTGCGCGGCAAGGCGGCCCGCCGCAAGATCAAGGAGAAGCGCGACGCCTGATCGCCTTCACAGTGAGCGCCCGCGAGCCGGACGCCGCTGCTGGCCCCTCGCCGATGTACGGTTGTGCATCGACGGGGGGCTTTCCCTTTGCGCCCGCTGAACCCGGGCGGGCACGGTGTGAACGAGAGCGGAAATGACGGACACGACTGAGGAATCCGGGCGCAGGCCCCGGCCTGAGAAGCAGCGCAACGGGATCCTCACATTCCTCCGCGACCTCGTCATCATCTTCATCGCGGCGCTGCTCGTGTCGTTCTTGGTCAAGACGTTCCTGATCCGCTCGTTCTACATCCCGTCGGCGTCGATGGAGAACACGCTGCAGATCAACGACCGCGTGATCGTCAACGAACTCGTCCCGGGTGTCGTGGCACTGAAACGCGGCGACGTCGTGGTGTTCAAGGACCCGGGTGGATGGCTCGCCGGGTCCGAGGTGCCGAGCGTCACGCCGGACACCCAGCCCGCGAAGGCGATCGACTGGGTCCTCACGCAGATCGGCCTCGGGACCGGCGACAGCGACGACCACCTCATCAAGCGCGTGATCGGTCTGCCGGGGGACAAGGTCTCCTGCTGCAACGACCTCGGGCAGATGTCGGTGAACGGCGTCCCGATCAAGGAGCCGTACCTCAAGCTGCCGGCCGGCGCCCCTGCCTCAGCGACCGACTTCTCCGTCACCGTGCCGAAGGGCACCATCTGGGTGATGGGCGACAACCGCAACGACTCCAAGGACTCCCGCTACAACGGGGACACGCCGTCGAAGGGGTTCGTGCCGTTGTCCGACGTGACCGGCCGCGCCTTCGTCATCTCCTGGCCGACGAGCCGTTGGACGTGGCTCGACGACCACCCCGAGGTGTTCGCCGGGGTGGAGGAGCGCGACCAGTGACGCCCGTCCGCCCCTCCCTCCGCGTCGAGAAGCGGCTGCTGGCCGAAGGCCGTGTCACGGTCATCGGGATGGACGAGGTCGGACGCGGTGCGATCGCCGGTCCCGTCGGCGTGGGCGTCGCGGCCGTGACGATCGACGTCGGGCGGGTCCCGCAGGGTCTGGCCGACTCGAAGCTGCTGTCCGCCACCCGCCGGACGGACCTGGTCCCCGTCGTCACCCGGTGGGCGCGCACCGCCGTCGGCATGGCGTCCGCCGAGTACGTCGACCGGCAGGGGATCGTCCCGGCGCTCGGGGCAGCGGGGGCGCAGGCGCTCGAGTCGCTGGTCGCCGGTGGCCTGTCGCTCGACGGCGCCGTCGTCGTGCTGGACGGGTCCTTCGACTGGCTGACCCGTGCCGTCCCCACCTCGCTCCGTCCGACGACGGACCCGCTCGAGGTCGTCGTGCAGGTCAAGGCCGACCGGGACTGCGCCTCGGTCGCCGCGGCGTCGATCGTGGCGAAGGTCGCGCGGGATGCCCTGATGATCGCAGCCCACGACGAGGCACCGCACTACGCCTGGGCGTCGAACAAGGGCTACGGCTCGACCGCGCACTACGACGCCATCCGCGCGGTCGGGGCGCACGCACTGCACCGCAAGTCGTGGCTGCACCAGGCGTCGAGCGTGTCACTCGAGGGCTTCGACGCGCTCGTCAGCTGACGCGCTGCGGTCGCCCGCGGCTGCCGTGCCTGTGGCCCGCGAGCCCTGCCCCGGCGGCGGCTCGTGAGGTTCCGAAATCTCGGCATCTCGGCGCATGCCCGGTGCCGCAGCGGAACCTCGGCGGAGCGCACGCGGCGTGTTGTGGAACCTCGGTGGGCTCGGATCGGGAGCGGATGCCGAGCTTGCTCGCACTTCCGTCTTCGGGTGCATCCCTCGAGCTGCTGTCGCGCACTGGTGCGGCTGCCGCCGTAGACTGTGGGCGCAATGGATGAGGACGAATTCGACGACTACGACCGCGAGGTCGAGCTGGCCCTGTACCGCGAGTACCGCGACGTCGTGTCGCAGTTCCGCTACGTGGTCGAGACCGAGCGGCGTTTCTACCTGGCGAACGAGGTCGAACTCGTGCGCCGGGACACCGAACACGATTTCTACTTCGAACTGACGATGAACGACGTCTGGGTGTGGGACGTCTACCGTTCCGACCGGTTCGTCAAGGGCGTCCGCGTCCTCACGTTCAAGGACGTGAATGTCGAAGAACTGACATCGCGAGAACTCGAACTGCCGAAGGAACTCGCACTCGACGAGTGATCGTCAATTCCGGTGCATTCGGTGAATCGCCGGTGATCGGTGACGTGCCGGAATTCCACGCGCTATTCTGGTCGGGATTTCCCGTCCA
Organism: Curtobacterium sp. PhB128; assembly: GCF_004340725.1. Taxonomy (NCBI): domain Bacteria; kingdom Bacillati; phylum Actinomycetota; class Actinomycetes; order Micrococcales; family Microbacteriaceae; genus Curtobacterium; species Curtobacterium sp. PhB128. Next base: position 72,823 of record NZ_SLUR01000001.1, read on the forward strand.
ATGAACAGGAGCCGCGCATGGCACAGAAGGTCACCGTCCAGCTCGTCGACGACCTCGACGATTCCCCCATCACCACCGGTGAAGGTCGCACGGTCGAATTCGGTTTCGACGGCTCGTCGTACGAGATCGACCTGACGAACGACAACGTCGACAAGTTCCGCGAAGCGATCTCCGACTACATCGCCGCAGCGCGCAAGGTCTCCGGTCGTCGCACCGGCAGCACGGCGCCGAAGTCGGCCCCGAAGCGTGGCAACTCCGAAGAGCTCGGCAAGATCCGCGAGTGGGCGAAGGAGAACGGCTACGAGGTCTCGACCCGTGGTCGTATCTCGACCCAGGTGCAGGAAGCGTACGCAGCCGCACACTGAGCCGCTGTCGACGAAGGACCCGGATGATCGCGATCACCCGGGTCCTTCGTCATTCCTCCCCAAGGGCGATCGTCGTCGTCTGATTCCACAGAGTCTTCGTCGGTGCACATCCTCGCTGCCGTTCCCGCGATCGTTGCCGTGGAGGCAATGACATGGAACAGAAGCTGCACGATCGCCCTGGACGAACACTCCGGAACGGCCGCCTGGGGCGGTTCGGCGAGGACCAGGCCGTGGCGTGGTTGCACGAACGGGGTTTCCGGGTCCTCGAGCGGAATTGGCGGTGCGCCCGGGGCGAGATCGACATCGTCGCGTGGGATTCCTGCACACTCGCGTTCATCGAGGTGAAGACGCGATCCGGTACGACGACGGGGCATCCGTTCGAGGCGATCACGGCGACGAAGCTCACGCGGATGCGACGACTCGTGGCCGAGTGGTTCGACGCCCATCCGGAGGTGTCGGCACGCGCTATCCGCATCGACGTGGTCGCGGTCCACGTCGACGGCCCGCGGACGGCCGTGCAACACGTGGCGGGTGTGTTGTGACGGGCATCGGCCGTGCTGCGGCCGTCGCCCTGCTCGGCGTGACCGGGCGCCGGATCGAGGTCGAGGCCCACCTGACCAGCCAGCTGCCCGCCTTCAGCATCATCGGACTGCCGGACACTTCGCTCGGCGAGGCGCGCGAGCGAGTCCGTGCCGCCGCTGCGAACGCCGGGTGTCCGTTGCCGGCTCGTCGGATCACGGTGAACCTCACGCCCGCGGCGATCCCGAAACGGGGTTCCGGGTTCGACCTGGCGATCGCGATGGCCGTGCTCGCCGGCGCCGGACTCGCACCCGACGTCAGTGAGCGGATCGTCTACATCGGGGAGCTCGGTCTGGACGGTCGGGTCCGACCGGTCGCCGGAGTCATCCCGATGTTGCTCGCCGCCCGCGACGCCGGGGCCGACCGAGTCGTGCTGCCGATCGGCAACCTGCCCGAGGCCCGCGTGGTCGACGGCGTGCGCACCACCGGGGTCGACTCACTCCGTGCGGCTGCGATCGACGCCGGCGCGCTGCTGCCGCCGGTCGAGGTCGACGCGGTGCTGCCGGTGCCGGTGCCCTCGGTCCAACGCCCGGTGGCCGAACTGGCGGATGTCGTCGGGAACCCGATCGGGGTGCGCGCCGTCGTCGCCGCGGCGGCCGGTGGGCACCATGCGCTCCTGCTCGGTCCACCCGGTGCCGGCAAGACGATGCTCGCGGAGCGCCTGCCCGGGCTCCTGCCCGACCTCGACGACGCGACCGCGCTCGAGGTCGCCGCCGTCCGGTCCGTCGCCGGACTCGGGCCGGCGTCGTGGAGCACGAAGCCCCCGTGGGAGGCCCCGCACCACTCCGCGTCGGCGATCTCCCTGATCGGCGGCGGCTCCGGTGTGCTGCGACCCGGAGCAGTGTCGCGGGCGACCGGCGGCATCCTGTTCCTCGACGAAGCACCGGAGTTCCCCCGTGCGGTGCTCGACGCGCTCCGTCAGCCGCTCGAGTCCGGTCGGATCACCATCCACCGGGCTGCGGGCGCCGCCGAGTTCCCGGCGCGGTGCCAGGTCGTGCTCGCTGCCAATCCCTGCCCGTGCGGCAACGCCGGCGGAGCGCACGGCCAACCGTGTGAGTGTCCGCCGAGTGCGGTTCGGCGCTACCTCGGGCGGATGTCCGGACCGCTGCTCGACCGGATGGACATCCGGGTGCTCGTGCCCCGCGTGACGACCGGGAAGATGCGTGGTGCCGACGGGAGCACGCCGACGACGGCCGAGGCCCGCGCCGGCGTCGCCGCGGCCCGCGCTCGGATGGCGGAACGCCTCCGGGACACCGGGTGGACGAAGAACGCCGAGGTCACCGGAGCCTGGCTGCGGGCGGACGGTCGGATCGAACCCGGTTCGACCACCGAGCTCGACCGGGCGCTCGACCTCGGCACCCTGACCATGCGGGGATGGGACCGGGTGATGCGGCTCGCGTGGACCCTCGCCGACCTCGAAGCGGTCGACCGTCCGAGCAGAGCACACGTCCGGGGTGCTCTTGCCCTGCGGAGCGCACTGTGAGCGGCGTGGGGCCCGGCCACGGCAGCGAACTGCTCGCCGGGATCCGTCGGGTCCTCGGGACTGACGGGGCGTCGGACCCGGTCCAGACCGCCGCTCGGGTCGCGTGGTCCGTGATCGTGGAGCCGGGGGACTCCGTCGCCGGTGAGCTCATGGCGGCCCTCGGGTCGGAGCGCGCCCTCGGCTCGGTCCTGCTGGCAGCCGACGGTGCGTTCGAGGATCTGCTCGACGGGTGTGTGGAGGCCGGCGTACCCGGTGCGGAGGATCCCGATGCGTTCGCCGGTGTCCTGCACACGGCCATCGACCGGTGGCGACCGCGCTTGGTCCGGTCCGACGTGGCCGACGTCGTCGCCTCGGCCGAAGCCGTCGGGGCACGACTGCTCGTGCCCGGGTCCGCTGGGTGGCCGACGGCGATCGACGACCTCGGCCCCCACGCACCACTCGTGCTCTGGACGCGCAGCGCCACGGCGGGTGTCGGCGACGGGGCACCCGCCCTGGCCGTGGTCGGGTCGCGGGCGAACACCATCGCCGGGGCCGAAGCAGCCGCCGAGATCACCTCGTCCGCCGCGGACGCCGGCTGCACGATCGTCAGCGGCGGCGCCTACGGGATCGACGCGGTCGCACACCGGGTGGCGATCGCCGCAGGGGCCCCGACGATCGCGGTCCTGGCCGGGGGGATCGACCAGCTCTACCCCGCCGGCAACGTCCAGCTGCTCCACAACGTCGCTCGGCAGGGCGCCCTGGTGGCGGAGTCGGCGCCGGGGACCCGCCCGACCCGGTGGCGTTTCCTTGCCCGGAACCGGTTGATCGCCGCCCTCGCCGATGCCGCTGTCGTCGTGGAGGCCGGTGCGCGGTCCGGTGCGCTCAACACCGCACACCACGCCGGGCAGCTCGGTCGCCCGGTGTTCGCCGTCCCGGGAGCGTTCGCGTCCTCGGCGTCGGTCGGGTGCCACCGGCTCGTGGCGCAGGGCCGGGCGCAGCTCGTCGTGCACCCGGGGGACCCGGTCGCCGCGATGCGTCCCGTGGCCGCATCCGTTGCGACCGCGGCGGCGGACGAACCCCTCGTGTCGGTCCAGCGCGATCCCGAGGTCGTCCGGGTCCTCGACGCGCTCGGCCGTCGTGCCCTGCCAGAGGCCGAGATCGCTCGACGGTCCGGGCTGTCCGGAGCTGCGGTGGCGGACGCTCTCGCGCTCGCGCAGTTGCAGGGGCTCGTCGCGCACAGCAGCGGCGGGTGGGGCCGCGCATGACGTCGGCCAGCCGTACCCTGACGACGTGGCGGATCGAGCAGAGCAGAAGGAAGAGCGACTCGTGGCAGCGGTCGACTCGTTCCTCGGGCACGCTCGACACGCCAGGGGGCTCAGCGAGCAGACGCTCCGCGCGTACGCGAACGACCTCGAGCAGTTCGTCGGGTTCGCCGCGCAACGCGGCGTCGTCGGCATCGACGGGGTCGACCTCGAACTCCTCCGTGACTGGTTGTGGGAAGCCGACCAGCGGGGGCTCGCACGGTCGACGATCGCCCGCCGGTCGTCGTCGGTGCGGGCGTTCACCCGGTGGGCGAGCGAGACCGGGGTGACCGCGACGGACGCTGGTGTGCGGCTCCGTGCACCGAAGGGCGGCTCGCACCTGCCGCGGGTGGTGTCGGCCGACCAGGTCCGTTGGTTGCTCGACGGCCTCGCGGCCCGTGCAGCGACCGACGATCCCGGTGCGCTGCGGGACCTCGCGCTCGTGGAGCTGCTGTACGCCGCGGCCATCCGGGTGAGCGAGCTCGTCGGCATCGACGTCGCCGACGTCGATCGCGGGCGGCTCACGGTCCGCGTGCTCGGGAAGGGCGGGAAGGAGCGGGTCGTGCCGTTCGGCGTCCCGGCCCGTGACGCACTCGAGGCGTGGACGTCGCGAGGGCGTCCGCCCTTCGCGGCGCGGGCCGACGCGCCGAGCACGGCACTGTTCCTCGGCGACCAGGGTGGCCGGCTCGGGGTGCGCAGTGCGTACCGCGTGGTGGCTCGGCTGCTCGGGGACCTTCCCGGCGAAGGGCCGAGCGGACCGCACACCTTCCGGCACACCGCGGCGACGCACCTGCTCGACGGGGGAGCGGACCTGCGGGCGGTCCAGGAACTGCTCGGGCACGCGAGCCTCGGGACGACGCAGATCTACACGCACGTGTCCTCGGCACGGCTGCGCGAGGTCTACCGGACGGCCCACCCGCGCGCCTGACGGCGCGACCGCCGGACCGCCGCCGCTCCCTCGTGATCGCCGGATCGGCGCCGATCGACCGTCGGACCGGCGCCGCGCACTCGTGCGGCTGCGCGGCATCGGAACGTTGGAACGGCGCGACCGTGCGACCGTGACGTCGCACGTCGAAGTTGCACGTCGTACGTCGCCCGTCGCGGTCGCTCACCCCGGCCAGGCGGACTCCGGCAACAGCACGGGCCACTCGGCCGCGGGAAGGTACGACGTCGGGTCCACGTAGCGGCCGTCGACCCGCGCGCCGAGGTGCAGACACGGTGCCGAGGCCGGGCAGTGCCCCACGGACACCCGGCCGACCGGATCACCCTGTCGCACGTGGTCCCCGGCAGCGACGAGCGGCTGCACTGAGTCGAGGGTGCTGACGAGCCCGCCGCCGTGGTCGACCGTCACGACGCTCCTGCCGCCAACGGGTCCGGCGAACGCCACCGTGCCGTCGTCGACCGCCGCCGCAGTCGTGCCGAGCGGTGCCGGGACGTCGAGCCCGCGGTGACCGGCGGCGTAGTCGTCGGACGGTGGCTCCCACCCGCGCTCGACCACCCGCGTGCCGGTCGGCCAGACCCACGGTTCGGCAGCACGAGTCGCCGCCGTGCCATACCGGTGGTCGCGCAGGTCCTCCGGCGCGGGCACGGGTGCGGGCAACGACGCGGTGGCCGTCCAGAACGCCCCGAGCATCCCGATCACCACCACCATCGCGGCGACCGGAGGGAGCCGAGTGCCGGAGCCGGGGAACAGGAGCATGCCGTCACTCTGTCCGCCACGGACCGGCCACACGACCGAGGTGAGGCGGTCCGTGGAGGGTGGGGCGGGCCTCCCGGCCTGTGGAGGGACGACGCGACCGCAACGAACGACGTCCTCGATGTCGCACGACATCGACGGTGTCGTTCCGAGTCGAGGCGACACCCTCCCCGACCCGACCCGACCGCCCCGCCCGCGCCGACACCCGCACCCGGTTATGACCACATCCACCACGAGGAGTACAGTCGGGGCCGCTCCGGACCACGCAACGCCGCACGGACGGCGAACGAGCCGACCGCCGGGGCACCGTGCCCACAGCAGCACGGCCGGCAGAACCCAGGAGCATCGTGTCCAACACAGCCACCGGGCACGGCGAGGACCGTGCGTTCAAGGGGAAGGTCACCGCGTTCGCCATCGCAGCAGCGGTGGGCGGTTTCCTCTTCGGCTTCGACTCGTCGGTCATCAACGGCGCCGTCGAGGCCATCAAGGGCGAGTTCGGCCTGTCCGAGGCGGCGAGCGGCTTCGCCGTCGCGTCCGCGCTCATCGGCTGTGCGTTCGGCGCCTACTTCGCTGGTCGACTCGCTGACCGCTGGGGTCGCACCCGGGTGATGTTCTGGGCCGCGGTGCTGTTCCTGGTGAGCTCGATCGGCTCGGGCTTCGCGTTCGCCACGTGGGACTTCGTCCTGTGGCGTCTCGTCGGCGGCCTCGGCATCGGTACGGCCTCGGTGATCGCGCCGGCGTACATCTCCGAGGTCTCGCCGAAGGCGATCCGCGGGCGCCTGGCCTCGTTCCAGCAGCTCGCGATCACGCTCGGTATCTTCGCCGCGCTGCTCTCCGACCAGTTCTTCGCCGTCACCGCCGGTGGCGCCTCCGAGGTCGTCCTCGGCCTCCCGGCCTGGCGCTGGATGTTCCTGGTCGGCGTGATCCCGTCGGTGGTCTACGGCATCCTGGCGATCACGCTGCCGGAGTCGCCGCGGTACCTGCTCGCCAAGGGGCGGACGGAGGACGCCCGTGCGGTCATGACGAAGATCGTCCCGCGCGACACGGTGAACACGAGCCTGGAGGAGATCCAGGACGGCATCAAGAAGGAAGCCAACGAGAAGAAGGGCTCCATCCGGGGCAACCGCTTCGGCCTGCAGCCCATCGTCTGGGTCGGCATCATCCTGGCCGTGCTGCAGCAGTTCGTCGGCATCAACGTGATCTTCTACTACTCGACGACGCTCTGGCAGGCCGTCGGGTTCAAGGAGAGCGACTCGTTCCTCATCTCGACGATCACCTCGGTGGTCAACGTCGCCGTGACCTTCATCGCGATCTTCCTGGTCGACAAGATCGGTCGGAAGCCGCTGCTCGTCACCGGTTCCGCCGGCATGTTCGTGTCGCTGGCGATGGTCGCGATCGCGTTCTCGCAGTCGACGATCGTGGACGGCAACCCGAGCCTGCCCGGCGCGTGGGGCGTCATCGCCCTCATCTTCGCGAACCTGTTCGTCGTGTCGTTCGGCGCGACGTGGGGTCCGCTCATGTGGGTGCTGCTCGGCGAGATGTTCCCGAACCGCATCCGCGCCACGGCGCTCGGCATCGGCTCGGCCGCCAACTGGGTGGCGAACTTCATCGTCACGATCACCTTCCCGGTGCTGTCCGGCTTCAACCTGACGGTCACGTACGGCATCTACGCGCTGTTCGCGCTGATCTCGTTCTTCTTCGTCATCGCGAAGATCCCGGAGACCAAGGGTCGCTCGCTCGAGGAGATGGGCATCTCCGCCGAGGGCGACACGGTGAACGCGAAGGCGTGATCAGTCGCGTCTGAGACACCCAGAACACCGGACAGGAGGCCCGGATCACGTCAGCCGGTCGGCGCGCGTGATCCGGGCCTCCTGTCTGCTAGCATTTCTCCAGCAGTGCGCTGATGCGCGCTGACTTCGCGTGTCCACAGGGTCGTCAACGGTTCGCCGTCTCCGACCCGGCACCCGACCACCGGTCCCGCTCTCACGAGCGGGCGGTCGCGTGCCAGGACACCAGGGATCACGACCTCCGGTCGTGCTCGACACAACCGCAACAGGGGCACAGCACAGCTGCGCTCCGAGAACACAGAAGGAGGACGGCACATGGCCGTCGTCACCATCCGCCAGCTGCTCGACAGCGGCGTCCACTTCGGACACCAGACCCGTCGGTGGAACCCGAAGGTGAAGCGCTTCATCCTCGCCGAGCGCTCGGGCATCCACATCATCGACCTGCAGCAGTCGCTGGCCTTCATCGACCGCGCGTACGACTTCGTCAAGGAGACGGTCGCGCACGGTGGCACGATCCTCTTCGTGGGCACCAAGAAGCAGGCGCAGGGCTCCATCGCCGAGCAGGCGACCCGCGTCGGCCAGCCGTACGTCAACCAGCGTTGGCTCGGCGGTCTGCTCACGAACTTCCAGACGGTCTCCAAGCGCCTCGCGCGCATGAAGGAGCTCGAGGAGATCGACTTCGACGACACGACGAAGGGCTTCACCAAGAAGGAGCTCCTCATCAAGAAGCGCGAGCTGGACAAGCTCCACAAGACCCTCGGTGGTATCCGCAACCTCACGCGGACCCCGAGCGCGCTCTGGATCGTCGACACCAAGAAGGAGCACCTCGCCGTCGACGAGGCGCAGAAGCTCGGTATCCCGATCATCGGCATCCTCGACACCAACTGCGACCCCGACGAGATCACGTACCCGATCCCGGGCAACGACGACGCGATCCGCTCCGTCGGTCTCCTCACCCGCATCGTCGCCGACGCCGCGGCCGAGGGCCTGAAGACCCGCCACAACGGTGGCGACGACGAAGAGGCCGCAGAGCCCCTCGCCGAGTGGGAGCAGGAGCTCCTCGGTGGCGACGCCGCGACGCCGTCCGCCGACGCCGCTCCCGAGGGTGCGACCGTCGAGGAGAACAACGCTGACGCGCAGGTCGCCGCGAAGGAGATCGGCGAGCCGATCGCCGACGACGCGAAGAACGCGGAGCCGACGGCCGAGGCCGAGGCAGCCGCGGAGACCACCCCCGCCGAGTGACCTGTCGCAGGCGCCGGACCCGATCGGGTCCGGCGCCTGCGTCACCACTCTCCACACACGTACCGTCCAGAAAGGACAGTCAATGGCAAACTTCACCGCTGCTGACGTGAAGAAGCTCCGCGAGGACCTCGGCGCCGGCATGATGGACGCGAAGAACGCGCTCGTCGAGGCCGACGGCGACTACGACAAGGCCGTCGAGCTGCTCCGCATCAAGGGTGCGAAGGCCGTCGCCAAGCGCGACGACCGTGCCACCTCCGAGGGCGTCGTCGTCGCGAGCTCCGAGAACGGCGCCGCCACGGTCGTCGAGCTCGCGAGCGAGACCGACTTCGTCGCGAAGAACGAGAAGTTCACGACGCTGGCCGACAAGGTGCTCGGGGCCGTCGCGGCCGCCGGTGCAGCTGACGTCGCCGCCGCGAACGCCGCCCCCGTCGACGGCAAGACCGTTCTCGAGGTCGTCAACGAGTCGGCCGCCGCACTGGGCGAGAAGCTCGAGGTCCGCACGGTCCGCCGTGTCGAGGGCTCGGCCTTCGAGATCTACCTGCACAAGACCAGCCAGGACCTGCCGCCGCAGATCGCCGTCGTCATCGCGTACGAGGGTGACAACGCTGCCGAGGCCCGCTCGATCGCCCAGCACGTCGCGTTCGCGAACCCGACGTACCTGACCCGCGACGAGGTCCCGGCCGACGAGATCGCCAAGGAGCGTGCGACCGTCGAGGCGATCACGCGCGAGGAGGGCAAGCCCGAGGCTGCGCTCCCGAAGATCGTCGAGGGTCGGGTGAACGCCTACATCAAGCAGGTGTCGCTCCTCGACCAGGACTACGCGAAGGACAACAAGATCTCCGTCGCGAAGGCCGCCGAGAACGCCGGCATCACGATCCAGGGCTTCGCCCGCGTCAAGGTCGGCGCGTAACGAACCCGTGACGGGGTCAGGAACCAACCAGGTTCCTGGCCCCGTTTTTCGCGCCTCCGGGCGCGACACACACGCGACACATCCGCGAGTACATTTCCACGAGACCACGACGAAGGGTGCGATCAGATGACCGACGAGAAGACCGGACGACGCCGCGTACTGCTGAAGCTGTCGGGAGAGGCCTTCGGGGCCGGATCGCTCGGCGTGAACCCCGACGTGATCGGGGCCATCGCCAAGGAGATCGCCGTCGCCGCGCGCGAGGTCGAGATCGCGATCGTCGTCGGCGGGGGCAACTTCTTCCGCGGCGCCGAGCTCTCGCAGCGCGGGATGGACCGCGGCCGTGCCGACTACATGGGCATGCTCGGCACCGTGATGAACGCGCTCGCCCTGCAGGACTTCCTCGAGCAGGCCGGGGCCGCCACGCGCGTGCAGTCGGCCATCGCGATGACCCAGGTCGCCGAGCCGTACATCCCGCGGCGCGCCGAGCGGCACCTCGAGAAGGGCCGCGTCGTCATCTTCGGCGCCGGCGCCGGTCTGCCGTACTTCTCGACCGACACGGTGGCCGCGCAGCGAGCACTCGAGATCAAGGCCGACGAGGTCCTCGTCGCCAAGAACGGTGTCGACGGCGTGTACACGGCGGACCCGAAGAAGGACGCCACGGCCGAGAAGCTGCACCACGTGACCTACCAGGACGCACTCCTGAAGGGCCTGAAGGTCGTCGACGCCACGGCGTTCTCGCTCTGCATGGACAACGGCATGCCGATGCACGTCTTCGGCATGGAGGGCGACGGCAACGTCCAGGCCGCCATCCGTGGCGAGCGCATCGGCACCGTGGTCAGCAACTGACCCGCACCGCTGACTAGACTCGACGCCAGTACCGAAGGAGTAACACCGTGATCAGTGATGTCCTGACCGAAGCCACCGAGAAGATGGCGAAGGCTGTCGAGGTCGCCAAGGACGACTTCTCGACCGTCCGCACCGGCCGCATCAACGCGGCGCTCTTCCAGAAGATCCCGGTCGAGTACTACGGCACGCCGACGCCGCTCGCGCAGCTCGCGTCGCTGCAGACGCCCGAGGCCCGCACGCTCATCGTGACGCCGTACGACAAGACGGCGCTCAAGGAGATCGAGCGCGCCATCGCGACGTTCCCCAACCTCGGCGCCAGCCCGACGAACGACGGCGACATCGTCCGCGTGACGATCCCGGAGCTCACCAAGGACCGCCGCAAGGAGTTCGTCAAGCTCGTGCGGACGAAGGGCGAGGACCACAAGGTCGTCATCCGGAACATCCGCCGCAAGGCCAAGGACGACCTCGACGCACTCAAGGGTGAGATCTCGGACGACGAGATCTCGCGCGGTGACAAGGACCTCGAGGCCCTGACGAAGAAGCACGTCGACCAGATCGACGAGTCGCTGAAGAAGAAGGAAGCCGAACTCCTCGAGGTCTGATGCGCCGCCCGGACCAGGGCGGTGAACGCCCCACAGCAGAGCACGGACCCGACCACACCGGGCCCGTGAAGAAGGGGCTCCGCCAGGACTTCGATGCGCGTGCCCGAGCGGCCCGCACCGACTTCGAGGCGCAGCTCCGGCAGCGCAAGGCCGACTTCGGTGCGCGCAACGAGGCCCTGACGGCGCGCACCGGGCGCAACCTGCCGGCGGCGATCGGCATCGCGCTCGCGTTCGCCGTGGTCATGCTCGGCACGCTCCTCATCTGGCCGCCGTCGTTCATGGTCGTGGCGGCGTTCCTGCTCGGCGTGGGCGTCTACGAGCTCACGAGCGCCATGCGCTTCGCCGGCCGGGACGTCCCGCGGATCCCGAGCGTCGCCGTCGCGATCGCGATCGTGCCGGCGGCGTTCCTGCTCGGGCAGGTCGCGGCACTCTTCACGCTGCTCGGTGGCATCGTCCTGATCAGCCTCTGGCGTCTGGTCGAGGTCGCGCTCTCGCGGCAGAAGCCGTCGGCCGGCGACGTGTTTCGCGACGTCACGAACGGCCTGTTCGTGCAGGCGTACATCTCGCTGCTCGGCGCCTGTGTCGTCCTGCTCTCCGCGCAGTCAGAGGGCAACCTGTGGGTGATCGGCTTCATCCTGGTCGTCGTCGCTGTCGACACCGGTGCCTACGCCACCGGGTTGAACCTCGGCAAGCACCCGATGGCGCCGCGGATCAGCCCGAAGAAGACGTGGGAGGGCTTCGCCGGATCGGTCGCCGCGAGCATCATCGTCGGCATCCTGGTCGCCTGGCTCATGCTCGGCCTGCCGTGGTGGACCGGCGTCGTGCTCGGCGTGCTGATCTCCGGGTCCGCGACCCTGGGCGACCTCACCGAGTCGATGATCAAGCGCGACCTCGGCATCAAGGACATCTCGTCCTTCCTGCCCGGGCACGGCGGACTGCTCGACCGCATCGACAGCATCCTGCCGTCGGCCGCCGTCGCCTACGTGCTGTACCTGATCGTCAACCACTGACCGACCTCGATCGACCTCGTCGGGCCACCCTGAGCGCTGCCCTCAGCGCGTCCAGGTTGTGCCACGGGTCGGGACTGGCAGAATGACGCCGTGGCCACCACCTTCCCGACCGCAGCCCGCTCCGCCCTCGGATACGACGTCGACGAAGTCGAGCGTTTCCTCGAGGACGCCCGTCGTGCGTACTCCGCCGACGACAGCGCCCCCGGCATCGAGGCTGCGAAGATCCGCGCCACCGCGTTCTCGATGCGCAAGGGCGGCTACTCCACCTCGCACGTCGACGCAGCGCTGGAGCGCCTCGAGGACGCCTTCGCGGCCAGGGAGCGCGAGCGGGAGATCGGCGACGCCGGGCAGAAGGCCTGGTACGCCGAAGCCCGCACGAAGGCCTCCGACGTCGTGGCCCGCCTCGAGCGCCCGGACGGACAGCGGTTCAACCGGGTGAGCGTGCTCGGCACCGGCTACCACCCGAAGGACGTCGACGCGTTCGCGGCCCGCCTCGGTGGCTACTTCCGCGAGGGCAAGCCGCTGAGCCTCACCGAGGTGCGGTCGATCGTGTTCCGCCCGAAGCACGGCGGCTACCGCGAGGGCCAGGTGGACGCGCTGCTCGACGCCGTCGTCGAGGTCATGCTCGCCGTCCGCTGACGACGCGCTGCACCCAGGTGCTTCGCTTTCCGTGATCGTTCCGTTACCCTGGTCCTACTCATGGGCAGGCACACGGCAGACCACAGCTCCGACCGCGATCCCCGCGAGCACCTCAGCCTTCAGGCTTCGGGTGAGCGCCGCGCGGCACTGAACCGAACCCGTACGGCGGACACCTCGGTGCTCCAGGCGAACCCGCAGGTCCTGCCGGAGACCGGTCCCGTCGCGACGCCGAAGTCCGTCGCAGCGAACCGCGTGTCCGACGAACGCATCGCCGCGTTCGCGCACGAGGCCCCCGCGGCCCGGGTGGACCCGCGTGCCGCGAAGCAGCAGAACGCGTCGGCGGTCCAGCGCACCGCGACGGCGCAGCAGCCGAGCCGTGGCGCAGCCGCCGCGGTCAACGCCTTCGCACGGAAGCGTTCCTCGGTTCCGGCGTTCTCGTTCGTCGGGGTCTTCCTCTTCGTCGGGGCGTCGCTCTTCAACCCGCTCCAGGCCGACGTCGCGCAGGCCGCGGTCGACACCCCGGTGCTCGTGAAGACGCCGCAGGCCCCGCAGCAGTACACCGCGCACGGCACCTACGGCGACGCCGCTGCCGACCGTGACGGGTACGGCGTGACCGTGCCGGCGCCCAAGGTCGTCAAGCCCGTCGTCGAGGAAGAAGCCGACGACGCCACCACCGACGACACGACCGACGCCGCCGCGACCGAGACCGAGAGCGTCTCCGCCGCGAACACGCTGGCCGCCGTGGCCGCGACGCCCGACGCGGGCAGCGCACAGGCCATCGCCCTGCAGCTCGTCACGGCCCGGGGTTGGGGCACCGACCAGTACAACTGCCTCGTCTCGCTGTGGAACAAGGAGTCCGGCTGGCGGGTGAACGCCTACAACCCCAGCGGTGCGTACGGCATCCCGCAGGCGCTCCCGGGCAGCAAGATGGCGACCGCCGGTGCCGACTGGCAGACGAACCCCGCGACGCAGATCACGTGGGGTCTCAACTACATCGCCGGTGTCTACGGCACGCCCTGCGGCGCCTGGGGCCACAGCCAGGCGAACAACTGGTACTGATCGGCAGTTGGGGTGCCGCGCAGCAACCGGCCGCGGCGTCCCCGTGGTCGCGACGTCGAGCCTGACGAGGACACCGGCCTCGATCGGCTGATGAGCTCGTGGAAGCGCACCGAGGTGCGTCGCGGGCGGGAGTACGTCGTCCAGCCCGTCTCCGCGGCGTCGGCGCAGAAGGAGTACGTCTGCCCCGGGTGCGGCGGTACGGTCCTGCCCGGTACCGCACACGTGGTGGTCTGGCGTTCCGACGGGGTCCTCGGCGACGCTGCTGACCTGGCATCACGCCGACACTGGCACAACCACTGCTGGAGCATCGCATGACCGACGACGGCGAGATCCGCTCCGCCACGCAGCTGCCCGCTCGGCGCACCGACGTCGAGCTCGTCACCGACGACCACCTCACCCTGGTCGGGGAACTCGCCGAACCGGAGTCGCGCCCGGCACGGGGCACCGTCGTGACACTGCACCCGCTGCCGACCGCGCACGGCTTCATGGACTCGCACGTGCTCAAGAAGGCCGCCGCACGTCTGCCGGCCCTGGCGGACATCGCGGTCCTGCGCTTCAACTTCCGGTCGGTGACGTCACCACGCGGCACGTCCGAGGGCGTGTTCGGCGAGGGTGTCTCCGAGGGCTTCGACCTGCGCGCCGCCGTCGCCGAGGTGGTCGACCGTGGTCTGCCGACGCCGTGGTTGGTGGGCTGGTCCTTCGGTACCGAGGTGATCCTCAAGCACGCACTGGAACACGTCGAGGCCGGCACCGTGGCGGGCGTGGTCCTGCTCTCGCCGCCGCTGCACCGCACCACGGAGGACGAGCTCGTGCGCTGGGCAGCCGTGGACGTCCCGGTGGTGGCCCTGGTGCCCGAGCACGACGACTTCCTGCAGCCCGACGAAGCGATCGCCCGGTTCGCCGTCGCCCCGAACGTCCGGGTCGTCCCGATCGAGGGCGCGAAGCACCTGTGGGTGGGGGAGCGCTACGTCCGGATCGTCCTCGACGCCGTCGCCGACCTCGTCGTGCCGGGCAGCGCGCCGCTGCCGACGCACTGGCCGGTCTGACGGCACTCGCCGGTCTGACGCACGGTGCGTGCCCACCTCGGTGCGGTGGGCCGACCGGGAGGCGCGACCCGCGCCTCCTGGTCGGCTCGCGTCAGCGTTCGGTCGCGTCCACTGCGTCGTCGGCCGCTCCGGGCGCGGTACCGGGTGCGGTCCCCAGCAGGCCGGTCGCGTGCGTGAGCACGCCGCGCAGGTTCTCCAGGTAGCCCGCCACGGCCTCGCGCTCGGTGCGGATCGCCGACAGTCGGTCCTCGGCCTCGGCGGTGATGGCAGCCGTGCGCTCCTCGGCATCGGAGACCATGCGGTGCACGCGGTCCTGGGCATCGGCGACGATGGTGCGGGCGTGCTCCTGCGCGTCGGCGGTGCTGGTGCGCTCGAGGTCGTCGGCTTCCTGCTGGAGCCGCTCGGCGCGCTCGCGGGCCTCGGTGGCACGGCGCGTGGCCTCGGCGAGCTGCAGGTTCGCCTCGTCGAGGTACTTCTGCGTCTCGGTGACGGTCTCGTGGTGCTTCTGCAGGTAGTCCTGCTCGGCGTCGTCCCGGCGTGAGGCGAGCTCGGACTCGAGCGTCGTCCGGGCCTCGTCACGCTCGCGGGCGACCTCGGCACGGGCCTCGTCACGTTCCTTCGCCAGGTCGGCGCGGGCGGTGTCGATCTCCTGACGGAGGGCGGTGCGCTCGGACTCGAGGGTGTCGAGTTCGGCGGAGCGGCGGTCGGCGATCTCGGTGTCGACCTCGGCGTGCTCGCGCTCGCGGCGGGCGGCGAGCGCGTTCTCGTGCTCGCGGTCTGCGCGTTCGGCGGCGGCGTCGGCCTCGGCGCGCTCCCGCTCGATGCGGGTGTCGTGCTCCTCGAGCTCGCGTGCGATGCGGTCGGCGGTCTCCTGCACGAGGCGCTCGTTCTCGACGCGCGTCTGTTCCTCGTCGACGCGCAGCTGCGCACGCGACGCTTCGGCCTCCTGTGCCAGGGCGGTGCGCGCCGAGGCGAGCTCCCGGTCCCACTCGGCACGGGCTGCGGCGAGTTCCTCGTCCACGACACGGCGGCGGTCGGCGAACTCGCCGTCGATCTCGGCGCGACGTCGGTCGACCTCGGCCTGCAGCTCGGCGCGGCCGGTCTCGATCGCCAGGGCGTGGGCCTGCTGCTGCTCGTCGCGCTCCCGGTGCCACGCAGCACGCCCCTCGGCGACCTCGCGCTCGAGCGCCTGACGGCGGGTGGACTCCTCGTGGTCGAGGTCCTCGACCCGGCGGGCGTGGTCGGCCTCGAACACCGAGCGGCGGTGCTCGGTCTCGCGGTCGAGGTCGGCCGCGGCGGTGCGGGAGTCGGCCGACTCGCGCAGGGCGATCTCGCGCAGCTCGGCGACCTCGTGCTCGACCTGGGCGCGCAGGGCGTTCGTCTCACGGATGGCGACGGAGCGGACCTCGGCGGCCTCGGTCACCGCGGCACCCCGGATGGCCGCGGCCTCGTTGCGGGCGTCCTGGGTCAGCAGGCCGGCTTCGGCACGGGCACGCTCGACGGTGTCGGCGGCCTCGGCACGAGCACGGGTGAGTTCGTTGGTGGAGCGGGTGCGCGCGTCCTCGAGGGTGTCGCGGGCTTCTTCCTGTGCCTCGCGCACGGTGCGGTCGGCCTCGGCCCGGCTCGACGCCCGCAGGCGCTGTGCGTCGATGTCCGCTTGGCTGATGAGACGGGTGGACTGCTCCTCCGCCACGCGCAGGGTCGACTCGAGACGTGTGCCCAGGCCGCTGTAGGTGGGGGTGCCGGCCTCGTCGAGTTCGCCCTGGAGCTCGGAGACGCGGGACTGCAGGAGACGGATCTCCTTCGCGGCGTCGGCACGGTCGGTGTTCGACTTGATGAGCTCACGGCGCAGGTCGTTCAGTGAGCGGTCGACGTCGTCGCGGCGGTACCCGCGCAGCTCGGTCCCGAACTCTGCCTCGTCGTTCGCCACGTGTCGCTCCTGGGTGCTCGGCGGAGGGCCCGATCCGGCCCGCGGTCGATTGTAGTGGTGGCCCGACGGGGTCGTCTGAGTCCGACGACAGCCCGGATGGATGCGCTGCTCAGCCATGCTCGCTATCCTGAGTCGCTGATTCGCGCGCCGACATCCCCACCCCGGCGCGGTAGGGAGAGTGTTCGTGCGATTCGTCCTGGCGATCGTCAGTTTCGTCATCGGCCTGCTGCTCGTCGCGTTGGCGGTCGGACAGCGGACCGTGTTCGCTCCGCCGTCCTCGCTCGTCGCGGACAGCTCGACCAGCAGCTCCGCTCCGGTCACCGTGATCCCCGGGTCGACGCTCAACGCGAACCCCGGCTACCAGCGCATCAACGTGTCCGGCTCCGGCAAGGTCTTCGCTGCGTACGGCAAAACGGCCGACGTCAACGCGTGGGTCGGTGACGCCGAGCACACCACGCTCCGGTTCGACGCCGAGAGCGCGAAGCTGGTGGGCAAGACCACCGGCTCCGAGGCGTCCGTCCCGTCGCCGAAGGGCAGTGACCTCTGGTACCAGGAGTACGACGGCTCCGGGCAGTTCACGGTCCGCCTGCCGCAGGACGTCTCGGTCCTCATCGTCAGCGACGGCACCGCCGCGGCGCCGAGCGACGTCTCGGTCACCTGGCCGAAGGACACCGCGACGCCGTCCGTCGGGCCCCTGCTGGTCGCCGGTGGCGTCTTCGCACTCGGCGGCATCGTGCTGTTGATCCTGGCGTTCCTGCACCAGCGCCGCGGTCGTGGGCCGCGTCGTCGCAGCGGTGGCACCCGACCGCCGCGCGTACGGGCCTCGCGTCGCGCCGCCGCCGCCGGCGCACAGGTCCCGACCCGGGGCCGCCGCGGATCGCGCGCGTTCATCGCGGTCCCCGTGGTGCTCGTCGGCACGCTCGCCCTGGCCGGCTGCTCCTCCGACTACTGGCCGCAGGGCGGGGACCCCTCGCTCGCGACCCCGACCCCCACGGCCAGCGCGACCGGCGCAGCGGAGACCACCGAGCCCACGGCGGCGACCAAGCAGCAGATCACCCGGGTCGTCGAGCGGATCGCCACGGTGGCGAAGCAGTCCGACGGCGCCCGCGACCGTGACCTGGCGAAGACCCGCTTCACCGGTGCCGCGCTCGACCTGCGCCTGGCGAACTACTCCATCCGCGGCAAGGACTCCGACGCCAAGGCACCGCCGGCGATCTCGGCCGGTCAGGTGTGCGTCGCGTTGCCGCAGCAGACCGACACGTGGCCGCGCACGGTCTTCGTGATCGTCGCCGAGGACTGCGACGCCAAGTCGGCACCGCAGGCCCTGACGCTCGTGCAGGACACCGCGCGCGACCCGTACAAGGTCGCCTACGACGTCTCGCTCGAGGCCGACGCCAAGATCCCGAGCCTCGCGCCGACGTCGATCGGCGCGGCGCTCCTGGCCCCGCAGTCGAAGCTCCTCGCGATCGCCCCGGACCAGGTCGCGACCGCCTACGGCGACATCCTGTCCAAGGACTCGAAGAGCGAGTACGCCGACCTGTTCGCCACCGAGGGTGACGGCCTCCGCACCACCATCGGCAAGGCGTACAAGGACAAGAAGGCGAAGTCCCTGCCGGACACGGCGAAGATCGAGTACTCGTCCGAGGCCCCGGAGGACTCCGCCGTCGCGATCGCGACCGACGACGCCGGCGCGCTCGTCTCCGCCGACCTCAACGAGATCGAGAAGGTGACCCCGACCGCCTCCGGCGCCGAGGTCAACACCGAGGGTGCCGTCAAGGCACTGTCCGGGGTCGACACGAGCAAGAAGGGCATCAGCGCCACGTACGGCGTCCAGCTGCTCTTCTACGTGCCGCCGGTCGCCTCGGATGACAAAGTGGTCCTGCTCGGGTTCACGCAGGGCCTGACCGCAGCGAGTGAGGTGCAATGAGCAACATCCCCCCGACCCCGTCCGGGCTCCGCGGAGCCGTGGACCTGTCGTCCCTCGTCGACCGCGCACAGCGGCCGCCCCAGCCGCCCGCCGGTGCTCCGGCGCAGGCGGGAAGCCCGACCGGTGCAGCAGCGCCGGGCACCGAGGCCGGCGCCGACTTGACCGTCCCGTCACTCGTGCTCGACGTCACCGACGACACGTTCCAGGACGTCCTGGAGCTGTCGTCCGTGGTGCCGGTCATCGTCGACATCTGGGCCGAGTGGTGCGGGCCGTGCAAGCAGCTCTCGCCGATCCTCGAGCAGTTGACCGCCGAGTACGGCGGGCGCGTGCTGCTCGCCAAGGTGGACGCCGACACGAACCCGCAGCTCGTGCAGGCGTTCCAGGCGCAGTCGATCCCGACCGTGGCCGCGCTGATCGGCGGACGCCCGCTCGGGCTCTTCGTCGGCGCGCTGCCCGAGGCGCAGGTCCGCGACGTCTACGAGCAGGTGCTCCAAGCAGCCGAGCAGAACGGCGTCTCCGGTCGCGTCACCGTGGACGGTGCTGCCGCGCCCGAGGACACCGCCGAGCAGGGCGAGCCGGAGCCGGAAGCGCTGCCGCCGCACCACCAGGCCGCGTACGACGCGATCGAGCAGGGCGACTACGCCACGGCGATCACCGAGTACAAGACCGCGATCCTGCAGGACCCGCACGACCAGATGGCCGTCGCGGGGCTCGCGCAGGTGTCGCTCCTGGACCGACTGAACGGCCACACCGCCGACGACATCCGTGCCGCCGCCGGTGCGGGTCCGCAGGACGTCCAGGCGCAGCTCGCGGTCGCCGATCTCGACATCTCCGGTGGCCACGTCGAGGACGCCTTCGGGCGCCTGCTCGACCTGGTGCCGACGGTGTTCGGCGAGGACCGTGAGGCGCTGCGCGTCCGCCTGGTCGAGTACTTCGAGCTCATCGGGACCGACGACCCGCGCGTGGTCGCGGCCCGCCGTCGCCTGGCGAGCGCCCTGTACTAGCGGTCCGCAACCGACGAACGGGAGGCCCGGTGCCAGCTGGCACCGGGCCTCCCGTCCGTCTGCGGCCGCGTCCAGGACGCGGGCCACAGCTAGCGCTCGAGCTTGAGCCAGACGGCCCCGAGCGGCGGCACCACGAGGTGCGCCGATGCGGGTCGGCCGGCCCACGGGGTGTCCTCGGCGGTGACGACTCCGAGGTTGCCGACACCGGAGCCGCCGTACTCCGCGGCGTCGGTGTTGAGCACCTCGTGCCACTCGCCGGCGCTCGGCAGGCCGAACCGGCGTTCGACGGGCACGCCCGAGAAGTTCACGAACACCGCCAGCCGGTCTTCGCCGTCCTTGCGCAGGAACCCGAGCGTCGAGTGGGGTGCGTCGCCGCCCTCGATCCACTCGAAGCCGTCGGCCGTGCTGTCGTGCGTCCAGAGCGCGGGCGTGTCCTTGTAGACCCGGTTCAGG
Organism: Curtobacterium sp. PhB128; assembly: GCF_004340725.1. Taxonomy (NCBI): domain Bacteria; kingdom Bacillati; phylum Actinomycetota; class Actinomycetes; order Micrococcales; family Microbacteriaceae; genus Curtobacterium; species Curtobacterium sp. PhB128. Next base: position 92,681 of record NZ_SLUR01000001.1, read on the forward strand.
GCGGCGACGAGGTCCTGCACGCCGCGGTGCCCGGGCTGGTCGAGGAGCCACCAGTCGAGCCCCTTCGCTTCGGACCACTCTGCGGGCTGGGCGAACTCCTGCCCCATGAAGAGCAGCTGCTTGCCGGGGTGCGCCCACATGAACGCCAGGTAGGCCCGGACGTTCGCGAGCTTCTGCCACTCGTCGCCGGGCATCTTGCCGTAGAGGGAACCCTTGCCGTGCACGACCTCGTCGTGGCTGATCGGCAGGGTGAACTGCTCACTGAAGGCGTACACGAGCGAGAAGGTGATCTCGTCGTGGTGGTAGCTGCGGTACGCGGGGTCGCGCTGCACGTACTCGAGCGAGTCGTGCATCCAGCCCATGTTCCACTTCTGGCCGAACCCGAGACCACCGGCGCTCGTCGGCTGGGTCACGCCGGGCCACGAGGTGCTCTCCTCGGCGATCATGACGATGCCCGGGTAGCGCTTGTAGGCGGTGGCGTTCGTCTCCTGCAGGAACGCGACGGCGTCGAGGTTCTCGCGGCCGCCGTGGATGTTCGGCAGCCAGTCGGTGCGGGAGTAGTCGAGGTACAGGATCGAGGCGACGGCGTCGACGCGCAGGCCGTCGATGTGGAACTCCTCGAGCCAGTACAGGGCGTTGGCGACCAGGAAGTTCCGGACCTGCGGCTGCCCGAAGTCGAACACGTAGGTGCCCCAGTCGAGCTGCTCCCCGCGGCGGGGGTCCGGGTGCTCGAACAACGCGTGGCCGTCGAAGCGTCCGAGTGCCCACTCGTCCTTCGGGAAGTGGCCGGGGACCCAGTCCATGATCACGCCGATGCCGGCGGAGTGCAGGCGGTCGACCAGGTACCGCAGGTCGTCGGGGGAGCCGTAGCGTGCGGTCGGAGCGTAGTACCCGGTGACCTGGTAGCCCCACGAACCGCCGAACGGGTGCTCGGCGAGCGGCAGGAACTCCACGTGCGTGAAGCCCGTGTACTCCATGTGGCCGATGAGCTGATCGGCGACCTCGCGGTACGACAAGCCCGGGCGCCACGAGCCGAGGTGGACCTCGTAGACGCTCATGGGCGCATCGTGCGTGGTCGTCTCCGCGCGGCGTTCCATCCAGGCGCGGTCGCCCTCGGACCACGTGTAGCTCGACTCGGTGATGACCGAGGCGGTGGCCGGGGCGATCTCGGCCTCGCGGGCGAACGGGTCCGCGCGCTCGACCCAGCCGGAGTCGGTGAGGATCTGGAACTTGTACCGCTGTCCGGCGACGGCTCCGGGCCAGAACAGCTCCCAGACGCCGAGGTCGCTCAGGCGGCGCATCGCGGTGGTGCGGCCTTCCCAGCCCTCGAAGTCGCCGATCACGCGCACGGCGGTCGCTCGGGGTGCCCACACGGAGAACGCGACGCCGTCGACGCCGTCGATCGTGCGGACGTGCGCGCCGAGGTGGTGCCAGAGCTGCTCGTCGCGGCCCTCACCGAACAGGTGCAGGTCGAGCTCGCCGAGCGTCGGGGCGAACCGGTACGCGTCGTCGGTCGTCCAGGTGGCGTCGTCCTCTTCCGAGGACTCGTCGAAGTCGTAGTCGGCCTCGACCCGGTAGCGCCCGAGCTCCTCGGTGGTGGCACCGGCCCAGAGACCGTCGCCCTCGTGGGTCAGCTCGACGTCGTCGCCGTCGAGCCGGACGAGCCGGACCGCCTGCGCCAGGTGGCGCACCACGCGGACGCTCGTGCCGCCGTCGACGGCGTGCGGGCCGAGGACGTCGTGAGGCTGCGACCAGCGGCCCTCGGCGACCTGTTGGCGCAGCCACTGCTCGACCGGAGCCGGGCGCGGGCCCGTGCTGTCGGCGGTGGCGGGCTCCGGAGCTGGCGGCGTCGGGAGGGCGGTCGACGGCGCAACGGTGGACGGGCCTCCGGTCGGAGCGCCCGAGGACGCGACGGCGTCGACGGACGGTACCCGCGGGTGCGTCGCGTCGGCGGGGTGCCCCGCCAGCGTGGCGGACTCGGCGACCCCGCGGTCGGGCGCCTCGCGCGGTGCAGCGGGAGCGCCGGGCAGGTCCTCGTCGGGGGCGGAGACCCGCGGCTCGTAGCGCGGCTCCGGCTTCGCGTCGGACGGTGTCCGCGCGGGCACGGGCGGCGGCGGGGGCGGGACCGGCGGTACGGCGGGGCCGCGGCGCGACGGCGGGGTCGGCTGGGGTGCGGTCGGGTCGTTCGTCATCGGTGCAGTCCTTCCACGACGAGCAGGTGCACGGGTTCCTGGAAGGCGTCCAGGCGGACGTAGTTCGACGCGCCCCAGACCCAGCGCTGCCCGGTCACGACGTCACGGACGTCGAACCGGCTGTCGGCCGGCAGGCCGAGCGCAGCGAGGTCCAGGTGCACGGTGGTCTCACGCGCCGAGTGCGGGTCGACGTTCGCGACGACGATCACGGTGTCGGCGTGTCCGGAGCGGATGAACTCGCCGGACAGGTGCTTCGAGTACACGACGGTCGCCGGGTCGTCGGCGGCGTGCACGTGCAGGTTCCGCAGCTGGCGGAGGGCGGGGTGCGCGGCACGGAGCCGGTTGAGCATCGTCACGTACGGGGCGAGCGACGCGCCCTCGGCCTCGGCCAGGGCGAAGTCACGCGGCTTGTACTCGTACTTCTCGTTGTCGATGTTCTCTTCCGAGCCCGGTCGGGCGACGTCCTCGAACAGCTCGTACCCGGAGTACATGCCCCACGTCGGGGCGCCCGTCGCAGCGAGCGCGGCACGTACCTTGTAGCCGGCGCGACCGCCGAACTGCAGGTACTCCGTGAGGATGTCCGGCGTGTTCACGAACAGGTTCGGGCGCAGGTAGTCGCTCGTCTCGTGCGACAGCTCCTCGAAGTAGGACTCGATCTCTTCCTTCGTGTTCCGCCACGTGAAGTACGAGTACGACTGCTGGAACCCGACCTCTGCCAGTGCACGCATCATCGCCGGCCGGGTGAACGCCTCGGCCAGGAACACGGTGTCCGGGTGCTCGTCGCGGACTTCGCGGATGACGCGCTCCCAGAACCAGAGCGGCTTGGTGTGCGGGTTGTCGACCCGGAAGATCCGGATGCCGAAGTCGATCCAGTGCCGCAGGACGCGCAGGACCTCGGCGACCAGGCCCTCGGGGTCGGAATCGAACTGGATCGGGTAGATGTCCTGGTAGCGCTTCGGCGGGTTCTCGGCCGTGGCGATCGAGCCGTCGGCGCGCTGCGTGAACCAGTTCGGGTGCTCGGTGACCCAGGGGTGGTCGGGGGAACACTGCAACGCGAAGTCGAGCGCCACTTCCATGCCGGTGTTCTTGGCGGTCTCGACGAAGTCGCGGAAGTCGTCCTCGGACCCGAGGTCGGGGTGGATCGCGTCGTGCCCGCCCTCGGGGGAGCCGATCGCCCAGGGGCTGCCGGGGTCGTGCGGCCCCGGGGTGAGCGTGTTGTTCGGCCCCTTGCGCGCGGTCGTGCCGATCGGGTGGATCGGTGGCAGGTAGACGACGTCGAAGCCCATCCGGGCGACGGCGGGCAGACGGCGAGCCGAGGTGCGGAAGTCGCCGCTCTTCCACGAGCCGTCCGGGTTCTTCTTCGCGCCTTCGCTGCGGGGGAAGAACTCGTACCAGGCGCCGACGCCGGCACGGGTGCGTTCGACGTCGAGCAGCTGCGTCGGGGAGTGCGTCCGGAGCGAGGTGAGCGGGGCTTCCTCGACCTCGGCCACGATGCGCGGGTCGTCGACGGCGGCCAGGCGCTCGGCCGGGTCGAGGTCGGTGTCGCGCACCTTCGCTGCCGCACGGGTGGCGGCGGGGGAGTCGGTCTCGTCGGCGAGCCGGTCGAGCAGCAGGGCGCCGTCGAGGAGCGTCGCCTCGGTGTCCACCCCGGCCGCGATCTTCAGCCGTGCGGCGTGCAGCCACGTGGCCCAGTCGTCGGAGTAGGACTCGACGTGCCAGGTCCAGACGCCGACGTGGTCGACCTGGACGGTCGCCTCGTACCGGTCGGTCCCGGGCGCGCCGAGGGCCAGGGGGACGGTCCTGGTGCCCCCGTCCGGGCGTTCGAGGACGAGGTCGGCGCCGATGATGCCGTGTCCTTCTCGGAAGACGGTCGCACCGAACGTGATCACCTCGCCGTCGAACGCCTTGCCGGGGAACCCGTTCGGCGTCCTCGGGGCGAGCTCGGTGATCGGGATGCGCCCGATCTTCGGTCGGCGGGGTCGGTCTGCGGTGGCCACGGAGCCGACGCTACCCGGCGAGCGCCTCCGCGTTCCCCGGAATCCGCCCGCTGTGGACGGTCGGGCGCGCCGTGGACCTGTGGAGGAACCGGACGGGAGGCCCGTGGCGGGGCCGCCACGGGCCTCCCGTCCGCCCGCTGGTCACGTGCCGGGCGCGGGCCGGATCGCGCGCTACGCCGGCTCGAACAGGTGGATGCCGGGGCCGTAGGCGGTGAACACCTGACCGGCGGGGCGGAGCCGCTCGTGGTCACGGTGCTTCTCGCTCGACCACGCGAGGCGGTAGCCGAGCACGTCCTCGCGCACCGGCAGCGTCAGGTCACGGGTGCGCCCGCTGCCGTGCACCACGACCAGCACGCGGTCGTACGGCTCGTGCTCGGGTGTGGACTCGGCGAAGTACTGCAGGACGCGGTGTACCGGCTGGTCCCAGCCCTCGATGGTCATCGGATGCCCGTCCGGCCCGTACCAGGACATCCGCGAGGCACCCGGGGTCTCCTGCCCCTCGACGCCGAAGCGCGTCGGCCGGAGTGCGGGGTGCGCCTGCCGGAACCGGGCGAGCGCGGCGACGGCCTCGGTCATCGACTCGGCGTCCTCGTCGTCGGACCAGTCCACCGGGGTGAGGTCGTCGGACACGACGTACGCGTTGTTGTTGCCGTGCTGCGTGCGGCTCCGCTCGTCACCCGCGGTGAGCATCGGCACGCCGGCGGAGAGCAGCAGCGTCGCCGCGAGGTTCCGCATCGACCGGCCCCGCGCTGCCCGGACGCCGCGGTCGGCGGTGTCGCCCTCGATGCCGTGGTTGAACGAGCGGTTGTCGTTCGAACCGTCGCGGTTCTCCTCGCCGTTCGCCTCGTTGTGCTTGCCGTCGTACGACACCAGGTCGAGCAGCGTGAAGCCGTCGTGGGCGGTGACGAAGTTGACGCTCGCGAGCGGACCGCGGTCGACGCCGAAGACGTGGCGCGAGCCGGTCAGGGCGCCGGCGAGGGCGCCGATGCCGGTGCGGGGCATGCCGTTGCGGCGTTCCTCGGCGATGTCCGTCAGCCAGAACTGGCGGACCGTGTTGCGGAAGCCGTCGTTCCACTCACTGGTGCGGTCGCCGGCCGTGCCGAACGAGCCGGTCTTCCAACCGTCGGGTCCGACGTCCCACGGTTCGGCGATGACCAGGGTGTCCTGCAGGTCGGGGTGGTTCCGGATCCGCTCGAGCAGGGGGTGCTGCGGATCGAAGACGTGGTGGGCGTCGCGGGCGAGCGCGGCCATCAGGTCGAAGCGGAAGCCGTCGACCTGCACCTCGCGGGCCCAGTAGACCAGGCTGTCGACGATGAGGTCCGCCGTGGACTCCACCGAGGTGTCCAGGGTGTTCCCGCAGCCGGTGGTGTCGTAGTAGGTGTCCCGGAACGGCGGCGCGGCCTGGGTCCACCGGTACCGCTCCGCACCGTCGATGCCGCGCAGGCTGGTGGTGGGCCCGCCGAGGCCCTCTTCCGCCGTGTGGTTGTAGACGACGTCGAGCACCACCTGGATGCCCGCTTCGTGCAGCAGCCGGACCATGCCCTTGAACTCGCGCAGCACCGCGGACGCGCCCTCCGCCCGTGCGGGAGCCGAGGCGTGCGCGGCGTGCGGCGCGAAGAACCCGAGGGTGTTGTAGCCCCAGGCGTTCTCGCGGCCGGCGTCCCGCAACCAGTTCTCGGTGTCGAACGCGTGCACCGGCAGGAGCTCGAGCGTCGTGACACCGATCCGGTGCAGGTGCGCGATGGTGCTCTCGTGCGCCACCCCGGCGTACGTGCCGCGCAGGTGCTCCGGCAGGTGCGGGTTCGCGGCGGTCAGGGTGCGGACGTTCGCCTCGTAGACCACGGCGCGGTCGAGCGGGACCGTGGGCTTGACGACGCCGCCCCAGTCGAAGGCGTCGTCCACGACGACGCTCGTCCAGCGGGGCGTCCCGGGCCCTGTCGGTGCGATGCCGCGGGCGTACGGGTCGAGCAGGGGGCGTGTCGGGTCGAACTCGTTCCGCGGTCCGACGGGCCCGTCGACGAGCAGGTGGTAGCGGTCACCCGGGGCGGCGCCGGGGGTCTCGGCCGTCCACAGGTCGGTCGCCGGCAGCCGCTCGAGCGGGTACCGGACCGGCTGCCCGTCCGCTCGCTCGACGACCACGACGACGGCCGTGGCGGTGGCGGACCGCAGGGAGAACCGCGGGACGTCGGCCCCGAGGTCGAACCCCGGGGTGTGGTCGATCGCTGTCTCGTGCACCCGACAAGGGTACGAGGACCGACGCGTATCCTGGACACCGCTCGTTCCAGGGGGTGCAGATGCCGGTCTACCTCGACCACGCCGCGACGACGCCGATCCTGCCGGAGGCGCTCGCCGCGTTCACCGACGCGCTCGGAACCGTCGGCAACCCGTCCTCGATCCACAGCGCCGGACAGCGCGCCAAGATGCTGCTCGAGGACGGTCGCGCCGCGGTCGCCCGGTCGCTCGACGCCGACACCGTCGAGGTCGTGTTCACCTCCGGCGGCACCGAGAGCATCAACCTCGCCGTGAAGGGCCTGTTCTGGGCTCGTCAACGCGACCGTGCCCGCCCCCGGATCGTCGTCCCGGGGGGCGAGCACCACGCCACCGTCGACACCCTGACCTGGCTGGAGACGCACGAGGGAGCCGTCGTCGACGTGGTCCCGTTGGACGCGCAGGGCCGCGTCGACCTCGTCGGACTGGAGGCACGACTCGCCTCCGCCGACGACGTCGCCCTGGTCACGTTCCTGTGGGCGAACAACGAGGTGGGCACCATCCAGCCCGTGGCACGGATCGTGGAGCTCGCGCACGCCGCCGGCGTGCCCGTGCACAGCGACGCCGTCGCCGCCTACGGCCAGGTGCCGGTGTCGTTCGCCGCGTCCGGCCTCGACGCCCTGAGCGTCTCCGCGCACAAGGTCGGCGGACCGGTCGGCATCGGTGCGCTGGTGCTCGGGCGGAAGGCCACCGTCGAGCCCCTCATCCACGGCGGCGGGCAGCAGCGCCAGGTGCGGAGCGGCACCCAGGACGCCCCCGCTGCGGCCTCGTTCGGCGTCGCGGCCACGATGGTCGCCGCCGAACCGATGCCGCACCCGTCGCTCGTCGCCCTGCGCGACCGGCTCGTCGCCGGTGTCCGCGCGGCCGTGCCGTCCGCCGTGCTGATGGGGGACCCCGACGACCGGCTGCCCGGCAACGCGCACTTCACGTTCCCGGGCTGCGAGGGCGACTCGCTGCTGTTCCTGCTCGACGCGGCCGGGGTCGCCGTCTCGACCGGATCCGCGTGCCAGGCCGGCGTGCCCGAGGCGTCGCACGTGCTGCTCGCGATGGGCCTGTCGGAGCAGGACGCCCGCGGCGCGCTCCGGATCACGCTCGGACACACCTCGACCGATGCGGACGTCGACGCCTTCCTGGCGGCGCTGCCGGACGCGGTCGCGCGGGCCGGGGCTGCGGGCATGGCGTCGCGGGAGCCGTTGCTGGGGCGGTAGCGCGCCCTCCGGCGGGGATGCGACGCCGACCGGTCAGGTCGTCGATGACGCTTCCCGCAGCACGGTCCGGGCATCGGACGCGTCGGTGATCACCGTGTCGTGCGAAGCGACGAGGACGACGGCGCCGTCGTCTGCGAGGTCGCGGATGAGCTCGACGACCATCCGCGTCCGATCAGCGTCGAGGGCGGAGGTGGGTTCGTCGAGGAGCACCAGCGGAGGTTTCCGAACGAGGACGCGGGCGATCGACACACGCTGACGCTCGCCGCCACTGAGTTCCCCGGCGCGCGCATCGAGCAGCCGGCTGGGCAGATCGACACGATCGGCGGCGGCTTCGATGCTCAAGGGTGTGGAGACGGGGGCGCGAGGTGCTGCTGCCTGCACGGCGGAGATGTTCTTCCGCACCGTCCACTGCGCAACGAGACCGGCGTCCTGGAACACGAAACCGACGCAGTCACGGAGGTACCGGCGCAGTGCCGGTCCACGCAACGTGTCCACCTGCTGGTCGAACACCCGGATCGCGCCGCTCGTCGGTCGCTCGAGTCCTCCGAGCAACCGGAGCAGGGTCGACTTGCCGACACCTGAGGAACCCGTGACGGCGTGGACGGCGCCTGCCCTCGCGGTCAGGTCCAGCCCGCAGACCACGGCGCGGTTCCCGACGGTGTGGTGGAGACCGGTCACGTGCACGGCAGCATCTTCATCGTTCATCGGTCGTGAGTCCCTTCGTGGTGGTGAGCCGAGTGGTGATGAATGCGTTCGTCACGAGGACGACGACCGAAACGGCGATCCCGACGGTGACGAGCGTTCCCGTCGGGATGTCGGCTCCGAGAAGCCCACTGGTCCCCGCGGCGAGGGCAGCGACACCCGTGCTCGCGAGGAAGGCGAGTGACCGGGGTGCCGTCACCAGGTGGACACGGGCAGGAGCTTCGCCGTGCGCTCGGAGGACGAGCAGCTGGTCGCGTCTCCGGGCCACATCGATGCGCGCTCCGATCGTCAGCATGCCGAGCAGCGCGACGAGACCTGCAGCGGCCGCGACGAGCGACACCACGAGCTTCGACTGCGCGGCCGCTGTTCCTCTCGCGATCTGCGTCCCGAGGCTGTCCAGCGAGTACACCGATCGTTCGACGCCCGCCGTGTCGAGCGCTTGCTGCGTCTCTCGTGGGCCGCCTGTGAAGAGCAGGTCGCCCGACGAACCAGCCGCGAAGTACGACTCGTCATCGAGAAGGCCAGCCGACCCCGAGGCGACGACGATGACCGGCGACTCCGAGTAGACCTCGTTCCGGAAGCCGGTCTGCCCGTAGTTGAACACTCGCCCGGCGGGGTACGTGGCGATGTGTGGTCGCTTCGGCGCGGACTGGTTCGGGACGGTGCCGAGCGGCTCCCGGAACGCTTCGAGCCACTCGTCCGCGATCGACTCGGCACGGTCCGCGTGGTCACTCGGCACCAGGAGCCCCCATTCTCCAGGCCCGTCCTTCCCGTGCAATGGATCCGGCAGACCGCCTCCGGAGCGCGCGACGAAGGTCGGATTCGCGAGGATCACGTTCGATTCTGAGTCGCCCGGACTGAACCGATCCCCCCGGACGGCACCCCGCACCCAACTCAGGACCACCTCCCCCTTCCGCTCCGACGCTCGCACCGATGAACTGAACGGCCTGACGGCGTCATCGAGAGCCGATTGGCCGTCGAACCCGTTGAAGATGGTGACCGTGCACGCGGAGCAGCCCCGCCAGTCAGGGCCGCTCGCACGCACGACGGCGAGAGAGGTCCACGCAGCCGAGCCCTGGGCGATGAGGAAGACCACCAGGGTCAGCGTGGCGACCTGTGCCGCCGCCATCGTGACACGTCCACGCAGCCACGGACGCCAGCTCGAGAACGCCGGGCGGAATCGCACCCCGCGCGGAAGGAGTCCGGGACCGGATGCCCCGACGATGAACGCCGTGAGGAACCCTCCGAGCAGGACCGCGCTGATCGCGAGGTACGACCAGAGCTGGTGTCCGCCGTTGTACGCATGAACCAGCAGGATCGCTGGACCGGCCGAGATGACGAACGCCGCCGAAGCGACGAGCACGGAAGCGGTGATGTCCCGGACGAACGGTCCGAGCACGCCGTGCACCCGGAGGACGGCCTGTGCTCGCACCTGGGCCAACCCGCGGACACGGCCCGCCAGCCACGAGGCGCCTCCGACGACCGCAGCCGCCATCACGAGCGGGGTGTACGCCAGCAAGTACAGAGCCAGCCCGCCCCAGCTCATCGCCTCGACGTGCGTGTCGACTCCCGCGATCGCGAGACGGTCGGACACCGCTTCGAGCGCTCGGGGCGGCAGCGTCGAGAAGTACGTCCCGAGTGGGCTGCTCGGCGCCTGGGTGAGTTCCGTCGTCAGGCTCGTGTCGAACGCAGCGTAGGACCCGGATGGGAAGACACGCTCGTGGGTGCTCCGGTCCCCGATGACGGGAGCGAGCGTCCGCGTCGGAGTCCGTCCCGTCGGGTCGATGCGGACCTGGTAGAAGTTCGCTCCGAGGCTCGTCGCCTCTGCGCGGAGGAGCTTCGTGGTCGGGGCGTCCTCACCCGCGTGGGAGATGGTCAGCGCCGACCGGACGGTCGCCATCGACTGCGTGTCGTGGGCGCCTTGCACGGCGAAGCCGAGGAGCAGCGCGATCGCGGCCGCCGCGAAGGCACCGAGTACCCGGAGCATGGTCGAGGACGCCCCGGTACGGCTACTTCGTGTTCCAGAAGGCCGTGTTGCCCCACGCAGTCTTGAGGACCTTCGCAACGGAGCGCTTCTCCTTCGCGACCCAGCCCGATCCCCGGCAGCTCGTGCCGTACCCGGAGCAGGCCGTCGACGAGTGCTTCTTCGTCTTGTGGTCGTAGTAGGAGTACGAGTTGCCACCGCCGGTCCCGTAGATCCAGGTGCCGCCGCCCACCTTCTTCGTGGTGAGGATCTGCGCGGGGTCGGTGTCGTCGATGACGACCTGCGTGTCCCCGGGGCCGGAGATCTCGGCGGATCCCCCTGCGGTGCCGCCGCTCGATTCCAGCGCGGACGCTGAAGCCGACGAGGGCATCATGACCGCGGCGACCACCGCCGCGCCCACGAAGAGAGCCGGCAGGTAGCGGACTGATGTACTGATGTTCTGGATGCGCAACATGTCCTGCAATCTATCGGTGGATCAGGGTCCGGGCGCAAGTCGAATCGCCGAGCCGACGCGACGGACCCCACACCGGGCCTCCCGGTCTGCCGCGGCAGGCTCGCGCCGGTAGGATCGGTGACCATGGTCGAACTGGACTTCACCGAGCAGCTCTCCGCCCTCCGAGAGACCTTCGGCAACATCCGCTCGGTGGTCGACGTCGACCGCCTGCAGCGTGAGATCGCCGACCTCAGCGAGCAGGCGGGCGCCCAGGACCTCTGGGACGACGTCGAGCACGCGCAGCAGGTGACGAGCGCGCTCTCGCACCGGCAGTCCGAGCTCAAGAAGATCACCGACACCGAGCGACGCATCGACGACCTCGAGGTGCTGGTCGAGATGGCGAACGAGGGCGACGACCAGGACTCGGCCGACGAAGCCATCGCCGAGCTCAAGGCGATCCAGAAGACCATGGGCGACCTCGAGGTGCAGACGCTCCTCGACGGCGAGTACGACGACCGCCCTGCCGTGATCACCATCCGCGCCGGGGCCGGTGGCGTCGACGCCGCGGACTTCGCCGAGATGCTCATGCGCATGTACCTGCGGTACGCCGAACAGCACGGCTTCAAGACCACCGTGATGGAGACGTCCTACGCCGAAGAAGCGGGCATCAAGTCCGCCACGTTCGAGGTCGACGCCCCCCACGCATTCGGCACCCTGTCGATCGAGGCCGGCACCCACCGACTCGTCCGCATGTCGCCGTTCGGCGCAGCGGGCAAGCGGCAGACCTCGTTCGCCGCGGTCGAGGTCATCCCGCTCATGCCGGAGACGATGGTCATCGACATCCCCGAGAACGACATCCGCGTCGACGTCTTCCGCTCGTCGGGCCCCGGCGGGCAGTCCGTCAACACGACCGACTCCGCGGTGCGCCTGACGCACATCCCGACCGGCACCGTCGTCTCGATGCAGAACGAGAAGTCGCAGATCCAGAACCGTGCGGCCGCCATGCGCGTGCTGCAGTCGCGCCTGCTCCTCCTGAAGAAGGAAGAGGAGAACGCGAAGAAGAAGGAGCTCGCCGGCAACATCACGGCGAGCTGGGGCGACCAGATCAGGTCCTACGTGCTGGCGCCGTACCAGATGGTCAAGGACCTGCGGAGCGAGCACGAGGTGAACAACCCCTCAGCCGTGTTCGACGGCGACCTGGACGGCTTCATCAACGCCGGCATCCGCTGGCGCAAGCAATCCGTCGACGCGTAGGGGTTCGTGAGCCGCGCGCCTCGCTTGCTTTCCAAGCGGGGCGACCTACCCTGATCCGGTCATGATCAAATTCGACCAGGTCACCAAGGTCTACTCGGGCAACCCGAGTCCGGCGCTCGACAACCTCACCCTCGAGATCCTCAAGGGCGAGTTCGTGTTCCTCGTGGGCGCCTCGGGTTCCGGCAAGTCCAGCTTCCTGCGCCTCGTGCTCAAGGAGGAGAAGCCCTCCCGCGGCCAGATCCACGTGCTCGGGCAGCGCCTCGGGTCCCTGGCGTCGCGGAAGGTCCCGTACTTCCGGCGCAACCTCGGCGTCGTGTTCCAGGACTTCCGACTCCTGCCCAACAAGAACGTCTTCGACAACGTCGCGTTCTCGCTGCAGGTGATCGGCAAGAGCAAGGGCTTCATCAGCGAGGCCGTCACCGACGTGCTGAAGCTCGTCGGACTCGCGGGCAAGGCGACCCGCATGCCGCACGAGCTCTCCGGTGGTGAGCAGCAGCGCGTGGCGATCGCCCGCGCCGTCGTCAACAAGCCGGCGATCCTGCTGGCCGACGAGCCCACCGGCAACCTGGACCCCACCACGTCCGCCGGCATCATGGCGCTCCTCGAACGCATCAACCAGGGAGGCACCACCGTGCTCATGGCGACCCACGACGCCAGCATCGTGAACCAGATGCAGCGTCGGGTCATCGAGCTGTCGAACGGCACGGTCCTCCGGGACGAGCAGTCCGGCGGCTACCAGACCCAGGCGGTCCCGATCCAGCGCGGCACCGTGTCGAACACGACCGGCATCCAGACCATCCCGGGGCTCATCCGATGAGGCTCGGGCTCGTCATGTCCGAGGTCGGCTCGGGCCTGCGGCGCAACGCGTCGATGGTCGTCTCCGTCGTCCTCGTGACCTTCATCTCGCTCACCTTCGTCGGGACCGCGATCCTGCTCCAGATGCAGATCAACCAGATGAAGGGGTACTGGTACGACCGGGCGCAGGTCGCCGTCTACCTGTGCACCGACACCGACACCACCGGCAACTGCACGGGTGCCAAGGCCACCGAGGACCAGCGGAAGCAGGTCCAGGCCCAGCTCGAGTCGTCCACCCTCAAGCCGTACATCGAGAAGACGTACTACGAGGACCAGGACCAGGCGTTCACCCGCTTCAAGGAGCAGTTCAAGGACTCCGCGGCGACCGAGTTCGTCAAGCCCGAGTACCTCAACGAGACCTTCTGGGTGAACCTCAAGAACCCGTCGCAGGCCGACGTCCTCGTCGAGAGCCTGTCGAAGGTCGCCGGTGTGCAGAGCGTCGTCGACCAACGCGGCTACCTGCAACCGATCTTCAACCTGCTCAACGCGTCGTCGTACACGGCGATCGGCATCGCGGCGCTCATGCTCGTCGCCGCCGTGCTCCTCATCGCGACCACGATCCGGTTGTCCGCCTTCAGTCGCAGGCGAGAGCTCGGCATCATGCGGCTGGTCGGTGCGTCGAACCGGTTCATCCAGACGCCGTTCGTGCTCGAGGGGGTGATCGCCGCCGCCATCGGAGCCGTCCTGGCGGGTGGTGCCATCACCGCGGTGGTGTGGTTCTTCGTCCGGAACTTCCTGGCCGAGCGCTTCACCGGCACGGCGTTCATCGGCATGGGTGACGCGGCCATCGTGGTGCCGTCGGTGATCGTCATCGGGGTGTTGCTCGCCGCGGTGTCGGCGTCCATCGCCATCCGCCGCTACCTCAAGGTCTGATCCGCCGCGCCGGGAAGGTGCGTGAGGCTCCTGCTGTTGGGTAGTCTGTAGGGCTGCGCAGCGCAGTGCCCGGAACGAGAGGAGTCGTCATGGCGAAGGAACGCGGTGAGAAGATCGTCGCGACGAACCGTCGCGCCCGACACGACTACCTCATCGAGGACACGTACGAGGCCGGCATGGTCCTGTCCGGCACCGAGGTGAAGTCCCTGCGCATGGGACGCGCCTCGTTGGTCGACGGGTACGCCTACATCGACCGGGGCGAGGCCTGGATCGATGCCGTGCACATCCCCGAGTACACCGAGGGCACCTGGAACAACCACGCACCTCGGCGCAAGCGCAAGCTGCTCCTCCACAAGCAGCAGATCGTGAAGATCTCGCACAAGACGGCCCAGGGCGGCTACACCCTCGTGCCGCTGCAGATCTACTTCCACGACGGTCGGGCCAAGATCGAGATCGCGGTCGCCAAGGGCAAGCGCGAGTTCGACAAGCGTCAGGCCATGCGGGAGAAGACCGACAAGCGTGAGGCCGAGCGGGCCATGCGCACGAAGAACCGCGTCGGCGAGTAGCGGCCTCGTACCTCGGTCAGCTAGACTGAGGGACTGCTCCGATCGGAGCAGTCGCAACACAACTCAACAGCGTGACAGCGGCTCGCACGTCCGGCCCGCATGGGGATGATCGGTTTCGACATTGCCTGTGTGCCGACGGGAAGCGGGCCGAGGACCCACGGTTATCTCGTGAACGATCCGTGGAAAACAACAAGTGCCAATTCCAAGCGCACTGACTTCGCTCTCGCTGCGTAAGCAGCCCAGCACATGAAGTCCGTCGGCCAGGTGACCGTCCCCTAACCTGATCCCGGCGTCATCCAGAGGACTTGCTGCACGGTTGCGCCTCAGGGCCGTGCGGGACTTGCACTGAGACTGGGCCCGTCGTCCTAGAAGCCGGTAGCAAAGGACGGGGCCGAGCAGAACGAACTATCCGGATACGCCCGTAGAAGACGTCGAATTGCAGCGATGGACGGGGGTTCGATTCCCCCCATCTCCACCAATCGCCGGTCGTCGAGCCGCTGTCACCACGTGTTGCACGAACGCCCCGTCACCGTCCCTGGACGATGCCGGGGCGTTCGCTGTCTCGCCACGTCAGGGGACTACGCTCCGGAGGAGGCGCAGGGAAACGCCCGCGCCGACCCCGAACGGAAGGCCCCCACGTGGTGCAGGAGATCGCGATCCGAGTCCGTCTGCGCGAGCAGGAGCGAGTGGTGCTCGCCGACTACGAGCGGATCGTGGGGTCCGTCGCGACGGTCGCTGCCCTCGCCGCCTGGCTGCCCACGCCCGACGCCCGCCTCGTCGTCCGCGGCCGGGGTGCCGAGCCCGTCCGCCTCGAGACCGTCACCTACGGCTCGGTCGTCGAGATGCTCGTCGTGCTCGACCAGCGTTCGGCTGCTGTCGAACGGGGTGCAGCAGCGATCGCGGCGCTGATCGAGTCGGTGCGGCACGAGCACGTCGCCGATGACGTGGCCGGGGTCGCCGGTGAGCTGGACCGCCTGGACCGCGCTGCACCGCGTGGACGGTCGGTCGTCGAGCGGACGCTCCGCACCTTCCTCGAGGGTGCGCGCGCCGACGTCCTGGCACGCAAGACCACGACCCGGGTGCGGACCGCGCAGGCGCTGTTGCGGCTCGCCGAGGACGACGCGGTGCTCACCGTGGAGCGGGTGACGGACGCGCTCGCGCCCGTGCTCGAGGAACACGCGGTCGACGTCGCGCTGGACACGGGTTCCGCCGTGGGCGTCGAGCCGATCGACGGGGTCGAGTCGCCGGAGCTGGCCTCGGTCCTGCCGTTGCCCTCGGGGGAAGCGAAGCCGAAGAAGTCGGACAAGAAGCCGTCCAAGAAGCAGGACGACGGCAAGAAGCAGAAGAAGGACGACGAGAAGCCGTCCAAGAAGCAGGACGACGGCAAGAAGAAGTCCGAAAAGAAGAAGTCGGACAAGAAGCCCGACGGCAAGAAGAAGAAGTCCAAGAAGTAGCAGCCTGAGTGCTTATACAGCACAATTGTTTCCGGCATGTTAAAGAATCCGACCAAGCCGCTGTCCCGGTGCCAGAGTCGATGAGCGCGACCCCCGTTCGTGGGGCCCGCTCACTCGACGGGAGCAGCAGTGGCTACAACGACGACGCCGGCGTTGCCGGACTCCGGCCTCAAGCGGAACGTGGGCTTCATCGGGCTCATCTGGGCCTCGACGGGGTCGATCATCGGCTCCGGTTGGCTCTTCGGGTCGCAGGAGGCCCTGAAGACCGCCGGCCCGGCCGCGATCATCTCGTGGCTCATCGGCGGTGTGGCGATCCTCGTCCTCGCCCTCGTGCACGCCGAACTCGGCGGCATGTTCCCGATCGCGGGCGGGACGGCCAGGTTCCCGCACATCGCGTTCGGCGGCATCGCCGGCGCGTCGTTCGGCTGGTTCTCCTGGTTGCAGTCCGTGACCGTCGCTCCGATCGAGGTCGAGGCGATGATCAAGTACGCGCAGCACTGGCAGTTCGCGCACCCGTGGCTGCACACCACGACGGTGGACGGGGAGACGCAGCAGCTGCTCACCGGCGCGGGCATCGCGATCGCGGTCGTCCTCATGGCGGTGGTCACCGTGATCAACCTGCTCAGCGTCCGGATCCTCGCGAACACGAACTCGGCGGCGACGTGGTGGAAGGTCGCCATCCCGCTGCTGGTCATCATCGTGCTGGCGTTCAGCGGGTTCCACGGCTCGAACTTCACGGCGGCCGACGGCTTCATGCCCGAGGGCGCCAAGGGGGTCCTGGCGGCGGTGTCCACGTCCGGCATCATCTTCGCCTTCCTGGGCTTCGAGCAGGCCGACCAGCTCGCGGGTGAAGCGAAGAACCCGCGGCGGGACATCCCACGTGCCGTCATCGGCTCGGTGCTCATCGGGCTGGTGATCTACCTGCTGCTGCAGGTCGTGTTCCTCGGGGTGCTCCGGTCGGATGCGATCCAGGGGTCCTGGGCCACCGCCGACTTCACGAAGTACACGGGGCCGTTCGCCGACATCGCGATGGCCGCGGGCATCACCTGGCTGGCGGTGGTCATCTTCATCGACGCGATCATCTCGCCCGCGGGGACCGGGCTGATCTACGTGACGGCGACGAGCCGCATCTCCTACGGACTCAGTCGCAACGGGTACTTCCCGAAGGCGTTCGAGTGGACGACGAAGCAGGGCGTGCCGTGGGTCGGGCTCGTCACGGCGTTCGTCGTCGGTTGCGCGTGCTTCGCACCGTTCCCCTCGTGGCAGGGGCTGGTGAGCCTCATCACGAGCGCGTCGGTCCTGATGTACGCCGGTGCCCCGTTGGCGCTCGGTGCGTTCCGGAAGCGGATCCCGGAGATCGAGCGTCCCTACCGGATGCCCGCCGCCGCGGTGCTGTCGCCGATCGCGTTCATCGTCGCGAACCTCATCATCCTGTGGACCGGGTGGGACACCGACTGGAAGCTCGGCGTCGCGATCCTCATCGGTGCCGTGGTGATCATCCTGAACAACGTGTTCCGCGGTGCCTCGAGCGTTCGGCCGCGCTGGGACTGGAAGGCGGCGCAGTGGCTGCTGCCGTACCTGATCGGCATGGGCCTCATCGTGTTCCTCAGCGACTTCGGTCCGCTGACGCACCCGGTGTTCCCGCTGTGGATCGACATCGTCGTGGTCGCGGTGTTCTCACTGGTGATCTACTACTGGGCGATCAACTCCGCGTCGGACCGCGAGGAGATCCTCCGCACGGCCGACGACGTCCGTGACGTCGAGGAATCAGGCGTGGTCGAGCCGGTCCACCACTAGTCGAGCCGGTCCACCACTAGAAGTCGAACAGGTTCGCCCGGATGCCCCCGGCGCCGTACTCCCGCCGCAGGAGCCCACGGCGCCGGAGCACCGGCACCAGGTCGCCGAACATCCGGTGGACCTGCGCCGGGTGCAGGTCGCCCGAGAAGATGATGCCGTCGTTGTCGGCGTCCGACCCGAGCTCCTCGATGAAGTCGGCGAACTCGTCGGCGGTGCCGACGAAGCCCTCGCGCGAGGACACCCGCCCCTTGCGGGCCTTGCGTTCCAGGAGCGCGCGCAGCGGGGCGTCCGGGGTGTCGCCGAGCAGCCCACGGATCGTGCCGGCGGAGACGTGGTCGCCGAAGGTCCCGTCCGGCACGGGCGCGTCGAGGTCGAGCGCGAGCAGGTCCGTCTCGGAGTCGCTCGACCACGCGATCGCCGCGGTCCGCAGGTCGTCGTCGGACGGGTGCCGGGACGCCTCGACGATCCGGTCGGCCTCGTCGGACGACGAGACGATCTCGGGCTTGAGGACGAACAGGATGCGCAGGTCGGCGGCCGTGCGTCCGGCGGCCTGCGCTGCGGCGATCACGCGACCGCGGTAGTCCGCCACCGCGGCGGCCGACAGCGGCGCGAGCGCGAGTTGCACGTCCGAGTGGGTGCCGGCGAACGCGAGGCCCCGACCGGAGCCACCGGGGGAGACGACCACCGGGTCCGAGTCGAGGGGCAGCGCGTTGAGCGGGCCGTCGGCGGTGAAGTACGCGCCCTCGTGGTGGAAGGCGTCGAGCGCGTCCCCGTCGGCGAAACTCCAGTCCGATCGGTTCCCGATGAACCCGGACCCCCACGACCCCCAGAGCCGGCGGAGCAGCGTGATCCACTCCTCGGCCCGGTCGTACGCCTGGTCGTGCGGCAGCGGCGGCAGACCGGCGTGCCGGGCACTGCCGACGTCGGTCACGACGTTGATGCCGACCCGCTCGGAGGACAGGTGCGCCAGCGTGGCGAACTGTCGTGCAGCCAGGTACGGCGGCGTGAAGCCGGCGTTCACGGTCGGCGCGATGCCGATGTGCGAGGTCGCCGCGAACAGGTACGGCGCGAGCAGCAGCGGGTCGTGCTTCGGGCCGCCGTACGCCTGGCGGATGCGCAGGTCGAGCGTCGACGGGTTGCCGAGCGAGATGGCGTCCTCGGCGATGACCAGGTCCATGCCGGCCTGCTCGAGCGTGCGGACGGACTGCTGGTACAGGTCGGGCTTGGTCCAGTCGTGGCCCCAGTCCCAGTCCGAGCGCCCCCACGCCTGCGGGCCGAACCCGCGCGAGAAGAAGTACCCGAAGTGTTGCGGTCGTGCCATCGTCTAGAGCTCCTCCGAGATCACGTGCGTGCCCGGGACCGAGTGTTCCAGGGACGCGCGCTCCGCGTCGGACGCGCCACGGGCCTCCCGGTCAGCACTGCCGTCTGCAGAACGCAACGCGGCGAACCCGCGTTCCAGGTCGCGGAGCAGGTCCGCGACGTCCTCGATGCCGACCGACAGTCGGATCAGGCCGTCGTCGATGCCCTGGTCGGCGCGCTCCGCGGCGGTCTTGCCGGCGTGCGTCGTCGTCGCGGGGTGCAGGATCAGCGAGCGGACGTCGCCCAGGTGGGTCATGCGGCTGAACAGCTGGACGCTGTCGATGAAGGTGTGCGCGGCGGCTTCGCCGCCCGCCAGCGTGAACGCGAAGACGGAGCCGGCACCGCGCGGCAGGTAGCGCTGGGCGAGGTCGTGGAACGGACTGGAGGCCAGACCCGCGTGGTCGACGCTCGTCACCTCCGGCTGTGCTTCCAACCACTGCGCCACCGCCAGCGCGTTCGCGCTGTGGCGTTCCACGCGCAGGCTCAGCGTCTCGATGCCCTGGCGGATCAGGAACGCGTTGAACGGCGACGGGGTGGGGCCGATGCGCGAGGCGACGACGTCACGCGCGAAGACGACGAACGCCCGGTTGCCGTAACGCTCGACGTAGCTGTCGCCGCCGAGTGACCGCTCCGGGCTGGTGAGGTGCTGCCAGCGCTCGGGGGAGGCGGACCAGTCGAAGGTGCCGCCGTCGACGACGACGCCGCCGAGGCCCGCGCCGTGGCCGGACAGGAACTTCGATGCCGAGTGGATGACGATGTCGGCACCGTGCTCGACCGGGCGGACCAGGTACGGCGTCGCCAGGGTGTTGTCCACGATCAAGGGGACCCCGGCACGGTGCGCGGTGTCGGCGACGCCGGTGATGTCGAGGACGTCGTTCTTCGGGTTCGGGATCGTCTCGGCGAAGAACGCCTTCGTGTTCGGGCGGACGAGCCGTGCCCACTCGTCGAGGTCGCGCTGGTCGGCGACGAAGTCGACCTCGATGCCGAGGCGGCCGAGGTTCTGCACGAGCAGCCCCTTGGTGCCCTCGTAGATGCTGCGGGCGGCGACGACGTGGTCGCCGGCCTGCAGGAGCCCGAGGAACGCGATGGTGGCGGCCGCCTGGCCACTGCCGACGAGGATCGCCTCGACGCCTCGCTCGAGTAGGGCGACGCGGCGCTCGACGTCGGCGTTCGTCGGGTTGCCGAGGCGGGTGTAGGTGTAGCCGTCCTCGGTGCCGGCGAAGCGGTCGCGCGCCTGGTCGAAGTCGTCGAAGAGGAAGCCGGAGGACATGTGGATGGCCGGGATCCGTGCGCCGTGCCCTGCGTCGGGCACGAAGCCGCCGTGCACCTGTTCGGTCGAGAAACCGTGATCGTCGTTCGCCATGGGACACCTCCGGGAGTCGTCTGGCGGTAGCCTCGCAGCCTTCGCTGCGTGGACAGGCGATTGCGGCGTTCCGTTACGCGGAACCGGGGTGCGGTGGGGTCGCGGCGGGGCCCTGGCGGCTGCCACGATGGGGGCATGGCGACCGACGAAGCGACCCTGATCATCCGCGATGTCCGTCCGTGGGGTGGTGCGCGGTCGGACATCCGGGTGGCGGACGGCCGCATCGTCTCGGTCACCGCGACCGGAGCGGGCGACGGCGTCGCGGGCGGTGCCAGTGCCAGTGGCGGTGCCGGTGCTGGTGCTCGGGTCGTCGACGGGCGCGGCCAGCTCGCGCTGCCGGGGCTCGTCAACACGCACGCCCACGTCGACAAGAGCTGGTGGGGGCACGAGTGGGAGTCGTACGGCGGCGAGCCCGGCACGCAGGGGCGCATCGCGCACGAACGGGCTCGGCGTGACGCCCTCGGGATCCCGAGCGAACCCGTCGCCACGCGGGTGCTGCGCGAGGGGCTGCGCACCGGCACCACCCGGGTCCGCACGCACGTCGACGTCGACCTCGGCGTCGGGCTGCGGGGGATCGAGGCCGTGCGTGCTGCGGCCGACGCGCTCGACGGTGCGGTCGAGGTGTCGATCGTCGCCTTCCCGCAGGACGGCGTGCTCCGGCGGCCCGGTGTGCTCGACCTGCTGCGGCAGGCGGCGACGGCCGGAGCCGACCACATCGGTGGGCTCGACCCGTCGCTCATCGACCGCGACCCGGTCGGGCAGCTCGACGGCCTGTTCGCCATCGCCGCCGACACCGGGTGCGGCATCGACATCCACCTGCACGAGCCCGCCGAGCTCGGTGCGTTCGCGTTCGACCTGGTGCTCGACCGGGTGGAGCGGCTCGGCATCGCACCGGGCAGGGTCAACATCGCCCACGGGTTCGCGATCGTCGACGTCGATCCCGTGCGTCGCCGCGACCTGCTCGCCCGGATGACGTCGCTCGGCGTCACGATGACCACCGTCGCCCCGGTGCGGATGCGGCAGCTTCCCCTGCACGAGTTCGACGAGGCCGGCGTGCGGTTCGGCTTCGGCACCGACGGCATCCGTGACCTGTGGAGCCCCTACGGCGACGGCGACCTGCTCGGCATCGCGTGGCAGTACGCGCGGGCCGGCGGTGTGGTGCGGGACGAGGACCTCACCCGCGTGGTGGAGCTCGCCACGCGGGACGGTGCCCGGTTCGTCACCGACGAGGCGCACGACCTCGTGGCGGGGGCGCGTGCCGACGTGGTGCTGCTCGACGCCGAGAACCCGATGGACGCCCTGGTGCGACGGGTGCCGCGGTCGCTCGTGGTCGCCGGCGGCCGGGTGTTCGACCCCGCCGAGCTCGCGCAGCGCCCCTGGGAGTAAGCGCGGGGCTGCGCACCCGTTCTGCGTCATTGCACCAGTCGATCACCGCGTGGATCGTCGCGGACGTGGTGCGAGCAGGATCTGGCACCGTCAGAAGAGCGCGCGCACGCCCGCAACCACGGTGTCCCAGACCTCGAGCAACGGGACCCGCGCGAGCCACACCGCCAGGCCGTTCACCAGCACGAACAGCACGAACCAGACCCCCGCCGGCACGCGCATCTCGGCTGCGGCGATGTGGAAGTCCGTCTGCACGCGGGCGCCGGTGAGCAGCCACCGGGCGACCTGCACGACGGACCGCAGTCCGTCGACGACGAAGAACGCCCCGACCGCGGCGACCACGAGCACCGTGGTCTCGGACGGACGCAGTGCCACCCACAGCGCCAGGACGTCGAACCCGAGCACGACGAGCAGCCCGAACCAGTTCCGCACGAACACCAGGGCCACGAGCCCGATGACCCCGAGCACGGCGACGGGCAGCCACCGCGAGCCGTGCAGCACCCCGGTCACCAGGAGCACCCCGGCCCAGAGCGGCGCGCTGTACCCGGCGTAGAGGTTGAGGATCCGGACGAGCCAGCGGATGCCGCCGGGGACCCGGCCGAGCTGGACCCAGGCCTCGCCGGAGCCGTCCGGGTGCAGGTCGATGCGCTGGATGCGGCCACCGAACGGGACGACGACGATGCAGTGCCCGACCTCGTGCGCGATGGTCGCGGCGATCCGGGCGACGCGTCCGACGAGCGGCAGGAACGGCAGGAGCGCGCCGACGACGAGCGCGACGAACACGAGGGGCGGGGCTGCGGTGGTCAAGGGACCAGCATCGCAGCCGTGTCCCGCGAACTGCCCGAGACCCGGCGGCGAGGACGATGTGGAACGACACCCTCGACGTCGTACGACATCGGGAACGTCGATCCGAGTCGACGCCCGGCCCGCGCGCGCCGAGTCGACGCCCGGCCCGCCCGCGCGCGCCGGGCTCAGCCCAGGACGGTCGGCCCGGCCACCACGACGACGAGCACCGTCGTCATGGCGATCGCGAACGCCGTGAGCACGACCAGGAACGTCGTCAGGTGGTTCATCCGACCGCGCATCACTCGACCGTCACCGACTTCGCCAGGTTGCGCGGCTTGTCGACGTCGCAGCCGAGCTGCAGCGCGAGTTCGCGGGCGAGCATCTGCAGCGGCACGACGGCCTCGAGCGGGCCCCACGGCGCCGCCATGGCGCCCCAGGCGAGTCCGCCGGTGCCGCGGCTGCCGAGCGCCGGGATGTCGGAGCCTTCGCCGCCGATGGTGATGACGAACCCGCCGCGGGCCCGGACCTCGGCGATCGCCGACTGGATCTTCGGCTCCCCGTGGTCGATCACGACGACGGGGGTGCCCTCGTCGACGAGGGCGAGCGGACCGTGCTTCAGCTCGCCCGCGGGGTACGCCTCGGCCCAGCGGTAGCTGAGCTCCTTGAGCTTGAGTGCGCCCTCGGCGGCGTACGGCAGGCCGGCACCGCGGCCGAGGAACAGGAAGCCGGTGGCCTCCTTCACGCTCGACACCAGGAGCGGCATCCGGTCGGCGGACACCTGCGTGGCGTGCTCGATGCGTGCCGGCAGGTCGAGCAGTTCGTCGACGAGCGCGTGGGCACGTGCGACCTCGATGCGGCCGGACGCCACGAGCGCGGAGATCACCGCGGCGACTCCGACGACGACCTGCGCGGTGAACGTCTTCGTCGCGGCGACGCCGATCTCCGGACCGGCGTGGCAGTCGAGCACTGCGTCGGCGCGACGGGCCAGCGAGGAGTGCATGTTGTTCGTGAGCGCGAGCACCGGGTGGCGGTCCTCGAAGCGGTCGAGCGCGCGGAGGACGTCGGCGGTCTCGCCGGACTGGCTGATCGCGACGACCAGGGTGTCGGGGCCGAGGACGGCCTGGTCGGCCTCGCTGGCGACGACGATGTCGGTGGGGACGCCGCCGATGCCGCGCAGCGCGGTGGCGATCACCTGGCCGGCGTTGAGCGAGGTGCCGCAGGCGACGATCGCCAGGCGCTGGAAGGCGGGCAGCCCGAGGCCGACCCACATGCTGCCGTCCGCGGTGCGGCGGGCGATGCGGTCCAGGATCGTGCTGACGACGTCGGCCTGCTCGCCGATCTCCTTCGCCATGTGGTCGGGGTGGTCGCCGAGGTCCAGCGCGGTGGCGGCGAACGGCGACGGGGTGGGGAACGGCACGGGGACGGTGATCCCGTTCGACGACCAGGTCCAGGCCTCGCCGAGCTCGACGACGTCACCGTCGCGGAGCGCCACGAAGGTCTCGCACCACTCGGCGATCGCACCGATGTCGCTCGCCACGAAGTCGCCGCGGGCGGACCGGGCGACGACGAGCGGGGAGCGGTCCGCGGCCACGACCATCCGGCCGTCGCGGGCGTCGAGGACGACGATCGCCCACGACCCCTCGAGCTGCGCGGTCGCGATCTGCACGGCGAGCATCAGGTCCGGGTCGACGGCCAGGGCGCGCTCGACGAGGTGCGCGATGACCTCGGAGTCGACCTCGGAGCGGAACCGGTGGCCCTGCGCCGTGAGCATGTCGCGCAGGCGGTCGGCGTTCTCGATGATGCCGTTGTGCACGATGCTGATCCGGCGCGAGCAGTCGGCGTGCGGGTGGGCGTTCGCCTCGCGCACGGCACCGTGCGTGGCCCAGCGCGTGTGCCCGATGCCGACGCCGGTCAGGGCGTCGCCGGACCGGGCGGCGACGAGCGTGCGCAGGTCCCCGACGCGGGAGACCGAGCGGATCGTCTCGGTGCGTCCGGCGGCGGTCCGGACGGCGATGCCGGCGGAGTCGTAGCCGCGGTACTCGAGTCGTTCGAGTCCGTCGAGCAGGTAGGGCGTCGCGTCGTCAGACACGCGGGCCGCGATGATGCCGCACATCGGCTGTCCCTTCGGGGGAACGGGGTGGGGGAGTGGAGCGGGGTTCGGCACCGACCGCCGTCGGGTCTGCCGCGCGTCCGGGCCCTCGCGGTCCTGACCGGCGCCCGTCCTCGGATCAGGCGAGGACGGACGACGGAGTGGGTGGGCCACGAGGTTCGGGTACCGGACGGGGTACCGCGGTCTGGCCCCTCGGGAGGGGCACGGCGGTCGGTGCATGAGAAGCCTCACCCGGCGACGCCGCCACGGCAACAGTCGTCGACTGCTCTTGCGGTTCCCCGCGTGCGGGGGACGCCGCGGTGCGGTCGCGTGCGGACTCCCGCAACGCGCGCGCTCCGCATGAAGCGACGCGCCAGCGGCGCGCGGCGCCAGCGCCGACCGAGCCTGCGAGGCCGGTTGCGTGAAAACAGGGAAAAGGCGGACGGGAGGCCCGGTACCAGCTGGTACCGGGCCTCCCGTCCGCCTTGTGGTCGCGTCTACTACGTGAGCAGCGCGACCAGGTGGGAGCGCGACCGCGCGCCCACCTTGCGGTAGATCTGCGTGAGCCGCAGCTCCACCGTGCGCTGCGACATGAACAGCGACGACGCGATCTCGCGGTTGCGGTAGCCCTCCGTCACCTTCTGCACCACGGCGCGCTCCTCGGCCGTGAGCGAGGTGAGCACCGCAGAGGCGTCCGGAGCGCTCCGGGGCGTCCCCGGCATCGACGCGGAGAGCACCGGTGCGGACCGGAGCGACGGCCCCGTGCCGAACGGCGGCATGGCCGCTGCCGGTGCGGGGGTGACGAGGGGACGGCGCATGCCGGCCGCCTCGTACGCCGCTGCTGCTGCCGCACCGAGACGCGGACGCTCGGCGGGGTTGCCGACCGTCGCGAGGGCCGCGAACGTCCGTGCCCGCTCGAACTGCGAGTCGTGCGGCTGGAACAGCTCCAACGCGCGGCGACGGGCGGTGTCCCGGGTGGTGTCGTCGGCGACGAGCGCGAGG
The DNA here is from genome assembly GCF_004340725.1 of Curtobacterium sp. PhB128. NCBI lineage: Bacteria > Bacillati > Actinomycetota > Actinomycetes > Micrococcales > Microbacteriaceae > Curtobacterium > Curtobacterium sp. PhB128. Next base: position 118,246 of record NZ_SLUR01000001.1, read on the forward strand.
CTCCTCGCCAGCACGAGCGCACCCCAGCGACCCGGTCGGGCGTGGTGGTCCGCAGCGAGCCGCGCGGTGATGGTTCGGGCGTCGTCGATCCGTCCGAGGCGTGCGTACGCCTCGACCAGGTCGCCGAGGTGCCGGAGCACCGCGGGGTTCCGCAGGGACCTGCCGATGGCGTCCGCCGCTTCGAGTGCGGCGGCTGCCTCCTCCAGTCGGCCGTCGAGCAGCAGGACCCGACCGCGGAGCGCGTGCAGCTTCGCCGTCGCACCCCACAGGCGGCTCGTCGAACGGTGCTCGAGGCACCGGTCCACGACCGCGAGGGCATCGGCGGAGCGCCCCTCGGCGAAGTGCCGCCAGGCGATCGCGATGGCCCGCGACGGCTCACGGAGCCGTTCGACCACCGAGGAACCGGCCTCCCACACGTCGATCGCGCGGAGCGCCTGCCGGAAGTTCCCGGAGCGCACCTCGTTCTCGGCGGTCAGGTAGCGGGCTGCCTCGGTCCACACCGGCGCCGTCTGCGGGCCACGGGCGAGGACGAGTGCGAACACCCGACGCGCGCTCCGGTACCGCTCGGCGATGCTCAGCGCGTGGGCGAGGAGCAGCAGGGCCGGGTCGGACATCGCCAGCAGCACCGACGTCGCGAGTCCGTCGTGCAGGTCGGTGTCCGACGGCAGGGTGCCGTCGATCGCGGCGATGAGCTCCCGCGCGGTCGTCGTGATCTCCAACGTGTGCGGAGACGCCGACGCCTCGAGGGGCTCGACGCGGTGCAGCAGGTCCTTCGCCTGGTCGAGCTCCCACGCCTCGGCACGGAAGCACGCCACCATGGCCATCAGCCCGGCGACCGCGTCCACGTCGGCCGGCTCGGTCGCGTCCACCGACACGAGGAGTTCGTCCGCGTGCACGGCGTCGCCACTGAGGTACTGCGCCGAGTACTGCAGGCGCAGCCGGCGGACCTCGTGCGCCGTCGTCCGGAACGGACGGAGCGCGGCGAGGTAACGCGCGGCGAAGCCGAGCAGCCGGTTGCCGAGCAGGGCCTCAGCGACCCCGAGCAGCGCGACGAGCTCGTCCTCGGTGCCACCACCGACGTGCAGGGCACGCTCGGTGAGGGCGATCGCGGCGTGCACGTTGCCGTCCACCACGTAGGACCGTGCGGCGCTGAGCAACGCGACCACGTCGGGGACGTCGTCGACGAAGCTCCGGTGCCACGCGGCTGCCCGCGGGTCGGACTCGGCGCTCGCCGTGGCCAGCGCGGCGTGCGCCGCGCGGCGGTCACGGGCGGGCATCCGCCAGTACAGCGAGGACCGGACCAGGGGGTCGCGGACTGTCACGCTCTGGCCCCGCACGGTGGCGAGGCCTGCTCCGACCAGGTCGTCCAACTCGTCGCGGTCCCAGGCCGTGGTCTTCGCGACCGGCACCAGGGCGAGTTTCGCGAGGACGTCCAGATCTCGTCCCGCGGCGGACCCGAGTGCGAGGGCTGCGAGGGCCTCGGTCGTCGGAGTGGGTCGGAGCGGGAGCACGATCGGCTCCGCGCCGGTGAGCTGCTCGCGGCTGAGCACCGCGAGTTGTTCGCGGAGCGCGCCGGGGTTGCCACCGGTCTCCGCGGCGAGGACGGCGAGGACGCCGTCGTTCGCTTCTTCCGGTGCCATGGTCCGGGCGAGGATGAGTGCCTCGTCGGACGGCAGCGGCTCGATGCGGAGCGCCGGCAGGGCCGCGAGCGGACCGTCCGACGGCACCGAACGGACCGTCGCCACGACGCGCAGGGCGGTGCCTGCGAGTCGGCCGGCGAGGAACGCGATGAGCTCCTGGCTCTCGACGTCCATACGGTCGAGGTCGTCGATCAGCACGAGCGTCGGCGGCAGGGTGAGGGCGTGCACGGCGTCGAGGAAGTCGTGCGCCGCCGCCAGTCCGGCGGTCACGGGGACCGCCGACTCACCCGTCTGCAGGAGATGGGCGATGTGGGCCGTCGCACGAGGGTCGTCGAGCGCGGTGAACAAGGAGGTCACGCCGGCCAGCGGCCAACGGGATTCACTCCCGTTGACACCGACCCGCACGACGGGGAGGGAAACGCGGTTCGAGACCGCGTCGAGGACGCTGCTGCGTCCGGAACCAGGGTCGCCGACCACGACCATCGCGGACTCCCGAGGGAGTACAGCGAGGGTCGCGATCCGGTCGACCTCGAGACGTCGACCGGTGAGTGCCATGACTCACCGGCCTCCGGGCCCGGAAGCGGATCCTGCGGAGAGGCCGTCGGCGAGCGCTCTGAACGCTGCGACGGGGCGCCGTGAGGCGGACCGGACTGCTGCACGGTGGGTGGCCGTGTCGGAGTGCGGACGGATGGCGGCGACTGCGCGCGCGCCGGAGCTGTCGTGGATTGAATGCGGTCGACGAGTGAGGGTGCACTCGGTTCCGCTCGGGAACGATGATGTCATCGTCTGTATCACCCCTCGGGTTAGGGTCTTCGGACGAACACGGGAGGCCGTGCACGTGCACTCGGATCTAGGGAATCCAGGTGCTTGCGTGACCTTCCGTACGAGCACGATAACTCAGGTCCTGACCATCTGAGCCGCCCCGCGCACCGCGTATCCGGCAACGGTGCCCCCAGTCCGGGGGGCCACGATGAGGGGGTGTCACCCACCCGGGGGGTGGGTCTCGCCCGCCCGGAGGCCGGTCGGTGTACGAACGATGGTGATGTCCAGCGCTCACCCGACCGACGCCCGCCTCGACGACCGCACGCGTTGGAGGGCCTTCGCCGTGTGCGTCGCGGTGGCCGCCCTGACGATCCTCGACCTGTCGAAGGTCAACGTCGGGCTGCCGTCGATCGAGAAGTCCCTCGGCGCCACCAGCTCGTCGCTGCAGCTCATCGTGGCGGGGTACGCGCTGGCGTTCGGCCTCGCCCTCGTGCCCGCCGGCCGGCTCGGCGACCTGAAGAGCCGCCGTGCCCTGTTCATCATCGGGCTCGTGGCGTTCACCGTGTCGAGCCTGCTCTGCGCCGTGGCGCCGACCATCGAGGTGCTCATGGTCACGCGGATCCTGCAGGGCTTCGCCGCGGGCACCCAGATGCCGCAGGTGATCGGACTCGTGCAGCAGTTGTTCCGGGGCCCGGAGCGCGGACGGGCCTTCGGGCTGTTCGGCGCCATGATCGGCATCTCGACGGCGCTCGGCCCGACGATCGGCGGTGGCCTCATCGCGATCGGCGGCGAGGAGAACGGGTGGCGGCTGCTGTTCTGGATGAACGTGCCGCTCGGACTCGTCGCGCTGTTCTTCGCGATGCGGCTCCTGCCCAAGGGGGCGCAGGGACAGGCGAAGGACCGCGAGCTGGACATCGTCGGCATCCTGCTGCTCGGCGTCGCCATCATCACGCTGATGCTGCCGTTCGTGCTCACCACGGGTGCCGGCGACTCCGGCGCCCGGTGGCTCTGGCTGATCGCCTTCGTCGTGTTCCTCGGCCTGTTCGTGCTCTGGGAGGTCCGGTACAAGCAGCAGGGCAAGTCGCCGGTGGTGCACTTCGAGCTGTTCCGGCTGTCGTCGTACCGCAACGGGCTGTCGATCGTGGCCGTCTACTTCGCGGCGATCCCGGCGTCCTTCCTGATGGTGACGCTGTTCCTGCAGGAGGGGCTCGGGCTGTCACCGCTGTTCGCCGGCATGGTGAGCATCCCGTTCGCGGCCACGAGCGCCGTGGGGTCCTACATCGGCGGACGGATCGTCGACCGGGTCGGACGGGCCCTGGTGGTCTTCGGGCTCTTCATGGTCGTCGTCGGCTTCGTGCTCCTCATGCTCGCCGCGGTGCTGACCCCGCCGGAGGTCACGCCGTGGGCGATGGCCGGGGCGTTCCTGGTCGGCGGGCTCGGCGGCGGGTTCGTGGTGTCGCCGAACCAGACGCTCACCCTGGCCGAGATCCCCGTGGAGCAGTCCGGGGTCGCCGGGTCGATGCAGCAGCTCGGGCAGCGCGTCGGGACCGCGATCGGGACCGCGGTGGCGACGAGCATCTTCTACGGGATCGTGCGGGGTGCTGCTGCCGGGGGCTCCGGCGGGAGTCGGCTCGACGCGTACCACGACGCGTTCCGGAGCGGCACGACGTTCACGGTGTCGCTGATGGCCCTCGCGCTCGTGCTGGCGGTCGGGGACCTGGTGGTGCGGCGGCGTGCGGCTCGGCGTGAGGCAGCGGCTGCGGCCACCTGATCGACTCGGAACGACACCCGCGACGTCGTCCGACGTCGAGCGTGTCGTTCGGGGTCGTGCTAGCGGCGGATGACCTCGACGACGGCGTCGTGCACCAGGCCGTTCGTCGCGAGTGCACTGCCGTGCCAGGCCCCGGGGTCGCCGTCGAGTGAACTGAAGCGGCCGCCGGCCTCTTCCACGATGGGCACGAGGGCCGCGATGTCCCACGGCTTCAGGTCGGGTTCGCCCGCGATGTCGATGACCCCCTCGGCGACCAGCATGTACGACCACATGTCGCCGTAGGCGCGCGTCCGCCAGACCTTGCGGGACAGGTCGACGAGGGACTCGAGCCGGTCGTCGTCGTCCCACTGCTGGATGCTGTTGTAGCTCAGGCTCGCGTCGGACAGGTCCGCGACGCCGGAGACGCGGAGGTCGCCGCCGAACGAGTGCGCGCCGAGGCCCTCGGCCGCCCACCAGCGCTTGCCGAGCGCGGGGGCGCTCACGACGCCGAGCACGGGGCGGCCGTCGACCGCCAGGGCGATGAGCGTCGCCCACACCGGCACACCGCGCAGGTAGTTCGCGGTGCCGTCGATCGGGTCGATGACCCACTGACGGTGCCCCTCGCTGGTCGCCTCGGCGCCGGTGTCCGCCGTGGTCTCCTCGCCGAGGAACGCGTCGTCGGGTCGTTCCGTCGCGATCCGCTCGCGCAGGGCGTGTTCGACGGCCTGGTCGGCGTCGGTCACGTGCGTGCTGTCGGCCTTCTTCGACACGTGCAGGTCGGCGGCGCGGAACCGCTCGAGGCTGATCGTGTCGGCGATGTCGGCGAGCGAGCGGGCGAAGTCCAGGTCGGCGCTGAGGTCCACGGGTCGAGCGTAGCGGGGCTACGCGGCGACGACCTCTTCCTCTTCGAGCCGGGTGACCTCACGCTCGCGGGCGATGCGGGTGCGGCGGGCGACGAGACCGTGCACGACCACGCAGAGCAGGACGGCTGCGGCGAGCCAGAGCGCGAGCACCAGGGACGACCGGCCGAGCGAGGCGTCCGGGAAGTACTGCAGGTCCTGTGCCGCCTGCAGCCACGCGGCGCCGCTCCAGAAGGAGTGGAGCGCCGAGAAGAACCCGGGCACGAACGACGCCTGGAAGATGCCGCCGGACGACGTGAAGTTGAGCATCACGAACAGCATGGTGAGCACGGGCGTCGTCCACCGCCCGAGGACCGGGTGCAGGCCGACGCCGATCGCGACGATGATCGCGTCGTACAGCCAGGCGAACAGGAACACCTGCCAGTGGTGCGTGGTGATGACGCCGTAGATCGGTCCGGCGACGATGATGCCGATGCCGGCGACGACCCCGGCGGTGGCGAGGCCGACCACCGCGGTCCACACCGCGCGGAGCTTCGTCGCGACGGACGCCACGGCGATGGCCGATGCGTAGCCGCCGACGCTCAGGGCGACGAGCAGGAAGAACAGCCCCTGCCCGGTGCTGTCCTGCTCGCCCGTGGGGACGACGTCGACGACCCGGAACGGCACGTGCTGTTCGTAGGCGATCGGCAGGAAGACCTTCTGCGCGGCGCTCGCGGTCGTCTCCGATGCCGCGGTCGAGACGTAGAGCGTCGCGCCCGTGGTGGTGGGGGCGTACACGGCGGCCAGGTCGCGGTCGCGGATCTGCCGCTCGGCGTCCTTGGTCGAGGCGACGACGTGGGCGACGAGGGCCCCGTCGGACTCGTCGGTGACGGTCTGGGCGAACACCTGGGTGGCGGCGGACTGCCCGACGATGCCGACCGGCAGTTCCTTCGGCGCGGGGGCGTGGAAGGCACCGAGGTACGCCAGGCCCATGCCGGCGGCGAGGAACAGCGGCACGAGGATGTGCGTGGCGAAGGTCAGGAGCACCCGTCCGAGGCCGGCAGGGCGCAGGACGCTGTCGGTGCGCTGCGGTCGCGGTGCTCGTGAGGACTTGTGGGTGGGGGAGTGGTGCGCGTGCGACGTCGTTGTCGTGCTCGAGGACGGGGCGTCGACGGCGGGGGTCGGCGCAAAGTTGTACTTTGCAACTTCAGACACGAGGGTTCACTGTACAACACCGCTGCACACTTGTCGACGCGTGCTGGGTGGGGGTGCGGTCGGGCCGGGCGCGGTGGGACGAGGTGCCACGCCCGAGCGCTCTCCGCCGAGGTTCCACGACATGCCGCACGCGGTTCGCCGAGGTTCCACGAACGGCCCGACCTGCCGCCGAGATGTGCAGATTTCGGAACCTCGACGGGCCGCGACTGGAGGGCCGCGACTGGACGGGACGGGCGGGACTGGCCACGCCTGGACAGGACCGGCGGGCGGGTCGGGGCGCCGGAGTGGTCAAGACATGCCGTGCGTCGGAGCTCGAGCGGCCACGAACCGTTGAATGCTGCTCTGTCAGGCGACAGTTCGTGACCCATCGGCGCACGCCAACGGGCGCGGGCGCGCCGCCGGGCTACTCGAGGCCGGGGTCGGAGGCGCCCATGCCCGTCAGGAGTGCGCGGAACGAGTCGAGCCGTTCGACGCCGGTGGCACCGAGCTCGCCGTCCTGCACCCGGTCGACGATCTCCCAGTCGTGCGCCTGCGCCAGGGGGATGCCGTCCCGAGCGGGGCGCACCGGGATCGCGTGCGAGGCGAACGCGCGGAACACGTTCGCGGGGTCGACGTGCCCGAGGCCGAACGACCGCACGCCGGGGGTGTCGATGATCCACCCGCCGTCACGGACCCGCAGCGCGATCGACGACGAAGAGGTGTGCCGCCCGCGCCCGGTCACCGAGTTCACGACGCCGATCGCCCGCGTCGACCCGGTCAGGGCGTTCACGAGCGTCGACTTGCCGACACCGGAGTGCCCCACGGTCACGGTGACCTTGTCGTCGAGCAGGTCGTGCAGGGCCTCGAACGGGACGTCGTCGGACCGGCTCGTCACGATCCGGAGGTCCAGGCACGCGAAGTGCGCCAGGAACGGTGCCGGGTCGGCGAGGTCCGTCTTCGTGATGCAGAGGATCGGGTCGAGCCCGGCGTCGAACGCGGCGACGAGGTACCGGTCGATGAGCCGGGTGCGGGGCTCGGGGTCGGCGGCCGCCACGACGATGAGCATCTGGTCGGCGTTCGCCACGATGACGCGCTCGACCTCGTCGGAGTCGTCGGCACTGCGGCGGAGCAGCGTGGTGCGCTCGGCGACCTTCACGATGCGCGCCAGTGACCCGGGGTCACCCGAGACGTCGCCGACGAGTGACACGTGGTCGCCGGTGACGACCGACTTCTTGCCGAGCTCGCGGGCCTTCGTCGCCGTGATGACGTGCTCGGATCCGGAATCGGAGCCGGAGCCCGTCCCCACCAGCACGCCGAAGCGCCCACGGTCGACGTTCGTGACCCACCCCACGGGCGCGTCGTCGTACGTCGGCCGGGTCTTCGTGCGGGGCCGGTTGCCCTTCGGGTTCGGACGCACCCGCACGCTCGACTCGTCGTACTGTCCGTACGGTTCGTCCGCGTCGGAGTCGTCACCGTCGACGTCGTCCCACCAGCTCATGCGTCAGGCCCCCGCGTCCCCGGTCGAGACGAGCGCCGCCCACAGCTCGGGGAACTGCGGCAGCGTCTTGGCCGTGCACCCGATGTCGTCGACGGCGACGCCGTCGACGACGAGGCCCACGACGGCGCCGGCCGTCGCCATCCGGTGGTCGTCGTACGCGGCCCAGTCGCCGCCGTGGAGCGCGGCAGGCTCGATGCGCAGGCCGTCGTCGAGTTCGTGCACCGCGCCTCCCGACCGGTTCACGTCCGCCGCGAGCGCGGCGAGACGATCCGTCTCGTGCCCACGCAGGTGGCCGATCCCGGTGATCTCGGTCGGCCCGCCGGCCAGCGCGGCCAGCGCCACGAGCGCCGGTGCGAGTTCACCGCCGCGGCTGAGGTCCAGGTCGAGACCCGGCAAGGAGGCCCCGCCCCGGATCCCGACGCCGCCGTCGACGACCAGGTCGTCGCCGTCTCGGGCCACGGTCGCGCCCCACAGGGGCAGGAGCGTCTCGAGGTCGGCGCCGACCTGCGTGGTCTCGCGCGGCCAGGTGCGGATGCGGACGGTGCCGCCGGCGACGAGCGCGGCGACCGCGAACGGCGCGGCGTTCGACAGGTCGGGCTCGATGGTGACGTCGCGCGCGGCGATCGGACCGGGGTGGACGACCCACTCGCCGACCGCGGGTTCGTCGACGGTCACGCCGCGGGCACGGAGCGCGGCGACGGTCATCTCGATGTGCGGCAGGCTCGGCAGGTGTTCCCCGACGTGGGTGAGGTGCAGGCCCTCGTCGAAGCGCGGCGCGGAGAGCAGCAGGCCCGACACGAACTGCGACGACGCCGACGCGTCGATCGACAGGGCGCCACCGCGCACCGACCCGGTGCCGGTGAACGCGAACGGCATCGAGCCGGCGCCGTCGTCGGTGACGTCGACGCCCAGGTCGACGAGCGCCCCGATGATCGCGTGCATCGGACGCTTGCGGGCGTAGGGGTCGCCGTCGACGACGACCGGGCCGACCGCCAGGGCGGCCAGCGGCGGCAGGAACCGCATCACGGTGCCGGCGAGGCCGCAGTCGACGCGGACGTCGCCGTGCATCGGTGCCGGGGTGATCCGGAGGTCGGGCCCGTAGGGGTTCGGCTGCGTGCCCGGTGCCGGCTCGACCTCGTCGATCCCGACGCCGAGCTGCCGGAGCGCCGCGATCATGAGCGCCGAGTCGCGCGAGTGCAGCGGCAGGCGGATGACGGAGGGGCCGTCGGCGAGGGCGGCGAGCACGAGCTCCCGGTTCGTCAGCGACTTCGAGCCGGGCAGCGCGACGTCGCCGCGCAGGGGACCGCGCGCGAGCGGGGCGATCCAGGGGGCCGGGTCCGCGGCGGCCTGTGCACCGCTGTGGGAATGCGTCGTGTCTGCCATCGGTTCACAAGACTACTGAAACGATCGGGAGGACCCTTGGCGACAGCACTCGCACCCTCGCGGACGCGCCTGCCCGGCGTGTCCACGTCGCTCGCTCTAGACTGGCCCGCGATGACGACCGACGAGCCGCAGGCAGCACCGCACGACCTGGTCGAGGAGACCGAGGAGCAGCTCGACGCGGTCGAGGCGGAAGAAGCGGACGACGAGTCCTTCGTCGACGCCAAGACCGTGTCGGCCGACGAACTCCGGGCCCTCTTCGAGACCCAGGCACTGCCCTTCATGGACCAGCTGTACGGCGCGGCGATGCGGATGACCCGCAACCCGGCCGACGCCTCGGACCTGGTGCAGGAGACCTTCGTCAAGGCGTTCGCCGCGTTCCGCCAGTTCAAGCAGGGCACGAACCTGAAGGCCTGGTTGTACCGGATCCTGACGAACACGTTCATCAACACGTACCGCAAGAACCAGCGGAACCCCTACCAGGGCACCATCGACGAGCTCGAGGACTGGCAGCTCGGCGGCGCCGAGAGCGTCACCCAGTCGATCTCCGCACGGTCCGCCGAGGCCGACGCGATCGACCACCTGCCGTCGTCCGCCGTCAAGGACGCCCTGCAGGCCATCCCCGAGGACTTCCGGATGGCCGTGTACTTCGCCGATGTCGAGGGCTTCTCGTACCAGGAGATCGCCGACATCATGAAGACCCCCGTGGGGACGGTCATGAGCCGTCTGCACCGTGGTCGCCGGCTCCTCCGGGGGCTCCTGGCGGACCACGCCCGTGAGACCGGCATCGTCCCGGACGCAGCGTCGACGGCGACGATGCGCGGACGAGGCCGGAAGACTGCCGCGACCGAGGGTCGCGTCGATGGGAAGGAAGCACGATGAGCGGCTGCGACTGCTCCAAGGCGAAGGCCGAGCTCGAGGAGTTCCTGCACGGGGAGCTCTGCCGCGAGGACGCGGCGGACATCCGTGAGCACATGGACGACTGCGAGGACTGCACGACCGAACACCGCGTCGGCGTCGTCCTGATCGAGACCGTGCGCCGCGCGTGCAAGGAGACCGCTCCGGAAGAACTGCGTGGCGAGATCCTCGCGCGCATCCGGCTGGAGCAGTCGACCCACTGAGGTCCTCGGCTCCGTCGTCACACGGCGGGTCGGGTCGGTAGTGTCACGGACATGACCCTCCTCGTCGAGTCGATCACCACCTGGTCCGACACGGACGTCTCCGACGTCGCTGCCCTCGTCCGCCTGCTCGGCCACGAGGTCGACGACGCGGCGATGCGCGCACGCCTCGAACGGCTCACGCCCGAGGCCGGACACCGCACCTGGGTGGTGCGCGGTGACGACGGTCGCGCGGTCGCCGTCGCCGGCGCGCAGGTCACCTGGGCGTACGCGAGCGACGAGCCGACGGCGCAGCTCCTGCTGCTGGTGGTCGACGACACGGCCAGGAGGCTCGGCACGGGTTCCGCGCTCATCGGCACCTTCGAAGCGTGGGCCGTCGAGCAGGGCGCGCGTCGCCTGAGCGCCGTCAGTGCGGCTGCCACGGACAGCGCGCACCGGTTCTACCAGAAGCGCGGGTACCACGACGCGGGTGTGCGCTACACGAAGATCGCGTAGCCGTCACGTTCCTCGCGAACGTCGAAGCGCCCCGTGCAGGAGTCCCTCGGACTCCCGCGCGGGGCGCTTCCTGACGCTCAGGCCGACGCGCTCAACGCCTTCTCGATGACCTCGGTGGCTTCCTGCGCGGAGCGCTTCGACGAACCGGTGGCCGGCGCGGCGCTCGCGGCGCGGGCGGCGACCGACAGCGGTCGACCGTCGAGGTGCGGCGACAGGTTCATGCAGACGAACGGCCAGGCGCCCTGGTTCTCCGGCTCCTCCTGCGCCCACACGACGTCGGCGTCCGGGTAGCCAGCCAGGACCTCGAGGATCCGCTCGAGGGGGAGCGGCGCGAGCTGCTCGAGCCGGACGAGGGCGACGTCGGTGACCCCGCGCTTGTCCGCCTCGGCGCGCAGGTCGTGGTGCACCTTGCCGGAGTGCAGGACCACCCGACGCACCGCCGCCTTGTCGGCCACGCGGTCGTCGTCGATCACTTCCTCGAAGGTGCCGTTCGTGAAGGCCTCGACCGCGCTCGTCGCCTGGCGCAGGCGGAGCATGGCCTTCGGGGAGAACACGATCAGCGGCTTCTGCGGACGCTCCCACGCCTGACGACGCAGCAGGTGGAAGTACGACGCCGGAGTGGACGGGCGGGCGACGACCATGTTGTCCTCGGCGCACAGCTGCAGGTAGCGCTCGATGCGGGCGGACGAGTGGTCCGGTCCCTGGCCCTCGTAGCCGTGCGGCAGCAGCAGGACGAGGCCGGAGCGCTGCCCCCACTTCTGCTCGGCGGACGAGATGAACTCGTCGATGACGGTCTGGGCACCGTTCGCGAAGTCGCCGAACTGCGCCTCCCACAGCACGAGTGCCTCGGGCCGCTCGACCGAGTAGCCGTACTCGAACGCCATCGCCGCGTACTCGCTGAGCAGCGAGTCGTAGATGGTGAACCGGGCCTGGTCCTCGGTGAGGTTCGACAGCGGCAGCCACTCCTGGCCGTTCGACCGGTCGTGGAACACCGCCTGGCGCTGGACGAAGGTGCCGCGGCGGGCGTCCTGGCCGGCGAACCGGACGGGCTTGCCCTCCACCAGCAGCGACCCGATGGCCATGAGCTCGGCCATCGCCCAGTCCACACCGCCGTTGCGCGTCATGTCGGTGCGCTTCGACAGCAGCTGCTGCAGCTTCGGGTGGATCGAGAAGCCGGCCGGCGGGTTGCTGTGCGCGTCACCGATGGAGCGGACGAGCTCTTCCGACACTGCGGTCTCGCGGACCTCGACCTCGGAGTCGTCCTGCTGCGCCGCCGGGCGTTCGAGCCCCTGCACGGCGCCGTCGTCGTCGACCTGGATCACCGGGATCGTGCCGGTCTGCGCCTCGTGCGTCTCGGCGAAGGCACGCTCGAGGCGGTCCTGGAAGTCGCGATGCGCCTCGTCGTACTCTTCCTGCGTGATGTCACCGCGGCCGACGAGGGCCTCGGTGTACAGCGTGCGGACGGACCGCTTCGCCTCGATCAGGTTGTACATGAGCGGCTGGGTCATCGAGGGGTCGTCGCCCTCGTTGTGCCCGCGGCGGCGGTAGCAGATGAGGTCGATGACGACGTCACGGTGGAACGCCTCGCGGTACGCGAACGCCAGGTCGGCGACGCGTGCGACGGCCTCGGGGTCGTCGCCGTTCACGTGGAAGATCGGCGCCTGGATCGTCTTGGCGACGTCGGTGGAGTACACCGAGCTGCGCGCCGACTCGGGCGGGGTGGTGAACCCGACCTGGTTGTTGATGACCAGGTGCACGGTGCCGCCCGTGCGGTAGCCGCGGAGCTGCGACATCTGCAGCGTCTCGACGACCACGCCCTGACCGGCCATCGCCGCGTCGCCGTGCACGAGCACCGGCAGGACGTTCGTCGAACCCGGGCCCTGCTTGTCCTGCTTGGCGCGGACGATGCCCTCGAGCACGCCGTCGACGGCCTCGAGGTGGGACGGGTTCGCCGCGATCGTCACGGGGATGCTCGAGCCGTCCGACGTGCGGAACAGCCCCTCGGTGCCGACGTGGTACTTGACGTCGCCGGAGCCCTGACCGGACACCGAGCCCGGCAGCGACGAGCCCTCGAACTCACGGAAGATCTGGCCGTAGGTCTTGCCGGCGATGTTCGTCAGGACGTTCAAGCGACCGCGGTGGGCCATGCCGATCGCGACCTCGGCAAGGCCGACACCGGCGGCGTGCTGGATGAGCGTGTCGAGGAAGGCGATGGTGGACTCGCCGCCCTCGAGCGAGAAGCGCTTCTGCCCGACGTACTTGGTCTGCAGGAAGGTCTCGAAGGCCTCGGCCTCGTTGAGCTTGCCGAGGACGCGCAGCTGCTCGTCCTTCGACGGCTTCGAGTAGGGGACCTCGATGCGTTCCTGCACCCAGCGGCGCTGCTCCGGGTCCTGGATGTGCATGTACTCGATGCCGACGGTGCGGCAGTAGGCGTCGCGCAGGATCCCGAGGACGTCGCGCAGCGGAGCACTCGTCGTGCCGGCCAGCCCGCCGGTGACGAACTCGCGGTCGAGGTCCCAGAACGTCAGCCCGTGGCTCTCGATCTCGAGGTCGGGGTGCGTGCGCTGGCGGTACTCGAGCGGGTCGATGTCGGCCATCAGGTGCCCGCGGACGCGGTAGCTGTTGATGAGCTCCTGCACGCGCGCGGTCTTGTTGACCCGGTGCGCCAGGTCGACGTTGATGTCGTTCGCCCACTGGATCGGCTTGTACGGGATCCGGAGCGCCGCGAAGATGCCGTCGTAGAAGCCGTGCTCGCCGATGAGGCGTTCGTGCACGTGCTTGAGGTACTCGCCCGAGCCGGCGCCCTGGATCACCCGGTGGTCGTAGGTGCTCGTCAGGGTGATGGTCTTGCCGATGCCGAGCTCGACCAGGGTCTTCGACGCCGAGCCCTGGAACTGCGCCGGGTACTCGAGGGCGCCGGCGCCGATGATCGCGCCCTGCCCCTTGGTCAGGCGGGGGACCGAGTGCACGGTGCCGATGCCGCCCGGGTTCGTGAGTGAGATCGTGGTGCCCTGGAAGTCGGCCGGCGTCAGCTTGTTGTCGCGGGCCCGCTTGACCAGGTCTTCGTAGGCCGACAGGAACTGGCCGAAGGTCAGGGTCTCCGCACGCTTGATGCTCGGCACGAGGAGCGACCGGGTGCCGTCCTTCTTCGGGACGTCGATCGCGATGCCGAGACCCACGTGCGCCGGGGCGACGACGAACGGCTTGCCGTCGCGCTCCTCGTAGAAGACGTTCTGGCTCGGGAAGTCCTTGAGTGCCTGCACCATCGCCCACCCGATGAGGTGGGTGAAGGAGATCTTGCCGCCGCGCGCACGGCGCAGGTGGTTGTTGATGACGATCCGGTTGTCGATCATCAGCTTCGCCGGGATCGTCCGGACGCTCGTGGCCGTCGGGACGGTCAGCGAGGCGTCCATGTTCGACGCCAGGGTCTTCGCCATGCCCCGGAGCGGGGTCGCCACGTCCTCGTGGGTCTCCTCGTGGTCGTCGGCGGCGTCGTTGGCCTCGGCCGGGATCGGCGGCGGGGTCGGCTGGCGCGACGTGGTCTTCGCCTGGATCGGACCACCCTGCGCTGCCGCCTGCTGCGGGGCCGGCGCGTCACCGGTCGCGGGCTGCTGCGTGGTCGACTGCGCGGGCGTCGAGGACTGCTGGTCAGCTGCCGGAGCGCCGCCGACCTGCGTGCGGTGGTAGCTCTCGAGGACCGGCCACCAGGACTTGTCGACCGACTCCTTGTCCGCGACGAACTGCTCGTAGAGCTCGTCGACGAGCCACTCGTTCGCCCCGAATTCGCCCGCGGTCTCGTCCGTTCCGGTCAGATGGCTCGACACAGCCGATCGCCCACTCTCCGTCGATAGATGCTCGTGTGTGTCGTGCGGTGCAACCCTGCCCCGCACAGGTGCCAAGCCTAGCCGCTCGCACATGTCCGTTCGGTGTCAGCCGTGGCGCGAGTCGGGGCCCGGTCCGGCCTCCGGGCGGAGCCGTACAGTGGGGCCCATGAGGTTCTACGAGACGCGGCCGACACACGACCTGACCTACTCCGACGTCTTCCTCGTCCCGAGCCGTTCCGGCGTGACGAGCCGCTTCGACGTCGACCTCGCGTCGAACGACGGCAGCGGTGCGACGATCCCGATCGTGAGCGCCAACATGAACTCGGTCACGGGTCCGCGCCTCGCCGCGACCCTGGCCCGGCGCGGGGGCCTCGGCGTCCTGCCGCAGGACATGCACCTGCAGGACCTCGACGCCGCGATCCGCTGGGTGAAGGACCAGCCGGTCGACTACGACACCGCCTACGACATGGGCTCGTCCACCACCGTCGCCGAGGCGCTCGAGCAGCTGCTGCCCGTCGCCGGTCGGGGCGTGGTGGTCCGCGACGCCGCCGGGGAGTACCTCGGGTGCGTCCCCGCCAGCCGGCTCGGCGACGCCGGTCCCGACGCGACGCTCGGCGACCTGCTGCACGGCGCCTCGACCGCGATCGACGCCGAGGACGCCGGCACGCCCCGCCACGTCTACGACGTCCTGAGCGGCGCCGAGGTCGACTTCGCACCCGTCGTGCGGCACGGCAAGGTCGTCGGCACCACGAGCCGGACCAGCGCCATCCGCTCGGACATCTACACGCCGGCCGTCGACGTCTCTGGTCGCCTGCGCGTCGCGGCCGCGATCGGCATCAACGGCGACGTCGCCGCCAAGGCGCAGGCCCTCGCCGCCGCCGGGGTCGACGTGCTCGTGCTCGACACGGCGCACGGCCACCAGGAGAGCATGCTCCGCGCGCTCCGCACCGTCGCGGGGCTCCGGCTCGGCATCCCGCTCGTCGCCGGCAACGTCGTCACCGCCGACGCCGTCGCCCACCTCGTCGACGCGGGCGCGGACATCATCAAGGTCGGTGTCGGACCCGGCGCCATGTGCACCACGCGCATGATGACCGCCGTCGGTCGGCCGCAGTTCTCCGCCGTCCTCGAGACCGCCGCCGCCGCCCGGTCCCTCGGCGCGCACGTCTGGGCCGACGGCGGGGTCCGGTACCCCCGCGACGTCGCCCTCGCCCTGGCGGCCGGCGCCTCGGCCGTGATGATCGGCTCGTGGTTCGCCGGCACCCTCGAAGCGCCGGGCGTGCTCCGTCGCGACGCCGCCGGCAAGGCCTACAAGGAGAGCTGGGGAATGGCGTCGGCGAAGGCCGTCCGCGAGCGCTTCGAGCGGCTCGACCCGTACGAGCGGGCCCGAAAGGAGCTCTTCGCCGAGGGGATCTCGTCGTCGACGATCTACCTCGACCCGGAGCGTCCGAGCGTCGAGGACCTGCTCGACATGATCACCACGGGCGTCCGGAGCTCCGCCACCTACGCGGGCGCCGCGTCGCTGGCCGAGTTCTCCGAGCGTGCCCTGGTCGGCATCCAGTCCGCCGCCGGCTACGAAGAGGGCAAGCCGCTCCCCGTCAGCTGGTAGCGCGCGCCGGCGGGTGCGGCCCTGGTCGCGACCACGAACGGACGGGAGGCCCGTGGCTGCGTTGCCACGGGCCTCCCGTCCGCCATCGCGAAAGCGACAGTTCCCTGCGGAACGTTCGCGGGGATCTGTTGCTTTGGCGGAACTGGCGGGACTGGCGGTGTGGCTACCGGCGTCGGGTCGCGTCCTCGACCTCGCCGACGAGCTCCTCGAGGATGTCCTCGAGGAAGAGCACGCCGAGGGTCCGGCCGTCGGCGTCGAACGCCCGCGCGACGTGGCGGCCCGCAGCCCGCATGGTGGCCAGGGCGTCCTCCAGGTCCATCTCCGTGTAGAGCGAGATGAGCTGGCGGATGCGCTTCGGCGGCACCGGGTCGTCGAACTCGTCCGGCCGCAGGTCGATGACGTCCTTCACGTGCACGTAGCCCGTGGGGGAGCCGTCCTCGCCGACGAGCACGTACCGCGAGAACCCGCGCTGCGCCACCGCACGCTCGACGTCCGCCGGGGTGGCGTCCTCGGGCAGGGTGACGAGCTCGGCCATCGGCACGGCGACGTCGCGGACCTTCTTCTCGGTGAACTCGAACGCCAGGGCGAGCTTGCCGTCGTCGGTCAGGGTGCCCTCGCGGCGGGACTGCTCCACGATCGTCTGCACCTCTTCCACCGTGAAGGCGCTGACGGCTTCGTCCTTGGGCTCGACGCGGAACAGGCGCAGCACGGCGTTCGCGACCTCGTTCAGGCCGACGATGACCCAGTGCAGGCCGTGGCCGATGTACCAGAGCGTCGGCACGAGCAGCAGCGCTGCGCGGTCCGGCATCGAGAACGAGATGTTCTTCGGGACCATCTCGCCGAACACCACGTGCAGGAACGAGACGAGCAGCAGCGTGACCACGAACGCCACGGTGCCGATGACCTCGACGCTCCAGCCCGTCAGGTGCAGCGGCACCTCGAGCAGGTGGTGGATCGCCGGCTCGGAGACGTTCAGGATGAGCAGCGAGCAGACCGTGATGCCGAGCTGCGTGGTCGCGAGCATGCGAGTGGCGTGCTCCATCGCCCACAGCGTCATCTGCGCGGCCTTCGAGCCTTCTTCTGCGCGCGGTTCGATCTGCGATCGGCGGGCGGAGATGACGGCGAACTCGGCGGCGACGAAGTACGCGTTGCCGAGCAGCAGCACGAAGAGCCAGAAGATGCCCCACCAGTCGGAGCTCATCGGGTACTGCCCTTCGTGGCGGGGATGATGATGGCGGTCGCCGCGGTGTCCGTCGGCGGGGGCGTCGGGGTCCAGCGGATGCGGTCGATCCGGCGGCCGTCCAGACGTTCGACCCGGAAGACACCGCTGTCGAGCGGGACCTCGTCACCGACGACGGGCAGGCGGCCGAGCGTCGACATGAGGAAGCCGCCGACGGTCTCGTACGGGCCGTCCTCCGGCACCTTCACGCCGGCGCGGTCCTCGAGCTCGTCGGGACGCAGCAGGCCGGGGAAGGTCAGCCAGTCGCGGGAACGGACCACGTCGATGCGTGCGCGGTCGTGCTCGTCGGAGACCTCGCCGACGATCTCCTCGATGAGGTCCTCGAGCGTGACGACCCCGGCGGTGCCGCCGTACTCGTCGACCACGATGACCATCTGGTAGCCGCGGCCGCGGACCTCGGCGAGCAGGGTGTCGCCCGGCATCGTCTCGGGCACGCGTTCGGCGTCGGTCATGAGTGCTCCGACGGGGACCTCCGGGCGCTTCTCGCGGGGGACGGCGACGGCCTGCTTGACGTGCACGATGCCGACGACGTCGTCCGCGTCCTCCTCGATGACGGGGAAGCGGCTGAAGCCGGTCTTGCGGGCGAGGGCGATGACGTCCTGCGCGGACTCGGACACCCGGATGGTGGAGAGCCGCGGGCGCGGCGTCATGACGTCGCTGGCGCTGAGCTCCGAGAACGAGATCGTCCGCTGGAGGAGCGTCGCGGTGTCCTGTTCGAGCGACCCCTCGGACGCCGAACGGCGGAGCAGCGAGGTGAGCTCCTCGGCGCTGCGAGCACCGGAGAGTTCCTCTTGCGGCTCGATGCCGATCGACCGCAGCACGGCGTTCGCGGTGCCGTTGAGCACCGCGACCGCCGGCTTGAACACCGTCGTGAAGGCGATCTGCAACGGCACGACGAGCTTCGCGGTCTGTAGCGGCAGCGCGAGCGCGAAGTTCTTCGGCACGAGCTCGCCGAGGATCATCGACAGCAGGGTCGCGATCACGAGCGCGATGATCGATCCGACGGTCTCGACGATGCCCTCTGGCAGGTTCATCGCCAGGAACGGCGCTTCGAGCAGCTTCGCGATGGACGGCTCGAGCAGGTAGCCGGTGAGCAGCGTGGTCAGTGTGATGCCGAGCTGCGCACTCGACAGGTGCGTCGAGGTGACCTTCAACGCCCCGATGACGGGTGCCAGGCCCGGCTCGCCGCGGTCGCGACGCGCTTCGACGTCGGCGCGATCGAGGTTCACCAACGCGAACTCGGACGCGACGAAGACGCCGGTGCCGAGTGTCAGCAGGATGCCGCCGACGAGCATGACGATGTCGATCGGACTCATGATTCACCCCCGTCCGCGCACGGGGATGACGTGCAGCTCACCGAGTGAGCGGCGGATGAGTGAGGCGAAGAACTATTCGGGGGATCGTCCACAGTGCTGCCAATCGTACTGCCTGCCCGAGGGGCCGACCGAGAATCCGCTCAGGAAGGCCGCGCGTCTACGCCGTGACCCGTGCGCGGTGGTACTGCTGCGGCTCGTAGTCGACGGTCACGCCGAGCTCGACGGCCACGCGCAGCGGGAACCCCGGGTCGCGCAGGAACTCGCGGCCCACCATCACCACGTCGGCCTGTCCGGTCGCGACGATCTGCTCGGCCTGGAAGCCCTCGGAGATCATGCCGACCGCGATGGTGCCGATGCCGGCATCGCGCTTGATCGCCGCAGCGTGCGGCACCTGGTAGCCGGGGCCGACCGGGATCGGTGCGCTCGCGACGTTGCCGCCGGTCGAGACGTCAGCCAGGTCCGCGCCGTGCTCCGCAGCCCACCGGGCGACCTGCGTGGTCTCGTCGAGCGTGAGCCCGCCGTCCACCCAGTCGGTCGCCGAGAACCGCACGACGATCGGGAAGCCCTCGCCGACCTCGGCACGGACGGCGTGGAGGACCTCGAGCAGTGCCCGGGCGCGGTTCTCGAGCGACCCGCCGTACTGGTCCGTGCGGTGGTTGCTCAGCGGCGAGAGGAACTGGTGCAGCAGGTACCCGTGGGCGGCGTGGATCTCGACCAGGTCGAACCCGGCCTCGACGGCGCGGCGAGCGGACTGCGCGAACGCCAGTGCGACGACCCGGATGTCCTCGGCCTCCAGCTCGCGCGGGAGCGCGTAGCCGTCGAAGGCCACGGCGGACGGGGCGACGGTGGACCAGCCGCCCTGGTCGGCGGGGACCGAACCGTGTGTGGACTCCCACGGGCGGAACGTCGACGCCTTGCGGCCGGCGTGCGCGAGCTGGACACCGGCGGCAGCGCCCTGCGCGTGCAGGAAGTCGACGATCGGCTTGAAGGCGTCGCGCTGCTGGTCGTTCCAGAGCCCGAGGTCCTGCGGGCTGATCCGGCCTTCCGGCACCACGCCGGTCGCCTCGACGACCACCGCACCGGCACCGCCCTTGGCGAAGCCGCCCAGGTGGACGAGGTGCCACGCGGTCGGCACGCCGTCCTGCTCCTCGGCCGAGTACTGGCACATCGGGGAGACCCAGATGCGGTTGCGGACCGTCAGGTCGCGGATGGTGATCGGCTCGAACAGGGCGTGCGTCACGCGGGACTCCTCAGGGGACGGGCGCCGGCTCGGCCGCGAGTTCCGTCAGGAACGACCGCAGTGACGCCGACGACGTGTAGTGGTGGCCGACCGCCCCGATCGCTTCCGCGCCGGTGGCGTTCTCGGCCCTGTTGTCCACGAACACCATCTGCTGCGGCTCGATTCCCAGACGTGCGCACGTGTCGCGGTAGATGGATGCGTCGGGCTTCAGGACGTGCTCCTCGGCGCTCACCACCACCGTCTCGAACAGCGAGCCCATCGGGGAGCGCCGGTACGGGTCACCGAAGTCGAAGCCGGCGTTCGACAGCAGCGCCACCCGGGTGCCGGCGTCGTGCAGCTCCTCGACGATCGCCAGGGTCTCCGGTTCGACCTCGAACCACCCGGTGAAGTCGACGGCCCAGAACCGGTGGATGTCCGTGATGCTCCAGGTCCGCCCGACGCGCTCGCCGATCGCCCGCCAGTACGCCACCACGGACAGGTCGCCGCGGTCGAGGTCGTGGCGGAGCTCCTGGTAGACGGGGAACAGTTCGTCGGCGGGCACGCCGGTCAGCTCGACGAGGGCATCGCGCGACGCGTGCGGCGTCCGGCTGATCATCTCGCCGTAGTCGAAGACCACCACGCGACCAGGCAGGAACAGGCTCATGCGCTCCACCGTAACGTGGGGCCGGTGAACGACTTCGTGCCCGTCCAGCCGTCCGATGCCGCCGCGTGGGTCACCGCGCCGACGGGGGAGTCCACCAAGTACCGCCGTGGGGTGCTCGGCATCGCGACCGGCTCCGACCAGTACCCGGGTGCCGCGGTGCTCGGGGTCGACGCCGCGGTCCACACCGGTGTCGGCATGGTCCGGTACGTCGGGCCGTCGCGGGCGTCGGACCACGTCCTGGCGCGTCGCCCCGAGTCCGTCGCCGGCGTCGGTCGGGTGCAGGCCTGGCTCGTCGGCTCGGGCATCTCGGCGTCGTCGCTCGGTGACCTGGACGACACGACCGCCTCGGCCTTCACGCACGCTTCGGACGACGGCGTCCCGGTCGTGGTCGACGCGGGCGCGATCCCGCTCGTCGACCTCGGCCCGCTCGCCGTCCTGACCCCGCACGCGGGGGAGCTCGCGTCGTTGCTCGGCGTCTCCCGCGAGTCGATCGAGCAGGATCCCGCCGCCGCAGCGCTCCGTGCCGCCGAGCAGACCGGCAGCGTCGTGCTGCTCAAGGGGGAGCGCACGCACGTGGTCACGCCCGACGGGTCGGTCCGGTTGGTGGCGTCGTCGGCGACGCCGTGGCTCGCTGCGGCCGGTGCCGGGGACGTGCTCGGCGGGGTGCTCGGCGCGCTCGTGGCGTCGCGGCAGGGCTCCGTCGAGGCTGCTGGTTCGTCCCTGACCCCGTCGGACCTCGCGCACCTGGCCGCGTCGGCCGCGGTGGTGCACGGGCTCGCGGCGCGGCGGGCGTCCGGCGGCGGGCCGTTCCCGATGACCGGGCTCATCGGCGAGCTGCCCGGGGTCGTGCGGGACCTGGTCGTGGACGGCGACGCGCGCGGGTAGCGGTCGGTGCGCGGCGACGCAGCACGACAGCGTCGACGTCGTACGACATCAGTGATGTCGCTTGTTGTGGACGCCGCGTGACGACTTCCTCGTTGTCGCACGACGACGAAGAAGTCGTTCCGTGCGTGCGCCGGTGGTTGCACACGCGTGGTGACGACAGCATGGGTGTCGTACGACATCGAGTTCGTCGTGCTTTGCCCACGCGCATGGTTGCGGGCGCGAGGTGACGACAAGGTCGACGTCGTGCGACATCGATCGTGTCGCCTGTTGCAGACGCAAGCGGGGACGGACGGGAGGCCCGTGGCGGGGCCGCCACGGGCCTCCCGTCCGCCTGTCGCGCACGTCACGGGCGTGACGCGCGTCGCGGACGTCAGCTCGCGGGGGTCGCGTGCACCAGGAACTCGACCGTGCCGGAGTCGTCGACCTTCACGAAGCCGAGGCTCGGCGCCTGCACGCCGTAGTCCGAGAAGGTGACCGGGATCGAGCCGGAGATGTCGACACCGTCGCCGTTCAGGCCGACCTGCAGGTCGGCGGTGACGTCCTTCGTGACGCCGTGCAGCGTGAGCTTGCCGGCAGCGGTGACCTTCGTCGTGTCCGAGCCGCTCGGGACCGCGTCGGCGATCGGCTCGGAGAGTTCGAACGTGGCCTCGGGGAAGGCGGAGGTGTCCATCGCGGAGTCGCGGAAGTAGGAGTCACGCTGGTCCGAATCGGTGGCGATGTCGGTGACCTGCACCGTGATCGTCGCCTTCGTGATGCTCGTGCCGTCGACGGTGGCGCTGCCGGAGACGCTGTCGGTGCGGCCGGTGACGGTGACGTCGGAGCCGTTGAGGACCTCGTGCAGGCGGTAGCCGGCCTCGGAGTCGCCGCCGACCGTCCACGCGCCGGACAGGTCGGAGTCGTCGAGGGTGGAGGCCTCGCGGCTGGCGGCCACGGACGGTGCCGCCGACGCCTTCGCGTTCTCGTTGCTCGTGTAGACGTTCGTCGCGACGATCGCCCCGATGACGCCGAGCACGACGAC
This sequence comes from Curtobacterium sp. PhB128, assembly GCF_004340725.1. Taxonomy (NCBI): domain Bacteria; kingdom Bacillati; phylum Actinomycetota; class Actinomycetes; order Micrococcales; family Microbacteriaceae; genus Curtobacterium; species Curtobacterium sp. PhB128. The sequence goes on from NZ_SLUR01000001.1 coordinate 140,694, forward strand.
GGCGGCGATGACGGAGATCCAGATGACGGCCTTGCGGCGCCCGCGCGGGGTTTCGGTGGTCACGACCAAGACGGTGACACGTCATGGTTGGGGGAGCCTGGGATTCCCAGCCGGTTCGGGTGTGCTCGCTGCCGGTTCGGGTGCGCTCGCTGCCGGTACGCTCGTCCGGTGCGCAGGACCGGGAACCCGTGGATCGAACGCGTCGGGTTCGTCCTGGCGTTCGCCGCCGTGCACGCGGCGCTGTGGTGGCTGACCGTGATCTCGGCGAACCTGCCCCTCGGCGACGTCACCATCACCTACAGCCGGTGGATCGAGACCGGGCGGAGCGCGGACTTCTGGGTCGGGATCGACGGCGAGTGGGTCTACCCGATCCTGGCGATCGTGCCGATGGCCGCCGCAGCACTCGGTGGGATCGCGTCGATCGGCTCTGGGTGGCTGCTGCTGATGGTGCTGCTCGACGCCGTCGCGTGTGCGTTCCTGTGGCGGTTCCGGGCGCGCGGTGCGTTCGGCTCGCGTGCGGACGGCTCGTCGTCGCGTGGCGTGCGGGTCGTGTGGTGGTGGCTCGCGTTCCTGCTCGCACTCGGGCCGATCGCGCTCGGTCGCATCGACACGGTGGCGACGGTGTTCGCGCTGGTCGGGGTGGCCTTCGTCGCCTCGCGGCCGGCGGTCGCCTCGGCGCTATTCACCGCCGGTGCGTGGACGAAGGTCTGGCCGGCCGCCCTCGTCGGCGTGCTGCTGCTCCTGCGGAAGGGGCACCGCCGCGGTGTGCTGGCGGGCGCCCTCGTGCTCAGTGCGCTCATCGTGCTCGTCGACGTGCTCTGGGGCGGAGCGCCGTACCTGCTGTCGTTCATCGGGGAGCAGACCGGTCGGGCGCTGCAGATCGAGTCACCGCTCGCGACGCCGTTCATGTGGGCGGCAGCGTTCGGGGCTCCTGGTGCGGCCGTGTTCTACAACCAGCAGATCCTGACGTTCGAGGTCTCCGGGGCCGGCACGCACGCCGCTGCCGCGGTCTCGACGCCGCTGATGGCCCTCGTGGTCGTCGCCGGTGTCGTGCTCGCGCTGTGGGCCGCACGCCGTGGCGCCCGTCGGGCCGAGCTCGCTCCCGTGCTCGCGCTGCTGTTCGTCGCCACGCTCATCGCCACCAACAAGGTCGGGTCGCCGCAGTACATCGGGTGGCTCGCCGTGCCGATCGTGTGGGGACTGGCCGCCGGGACGCCGAGTGTGCACCGGTTCGTGCCGATCGCGATCGCCGCGCTCCCCACCGCCGTGCTGACGCAGCTGATCTACCCGGCCTACTACGACCAGGTGCTCACGCTGCAGCCGTGGATGCTCGTGGTGCTGACGCTGCGGAACGTGCTCGAGGTGGCGATCCTGGCGTGGACCGTGGTCGAGCTGGTGCGGATGGGCCGGGGCGCGGGCAGGATGGACGCATGATCGTCGCCTTCTCCGTTGCTCCGTCCGGTGGTCCCTCCGAACAGGCGGACGGCTCCGTGCACGACGCCGTCGCCGCAGCCGTGCGGGTGGTCCGTGAGAGCGGCCTGCCGAACCGCACGTCGTCGATGTTCACCGAGCTCGAGGGGGAGTGGGACGAGGTCATGGACGTCGTCAAGCGCGCCACCGAGGCCGTCGGCGCCTACGGCACGCGGGTGTCGCTCGTGCTCAAGGCCGACATCCGACCGGGGCACACCGGCGAGATCGACGGCAAGCTCGAGCGGCTCGAAGCGGCGCTCGGCGAGTAGCGCTCAGCGCTTGTCGCGCCGCCGTGCCCGGGTCCGACGGCGGGGGTCCGGCCCGAGCACCACGAACACCGTCAGCAGCGCGATGCCGGCGAGCGCCGCGATGAGCACGATGACCATGCCCATCGGGTCGGTGGCGTCCTCGCAGTTCACGGGCGCGCCGGCGCGGCACGAGGCGAGCACGGTGGCGGCGAGGGTCACGTGCTCATTGAACAACGAGGGCCCGCGCGACACGCCGTTGCCCTCCCGCGGATGTCGGTGGTCGGGTGTCTCATTGCCCGTGTCGAGCCACATCCGGTGGCCCCGAGACGACGAGGAGCGCGTGATGACCCACGACGGCTGGTGCCCCGACTGCGACCTGCGAACGGTCGTCATCGACACGGACGAACAGGGCGAGAACGCCTGGGCCACGTGCGCCGAGTGCGGCGCCGGCTGGACGCACCGCGACGAGCTGCCCGATCTCGCACCTGCGTCGACGCGTCCCGCCCACACGGAGCGTCAGGCGGCCTGACCCGGTTCTCCTCGGGTACGGCCGGGCCAGCCCGGTGCGACCCGTGCCGGCCGTGCACGGCGACTTCCGTTCGGCCTTTGGAGCGGTCTACACTGCTCGGACCGGATGGTCGTCGCCACCCGGACCGTCCCGTTCGCTGCTGAACCCGGACCGGCACCCCGTTCGGGCGTGGCCGCGCTGCCGATCGGCACGTGGACCGCGACGATCGCGGGACGCCTCCGTCACCACCGTCGCCCAGGCGACACCGTCCAGCCGACACCCCGATCCGACGCCGCCCGTGCAGGACGTCGTCCGAGAACAGGCCCCATGTCACAGCTCACGCCTGCGCGTCGCACCGCCGCGCTCATCTCGCTCGCCCTCGGCGGCTTCGCCATCGGGTCGACCGAGTTCGTCGCGATGGGCCTGCTGCCGAACATCGCGCAGGCGCTGCTGCCGCAGCAGTACGGCCTCGACCCGGACGCCGGCATCGCGCACGCGGGCTGGCTCGTCAGTGCCTACGCCCTCGGGGTCGTCGTCGGTGCTCCCACCATCGCGGCGATGTCGGCGAAGTTCCCGCGCAAGGGCCTGATCCTCGTGCTGCTCGTCGGGTTCGTCCTCGCGACGATCGCGAGTGCGCTGCTGCCGTCGTTCGGACTGGTGCTCGTCGCCCGGTTCGTGGCGGGTCTGCCGCACGGCGCCTACTTCGGCATCGCCTCGATCGTCGCGGGCGACATGATGGGCCCGGGCAAGCGCGGCAAGGGCATCGCGATGGTGCTGCTCGGTCTGTCGGTCGCGAACGTCGTCGGCGTCCCCGCGATCACCTGGGTCGGCCAGCTCGCCGGCTGGCGGATCGCCTACGGCGTCGTCGCCGCACTGTTCGCGCTCACGTTCCTCGCCGTCGCGGCCTTCGTGCCGAAGAGCGCCCGTGACGAGCACGCGACGATCGGCCGGGAGCTCCGCGCCTTCCGCGTGCCGCAGGTCTGGATCGTGATGGGCCTCGGCGCCGTCGGGTTCGGTGGGTTCTTCGCCGTGTACTCGTACATCTCGCCGCTCGTGCAGAACGTCACCGGCATGCCGGAGTCGTTCGTGCCGATCGTCCTGGTGGTCGTGGGCATCGGCATGGTCGTCGGCGGTGTGCTCGGCGGACACCTCGCCGACCACAGCGTGAAGCGCACGATCTACTTCGGCATGTTCTCGCTCATCGGCGCGCTGCTGCTCACGGTGCTGACCGCGCAGTGGCTCTGGGGCATGCTGCTCGGCGCGTTCCTGCTCGGTGCGACCTCGTCGGCGATCCCGCCGGCGGTGCAGTCCCGCCTGATGGACGTCGCCGGCGACGCCCGGACGATCGCCGCGGCGCTCAACCACTCGGCGTTCAACATCGGCAACTCGCTCGGCGCTGCACTCGGCGGTGCGGTCATCGCTGCCGGCTTCGGGTTCGTCGCACCGGGTTGGCTCGGCATCGTCCTCGCGCTGCTCGGCGTCCTCGTCACGATGTTCAGCTACTCGGTCGAGCGTCGCACCACGCGCCGTGCCGCGCTGCGCTCCCCGTCGCCGAGCACCGGCCCGATCACGGCGCCCGTCCCGATCCACTGACCGCGCGCGGGCGCCGCCAGCGCGGTTCGCGAAAGCGACAGTCTGCCGCGAACTGTTCGCGGCAGAGCGTCGCTTTCGTGGAACGGACCGCCGGCATCGGCGGCACCGTGTCGCTGTGGCGGGACAGACCGCAGGCCGGTCCCGATCCACTGACCGCGCGCAGTGGGCGTGCCCACGCACCGGACGGGAGGCCCGTGGCGACGCCGCCACGGGCCTCCCGTCCGATGTGGGTGCGGCAGACCGCCCATGGTGAGCAGAAATGGTCGGGTCCCGTGATGGGACCCGACCATTTGTGCTCACGAAGCGGGCAAGCGCCCATCTGCGCCGCGCTACAGGCCCAGCGGGCCGCCGTCCTGCACGATGATGCCGTCGGTGATCGCCCGCTTCCGGAGCGCCACCTTCGTGCCCACGTCGAAGCCTGCGACGCGGTACTTCTCGCGGATGCGCTTGAGGTAGCTCTTCGCCGTCTCCTCGGAGATGCCGAGCTGGTACGCGACGCTCTTCACGGGCTCGCCACCGCCGTACAGGGCCATCACGCGACGCTCCTGGGCGCTGAGCTTCGGGACGCCACCGACGTCGCCGCTGTTGATGGCCAGGTCGAGCTCGGCGGAGACGTACTGCTCGCCGCGCTGGGCGGAGCGGATCGCCTCGACGATCATGTCGGCGTCCTCGCTCTTCACCAGGTAGCCGAGTGCGCCGGCCGCCAGGGCCTCGCGCACGACGTTCGGCTCCGAGTAGGTGCTCATCACGACGGTCTTCACACCGGCGGTCTTGAGCGTCGAGATCTTCAGCGACACCGGGATGGAGTCCTTGAGGTCCAGGTCGAGCAGCACCACGTCCACCGGGAACGCCGGGCTCGTCAGGAGCTCGGGCCAGGTCGTGACCGCGGCCACCAGCGTGATGTCGTCGGCGGCGCTCCGGATCCACTCCGTGAGCGCGCCGAGGAGCATCCTGTGGTCGTCGACCAGTGCGAGTCGGATGGGTTCCTCTGGAGTCGCCATGCGGGCGTCCTTTCTCGGGGGCAGTTCGTGCCCGATCCTAGGAGGGAGGGGCACGTGGCACGGGCAGGCTGTCCGGGTGTCCGGCAGCTACATCGACGGATGTCGGTCCACGACGCAGTGGGCGACGATGTGGAGCGCGCCGTCGCGGACGGTCTCGGTGTACGGACCGATGCGCTGCAGGGCACTCCAGGCGGTGGGGCCGAGGCGTCGGCGCTGGACGCCGCGGGACTCGATCACGACCGGCACGTCCATCCGCTCGTCGGTGACGGGGTGGCCGTCGGACCCGACCGGGCCGAGCGTGACCGAGACGACCGGCAGGCCAGGGGTGGCAGTGCGGCCGTCGCCGACCATCTGCCACAGGGCCTGCAGCAGTCCGTCGCGCTGGGCGGGCGAGAGGTGTCCGGCCAGGGCGCCCGGGTCGGCGACGCTCACCGAACGCCCGAGGTGGTCGGACTCCGTGATCGCGTGGTACAGCCAGGTCTCGCGCCGTCCCTCGATGAGGTGCAGGCGGAGCTCGGTCGCGAGTGAGGCCGCGACGGAACTCGAGGCGTCCGACAGCGGCAGGGGATCGGTGCCGTTCGCGACGGCGTCGAGCAGCTTCTCGGCGGCCAGGTCGAGTCGGGCGAGCTCGTCCGAGGCGAGCATGCCGACGGCGAACTGCGGCGCCTGCACGTTGCTCTGCACGAGCACTCGGTCGAGTTCCCGCTGCACGAGCTGCCGGAACCGCTGCACCACGTACAGGGCGATCGACGGCGGCACGACGACCAGGGCCAGCAGGGACACGATGCCCGGCAGCGTGTCGTTGGTGATCGGGGTCGAGGCGACGCTCATGCCGACGAACGCCAGGCCGAGCACCGCGATGGCGGCGGCGACCTCGCGGGCGGGCCGGAGCGTGGCGATCGGCAGGAGCGCGAAGCCCGCGGCGATCGACGCCGATGCCGTGTGGGCGATGTCGTGTTCGGGCCAGATGCCGATGAAGTCGAGGGTCACGACGCACGCCAGCACGACGCAGATCAGCACGAAGGCCAGCCCGGTCAACCGCTCGCCGTAGGTCAGCACGCTCAGGCCGACACCGACCGCGGCGACGATGTAGAGCATCCAGGCGGCTGCGGGCAACCACGGGTCGGAGAAGTCGGACCAGCGGACCAGGAAGTACACGATGCCGGAGACGGCCTCGATGGCGGTGAGCACCGCTGCGCCGAGGCCGAGGTACCCGGCTCCGAGCGAGGCGCCGGGCTTGGCCGCCTGGCGGAGCGACCGTGCGCCGGTCGAGGTCGAGGGGAGCCCGCGGGCCTGCCGGCGCTCGCTGGTGCGGTAGCGCTCGCGCGCCTCGCGGCGGGTGCGCGGCGGCTGCTGGCCGGTCGACTCGCCGGGCAGGCCACGGCTGATGGTGTCCTCGGGGACCCGGGTCATCGCGGTGCCTCCAGGACGACGGTGGTGCCGGAGCCCGGCGCGGAGAACAGCTTGGCGTCCCCGCCGACCTCGCGCAGTCGGCTCACGACGCTCTCCTTGAAGCCGAGGCGTTCGGCGCTGACGGTGGTCAGGTCGAACCCGACGCCGGAGTCGGTGACCATGGCCCGCACCATGTCGTTGTCGTGGACGATCGTGACGTGCGCCTCACCGACACCGGCGTGCCGGCGGACGTTCTCGAGGCACTCGCCGAGCGCCAGCAGGAAGGCGTCGAGCACGTGCGACGGCAGCAGCACCTGGCCGGTGCCGTGCCAGCTGACCTCGAGGCCCATCCGCCCGAAGCGCTGCTTCACCGACTCGAGGGTCTGGCCGAGCGGCGACTCCTCTTCGCGGGTGAGCGAGTAGTCGCCCGACTGCGACGGCTGCGGGGTCGCGCCGAGTCGCAGGTGGCGCAGGAGTCTGGCGTCCTCGGCGGCCTGCTCGCGCATGGCCTGCTCGGAGACCCCGACGCCGGAGTGGGCGAGGAGCGTGAGCGTCGCGAGGACCGTGTCGTGCAGCAGCCGAGCACCCTGCCGCCGCTGCGCCTCGGTCTCGCTGGCCTGGCGTTCGGCGCGGTGCGCGGTGCCGATGCTGTAGATCCGTCGGGCGACGCGGGGGATGCTGCGCGAGATCCACACGGCCACGACCGCGATGAGCACCCAGCCGAGCAGGGCGCCGCTGACGGGCGTCGACAGGAGCCCGCCGGTGGCCCACACCATCACGACGACGACGATCGCGCCGGTGCCGATCGTGAGTCCGAGGCCGAACGGCTGGCCGCGCTGCGCCATCAGCGGGGCGGACAGCGAGCCGCCCGCGAGCGGCATGACGGCGCTGGCGACGAGCGGGCGGACCGACTCGTCCACGCCGGAGAACAGCAGCGCGAGCGAGGCGAGGCCCGTGACGAGGATCGCGGCGGTCCACCACACGGTGCCGCTGCGCCCGAAGAACACGAACGCGGCGACCATCGCGGCGATGCACAGCAGGGCGCCCACGAGCGGCAGGGCGGAGACCGCGGCGGCGGAGACCACGCCGACGACGCTGATGAGCGCGCAGACGATGCCCACGACACGGGTCGTCGCCCGCAGCAAGCGGTCGCGTTCCTGTGCGATGAATTCCATCGATGTCCTGGTTGGTGACGAGCTGGTGTGACGGGTCGTGCGGGGAAACCGAGCCTCGTTCAGTCCGGGCTCGCAGCCATCCAACCACGGGCGACACCCGTTGGGGGGTGTTCGGCGCGCCGTGCCGCGCGTGCCGCCGCCGCCCCGGTGCGTGCCGCGGCCCCTGTGCGTGCCGCCGCCTCGCCGCGTGCCGTGTCGCGCTCAGCCGTCGAGCAACCGCCGCAGGTGCGCGCCGACCTGCTCGTGCTCGATGAGGAACCCGTCGTGCCCGAACTCACTCTTGATCACCGCGGCCGTGTCACCGTCGAGCGTGTCCGGCACCCCCGCGGCGATCCGGTGCTGGTCCTCGATCGGGAACAGCCGGTCGCTCGAGATCCCCACGACGAGCGTGCGGGCCGTCACGAGTTCGAGCGCGGCAGCGACACCGCCCCGCCCGGCCCCGACGTCGTGGGAGTCCATCGCGTGCGTGAGGGTGATGTACGACGACGCGTCGAAGCGCCGGGTGAACTTGTTGCCGTGGAAGTCGAGGTAGCTCTCGACCGAGAACCGCCCGTCGTCGCCGAGCGGGGACACGTCGCTCTGCCACGACCGGGCGAACCGGCCGTTCAGCTCGTCGGACGCCCGGTAGGTCATCAACGCCATCCGCCGCGCGAGCGCCAGCCCGCGGTGCGGGCCCTCGCCGGCGTCGGCCTCGTAGTAGTCGCCGCCCGCGAACGCCGGGTCCATCTGGATCGCCGAGCGCTGCAGGGAGTTCGCCGCGATCTGGTCCGCCGTGGTCTGCGCCGTCGAGGCCAGCACCGCCAGCCGCTGGACGCGTGCGGGGTGCGACACCGCGAACTCGAGGGCGTGCATCCCGCCCATCGACCCGCCGACGACGGCAGCGAACACGTCGATGCCGAGTCGGTCGGCGAGCTGGCGCTGCACCTCGACCTGGTCGCGCACGGTGACGAACGGGAACCGCGAGCCCCACTCGACCCCGGTGGGTGCCACCGACGACGGCCCGGTCGTGCCCTGGCAGCCGCCGAGCATGTTGGGCGCGATCACGAACCAGCGGTCGGTGTCGATCGCCAGGCCGGGTCCGACGACGTCGCCCCACCAGCCGGCGGTGCGGTGCCCCGGACCGGGTGCGCCCGCGACGTGCGAGTCCCCGGTCAGCGCGTGGAACAGCAGGACGGCGTTGTCGCGCGCCGCGTTGAGCGTGCCCCACGACTCGTACGCCACCCGCACGGCCGGGAGCCGTCCGCCACGCACCCACTGCTCGCCGAGGGACGCGAAGTGGCGCGCACCCGGGTGGTCCCCGGGGCGCCAGGCGCCGGTGACCGGCGGCTTGCCGATGGTGCCGAGTTCGGCGCCGGGCACCAGGGTGGACGGCACGGAGTCCTCGGGGGTCGTCTGCCAGTCCATGGTGCGTCCAGTCTGCCGGGAGGCGCGGGTCGCCGCCGCCGTGTTACGTCACGCCCGCCCCGTGGCCGGGTTGTCAGGCCGCGCTCGCCGTTTGCGTGCGTGCGCATGTTCCGACATCGAGCGCGTTGTTCGACTCGTGGATCGTCGCACCATGCACACGCACCGGATGCGTGCGCAACGAGCGACGTCCCACGAGTCGATCGACTCGTGGGACGTCGCACCATGCACACGCATCGAGCGCGCGGTGCCTCGGGCCGGGCGAACGCTAGGCGCGCTGCCCCTCCTGCGAGACCGCACGGGCCGCGGCGAGCCCGGCCTCGAGGTCGGCCTTCAGGTCCTCGATGTTCTCGATGCCGACGGACAGGCGCACCAGGCCCGGCGTGACCCCGGTGGTGAGCTGCTGCTCGGGCGTGAGCTGCGAGTGCGTGGTCGACGCCGGGTGGATCACGAGCGAGCGCACGTCGCCGATGTTCGCCAGGTGCGAGAACAGCTGCAGGTTGTCGACGAACGCCTTGCCCGCGGGCACCCCGCCCTTGAGTTCGAACGACAGCACGGCGCCGACGCCGTTCGGCGCGTACCGGTTCGCCGCGGCGTACCAGGGCGACGTCGGCAGGCCGGCGTAGGCGACGGTCGCGACGTCCGGGTGCTGGTCGAGCCACTCGGCGATCTCCTGCGCGTTCGACACGTGGCGCTCGATGCGGAGCGACAGGGTCTCGATGCCCTGCAGGAGTGCGAACGCGGTGTCCGCCGAGTTCGACGCGCCGAGGTCGCGGAGCAGCTGCACGCGGGCCTTCACGATGTAGGCGAGCTCGTTGCCGACGGCCTCGGCGAAGACCGCGCCGTGGTACGACGGGTCGGGCGTGTTGAACTCCGGGAACTTGTCCGGGTGCTGGGACCAGGCGAACTTCCCGCCGTCGACGATGATGCCGCCGATGACGGTGCCGTGGCCGCCGAGGAACTTCGTCGCCGAGTGCACGACGATGTCGGCCCCGTGCTCGAACGGACGGATCAGGTACGGCGTCGCGATCGTGTTGTCGACGATCAGCGGGACGCCGGACTCGTGCGCGACGTCGCTGACGCCGGTGATGTCGAGGACGTTGATCCGCGGGTTGCCGATGGTCTCGGCGAAGAAGAGCTTCGTGTTCGGGCGGACGGCGCGGCGCCACTCCTCGAGGTCGTCCTGGTCCTCGACGAACGTGGTCTCGATGCCGAGCTTCGCCAGCGTGTACTTGAACAGGTTGTACGTGCCGCCGTAGATCGACGACGACGACACGATGTGGTCGCCAGCACCCGCGATGTTCAGCACGGCGTAGGTCTCCGCCGCCTGGCCGGACGCCACGAGGAGTGCGCCGCTGCCGCCCTCGAGTGCCGCGATGCGCTGCTCCACGACGTCGTTCGTCGGGTTCATGATGCGGGAGTAGATGTTGCCCGGCTTGGCGAGGGCGAACAGGTCGCGGGCCTCGTCCGAGTTCGCGAAGACGTACGAGGTCGTCTTGTAGATCGGGGTGGCGCGGGCGCCCGTGGTCGGGTCCGGCTGTGCGCCGGCGTGGACCTGCGTGGTCTCGAACCGCCACTGCGCGGCGTCGTGCTCGGTCATCTTGGTGCTCCTGTCCGGTGCGGCTGGTCGTCGGGTCGCCTCGCGCTCGGCCTGGAGGCTCGGCGCTGCTTTGCGTCGGGTGTCACGGTACGCAGGTGGCCGGGCCCGCACCACCGCACCCGCCTTCGGACGTAACGCGCGCGCCCGACGCGCCACGGGCCTCCAGGCCAGGATGATGCCCGGGGCTGACGGCGGCGACCACGGGGATCGGTCGCGGCCTGCCGCGACGTCGCGCGCTGCCGACTGAGCGCAGCGAAGACGACTGCTTGCGCGGGGATGTCACGCGTCGCGACGGAACAGCCAACCGACGTTCGGTTCGAGCAGCCAGCGCATCCCGCGCCGCACGAAGGGCTGCGCCAGGAAGAGGCTGACCGCGCAGGCGATCGCGACCATCAGGAGCACGAACGGCCACGCGGAGTGCGGACCGGCGAGCACGCCGGACTCGCGGATCGGGTAGAGCACGAACGTGTGCAGCAGGTACACGTACATCGTCGCCGCACCGAACTGCGTGAGCCAGATGTTCCGGCGGGGGATGAGCACCAGGAACGACGCGGTCAGCAGTGTCGCGAGCAGCATCAGGCCGAAGCGGACGGCACCGGCCCACCACGCGTCCTCGCCGAGACCCGAGTACGAGTCGTCGTAGAAGAACCAATGGTGCAGGTCGAACTCCTTGAACTGCGGGATCCACACCGCGCACGACACGGCCCACGCGGCGAACACGACGCCGGCGGCGACGCGCACCCGGACCACGGTGCGACGCGAGGCCTCGTACCAGCGGTCGAAGAGCCCCCACTGCTTGACCTGCCACCCGAGCAGGAAGAACGGCAGCAGGCTGATCGCACGGGACAACGACAGCGTGGAGTCGACGTTGTCGAAGTAGCCGACGCCGATGCTGAACACGACAGCCCAGAACAACGGCCACCGCAGCTGCGCCAGGTACGGCAGGATCAGCTTGAAGATGCCGAGGGCCAACAGGAACCACAGGGTCCAGGTCGGCTGCGTCGGGTTGAAGTCCTTGCCGCCCTCGACGATGCCCTGCACCACCGTCCAGATCGTCTGCATGATGATGTACGGCACGACGATGTCGGTGATCGTCCGGCGCATGCGCTTCGCCGTCGGGGTGTCGGCCGACGAGAAGTAGCCGCTGATCACACCGAACGCGGGCATGTGGAACGCGTAGATGAACGTGTAGAGCGCCAGGGCGTGCTCGCTCGCCGTCGTCTGGCGCTGGATCGCGTGGCCGATCACCACGAGGGTCACCGCGACGAACCGCGCGGTGTCCCACATCGGGATACGGCGCGGTGCCCGGCCGGGTTCGAGCTGCGTCGCCGGGGCCGAGGGTGCGGGAGGGGCGGCATCCGTCGTCATCGTCGGTCACGTTACCGGATCGTGACCTGGGAGGGTCGGTACGGTGGGGATCGGGGCGAGCAGTCGTCCCGACACCGGGGCGAGCAGTCGTCCCGACACCGGGGCGATCCGTTGCCCCGACACCGACGCAGGAGGCAGATCACATGGCAGCACGGCGCGCAGTCGTCACCGGAGCGAGCTCGGGCATCGGGGCGGCCACCGTCCGGCTGTTCCGCTCGCGGGGCTGGGACGTGCTCGCCGTCGCCCGCCGGGCGTCGAAGCTCGAGGCGCTCGCCGTGGAGACCGGGGCCGAGGTCCTGGTGGCGGACATCACGAGCGCCGCCGACGTCGAGGCGCTCGCCGCCCGCGTCGCCGAGCTCGGCGGCGCCGACGTCCTCGTGAACAACGCCGGTGGCGCGTTCGGCTCGGCCAGCGTCGAGGAGTCCGACGTCGACGACTGGCGGGCCATGTTCGAGGTGAACGTGATCGGCACGAAGCGCGTCGTCGCCGCGCTGCTGCCGCACCTGCGGGACCGTGCACGCGACACCGGGGGAGCGGACATCGTCACGGTGACGAGCACGGCCGGCTTCGTGGCGTACGAGAACGGCGGCGGCTACAACGCCGCGAAGTTCGCCGAGCACGCCCTGGTCGGCGCGCTCCGGCTCGAGCTGAACGGCGAACCGATCCGCGTCGTCGAGATCGCCCCCGGCCTGGTGAAGACCGACGAGTTCGCGCTCACCCGGTTCCGCGGCGACGAGCAGAAGGCCGCTGCGGTCTACGACGACGTGCCGGACCCGCTCGTGGCCGACGACGTCGCCGAGGCGATCGTGCACGCGGTGGAACTGCCGCCGCACGTGAACCTCGACCTCGTCACGATCCGACCGGTCGCGCAGTCGGCGCAGCACAAGCTCGCGCGCGGGACGCTCACGCCGCGCTGACCGCCTGCGCAGCGCCCGGGCGGTGGCCACGGGTCGCGGGCGCGGGGTCCCTGCCGGTACCGTGGTCGGATGCCGATCAGCAGCGAACCCGAGCCCACGGCCCCGGCTCAGTCGACCGTGACCGTGACGAGCGGGCCCGAGGTGCTCGGATGGCTGGAGTTCGGTGACGCCGCACGCCTGCTCGCGAAGGACGTGCTGTCCTCCGGCTTCGAGCCCGAGGTCGTCGTCGCCGTCGCCCGCGGCGGGCTGATCATCGCCGGTGCCGTGGCCTACGCGCTCGGCACCAAGGAGTGCGGCTCGATCAACGTCGAGTTCTACACCGACGTCGAGCAGCGCCTGGACGAGCCCGTCGTGCTCGCACCCGCGCTCGACGCCCCGAGCCTCGCCGGCAAGCGCGTGCTCGTCGTCGACGACGTGTCGGACTCCGGTCGGACCCTGCGCCTGGTGGTCGACATCATCCGGAACGCCGGTGCCGACGTCCGCAGCGCCTGCCTGTACTCGAAGCCCGGCACCGTCCTCGAGCCCGACCACGTGTGGCGCCGGGTCGACGGCTGGATCACGTTCCCGTGGAGCGCCCTCGCACCGGTGACGGCCGAGTCGTGAGCATCCACCTCGTCGGCGGCGGACTCTTCGCCGCCTCGGACGCCGCAGCGCCCTTCCTCGCCGAGGCCACCGCACGCTCGGCCGCCGTCGGCCGGACGGTCCCGCGCATCGCCCTGCTCTCCGTCGCCGGCCCGGACGGCGGCAGTCCGTCGTCGACCGCCGACATCGCCGAGGTGCTCGGTGGCGCCCGCACGGCCGAGGTCGTCGTCACCGAGGTCGCGGCCGGCCAGGTGTTCGACACGACCGTCATGAGCGACGTCGACGCGCTCGTCGTCGGCGGCGGCGTCACCCCCGACTACCTGGGCGCGATCGCCCCACTCGTCGACCAGCTCCGGTTGCTCGTCGCCGACGGCCTGCCCTACCTGGGCTACTCGGCCGGTGCGATGATCGCCGCCGACCGCGCGCTCGTGGGTGGCTGGCGCATCGGCGGCGTCGAGATCTGCCCCGAGGCAGCCTCTGAAGGCCTCGACGAGGTCGAACTCCGCGAAGGGCTCGGCCTGGTCGACCTGACCATCGACGTCCACGCGGTGCAGGCCGGCACCCTCGCCCGCCTGATCGCGAGCGCCGAGGCCGAGTTCGTCACCGCCGGCCTGGCGATCGACGAGGACACCGCCCTCGTCGTCGGCGAGGGCGCGCTCGAGGTCCGGGGCACCGGCAGCGTCTGGCGGGTCATGGCCGGCGAGGAGTCGGTGGCCGTCGCCACGATGGGCGCGTAGCCGTCGTGGAACCACGACCGCTCGCCGACCTGGTCGACCCGGGCTGGGCGTCGGCGCTCGCTCCGGTGGAGGCCGACGTGCACCGCATGGGTGCCTGGCTGCGTGACGAGACCGCGGCTGGCCGTACCTACCTGCCGGCCGGCGCCGACGTGCTCCGGGCCTTCACCACGCCGTTCGACGCCGTGAAGGTGCTCGTGGTGGGGCAGGACCCCTACCCGACGCCGGGCAACCCGATCGGGCTGTCGTTCGCCGTCGACCCGGCAGTTCGTCCGGTGCCGCGCAGCCTGGCGAACATCTACAAGGAGCTCAGCGCCGACGTCGGTGTGACCCCACCGGCGCACGGTGACCTGCGTGCGTGGTCGGACCAGGGAGTGCTGCTGCTCAACCGCGTGCTCACGGTCCGTGCGGGCGACGCCGGCAGTCACCGCGGCAAGGGCTGGGAAGCCGTCACCGACCAAGCGGTCCGCGCACTCGTCGCCCGGGGGACCCCGCTCGTCGCCGTGCTGTGGGGCGCGCAGGCCGCGTCCGTCCGGCCGCTGCTCGGCGACACCCCGGTGGTGGCGTCGGCGCACCCGAGCCCGTTGAGTGCGTCGCGGGGCTTCTTCGGCAGCCGGCCGTTCTCGCAGGTCAACGCGCTGCTGCAGGAACAGGGCGCGGCACCGGTCGACTGGTCGCTGCCCGCTCAGTAGGCTCGGCACGTGCTCGAGGAGGAATACCAGCGACGGCGGGTCCTGCCGCGACACCTGCGTGCCCGGCCGGCGAGCGAGACCGCGTTCGAGTACCGGATCCGTGCCGCCGAGGCGAGCGACCTGCCCGACGTCCGTGAGATCCACACGCACTACGTCCGCAACTCGTCGGTGACGTTCGACCCGTCGGCGTTCACCTTCGCCCGGTGGAAGCAGCGCTACGACGACATCCGGAAGCGCAAGCTGCCCTTCCTGGTGGCCGAGAACCCCGCCGGGCAGATCCTCGGCTACGCGCTCGTGGACGCCTGGAACCCGCGCGACCGGTCGAACCGGGTGGTCGAGGACTCGATCTACCTCGGAGCGGCCTCCGGGGGCAAGGGGTTGGGCCGTGCGCTCATGGAGGCCCTGCTCGACGAGTGCCGGTCCGCCGGGGTCCGCGAGGTCGTCGCCGTGATCGCCGACCGGCAGGCCGAGGCCTCGATCCGCCTGCACGAGCGGCTCGGCTTCGAGGAGGTCGGCCGGATGGGCAAGGTCGGCTACAAGTACGACCGGTGGCTCGGCACGGTGACGATGCGCCTGCGGTTGCGCGGTCCCCGCCTCTTCGCGCGCAAGTAGTCGGTCCGTCGTCCGTCGTCTGGTCGCGGTGGGCCGCGCCGAGGTTCCGAGATCTGCGCATCTCGGCGTGCGATCGCGCGCGTTCTGGAACCTCGACGACCAGCGCACGGCGTGTTGTGGAACCCGGGCGTCTGTCGGACGGGAGGCCCGTGGGCGCGTCGCCACGGGCCTCCCGTCCGTCGTTCGGTCGCGTCTCGGGCCGCGCCGAGGTTCCGAGATCTGCGCATCTCGGCGCGCGATCGCGCGTGTTGTGGAACCTCGACGTCCAGCGCACGGCGCGTTGTGGAACCTCGGCGGTCAGCGCCCGGCGTGCCGGCCCTCGCCCGCCCCCGCACCGCGCCCGCCCCGTCAGGGCCGCGGGGCCTCGGCGATGAACTCGTCGCGCGTGACGCCGACGAGCGCCGTCGTCGCGGCCGCCGCGGCGGCCCCGTCACCCGCGACGAGGGCG
The DNA here is from genome assembly GCF_004340725.1 of Curtobacterium sp. PhB128. Lineage (NCBI taxonomy): Bacteria > Bacillati > Actinomycetota > Actinomycetes > Micrococcales > Microbacteriaceae > Curtobacterium > Curtobacterium sp. PhB128. The sequence goes on from NZ_SLUR01000001.1 coordinate 156,435, forward strand.
TGCCCGACGGCCTCGTGCCGGAGGGCGGCCTCGCGCGTCCAGCGCGTGATGGTGTCGCGCGACTCCGACGTGCGGGTGCGCAGCAGCGCCTCGACGGTGCCGGCGAAGTGCGCGAAGACGGCGTTGCCGGAGCCGGTGAGCAGGGCGCGGTGGAAGCGGACGTCGGCCTCGAGGTACGCGCGGCTGTCCTCGCGCGCGCAGGCGGCGAGCATGTCCTGCGCGGCGTCGAGGACGGCGGACGCCCCGGAGCCGCCGGCGGTGAGCGACGCTGCGACGGGTTCGACGCCGAGCCGCAGTTCGAGGAGTTCCCGCTGCTGCACGAAGTAGGCGGGCGAGGCGCCACGCCAGCGGATGACCGTCGGGGCGAGCAGTTCCCACGACCCGATGCCGAGCACCTGCGTGCCGACGCGCTGCCGTGGTTCGACGAGTCCGAGCGACTGCAGGACGCGGAGCGCCTCGCGCACGACCGACCGGGACACGCCGAACTCGTCCGCCACGAGCTCGGGGCGGACCACCGTGCCAGGGTCGAGCGCACCGTCGACGATGCGCTGCCCGAGGGTGTCGAGCACGTGGGCGTGGAGTCCGCGGGCTGGGGGCATCGTTCCTCCGTGCAGTACGGGTCGCGCGGTCGGCGTGACGTCGGTCCCATCGAAACGGCAGACTGCGTCCGAGGGCGGATGGCGCGCGGCGGATCGTCGTATAGTCTGATTAATCAGATTATTGAGGGTCGGTGCGTGCAGCGCCAGCCGCCCCTCGACACGAAGGCGACGGAGCCGCGCGGCAGCGGCTCCAGGAAGGGGCACCGATGCCTCACGCTCCAGTCCACCTGCTCGCCCACCCCGTGGGCACGGTCCTCGCGGCCGAGGGCGGCGGCACCGAGACGGTCGACCCGTCCGGTCCGATCCCGCAGCTGATCATCGCGGCCCTGGTCGGCATCGTCGTGATCATCGCGCTCATCACCTGGCTCAAGGTCCACCCGTTCATCGCGCTCGTGATCGGTGCCCTGGGCGTCGGCATCGGGGCGGGGCTCGCGCCGGACAAGGCCGTCGTGAGCTTCGGCAACGGCTTCGGTGCGACGATGACGAGCGTCGGCATCCTGGTCGGCCTCGGGTCGATGTTCGGCAAGATGCTCGTCGACTCCGGCGCCGCCGACCGCGTGGTCGACACCCTGGTGCGCAGGTCGTCGAAGGCCGCGCTGCCGTGGACGATGGCCCTGATCGGTGCGCTGATCGGCCTGCCGATGTTCTTCGAGGTCGGCCTCGTGCTCCTCATCCCGATCATCGTGCTCGTCGCGAAGCGCAGCTCCGTGCCGATCATGAAGATCGCCGTGCCCGCCCTGGTCGGCCTGTCGACGATGCACGCGTTCGTCCCACCGCACCCCGGCCCGCTCGTCGCGATCTCGACCGTCGGCGCGAACCTCGGCACCACGCTCGCCTTCGGCATCGTGCTGGCGATCCCGGTCATCATCCTGGCCGGACCGGTGTTCGCCCAGTTCGCGGCCCGCTGGGTCGACATCCCCGCGCCTGACATGTTCGGGTCGCGTGGGTCGGACTCCGGGGCGGCGTCCGGTCCGCAGGACCCCGCCTCGGGCGGACGGGAGGCCCGGCGCGGCCCCGCCACGCAGGACACCGCGTCCCTTCCCAACGGCAAGAGCGACTTCACGCGCGTCATCAGCGAGCCCCGCAGCCCGTCGTTCACCGTCGCGCTCATCGGCATCCTGCTGCCCGTCGTCCTCATGCTCGCCCAGGCCGTCCGCGAGGCCACGATGCCCGACGCCGCTGGCTCGTGGGTGAGCCTGCTCGACTTCCTCGGGTCGCCGATGATCGCGATCGGCATCGCGGCGATCTACGCGATGGTCTTCTTCGCGATCGGCGGCGGCATGGACCGGTCCGCCGTGGCGAAGTCTCTCGAGAGCGCGCTGCCCCCGGTCGCCGGGGTGCTGCTCATCGTCGGTGCCGGCGGTGGGTTCAAGCAGGTGCTCATCGACACGGGCATCGGCGGCGTGATCGCCGACGCCGTGAAGGACTCCGGCGTCTCGGTGCTCCTCGTCGCCTGGGTCGTGTCGGCACTGGTGCGTGTCGCGACCGGGTCGGCCACGGTCGCCACCGTGACCGCGGCGGGCATCATGGCCCCGATCGCCGCCGACCTGTCCACGCCGATGACCTCGCTGCTCGTGCTGGCGATCGGTGCGGGCTCGGTGTTCCTGTCGCACGTCAACGACGCCGGGTTCTGGCTCGTCAAGGGCTACCTCAACACCACCGTGGGACAGACCTTCAAGACGTGGACGGTGCTCGAGTGCCTCATCTCGGTGCTCGGTCTGCTCGGGGTGCTGCTGGCCGGGGTGTTCATCCGATGAGCAGCGACTCCGCTCTGGATGCGCGTGTCCTGGTCGTCATGGGGGTCTCCGGTTCCGGCAAGTCGACCGTCGCCGCGATGGTCGCCGAGCAGCTCGGGTGGGACTTCGCCGAGGGCGACGCCATGCACCCGCAGGCGAACGTCGACAAGATGCACGCCGGCACACCGCTCACCGACGAGGACCGCTGGCCGTGGCTCGACGTCGTCGCCGGCTGGATCCGCGGGCACCTCGACGCCGGCACGCACGGTGTCGTGACCTGCTCGGCGCTGAAGCGGTCGTACCGCGACGTGCTGCGGGCGCCCGGCGTGGTGTTCGTGCACGTGGCCGGTGACGGCGCGTTGATCGAACAGCGCATGTCGCAGCGGTCGGGCCACTTCATGCCGACGTCGCTGCTGCAGTCCCAGCTCGCGACGCTCGAGCCGCCGCAGGACGACGAGGCGCACCTGACGATCGCGGCCGACCGCACTCCGGAGGAGGAGAGCGCCGAGGTCGTCGAGCGGCTCGGGCTCGGCGGCGGCCGCTAGCTGAACCGGATCGGGGTGCCGACGGGCAGGGCGGCGAGGGTGCGGGTCATCTCCGCCGAGATCCGCACGCACCCGTGCGAACTGCCGGTCGGGTCGGGGTAGTAGTGCAGCGCCGTCAGTGCCGCGTTGCCGCCGTACGACGGGATCCGCGACGAGTGCGCCCCGGTCAGGATGATCGGGTTGCCCTGCGTGTAGGTCACGCGGGTGTCCACGTACGCCGCTTCGACGTAGGTGGCGGTGTCGGACGGTGTGGGGTCCTCGGGGGTGCCGAGCCGGGCCGCCTCGGTCGCGGCGACCTGGCCGCTCCGGGTGACGACGGAGACCGTGCTCCGGGCGACGTCGACGCGGATCATCCGGTCGGTGTCGGCGACCGTGAAGTCGGCGGCCCGTGCCCAGGCGAACGTGGCGCTCGGCGCGTCCGGGTCACCGCCGTCGCCCGGGGTGCGGTTCCGGGCCGGGGTCGAGACGAGGAGCATGCCGCCGTCGACGCCGGGCGACCGGCCCCAGACGGCGGTGGCGGCGGGCAGGTCGATCGTCGACACCAGGTGCGACAGCGTGGCCACCGGGCGGGCGCGGCTGGACGGGCTCGCGTACAGGGCCACGAGGTCGTGCCGTGGGGTGGCTATCTGCCAGGTGTCCGCGGGGCGGACGTCCCCGCCGTCGAGCAGTTCGGGGACGACGCCGTCGTGGAACGCCAACGGCAGGGCGGCGAGGGCGGCGGCCGACGGTGCTCGGGGGACGGCCGCGAGCGTCGGGGTGGGGGTCGGCGTCGGCGTCGCGGTCGGGGTGGCCCGTGCGACGTGGGTCGGGTCGGCGTCCGGCCGGTCGGCGGTCACCCCGACGACGACGGCGGCCGCGACGGCGAGCGCAGCAGCAGCTCCGACCACGGCGATCCAGCCCCTGCGTCGCATCGGCATCCCCCTGTGCTCCTGGTCCAGCGTGCGCTCGTCGTCTGGGTGTGTGCTCCTGGTGTCGTCAGCGTTCGGTGACCCGGCCGGCGTCGACGTGCCACTGCCGGTCGAGGCGGACGGTCTCCAGCATGCGCCGGTCGTGCGTGACGAGCAGCAGGGTGCCGTCGTACGACTCCAGTGCCTGTTCGAGCTGCTCGATGGCCACCAGGTCGAGGTGGTTCGTCGGTTCGTCGAGCACGAGCACGTTCACCCCGCGGGCCTGCAGCAGCGCGAGTCCGGCGCGGGTCCGTTCGCCGGGGGAGAGCGCCGACGCGGGCCGTCCGACGTGGTCGGCCTTCAGCCCGAACTTCGCGAGCAGCGTCCGGACGTCGGCGGTGGTGTACTCGGGCACGATCGCCTCGAACGCCGCGGCGAGCGACTGGTCGCCGGTGAAGGCCGCACGGGCCTGGTCGACTTCGCCGATCGCGACGCTCGACCCGAGCGAGGCGGTGCCGGTCGTCGGTGCCTGCTTGCCGAGCAGTGCCCGGAGCAGCGTGGACTTGCCGGCGCCGTTCGGTCCGGTGATGCCGATGCGGTCGCCGCCGTCGACCTGCAACGACACCGGGCCGAGCGTGAAGTCGCCCTGCGTGAAGGTGGCGTCGGACAGGGTGGCCACGACGGCCGAGGACCGGGGCGCGCTGCCGATCGTGAACTCGAGCTGCCACTCCTTGCGGGGTTCCTCGACCTCGTCGAGCCGCGCGATGCGGGACTCCATCTGGCGGACCTTCTGCGCCTGCTTCTCGCTCGACTCCGAGGCGGCCTTGCGCCGGATCTTGTCGTTGTCCGGGGCCTTCTTCATGGCGTTGCGCACGCCCTGGCTCGACCACTCGCGCTGTGTGCGGGCGCGGGAGACCAGGTCGGCCTTGGTGGAGGCGTAGTCCTCGTACGCGTCGCGCTTGTGCTGCCGGGCGATCTCGCGCTCCTCGAGGAATGAGTCGTAGCCGCCGCCGAACAGCCGGTTGGACGACTGCGCCAGGTCGAGCTCGAGCACGCTGGTCACCGACCGTGCCAGGAACTCCCGGTCGTGGCTGACGAGCACGACCCCGCCGCGCAGGCCCCGGACGAACCCCTCGAGCCGGTCCAGCCCGTCGAGGTCGAGGTCGTTGGTGGGCTCGTCGAGCAGGACGATGTCGAACCGCGACAGCAGCAGCGCCGCCAGCCCGACCCGAGCGGCCTGCCCACCGGACAGCGCGGTCATGAACGAGTCCGGCCCGACGCCGTCGTCATCGGTTCCGGTCTCGAGGCCGAGGTCGGCCAGGACGGCGGGGATCCTGTCCTCCAGATCAGCGGCGCCCGCGGCGAGCCAGCGGTCGAGCGCCGTCGAGTAGCGGTCCGCGGCAGCGTCGCCGGCGTCCGGGTCGCCGAGCGCGGCAGCCGCGGCGTCCATGGCCTCGGTCGCCTCGGCCGAGCCGGTCCGTCGGGCGATGTACGCGGCGACGGTCTCGCCCGCGATCCGCTCGTGCTCCTGGGGGAGCCAGCCGACGAACGCGTCGGTCGGTGCGAGCGACACCGTGCCCGCTAGGGGCTCGTCGACACCCGCCAGCAGTCGGAGCAGGGTGGACTTGCCGGCACCGTTCACGCCGACGACGCCGATCACGTCGCCCGGTGCCACCGTGAGGTCGAGGGAGTCGAACAGCGTGCGAGCGGCGTACCCGCCGGACAGGCCCTTGGCGACGAGCGTGGCGGTCATGCGCCAATCGTCCCACGCGGCGGCGCGCGCACGGCACCGCCCTCGGAGCGCCCGGTGCTCCGGGTGCAGCACACTGGACGGATGGCATCCTGCGTCTTCTGCGCGATCATCGCCGGCGACGAACCGGCCGTGTGGGTCGAGCGCGAGGAACACGCCGTCGCGTTCGCGCCGCTGCCCGGGTCGGCGCTCGCGCCCGGGCACACCCTCGTCGCACCGGTCGAGCACGCCGACGACCTGCTCGGTGCCGCGCCGGTGGCACTGGCCGCCACCGTCGCGCTCGCGCAGCGTGTCGCACGGGCGATGCGGGGCGCACTCGGCGCCACCGGCACCGTCGTGCTGCAGGCCTCCGGCGCCGACGCCGGGCAGAGCGTGCGGCACCTGCACTTCCACGTCGTGCCGTGCTGGCCGGACGACGGCACGACGCACTGGCCGGAGCCGCCCTCGGCACACGTCGTCGACGGTGACCCGCACGCACTCCTCGCCGAGATGTTCGAGTAGCCGATCCCGGGCAGCGGTGCGCGGAACGGAGTGGAGTGGGCGCTGCACCGTCACCCGTCCCACCGACACCCGCAGGAGCACGCCATGACCACGAAGATCACCCTGATCATCGACAACCCGGCCGACCCGTCGGCGTTCGAGCAGTCCTACGTGGAGCTCGAGGCACTCGCCGCGAAGCTGCCCGGCCTGCAGCGGCTCGAGGCGGCGAAGGTCTGGCCGAAGGAGGACGGCACGCCCACACCGGCGCACCGCACCCTCGACCTGTACTTCGCCTCGTACGGGGATGCCTCCGACGCAGTGGCGACCGCCGAGGCCGGGGCGTTCTTCCAGCAGCTCGGCGGCACGGGTGCCACGTTCACCGGCCTGTTCTCCGACATCGAGCACGAGTAGCACCGGGCCGGGCCGGGCCTGGCCGGGCGCCGGGCCCGGGTCTCGGGCTCAGCGACATTCCTCGGGCCCCACGCCGCGAAGAGTGTCGCTCAGCGCGAATGTCGGCCCGGCAGACCCAGCACCGGCAGGGGCGCCAACCGCCCCGCGCCGACGGGCAGCACACCCGCGCGGTACTCGAGCACCTCGGCACCGCCGACGGTCACCGTCGCCGCGCCGAAGCGCCATGCCCGGTTGAACAGGTACACCCCGATCACGGTCCGGCCGTCGTCGGCGACTGCCCACGTGCCGGTGCCCCACTGCGCCGGGTGCCCGACCCCGTCGATCGTGACGGTCGGGCGGGCGAACCAGGTGAGCAGGGGGCGAGCGAGCCGGAGCTCGATCCGGCGCTTCGTCGTGCCGGAGGGGAGAGTCGTGTCCACCTCCGCAGGATACGTGGACTCCGCACCTGTACCCGCCGCACCCGCGCACCCGTAGCGTGGCGGCCATGACCACCACCGTCCTCGTCGCCGGCGCCACCGGAGACCTCGGCGGACGCATCGTCCGCGAGCTCCTGCAGCACGACACCCGTGTCCGCGTCCTCACCCGCCCGTCCAGCACCGGCGCCCAGCGGCAGTTCGCCGACGACGACCGCATCGACGTCGTCACCGCGGACTACACGGACGCACCGGCGCTGGTCACGGCGCTCGCCGGGGTCGACGTCGTCGTCTCCACGGTCAGCGGTACCCGCGCCGTGATCGTGGACGCCCAGCGTGCCCTGCTCGACGCCGCGGTCCAGGCCGGCGTCCCGCGGTTCATCCCCTCGGACTACGCCGCCGACTACCGCTCGATCACGCCCGGCTCGAACCGGAACTTCGAGCTCCGCCGCGAGTTCGCCGCCGCCCTCGACGCTGCGCCGATCCGTGCGACCTCGGTGCTGAACGGGGCGTTCACGGACATGCTCACCGGTCAGGCGCCGCTGATCCTGTTCGACCGCCAGCGGGTGCTCTACTGGTCGTCGGCCGACCAGGTCCTCGACTTCACCACGAAGGACGACGTCGCGCGCGTGACGGCGCTCGTCGCACTCGACGCGGACGCACCCCGTGTGGTCGAGGTCGCCGGTGACCGCGTGACGGCACGGTCGATCGCCGACACGATGTCCCGACTGACCGGCACCCCGTTCCGGTTGCAGTGGGCGGGGACGACCGGCACGCTGTCGGCGATGGCACGGATCGGCCGTCGGCTGTCGAAGGACGATGCCGAACCGTTCCCGGCCTGGCAGGGCATGCAGTACTTCGTGAGCATGTTCAGCGGTAAGGCGGAGCTCCACCACGTCGACGACGACCGCTTCGGTCCGCACGGGTGGACGAGCGTCCGCGACGTGCTCGCCGCCCACCTGGGCGTCTGATGGTCTGACGGTCCGACCGGGAGGCCCGCCCCGCGTCGCGCAGGACGGCCGGCGGTCCGCCGCCGTGGCCGTCACGGGCACGCGCCGGCCGGTTCCTGCGCTGACGGTCAGGTGCCGCGGACGGCCGCGACGATCTCCTGCCGTGCTGCTCGTCCGCTGCGCGTCGGCAGCAGGGGGAACACGTGCAGGGCGCCGGGGCGCTCGCCCAGCGTGACGTCCACGCCCGCTGCCCGGGCGGCCGCGACGAGCAGGTGCGCGTCGGGGTTGAGCACGTCGTGGGTCCCGGTGTGGACGAGCATCGGGCCGAGGCCGTGGAACGATCCGGCCAGGGGACTGACGACCGGGTCGTCGATCGACAGGCCGTCGGCCCACAGGTGACCGAGGACACGGCCCCCGTCGCGACCGAGCCACGGGTCGCTCGGTTGCACCTCGGGGATGCGCGGGTTCGAGAAGCCGAGGTCGAGCGCCGGTGACACCAGGACGGTCCGGAGCGACCGGACGCCCTGGTCGCGCAGGGTCTGGGCGACCGACAGCGCGATCTGCCCACCGGCGGAGTCGCCGGCGAGCTGCACCCGTCCGCGCCGGTCGATGACGCGGCGTGCGACGTCGAGGACCAGGTCGTGCGCCTGCCGAGCGTTGCCGTCCGGCAGGAGTCGGTAGATCGGCACGGTCACGGTGGCGCGCGCCTCGGCGGCGAGCTGGGCGATGAGCGCCCAGTGCTGCGGGGCGATCTCGTGGACCCACCCGCCGCCGTGCACGTACACGAGGTCGCGGAGCGGCGGCTGTCGGCTCGGGGTCACGGTGTACACGGGGGAGCCACCCTGCCGGTGGACGTCGACGCGCACGTCGGGCCGGAGGCGCTTCGGTGGTCCGAACGGCTCGGGGCGGAGGGCCTGTCGGCGGACGGCTCGGTGCGCTCCCGCTTCGGTGACGAACGGCGCGTTCGCGTGCGTGGCCCGCAGGAACAGGGGGACCGCGGCTTCGGGGACGATCACGCTGCGCCTTCCGCGTCGGCGGTGTCGGCGGTGTCGGCGGGGTCGTCGGGCTCGTGCGCCGGCTCGCTGAGCCCGAGGAGTGCACCCCGCACCGCGGCGACGCGGATGGTCGCGGCGTCGTCGTACAGCACCGTCTGGCTGACCGCGCCGACGTGCGCGGCGACGACCGCGCGGGTGAAGACGTCCGGGGCGACGGTGAGGCGCCGGCCCTGTGCCGTGACCGACTCGACGAGCAGCGGTTCGAGTGCCGCGTGGAAGGCGTCGGTGTGCGCTCGGAGCAGTGCCCGGAGCTCGGGTTCGTGTCGCGCCCGGGACAGCAGGACCGAGCGGATCGCGTACCACTTGCCCTCGGGGGGCAGGCCACCGAGGACCCCGGACACGATCGCGTCGACGGACTGCGGATCGGTCGTGCCGAGCGCGGCCCGGAAGCCGTCCGCGAGCCGCTCGACGACCACGGCCTCCTGCGCTTCGTACACCGCGAAGAAGAGCTCGTCGGTCGTCGCGAAGTTCGAGTAGAAGGCCCCGCGCGTGAACCCCGCACGCGCGACGATCGCCTCGACGCTGGCCGAGGCCGATCCGGTCTCGTCGAACAGCGCCTCGGCCGCGCGGACGAGCTCCGCGCGGGTGCTGCTGCGCCGCCGGGTGGGGCGGGCGGTTGCGGCGGTGTCGTCGCTCACTCGTGGGGACATCGGCTCATCCTAGGAGGCGTCGTCCGACCGGCGCGGGTCGGCCAGGTAGTCGTGCACGGACCGCACCGGCGCGAGCGTCAGGTCGGTCAGGACGTGCGAGGCGCTGATGACCTCGAGCACCGGCAGGTCGGCCATCGGCGCGAGGGCGTGCTCGAACAGCTGCAGGCGGGCGGGCCCGGTCCAGGCCCCCTTCACGACGATGTCGGTGATCTCGGTCCGCACGAGGTCGGCGGCGCGCAGCCCCAGGGTCGTCACGTCGGGGACGAGCTTCACCATCCAGGTCGGCACCGTGATCTGCGCCGCGGCCTCGACCGGGTCCATCGGTTCCCACTGGTACGCCATGGTCGCCGTCGCCACGCGCTCGGCACCGCGGTCGAGCGTGCCGACGAGGGCGCCCTGGTCGACGCGCAACCCCGGGGTCCCGAGCACCTTCGGGTAGGCGCTCAGTTCGCGACCGGCGAGCGTCGCCGCGGAGTTGTCGAGGTACATGGCGTGCAGGTACTCGCCGACCTCGCCGTCGTGGGTGACCTGGATCGCCTGACCGGACTCGACGTAGGGGCCGTAGCCGTCGACGTCACCCATCTTCATGACCTCGAACCGGACCAGCGGCGCGTCGACCTGCAGCGGCTCCGGCACGACGGCGCGGAGGGCGTCGGGGTCGGTCCGGTACACGACGTTGAAGTACTCGCGATCGGTGAAGCGCGTCGGGCGCAGCGGGTAGACCGGCCCGGTGAGGGGGGTGGTGGCGTGGCGGAGGACGTCCGAGGCCTGCATGGGAACTCCTTGTCGAGTTGCGATACGTTCCGTACTGAGTACGTTGTGTATCGAACGTACACCCGAGAACGAAGGACACCATGGGCTTCTCCCTGCCGACCGACATCCGCAACCGACCCGTCACCGTGATCGGCGGTGGGACCCTCGGTCGTCGCATCGCCCTGGTGTTCGCCAGCGCCGGCGGCGAGTCCCGCGTGTACGACCTCGCCGAGCCGGTCCGCACGGCCGCCGTCGAGTACGTCGAGCGCGAGCTCCCGGCGCTCGCCGCGGCGCGGGACGGGGGCGCGGTCGGCACCGTCCGCGCGTTCGACGACCTGGACGAGGCCGTCGCCGGTTCGTGGCTCGTCGTCGAGGCGATACCGGAGCGCCTCGACCTCAAGACGACGGTGTTCGGGCAGCTCGACCGCGCCGTCGGGGCGGACACGATCCTGGCGAGCAACTCGTCGTCGTACGCGAGCCGACTCGTGATCGACGAGGTCGAGCACCCCGAGCGCGTGCTGAACATGCACTTCTACATGCCGCCGGCGCAGAACGCCGTCGACCTGATGAGCGACGGGGAGACCGACCCCGCGGTCATCGACCTGCTGCTCGAGGTCCTGCCGACCTACGGCGTCCGGCCGTTCGTCGCCCGCAAGGAGTCGACCGGGTTCATCTTCAACCGCATCTGGGCGGCCATCAAGCGCGAGTCCCTGGCGGTCGTGGCCGACGGGGTCTCCACGCCGGAGGACGTCGACGCCATGTTCGCGGTGAACACCGGTTCGCCCGCGGGGCCGTTCCGGATGATGGACCAGGTGGGGCTCGACGTGGTCCTGGACATCGAGGAGCACTACGCGGCGGAGGACCCGCACCTGCCCGAGGGCCCGCGGCAGCTGCTCCGGCAGTACGTCGACGCGGGGCACCTGGGCGTGAAGACCGGCCGCGGCTTCTACGCGTACGACCAGCACTGACGGTCGACCAGCACTGACGCACGACCGGCACCGTCGCCGCCTAGGCTCGGGAACCGTGTTCGAACTCCACCACCTCGCCGCGCAGGAACTCTGGGACTGGATCCGCCGGGGGGAGGCGACCGCGCTCGAGGTGACGGAGCACTACCTCGCCCGCATCGAGCGCCTCGACCCGGCCCTCGGTGCGTTCGTGACGGTCACGGCGGACGCCGCGCGCACGAGAGCCGACCGTCTCGGGGACCTGGTGCCGACGTCCAGACCGTTGTGGGGCCTCCCGTCCGCCGACAAGGACCTGTACGACCGCGCCGGGGTCCCCACGCGCTCCGGCACCGCGAGTCTGCCGGAGCGCCCAGCCGGGGCCGACCACCCGCTCGTCGCGGCGCTCGACGCCGCCGGCACGGTGAGCCTCGGCAAGACGGCGTCACCGGAGTTCGGGATGTCGTCGTCGTCGGAGACGCGGTTCGGCGTGACGCGGAACCCCTACGACACGACCCGCGCGCCCGGTGGGTCGTCGAGCGGAGCGGCGGTCGCCGTGGCGGCCGGGCTGCTTCCTGCGGCCGTCGGGTCCGACGGCGGGGGATCGGTCCGGATCCCGGCCGCCGCGACCGGACTCGTCGGCCTGAAGCCGAGCCGCGGGCGGGTGCCGACGATGCCCGGTCGCTCCGGTGTCGGCGGGCTCTCCGTCGCCGGGCCGCTGACCCGGTCCGTCGCGGACGCAGGGATGCTGCTCGACGCCCTCGTCGCGCCGACCGGCCTGCCGGAACCGTCGCCGTACGCCCTGGTCACGCCGTCGCGCGGTGACGGCCCGTTCACCGCGGCGGCCGTCCGCGGTGAGGGACGCTTCGTCGTCGGGCTGCTCGACGGCTCACCGTGGGACGACACCGTCGACGTCGTGGTCGACCCCGCGGCGCGCGCTTCCGTCGAGACCGCTGTGCGGGTGCTCGGCGAACTGGGGCACGGCGTCGAGGACGTGCAGATGCCGCGGGCGCCGTACGCCGACGCGTTCCGGGTGGCGTGGGAGAGCTCCGCGGCGCGGCTGCCGATGGTCCCCGGCATCGACCTGACGGCGCTCACGCCGCTGGTGGCGTGGCTCGTGGAGCGGGGACAGCGACTCACCGGCACGCAGGTGCTCGACGCGATGACCGTGCTCGACACGTTCTCGGCGACGCTGATCGGTGCGTTCGACCGGTTCGACGCCGTCCTGTCACCGACCCTCGCACTGACCCCGCGGCCGCTCGGCTGGTACGGCGACGACCCGGACGAGGACTTCCGCCGCCAGTGCGCGTACTCGCCGTGGACCTCGATGGCGAACGTGGCCGGGCTGCCCGCGATCACCCTGCCCGTCGGGGTCACCGCCGACGACCACCCGGACGGCGGCGGCCTGCCGATGGGCGTCCAGTTGATCGGGCGGCCCGGGGGCGAGCGGGTGCTGCTCGCGATCGGGGCCCAGCTCGAGCGGCGGCTGCGCTGGCAGCGGCGGCACCCGGCTGCCTGGACCGCCTGACCGCCTGCGCGGGGGTCGACGCGTGTGCATGTTCCGACGATCCACGCGTCGATCGACTCGTGGAACGTCGCACCATGCACGTGCATCGGATGCGTGTGCATGGTGCGACGAAGCACTCGGTGATCGACTCGTGGAACGTCGCAGAACGCGTGCGAGCCGCCGCCCGGGCTAGCTCTGCTTCTCGATCGCCTCGGAGTACTCGCGGCGCATCTTGTCCCCGGCGGCCGACACCCACGTCGCCCGTGCGGCCTTCACCTTCGCCAGGTTCGTCCGCCCGAGCACGTAGTCGTTGCACACGCTGTTGAACGCGGTGCTCGCCGACGCCGTCGCCGCGGCCGAGGGGGAGTAAAAGCCGTCCACCGGGTTCTTCACGAGCATGTCCTGCGTCTTGGTCTGGTACTGGTGCGACTGCCGCAGCTGCTCGTCGAAGCGGACCGCGGTGTTCAGCACCTGCGGGCCGGCGCCGAGTCGGTACAGCGCGCTGGCGTTGATGGTCTGCTCGCCGGCCTTCGTCAGCGTCGCGTCCGGGCCGCTGCCGGTGTGGTGGACGCCCTTCTCGCCGTGGGTCAGCGTGAACGCCTCCTTCGACCCGAACGGTGCGGAGAGGTAGTCGATGAGCCGGAGCTGGGCCTTGATGCGTTCGGGCGTCGTCTTCTTCAGGGCGGCGAACGAGAAGCTCGACGTGCCCTGGTAGTTCGCACCGGGGCCGCCCGTCGCTCCGAAGGGCACGATGCCGCCCGTGACGATCCCCTTCGGCATGGACACGTCGAGCAGGGCGGAGATGCCGTCGAGGTGCATGAGCACGGTGCCGTTGTTGATGTACGTCTTCGCTTTCGCGCTCTCGAGGCTCGGGGTGTCCGGGTGGAAGACGCCGAGGTTCCAGAGCTTCTTGACGTAGCTGAGGGTCTCGAGCCACGCGTCGGTCTCGTTCTTGTGGGTGAGTTCGCCGCCCTTCGACATCGCCCACTGGTTCGGCACGCCGAAGGTGGCGCCGATGAAGTCGTACGCCCAGTCGACGCCGCTCGCCCCGCCCTGGCCGGCGATCGCGTACCGGCCGGCCTTGGCGTCGGTGACGGCCGTGCACAGCTCGGTGAACTCGTCCTTGTCCTTCGGGGCCGGTGCTGCGCCCGTCAGCTGCTCGATGAGGTCGGGGCGGCAGATCATCACCGACCCGAACGGCGGCCGGTGTTCGGGGACGCCGTAGATCTTCCCGTTGATGCGGGCGCTCCGCCACGAGGCGGTGGGGATGTTCGCCAGGTTCGGGTAGTCCTTGACGGCGTCGCCGGAGAGGTGCTCCGACAGGTCCGCGAACTTCGCGTCGAGCAGCTGCGGGAACCGTGGTGGCATTGCGAACGTCAGGAACTCGACGATGCCCGGGATGTCGTTGCCGGCGGTCATCGTCGCGAACTTCGCGGCGAACGAGTCGCCGGGCACGAACGTCAGGTTGTACTCGGTGTCCGTCAGGCCGCCGACGTAGTCGAGGAACGAGTTCTGCGCCGGCGGCGGCGCCGCGTAGGTCACGACGAACCCGGTGGTCTTCTCGCCGTCGCCGACCTTGCCGGTGACCGAGGTGAAGAGCTCGCTGTCCTGCGGGTACGAGTAGTACACGGGCTGGACGACGCCGTTGCCGGGCAGGTCGGGCTTCGGCCCCTTGGTGATGGGGACGTAGGTCGGCAGCGCGGCCACCTGGTCCGAGATGGTCGCGGCGTTGCCGCCGGTGGAGCACCCGGTCAGGCTGCCGGCGGCGCCGAGGGCGACGAGGCCGAAGGCGGCGCCGGAGATGAGGGTCCGGCGGCTGAGGCCGCCGGTGGTGGTGTCGGTCATGGCTTCTCCCTTGAAGCGTCGGGTGGCAGTGGGGTGGTGGGGCCGTGTCAGCCCTTGACGGCGCCCGTCAGGACGCCCTTGGTGAGGTGGCGCTGCACCAGGGGGTAGGCGGCGAGGATCGGGATGATCGCGATCATCACGACGGCCATCTGGATCGACTCCGCCGGCGGCTGCATCGAGGCGTCGGACCCGGCACCGGACACCAGGCTGGAGCCCTGCAGGACGTAGGTGCGCAGCACCAGCTGCAGCGTCCACTTCGTCGAGTCCGACAGGTAGAGCAGCGCGTTGAAGAACGCGTTCCAGTAGCCGACGGCGTAGAACAGGCCGACGACGGCGATGACCGCGCGGGACAGCGGCAGGACGAGCTGCCACAGGATGCGGAACTCGCCGGCGCCGTCGATCTTCGCGCTGTCGATGAGCTCCTGCGGGATGCTCATCATGAAGCCGCGGACGACCACCATGTTGAACACGCTGAACGCGCTCGGCAGGATCAGCGCCCAGTAGTTGTCGAGGAGTCCGAGCTGCTTCACCATCAGGTACAGCGGGATCATCCCCGGCGCGAACAGGAACGTGATGAGCACGAAGGTCAGCAGCGGCCGCTGGAACAGCGATCCCTGTCGGCTGAGCGCCCACGCGGCGAGCACCGTCGACGCCAGACTGATGACGGTGCCCACGACCGTGACGAGCAACGTGGTCACCACGGCGCGGGTGACGACCCCGCCGGACAGGATCTGCACGTACGCGGACAGGTCGAACGACCGCGGCCACACGACGTAGCCGCCGGCAGCGGTGACGTCCGCCTGGCTCGACACGCTCGTCGAGAAGACGATGAGGAACGGGAACAGCACGACGGCGAGGATCAGGACGATCGCGACGGCCTTGAGTGCGAGGACGACGGGTGTGGGTTTTCCGGCCCAGACCGGACGGGCGATGGTGCTCATGACCGTGAATACACTCCCTGCTCACCGAGCATGTGGGCGGCCTTGTTCGCCGCCATGATGAGGACGAACCCGACCAGGCCCTTGACCAGACCGACCGCGATGCCCGTGGACCAGTTCCCGTCGACGACGCCGTGGTAGTAGACGTAGGTGTCGAGGACCTCGGCGGCATCGGCCCCCACGGCGTTCCGTTGCAGGATGATCTGCTCGAACCCGACGGACAGGGCCTCGCCGAGCCGCAGGATCAGCAGGAGCACGATGATGGGACGGATGCCCGGCAGCGTGACGTGCCAGAACCGGCTCCACGCTCCCGACCCGTCGATCGCGGCCGCCTCGTACAGGTTGTCGTCGATCGCCGCGAGCGCCGCCAGGAAGATGATCGTGCCCCAGCCGGCGTCCTTCCAGATCACCTGTGACGTCAGCAACAGCTTGAACGTCTCCGGGTCGCTCATGATCCCGATCGTCCCCATGTCGAGCTGCCGCAGCGTGTGGTTGACCACACCGCCGGACCCCAGCGACTGCTGGAAGAAGCCCACGACGATCACCCACGACAGGAAGTGCGGCAGGTAGAGCACCGACTGCACGGTCGCCCGGAGCCACGGCCACACCAGCGAGTGGATGAGGATGGCCAATGCGATCGGCACCGGGAAGAACAGGATGAGCTGCAGGAACGTGATCTCCAGCGTGTTCACCGTCGCCCGCCAGAACTCCGGGTCGGCGAACATCAGCTGGAAGTTCGTGAACCCGACCCACGGGCTCTGGGCGATCGGGATGTACGGCTGGTAGTCCATGAACGCGATGACGTTGCCGATCATCGGCACGTACACGAACAGCAGCAGCAGGACCACCGCCGGCGCCACCATGAGCAGCAGCGGGTAGTCGCGCCGCAGCCGAGCGAGGAACGGGACCTTCCGCGGGGCCGGGGCGCCACCGGACCGGGTGGTCCGTGGCTCGGTGGTCGGATCGACCAGCGTCGCGCTCATGTGGCTCCTTTGCTCACGTGGCTGGGGGTTTCGTCATCCTGTGGCGTCCGTATGATGACGGTCAAGCCGCGGTATTCACCCGCACACGAATCGAACACTGGGAGCGACGATGCACCCGACCAGACGCCACGAACGGATCCTCGCCGAGCTCCGCGTGCACGGGACCCTGTCCGCCTCGGACTTCGCCGAGCGCGAGGGGATCTCGGCCATGACGGTCCGCCGCGACCTGTCCGAACTCGCCGACCGCGGCGTGCTCCGGCGCGTGCACGGCGGCGCCGTCTCCGTCGAGACCCTGCCCACCGCCGGCGCACCGCACCGACCCGCACCCCGCCCCGACCGGGACACCACCGACGGCAGCGGCGCGCTCTTCACCCTTGGGCTCGTCGTCCCCGACCCCGGCTACTACTTCCCGAAGATCGTCGCCGGCGTCGCCGAACGCACCGAGGCCCTGGGCGGACGCGTCGTGCTCGGCGTCTCCCGCTACGAACCCGCCCGCGAACGCCAGCAGGTCGAACGCCTCATCGCCGCCGGCGTCGACGGGCTGCTCGTCACCACCACCGTCGCCGACGCCTTCACCACCCTCGAGCTCCTCGACCACGCACCGATGCCCGTCGTCGTGGTCGAACGCTCCGTGGTCGAGGCCCCCGTCGGCTCCGCGCTCGAGTCCGTCCGCAGCGACCACGAGTCCGGCGCCGGCATCGCGGTCCGCCACCTCGCCGAACTCGGGCACCGCCGCATCGGCATGGCCGTGTTCGACACCCCGACCACCCCGCAGCTCCGCACCGGGTACGACCGCGCCGTCCGGCAACTCGGCCTCGACCCCGACGCCCCGGTCCAGGTCATCCCGGACGACCAGGGTGTGGGTGCCGCGACCAGGGCCTTCATCGAGCGCTGCCTCGCCACCGGCACCACCGCCGTCTTCGTGCACTCCGACCAGTACGCCGTCGAGTTCGTCGAGACCGTCACCGAGATGGGCCTCTCGATCCCGGACGACCTGTCCGTGGTCGCCTACGACGACGAGGTCGCGGCGCTCGCCGGGGTGCCGCTCACCGCGGTCGCGCCCCCGAAGAACGACGTCGGCCGGTTCGCGGCCACGATGTGCTTCGAGCGCATCTCGGCGACGGCGCAGGTCGGCTTCGCCCGTCGGCACATGACCCTGGCGCCGACGTTGAGCGTGCGGGCGTCGACCGCGGCTGTCGTCCCCGGCCGGTGAGCGGCCGGCGCGCAATCCGCGCGCCCGTCGTGTTCACTTCGTGAGCGTTTGCGCCCCGCGGCTTGACTCCGCACACCGCCGAACGCTGGCATGGGGACGCCGTACCCCCGGAGAGGAACCGTCCGACGATGACGTCACGCCCCGTCACGCCCCGAGCGCAGCCCGCGCCCCCGGCGGTGCCCGTGCCCCCCGCCCCACGCGGCCACGCGCACCGCTCGCCCGTCCCCGTCGCCTTCGTGATGCCCGAGGCGACCTTCACCCGGGTGTTCGACCCCGGCGACCTCGCCGCCTTGCACGCTTCCGAGGCCGTCCGGCTGGTCGCCGACCGTCCGCTCGACCCGGACGACCCGTGCGACCTCCCGCTGCTCGCCGACGCCGAAGTGCTCGTCACCGGGTGGGGCACCCCCGTGCTGTCCGCGGACCGTCTGGACCGGATGCCGCGGCTCCGCGCCGTCGTGCACTCCGCCGGGTCGGTCAAGCCCGTCGTCGACACCGACGTGTGGGAGCGACGGATCGCCGTGGCGTCGAGCGCCGCCGCGAACGCCGTCCCGGTCGCCGAGTTCACGGTCGCGGTGATCGTGCTCGCCGCCAAGCGGGCGTTCGCCAGCGCCGCCGCTCTGCGTTCGGACGACACCCCGGTCGACGTCGAGGGCTCGTGGCCGGTCGTCGGCATGCACGGCGTGACCGTCGGTGTCGTCGGCGCCTCGCGCGTCGGGCGGGCCGTCATCGAACGGCTCCGCGACTACGACGTCCGCGTGCTCGTGAGCGACCCGTACCTGGACGACGACGAGGCCGCGCTGCTCGGCGTCACCGCCGTCGACCTCGGCACCCTCGCCGCCTCGAGCGACGTCGTCACCCTGCACGCGCCGCTGCTGCCGTCGACGCGGGGGCTCGTCGACCGTGCCGTGATCGGGCGGATGCGGCCGGGTACCACGCTCGTGAACACCGCGCGCGGGGCGATCGTCGACCAGGACGCCCTCGCCGACCGCCTGGACCGCGGCGACCTGGCCGCCGTCCTCGACGTCACCGAGCCGGAACGCCTGCCAGCGGACGCCCGACTGCGGTCGACGCCGAACACCTTCATCACGCCGCACATCGCCGGATCCCTGGGCAACGAGCTGCGTCGGCTCGCCGACAACGCGGTGCGCGAGACCATCGCGTTCGCGGCCACCGGCGCGTTCACCGACCCCATCGTCCCCGACGGCTTCGCCGTCCAGGCCTGAGCTGCAGCCCACCGGCCGCCACCACCAACCGCCGCCACCAGCTGCCACCCACCAGCCGCCAGCACCCGTCCACCACCGTCACCACCCGGAGACCACCCCATGACCGTCACCGTCGACGCCCCGTCCTTCACCGACCGGTTCACCCCGGCAGCGCGCGCGGCGCTCCGTCCGCGCACGTGGCGACCCGCGCCTCCCGTCAGCGACCGCCCGGCGTGGGCGCACGTCGCGGATGCCGACCGGGAGGCCCTGCTCGCGGTCGCGCACGACCGTCGCGCCGCCGCGGCGGTCACCTTCCCGACCCTCGCCCTGTGGGCGACGTACAGTCGCGACGGGAACCGCCAGCCGTACGAGCGGGCCCAGCGGAACCTGCTCGAGTCCGCCGCGACCGCGGCCCTGGCACTCGGCGTGACCGGCGACGCCGAGTGGGCGGACGTGCTCGGCGACCAGGTCTGGCGGATCCTGGAGCTGCGCGCCTGGTGCCTGCCGTCGCACTACGCGCTGCCCGAGGACGGCAGCCGGCCGTTCCTGCCCGTGCCCGGTCGGGACGTGCTCGACCTGTCCGACGCCTACGTCGGCGGCATGCTTGCGGCGATCGACGCGATCGCGGGGGAGCGCCTCGAGCAGGACCGCCCCGGCATCCGCGCGCACGTCCACCACGAGATCCGCCGCCGCGTGCTCGACCCGTGGGAGCAGGAGGTGTACTTCTGGCACGGGGTCGACGGGCCGCCGAACAACTGGGCGCCGTGGATCGTGTCGAACGTGCTCGTGTGCGCCGCCGTGGTCGAGCCCGACCGCGATCGCCTCGCCGCGACGATCGACCGTGCGCTCGTGATCCTCGACCGGTTCCGCGCCGGCTACGACGCCGACGGCAGCTGCGACGAGGGTGCCACGTACTGGTGGTGGGCCGGCGCGACCCTGTTCGAGGCCCTGGACCTGGTCGAGGAGCTCACCGGCGGCGCGTTCGACGGCTTCTCGGTCGAGCCGGTCGCCGCGATGGCCCGGTTCCCGATGGGCATGCAGATCGGTGCCGCGACGCAGGTCAACCACTCCGACGGCTCCCCGGCGCTGGCCGAGAACGCGAACTGGGACCTGCTCGCCCGCTTCGGGGAGCGCGTCGACGACGACCGGGTCGTGCGGCACGCCCGGTGGATGGGCCGGCAGCACGCGTTGCGGTTCGACGGGCAGCTCGCCGCGCTGTTCCGTCGGACGCTCGCGGAACTGCGGGACCCCTCGTGGACCGACGGGCCGGCCGAGCCCGGGATGCCCGCGTCGCTGTGGCTGCCCGGCACCGAGGTCGCCGTCGCCCGTGCCCACGACGGCGCGACCGACGGGTTCGTCCTCGCGGTGAAGGGCGGGCACAACGACGTCAGTCACAACCACAACGACGCCGGCGGGGTGATCGTCTCGCTCGACGGCGAACCGGTGCTCATCGACGTCGGGGTGGGCGTGTACCGCCGCGAGACGTTCATGCCGGAGCACCGCTACGGCATCTGGACGATGCGGAGTGCCTGGCACACCGTCCCGCTGCCGAACGGCGTCGAACAGCACGAGGGCGCCGCGTTCCGCGCGACCGGCACCGTGTTCGAGGACGACGGCGACGTCGCGTCGTGGTCCGCCGACCTGACCGCCGCGTACCCGGCGACCGGCGGACTGCGATCGCTCCACCGCACCGCGACGCTCGACCGGGCGGTGCCCCGTGACCGCGCCACCGAACGCGTGGTCGTCCGCGACACCTGGACGTTCGCGGAGCCCGGCACGATGACCCTGGTGCTCATGACCCGCGACGAACCCGTGCCCGTCGACGGCGGGCTGCGCGTCGGCCCCGCCCACCTGTCCGTCGACACCGATCGGTTCGCGGTGCACGTCGAGCGGCGGGACGTCGACGACGCGAAGCTCGAGCGGGTCTGGGGCCCGGCGGTGCACCGTGTGCGGCTCGTCGCGCGGCAGGCGTCCACCGACGGCGAGCACGCGCTCACCGTGACCCGGGCGACACCGTGAGCGCGGTCCTGCTCGGCGGCTCCGGACGCTGGACCGACCCGTGGCACCCCTTCGCCGAGACGAACGCGGCGGTCACGGCGCTCGCTGCGTCGGCCGGCGTCGCGCTCGAGCAACCGGAGGACGTGGACACCGCCCTGGCCGCCCTCGCGACCGGACCCCTGCCGTCGCTCGTCGTCGTCGACGTCGGGCTGCCCCGGGACGACCGCCCGGTCCCGCTCACCGACGCCCGGGCCGGCTTCCACCGCCTGCTCGCGAGCGACGTGCCGCTGCTCGTGCTGCACGTCGCCGCGACGTCGTTCGCCGACGACCCGCACTGGGAGCGTGCCCTCGGCGGGGTGTGGGAGCGCGGCACGACGATGCACCCGCCGTTCGGGCCCGCGACCGTCCGGGTGGTCGACGCGGCGCACCCGATCACCGCCGGCCTGCCGGACTTCACCCTGGAGGACGAGCGCTACACGCACCTGCGGGTCTCGCCCTCGGTGCGGGTCCTGCTCGACCACGAGCACGAGGGGGAGCGGCACCCGCTCGCCTGGGTGCACGAACGACCCGGCGGCGGCACCACCGTCTACGACGCGCTCGGCCACTCCGCCGCGTCGTTCGCGTCACCGGAGCACCGCGCGTTCCTGACGCGCGCCGTGACGCTCCTCGCGCGCTGACGGGACGGGGCGGGGGCGACTGCCTGGAGGCCCGGTGCCGGTCTCGTGGACCGGCACCGGGCCTCCAGGCAGTCGCGTCTCAGGCGATGGTGACGTCGCCGACGACCAGCCAGCCCGCCTGCTGCGTGCCCTGCGCACCGAGCTCGATGCCGGGGGCGTTGCCCGCGGTGGTGTCGACGATCGCGATGCCCCACCGGTACGCACCCGCCGCGACGCCGGCCAGCGACGGACGGAACGCGTACGACGTCGGGGAGCCCTTCAACCACGTCGACGGGTCGGACGCGGTGTCCACGAACGTCCCGGCCACGCTGCCGTCCGCACGGAGCAACGCGACCGCTGCCTTGTACTTGCCGTTCCACACCGGCAGGTTGTCGGGGAGGTAGCCCCACCCGGTGTTCGTCCACTCGTGCGTGACGTCGACCGTCGCGCCGGCGGACGCCGAACCGGGCACGACCACGCGCGACGGGTGCAGGCGGTAGCCGCCCTCAGCGTCGAACCGCTGCGTCAACGGGAAGGTCTGCGCCGCGAACCACGACAGGGCCTCGCCGTTCCGCAGGTCCATCATGTTCACGTGCGCCTCGACCGAGTCGTCGAACTCGCCCTGACGGACGTCGGCGGTCGTCACGTACCCGCGCGGGTCCTGCGTGACGTCGTGCTGGGCCGTGACCCACCCGCCCTCCATGATGATCGGCCGCCGGTACCGCCACTTCGCGGCCATCGACTTCTCCCAGTCCGCGTAGTACGTGGTCATGCCGAAGGCGTCGTGGCGCAGGACGTAGCCCTTCTCGTACGCGCCGTCGAGCATCCGCTCGCTCTCGGGGTCCGGGGCGCCCCAGTCCTTCGGGCCCCCGATCATCCGGTGGTAGTTCAACGCCAGCGGCACCCGGGTGAAGTGCTCCTGGTACAGGTCGATGATCCAGTCGAACACCGGCTCGCGGTTCGCGGCGTCCTGGTACAGCATCGAGTGGCCCTCACCCCACTTGCCGAGCCCGTACCCATCGATGAAGTCCGTCGTGGCCGGGTCGTCGTACTGCTCGCCGAAGGCCGCGACGAACGCGGCGTACTTCGCCTGGAACACCGGGTCGTCCGGGTACGGGCTCCACACGGTCTTGCTGCCGGTCTGCGTCTCGTACCCGGCGGCCCCGGCGGCACGCACCCACGCGGGCGTGAAGTCCGACGACTTGTCGCGACTGTCCACCACGACGCGGAAGGCCAGCCGCAGCCCACGGCGACGGGCCTCGGCGAGGATGCCCGCGAACGCCGCGTTCGTGTCCCAGCCGTACACGCCCTCGGACGGCTCGAGGATCGTCCACGAGACCCGCATGTACATGACCGAGGCGTGGTCGGACACCGTGACCGTGGTGCCGTCGGGCAGCGGGACGTCGTCGTACTGCGTCCAGTAGTTCGCAGGCGGTGCCGACGAGCCGTACAGCGCCCAGCCGTTGAGCGGGTTCCGCAGGACCGTGGTGGTGTCGGCGGCGAACTCCCGCTCGACCGCGGCGGCGAGGTGCGGGCGACCGGGGTGGCCGGGGCCGGGGCCGGCGGGGCCTGCGCCTGCGCCGGGGTGGGCGCGGCCGTGGGCACTCGCCGGTGTGCTGCCGAGCACCCCGCTCGCTGCCGATGCGGTGGCGACGATGCCGAGTCCGAGTGCCGTGCGCCTGGTGATGTCGTGCGACTTGCTCATGCGTTCTCCCCTTCGAGAAGCGATCGGTGCAGGTCGATCGTCCCGGCGTCCCGCTCAGTGGGCAAGGAGTCCCGCCCAGTCGAACAGGAGTCGCACACCCCTGGCGACGCGCTGGGGAGCGAGGTGGGTGCGTGTGCATGTTCCGACGAAGCACGCGTCGATCACCTCGTGGATCGTCGCATCATGCACGTGCATCCGGTGCGTGTGCATGTTCCGACAGGCCACGCGTCGATCGACTCGTGGGATGTCGCGAATCGCGTGCCGCCCCGCCCCGCGCCCGCCCCTACGGCAGCGTCGGCGCAGCGTCCACGAGCGCCCGCGTCACCGGGTGCTCCGGCGCATCGAGCAGCGACACCGGCCCGTGCTCCACGATGCGTCCCGCCGACATCACGGCCACGGTGTCGCACAGCCGCTGGACCACACCGATGTCGTGCGACACCAGGACCATGGTCAGCCCGAGGTCGTCGGCGAGCGAGCGGAACAGCTCGATGACCCGTGCCCGCACCACCACGTCGAGGGCGCTCATCGGCTCGTCGCCGAACAGGATCCGCGGCCCGTGCACCACGGCCCGGGCGATCGCGATGCGCTGCCGCTGCCCACCGGAGAACTCGTGCGGGTACCGGTCGACCACGTCTGCCGGCAGGTCGACCCGCTCCAGCACGTCGCGCACCAGCGTCCGGTGATCCCCGTCGATCCGCAGTGCCCGCAGCGGTTCGCCGACGATCGCGCCGACGCGCATCCGCGGGTCGAGGGACGCGTACGGGTCCTGGAACACCACCCCGGTCTCGCGACGGAACCAGCGCATCGCGGCCGCGGACCCGGACGCCACCACCGGACGACCGGAGGCGGTCACGGAACCCGCGGAAGGTGCCTCCAGGCCGGCGAGCAGCCGGACCAGGGTGGACTTGCCGGACCCCGATTCGCCGACGATCCCGAGCCGCTGGCCGGGGGCGACCGTCAGGTCGACGCCGTCGACGGCGGTGCGGACGGGGCCCGGTTCGAAGGGCCCGCGGCGGGGGAGCCGGTAGGTGCGGTGCAGCCCGACCCCGTCGAGGATGGCGGTCATGCGGAGCCTCCGGACGGACGGGCACGACGGGCGGTGGCGCGCGCGGCGTCGACGAGCGCGACGGTCGCGGGGTGCTGCGGCGCGGCGAGCAGGGACGCGACCGAGCCCTGCTCGACGACCCGTCCGCCGTCGAGCACGACGGCGGTGTCGGCGATCCGCGCGAGCACGGCGAGGTCGTGCGTGACGAAGACCATGCCGGCCGGCAGCCCTTCGAAGAGGTCCAGGATCCGTGCCTCGGTCGTGACGTCGAGCGCCGTGGTCGGCTCGTCGGCCACGAGGTACGCGGGCTGCCCGGCCATCGCCATCGCGATGCAGATCCGCTGTCGCTGCCCGCCGGACAGCTGGTGCGGGTACTGCCGCAGCAGCGACTCCGGGTCCGGCAGTCCGACGTCCGCCGCCAGGGTGGTCGCCGCGACGCGTGCCGCCCGCCGGTCGAGTCCGCGGTGCAGGCGCAGCGGCTCCGCGATCTGCGCGCCGACGCGGCGCAGCGGGTCGAGGGCGGTGCCGGGCTCCTGGAACACCATGCCGATGCCGGATCCGCGGTGCTTCGCACGCTCCCGATCGGGCAGGCCGACGAGTTCGGTGCCGTCCAGGCGGATGCTGCCGGTGACGGTCGCGCCGGCGGGCTCCAGGCCCATCAGGGCGAGCGAGGTCATGGACTTGCCGGATCCGGATGCGCCGATCACGCCCACGCGTTCGCCGGGAGGCACGGTGAACGTCACGTCGTCGAGGATCGTCCGCCCCGCGATGCGGACGGAGAGCCCCACCACCGCGAGCCCGCCGGGGCCGGTGTCGCTGCGGCTGTGGCTGTGGCTGCGGTCGGTCATGCGGTCACCCCCGGGGTGGTCGGGGCCGGGTCGGTGCGGCGGTCGCCGCCCGCTGCGCGGTCGTTCGTCGTCAGCCGTGGGTCGGTGGCGTCGCGGATCGCGTCACCGAGCAGGGAGAGCGCCGCGACGACCAGCGCGATCGCGGCTCCCGGCCAGGTGGCGCTCCACGGGTGCACGCCGATGTAGGTCTGCAGGTCGGAGAGCAGGTTGCCCCACGACGCCGTGTCCGACCCGGCGCCGTAGCCCAGGTACGACAGACCGGCCTCGGCGAGGACCGCGGTGGCCATCGCGAGCGAGAGCTGCACGGTGAACAGCGGCGCGGCGTTCGGCACCAGGTGGCGGAACAGCACCCCGACACCACCGACACCGGAGGCCCGGGCGGCGGTGACGTAGTCGCTGCGGGCGATACGCCGGATCTCGCCGCGGGCGACCCGGGCGATCGTGACGCCGAAGGACAGGCCGACGCTCACGATGACGACCCCGAGCGAGCCGCCGAACACCGCGGTCAGCAGCATCGCGGTCAGCAGGGTCGGGAACGCCACCAGGATGTCGAGCAGGACGGCCGTGCCCTCGCGCACCCAGCGGGCGGTGAGGGACCCGATCGCGGTCAGGACGATGCCGACGACGCTCGCGATGACCCCGGCTCCGACGGCGACGAGCACGGTGGTGCGGGTGCCGGCGAGCAGGTAGCTCGCGATGTCCCGGCCGGCGGCGTCGGTGCCGAACCAGTGCGCGGCGCTCGGGCCCTCCCACTGCTGGAACGGATCGGCGCGGAACGGGTCCTGCGGCGTCCACACGAGCGACACCGCGGCGAGCACCACGAGCAGGCCGAGCACGACGACGGCGAAGACCCCGGTGGGGCGGGAGAGCAGGCGGTGGATCATCCGGACACCTCGCGTTGGCGTGGGTCGAGGGCGCGGTGCACGACGTCGACGGCGAAGCCGACCAGCAGCACGAGCCCGGTGAGCACGAGCAGCTCGGACTGCACCTTCGTGACGTCGCGGCGCCCGACGTCGGTCACGAGCATGCGACCGACCCCGGGCAGCGAGAACAGCTGCTCGACGACGACGGCTCCGACCAGCAGCCCGGCGATCTGCACCCCGAGCACGGCGAGCACGGTGAGGGCGACCGAGGGCAGCCCGTGCCGGAGCAACGCCTGCGTGCGCGTCAGCCCGATCGCGGCCGCGGTGCGGACGTGGTCGGCGTCGAGCACCGACAGCGTCGCGGACCGGGTGAAGCGCAGGATGACGGCACCCTCGACCGCGCCGATGGTCAGGGCGGGCAGCACGAGCGACGCGAACGCCCGCCCCGGCTCGGACCAGCCGTCGAGCGGGAAGCCCTGGGTCGGCAGCCAGTGCAGCGTGACGGCGAACAGCGCGACGAGCAGCATGCCGGCCCAGACGACCGGGATCGCGGCGACGGCCTGCGCCACGAACCCGATGACGGCGCCGCCCGGTCGACGGCGGAGCACCGCGGCGACGACCCCGAGGGGGACGCCGACCACGAGCGCGGTGACGAGTGACATGCCCGCGAGCGGCAGCGTGATCGCCAGCTTCTGCGTGATCTCCGGCGCGACCTGCCCGTTGGTCACCAGGGACCGGCCGAGGTCGCCGCGGAACACCCCGCCGATCCAGTCGAGGTACTGCACCACGACGGGCCGGTCGAGGCCGAGCTGCTGCCGGAGCTGCTCGACCTGCGCCGGGGTCGACTGGGTGCCGGCGACGACCTGTGCGACGTCGCCGGGGAGCACCCGCAGGGTCGCGAAGATGATGACGCTCGCGACGAGCAGCCCGACGACGAACAGCAGCAGCCTGCCGACCAGGAACCGGGTCACGTGCTCGGAGCTCCGGGCGCGGGTCGTCTCACTTGACGGCGAGCTTCGACAGGTCGAGTCGTGAGTTGCCGCCGTCGACCGGGAAGCCCGTCACGCCGGAGCGCACCGCGGTGATCTCGGTGGCCGTGTAGAGCCACTCGCCGGCGGCGTCCTCGCTCACGATCTTCGCGGCCTTCCGCAGGGCGTCGACCTTGGCGTCCTCGTCGGTGGCCGCGATCGACTCGGCGTACAGCGACTGCACCTCGGCGTTGTCGTACCCGAAGTAGTAGTCGGGGTTCGCCCAGTTGCCGAAGTCGCGGGCCTCGACGTGGTCGACCATGGACAGGTCGAAGTCGCGCTCACCCGACTTCGGCGCCTGGAACACCGTCGACAGCCAGGTCGCGAAGTCGACGCGCTTGACGGTCAGGGTGATCCCGACGTCGGCGAGCTGCGACTTGAGCACGTCGCCGATGGTCGCCGGGTAGATGTTCGCGTACGTCAGCGTGAGCTTCAGGTTCTCCTGACCGGCGGCGGCGAGGAGCTGCTTCGCGTTGTCGGGGTCGTACGCGTCGATGTCGGTCAGGTCCTCGTACCCGGGGTCGAGCTCCGGGATCGGGCCGCCCTGCTCGACGCCCGTGCCACCGATGGCCTTGATGAGGGCCTTCGGGTCGATCGCCTGCCGGATCGCCTGGCGCACCTTCTTGTCGGTGAACGGCGCCTTCTGGTCGTTGAACGCGAGCGTGTACTTGTCGGTCGTCTTGCCGGAGTGCAGCGCGATGTCCGAGTTACCGTCGAGCTGGCTCTTGAGTGTTCCGTCGACCGGGTTGAGGACGTCGAGGTCGCCGTTCGCCATGGCGTTGACGGCCGTCGACGGGTCGGTGATGTACCGGAAGACGATCTTCGCGACCTTCGCCTTCGTGCCCCAGTAGTCGTCGTTGCGGTCGAAGGTGAGCGAGTCGCCCTGCTTCCAGCTCGCGACCTCGTACGGGCCGGTGCCGTTCGCGGTGTCCGACAGGTCGTTCGTCGCGGCCTTCTCGAGCACCAGCCCGGAGCGGCCGGTCAGGTTCCAGAGCAGGTCCGAGTCGGGCTTCGCCAGCTTGAGCTCGACCACGCCGGTCGACGGGGACGTGATCGAGGTGACGCCCGCGAGCTTGGCGGAGTCGACGTAGGTCTCGTTCGACTTGACCTGCTCGAGCGACCAGACGACGTCGGCCGCGGTGACGTCCTTGCCGTCCTGGAAGGTGATGCCGTCGCGCAGCGTGAACGTGTAGGTCAGGCCGTCGTCGGAGACCTCGTGCTCGGAGGCCAGCACGTCGCGGATGTCGCCGTCGGCGGTCCGGCCGACGAGCCCCTGGTACACGTTGTCGATGAGCACCTGGTCGAGCGCTGCACCGGACTGCGTGCGGATGTCGAGGCTGGTCGGTTCGAGCACCAGGCCGACGCGGACGGTGGCGTCGGCGCCGCCGTCCTCGTTCGACGAGCCGGAGCAGCCGGTCAGCGCGAGGGCGGAGACGACGGCGACCGCGGTTGCGGCGAGGGCAGCACGTCCGAGGCGCGTGGTGCGCGCAGCCCGAGCGGTACGGCGAGGCAGGAGCGGACTCATGGGGTGTGGGTTCCTTCCGGACGCGAGGGCGATGGTCACAGCTCGCGCTCGCACGAGGTTACCGGGGGCCGGTGCGGTCCCGCGACGGTTCATCGATCCGGTGCAACAATCCGTGACGTGCGGCCCATGCCCGGATCGCCGAAGCCAGTTCGAGGGGCGCTTGGTTTTGCACTGCGTGCCGTGCGGTGACCGTCACGATCTCGGCCTCCGGCAGCCGCTCGGCGAACGCGGCGTGCAGCTTCGGCGAGACGTACCCGCGGTCGCCGCGGACGAGCAGGATCGGCACGCGCAGGGCCTCGAGGTCGGGCCAGGCGTCGGCGAAGCGCCCCACCGACGACGTGCGGCCGGCGGGCAGGTGCGGGAAGTGGTGGCGCCGCACGAGCGCTCCGTCGTCACCGAGCCGCGTGGTGTGGCGCGCCTCACGCAGCAGCACGTGCCGGTCGTCGCCGACGCGTGCCTCGACCGCCCGGTCGACGACCTGGTCCAGGGTGGCGAAGGGCTCCTCGGCCTCGAGCGCGCGGGCGATCCGGTCGACCGCCCGCTGCGCGAAGTCCGGCGACATGTCGACGAGGACGAGCCCGGTCACCCGCTCCGGTGCCGTGGCCGCGAGCCGTGCCGACAGGATCGCGCCGAGCGAGTGCCCGACGACGATCCCCGGCGGGACCTCCAGGGCGTCGAGCGCCGCGAGCACGGTCGGCGCCGTCACGGACGCCCCGTAGTCGGCGTCGTCCCGCCACGACGACCGGCCGTGGCCGGGCAGGTCGAGGGCGACCGCCGGCTCGCCGACGGCGATCGCGGTCTGGTCGAAGCTGTGGGCGTCGATGCCGAGCCCGTGCAGGTAGGTGATCCGGGCCTCCCGGTCGCCCCACCGGATGGCGGACGTCTCCTGCCCGTCATCGGTGCGGACCACCTGCCTGGAGGCGCGGAGCGGCTCCGTCACGCCGCTCGCGCGGGCGAGGGCGGCCAGGTCTGCGAATTCGTCGTCGGGGGCATCGGGCACGGAAGCGATCTTCGCACCGTCTGCGGGGTCTGGAGACGTTAGGTAAGGCATGCCATACTCGGATCCGTGGCAACCCGGTACCGCGTCTTCTCCGTCCGTGTGGCAGCGGTCACGTCGCTCACCCCGCACTTCGTCCGGGTGACGCTGACGGGCGACGCCCTGGCGGACTTCTCCTCGGTCGGGCTCGACCAGCGGATCAAGGTCGTCCTGCCGCTCGACGGTGTGGGGTTCTCCGAACTGCCCGAGGACGAGGACTGGTACGCCGCCTGGCGTGCGCTGCCGGACGCGGAACGCAACCCGCTGCGCACCTACACGGTCCGCTCGTTCCGGCCCGACGCCCGTGAGCTCGACATCGACTTCGTCGCACACGGCGACGCCGGACCCGCATCACGCTGGGTGTCGTCCTGCCGGGTCGGCGACGAACTCCGGATCGTCGGACCCCGCGTGCCGGAGTCGCCCGAGGACCTGCCCACCGGTGCCGCCGAGTTCGCACCCGGGCACGCGAACCGCATCCTGCTCGCCGGGGACGAGACCGCCGCCCCGGCCATCTGCGCCATCCTCGAGGCGCTCGACGTCTCGACCGTCGGACACGTCTTCATCGAGGTGCCGACCGACGCCGACCGGCTGCCCGTGAGCGCGCCCGCCGGGGTCGAGGTCCGCTGGATCGCCCGGAACGGTGCGACCCACGGCGTCCGCATGACCGACCAGGTGCACGCGTGGGCGTCGACGGTCGTCGCCGGTGCTGCACCTGTCGCCGCGGGTCCCGCCTGTGGGGACGCCGTCGAGCTGGCGGACGTCGACGTCGACGAGCAGGTCCTCTGGGACGTGCCGGCCACCGAGGAGTCGCGCCCTGTCTACGCCTGGATCGCGGGCGAGGCCGGCTGCGTCAAGGAGCTCCGACGGCACCTGGTGCGCGGGGTCGGCATCGACCGCAAGCAGGTCGCGTTCATGGGGTACTGGCGGCACGGCAAGGCCGAGAACTGAACGCCGCAGCCGGACTGCCGACCAGCGTGGTCGGGGTCCCGACGACCGCGCTCGGCGTGCGTGGGCTGACGCTCGCCTACGACGACCGCATCGTGGTGGACGGGCTCGACGTGGACGTCCCCGACGGTGAACTGACCGTCATCGTCGGTCCGAACGCGTGCGGCAAGTCGACGCTGCTGAAGTCGTTCGCGCGCACCCTCAAGCCCCGAGCCGGCACGGTGTACCTCGACGGGGCGCCGATCGACTCCTACCGCCCGAAGGCCGTGGCCCGGCGGGTCGGCATGCTGCCCCAGACGCCGATCGCACCGGACGGCATCACCGTGCGCGACCTCGTGTCCCGAGGGCGGTTCCCGCACCAGGACCTGCTGCACCCGTCGTCCGGGTCCGACCGGCGTGCCGTGCAGGCCGCCCTGGAGCAGACGTCGACGGTGGAGCTCGCGGACCGGAGCGTCGACGAGCTCTCCGGCGGGCAGCGGCAGCGCGTGTGGATCGCGATGGTCCTGGCGCAGGAGACCGACATCGTGCTGCTCGACGAGCCGACGACGTTCCTCGACATCGCCCACCAGTACGACGTGCTCGAGCTGGCCTCCGCCCTGCACGCCGCGGGTCGGACGGTCGTCGCGGTGCTGCACGACCTGAACCAGGCGGCGCGGTACGCCACCCACGTCATCGCGATGCGCAGCGGGTCGATCGTCGCTGCCGGGCCCCCGGCCGCGGTGCTGACGGCCGACCTCGTCGAGGACGTCTTCGGCCTGCCGTGCGTGGTCGTCCCCGACCCCGAGACCGGCACGCCCCTCATCGTCCCCCGTCGTCCCGCCGCCTGACCCGCCCGCCCCCGCGCCCCGAGGTTCCAAAATCTCGGCATCTCGAGCCGCATCCGGGCCGTCCGCGGAACCTCGGCGCAACGCACGCGGCATGTCGTGGAACCTCGGCGGCAGGGGTGGAGGGCGTCTGAGCGGCCGCGTGCCGTCGGCCACGGCCGGTGCGGCCGACGGTCAGCGATCGCTCGGCGCCGCCCCGGCGGGGTGTCGCGACCGATCAGCGCTGCTCAGCCGGGCAGGTGGGCCGGGCCAGGGCGGACGGGAGGCCCGTGGCGGCCGTGATCCGTGCCTCCCGTCCGCCGTTCGGTCACGTCTCGTCGCCCGTCCGGCCCTCACCGAAGTCACGCCGCGCCGCGCGTGCCGCGCCGAGCGGTCGCAGACCGTCGGATGCGGCCGGAGCCGCCGACGGTCTGCGACCACTCGGCGCCGGCCCGACGGGGTGTCGTGACCGATCGGCACACGGCAAACGATGCGGGAAGCACAGACAGCGCCGCGCACGGGCACCCGTCAGCGGTAGCCGCCGTCCTCCAGCCCCGCCTCGACCTCGAAGCGGTTGCGGAGCGGGTCTCGGCCGGCGACGGCGTACAACACGGGCATGAGCATGCCGTACCGCCGCCACTGCTCGACGTGCACCCGCTCGTGCCGCAGCACCCGGGGCCCGTCGTTGTCCCGGGTCAGGTACACCGAACCCACGCAGGTGCCACCACGACGGAACACCCACCGCGGCAGCCCCGAGCAGACGACGAGCCCGTCGACCACGCGGACGCGGCCGGTCGACAGCGGCACACCGATCGCCAGGCCCACCGCCGTGGCGAACAGCCAGCCCACCCGCGACACGGGGGAGTCGAGCAGCGCCCGGCGTGCCAGTCCGCGCATGCTCAGGCCGGGCGACCGTAGGTCTCGAGCAGCCGGAGCCAGATCTCGTTCATCGTCGGGTAGGCCGGCACCGCGTGCCAGAGGCGGTCGACGGGTACCTCGCCGACGACGGCGATCGTCGCCGCGTGCAGCATCTCGGCGACGTCCTGGCCGACGAAGGTGACGCCCACGACGACCCCGCGGTCCTCGTCGACGACCATCTTGGCGCGGCCGGTGTAGCCGTCGGCCTGCAGGGCGGAACCCGCGACGCCGCCGAGGTCGTACTCCACGGCACGGACGTTCAGCCCCTGCTCTCGTGCGGCCTTCTCGGTCAGGCCGACGCTCGCGACCTCGGGGTCGGTGAACGTGACCTGGGGGACCGCGGCGTGGTCGGCGGTCGCGACGTGTGCGCCCCACGGTTCGGTGTGCAGCGGCGTGCCCTGGTGCCGGGCGGCGATCGCCTCGCCGGCCGCGCGGGCCTGGTACTTGCCCTGGTGGGTGAGGAGGGCGCGGTGGTTGGCGTCGCCGACGGCGTACAGCCAGTCGGTGCCGTGCACGAGCATCGTGTCGTCGACCTCGAGCCAGTCGCCGGCGGTGAGCCCGACGGACTCGAGGCCGAGGTCGGCGGTGTGCGGGGTGCGGCCGGTGGCGGCCAGCACCTCGCTCGTGATGACGGTGGTGTCGTCGTCGAGTGTGGTGGTGACGAGCCCGTGCTCGTCGCGGTCGACCCGCACGGGGTTCACGCCGGTGCGGACGTCGACGCCGAGCTCGCGGAGGGCATCGGTGACGAGTTCGCCGGCGAACGGTTCCATGCCGCCGAGCAGTCCGTGCCGGGCGACGAGGGTGACCTTCGCGCCGAGCGATGCCCAGGCGGTGGCGAGCTCGGAGCCGGCGACACCGCCGCCGATCACGAGCAGGCTCTCCGGCACCTGCTGGGCGCTGGTGCCCTCGCGGGTGCCCCACGGCTTCGCCTCGGCGAGTCCCGGCACGTCGGGCAGCGCGTGCAGCGACCCGGTCACGACGGCGACGGCGGCACGGGCGGTGTGCGTCTCACCGCCGACCTCGATGGTCTTCTCGCCGGTGATGCGGGCGTGGCCGCGGATCAGGGCGATGTCGGCGGACTCGAGCCAGGAGACCTGACCGTCGTCCTTCCAGTCCGAGGTGAACGAGTTGCGGCGGGCGAGCACGTGGGCGGCGTCGAGCTCGCCGGTGACGGCCTGCTTCGCGCCGTCGAGCCGCTTCGCCGCTGCCAGGGCGTGGCCGCTGCGCAACAGTGCCTTCGACGGCATGCACGCCCAGTAGGAGCACTCGCCGCCGACCAGTTCGGACTCCACGATCGCGACCGCCAGGCCGCGCTTGTGGGCGTAGTCCGCCACGTTCTCGCCGACTGCGCCGGCGCCGATCACGATGAGGTCGTAGTCCGTCATGAGGCCGAGCGTACGCGGACCGGCATGGGGTGCGCCCGGCGCGCCGGGTCGGTTCTCAGGCCACCCGGGAGGCGCTGGTCAACGCCCCGACGACGCGCAGGATCACGCCGAGGTCGTCCACTGCACGCTCCGGGTCGACGGGAGCGAATCCGGTGAGCGCGGCGCCGGCCAGGCGGCGGCCGCGGGTCGCGGCCTGGATCCGCTCGACCAGTCCCGCGCCGTCGAGTCCGAACGGCACCGGCTCGAGCAGGCCGTCGACCTCGGACGGGTCGAGGACGTCGAGGTCGACGTGCACGAACACCGAGGTCGCTCCGGTGGCGTCGACGGCGGCGGCGAGGGCGTCCGGGGTCGCGGCGTCGACGTCGAGTCGGGTGATCCCGGCACGGTCGAGTGCGGCGTCCTCGGCGTCGTCGAGCCCGCGGACGCCCGCGACCACGACCGACGAAGCGGGGAGCACCGGCAGCCCGGGGAACAGCTCGTCGGCGCGGTCGACCAGGATCCGGAGGGCTGCGGTCTCGGCGGCGACGGGCTGGGCGCGGTTGAGTGCGCGGTACCCGCTGGACCCGGCGATGCGGACGAACGCGGTGTCCGGGCCGAGGCCGACGGTCGCGCCGAGGACGCTCGCACCGTCCCCGCCGACGACGAGGACGGGTTCGCTGGCGACGCCGGTCTCCTCGGCCACGCGGTCGGCGACGGCGAGCACGGAGGTGTAGCGGGCGACGGCCGTCTCGAGCCGGTCGCCCGCGCCGGCGGGGACGTCGACCACGGTGGTGGACGCACGGGGGAGGTCGGCCGCGATCGCGGTCGCTCCGTCCCCGAGGCGCATCGCGCGCGACGACGCCGAACCCTGCCACTGACCGACCACGAGGAACTGCATCGTCTCAGTCTGTCAGCTGGGGTCCGGCGTCGTCCGGGAAGGTCGTCCGGGAACGTCAGAGGCTCGACGAGCCGCCGGACTTCAGCGCGGCGAGTCGTGCCTCGACCTCGGCGTCCTTGCCGACGTCCTCGAGGCTCTCGAACTGGGCGTCGAGGCTCGACGACTGCAGTTCCTGCTGCCCGAGGACCTTGGCCTCTTCACGACGGACCTTCTCCTCGAAGCGACCGAGGTCGCTCGTCGGGTCGAGCACGTCGATGTTGCCGAGGGCGTCGTTGACCTTGGACTGCGCCTCGGCCGTCTTCGAGCGGGCGACGAGGTTGTCGCGCTTCGCACGGAGCTCCTCGAGCTTCTGCTCCATGCCGGCGAGCCCGGTCTTGAGCTTCTCGACCGCTTCGTTCTGCGAGGCGAGGTTCGGCTCGGCGTCCTTGACCTCCTGCTCGGCCGCGATCTGCTTGCCGATCGCGATCTTGGCGAGGTTGTCGAACTTGTCCGCCTCGGCCGTCTTGCCCTCGGCGCGGTACTTGTCCGCGGCGGTGGAGGCGTTGGCGGCCTTCTGGCCCCACTCGGACGAGGCGCGCTTGTCCTCTTCGTGGTCCTGCTCGAGCAGCCGCACGTTGCCGATCGTCTGCGCGATCGCCGTCTTCGCGTCGGCGATGTTGTTCGTGTAGTCACGCACGAGCTGGTCCAGCATCTTCTGCGGGTCCTCGGCGTTGTCGATGAGCTGGTTGATGTTCGCCCGCACGAGGGTGGAGATGCGGCCGAAGATCGTCTGCTTTGCCATTGCTGTTCCCTTTCCTGGAAGGTCTGACGTGGTGTGTCTGGTCTGTCGGGTTCTGGTCTGGCTGGTACTGGTCGGTGGTCTGGTCGTCGGGTGGGTCGGGGTCAGAAGCGGCCGCCGCCGGAGAACCCGCCTCCGCCGCCGCCTCCGCCACCGCCGAAACCGCCCCCGCCGCCGAAGCCGCCGCCTCCGCCGCCCCCGAAGGAGCCGCCGCCGAAGCTGCCACCGCGACCGCCGAGCAGGCCGCCGAGCACGATGCCGGTGACGAGGCCGCCGAGCTGGGCGCCGTTGCCGCCGCCACCGCCGAAGCCGCCGCCACCGCCGCCCCAGCCGCCCATGTCGTCGTTCGCCGAGTCCATCGCCGCGGCGGCGTACTGCTCGGCCGCCCGTGCTGCCTGCAGTGCCTGTCCGGGGTCGGTGGTGGCGAGCTGCACGGCGTCGTCGAGGGCGCGTTCGGCCTCGGACAGACGGGTGCGGGCGGTCGGTCCGATGCCGCCACGGTGCAGCGAGATGTACTCGCGCGCCTGGCTGATCCGGTTCCGGGCGTCGCGCAGGGCGTCGTCGAGGGCGCGGGACGCCCGGCGCTGCTGCTCTTCGGCACCCCGGGCGGCCGCGATGGCCTGGTCGATCTCGGTGTTCGCCTTCGTGAGGGCGTCGACCGCGGTGATCGGGTCCTTCGGGTCGAACCCCTGCCGCAGCACGGTCTGCGCCCGGGTCACGGCCGCGGCGAGGTCGGGCCCGCCCACGGTGAGGGTCCGGGCCGCGGCGATGTCGCCCTCGATGTCGATGCGCATCGCCTCGGCGCGTGCGGTGGCCTCGGCGAAGGTGCCCTCGGCCGCGACCGCGCTGTTCGTGAGTTGCTGCACCTGGGCCAGGGCGTGCTGGGCGTCGCGCACGGCGACCACCGCTTCGCCCTTGTCGCCGGCCGCGATCGCCGCGGTGGCCGCGTTCGAGCGCTCGGTGGCGTAGGCGAGCACCTGGTGTGCCTGGTCGACGTTGTCGGCGACGGTCGCGAGGGTACGGCCGGTGTAGTTCGCTCGCACGCGGTCGAGCGCGGCTGCTGCTGCGCCGACCGACGCCGGTGCTTCCGCGACGGCCTGGGCCAGTGCGGCGGCTGCTTCCTCGACGCCGTCCTCGAGCGACCGGAGCTTGTCGAACGACTCGGTCTGTTCCTCGATCGAGGCGTGCGCCTGCTGGCAGATCGCGATGATCTGGTTCGCCCAGTCCGCACGCTGCTGCGGGGAGTCCGGGATCTCGTCGTCGAGCTGCTGCCGGAACGTGAAGGCCTTGCGCACGGCCTGCTGCGCAGCGGCGACGGCGTCGGCGAAGGGCTTCGCGGCGTCGGGACCGAACTGGGCCGTGGCGAACCCCACCTCTTGCTCGGCGGTGCGGAGCTCGTCGTCGATCGTCACGAGCGCGCCGCCGGCGGTGCGCTCGAGGTCGGCGAGAGACTCCTGCTGTGCCTGGGTGGCCGCGGCGGTCTTCCGCTTGTTGCGGGTGCGGATGACGAGCACGACGACGATCAGGCCGACGACGATGACGAGCAGCAGGATCCAGACCCAGGTCAGGTTCGGCGGCGCCTGGGTGTCCGTCAGCCCGTTCGCGAACGCCACGGCCGCGCCGGACCAGTCGCCCTGCTTCAGCGCGGGGAGCAGCGAGTCGTTCACGGCGCTCTGCACGTCGGACTCGGAGATGGCGGTCTCGTTCGTCTGCTGCACGTCGTAGTTGCGGTCGTCGACGGCGACCGACAGCAGGATGCCGTCGGTGTCGATCTGGTTCTGCTCCATGACCGCGGAGCCCCACGCGGTGTGGTCCGTCGGATCGGTGAACGTCGGCACGAACACGACGTACAGCTGCGTCTGGGTCTCGGCGTACAGGTCCTGCACCGCCTGTTCGACCTGCGCCTGCTGCGAGGAGCTGAGGGCGTCGGCTTCGTCGAGGACGTACGCCCCACCCAGGTCGACGGGTGCCGTGGCCTGCGCGGTCGCCGCCGGAGCCAGGACGATCAACATCGCCACGGCCGCTGCCGTGACGCGACCCCAGAGCCGCGCT
The DNA here is from genome assembly GCF_004340725.1 of Curtobacterium sp. PhB128. Lineage (NCBI taxonomy): Bacteria > Bacillati > Actinomycetota > Actinomycetes > Micrococcales > Microbacteriaceae > Curtobacterium > Curtobacterium sp. PhB128. Next base: position 193,755 of record NZ_SLUR01000001.1, read on the forward strand.
GTCCCCCGTTCCGTCCTCGACCCGCCTGTGCCCGATCCACGCTGGACCGTTCGCATCCGTCCTCCGTCCGTCACCGGTCGGCGCCGTCGACGCCGTCCCGAACGGCGCCATGAGAGCGCCGTCGCGCGGAGTCTATCCACGGCGCGCAAGCGACGGACGGACTCTCGGCGAACACTGTGGACAAGCCGATCCATGGGTGTCTTGTCCCCCGGAGCGGGGTAGGCTGACGCCACTGTTCGACGACGAACGGAAGGGAACAGCAATGGAGCGAACCACGAGTACCGAGGTCGTCCCGCTCGAGGACGGCTACCACCGCGTCTCGACGCCGGCGACCGGCGTGATCGGCTTCGTGCGCGAGCACGACGGCCGCTACGAAGTGCTGCGCGGACGCGTCCGCCAGGCGACCCGATCCGAGGGTCTCTACAGCACGATGAACGTCGCACTGATCGCACTCACGCACGCGTAGCGACCACGGCTCTGGGCCGGCCATCCGCGCACCGTAGGCTGCGTGCGTGGGTGACTCGGGCCTCCAGGCCGTCGTGGTGACGTTGTGCGCGACGGGTCCGGACCGCGCGGCCGACCGGGAGGCCCTGGTCGCCGCCGTCGCGGCGGCTGCGGCAGTCGAGACGGTCGCCGTGCGCGCGGGGCGCGTCTGCCCACACTGTGCCGGGACCGACCACGGTCGTCCCTGGGCCACGGTGCACGGCACCGCGTTCGGCGTCAGTCTGTCGCGCACCACCGGCGTGCTCGCGCTCGCGGTCGCGCCGGGCATGGTCGGCGTCGACCTCGAGCGGGTGTCCCGCGTCGGCGCAGCGCCCCTCGACGTCTTCACGTCCGGCGAACGCGAGCGCTCGGCCGGTGGTGCCGGCTCGCTCGCGGCCTGCTGGGCGGCGAAGGAGGCCGTGCTGAAGCGCGACGGTCGGGGCCTGCGCGTCGATCCGCTGTCGGTCGACGTGGACGTCGCTGCCGGCACCGCGCGGTTCGAGGGGCGCGACCACCCGGTGTCGGTCCACCGGCCGGCACCCGACCTGGTGCTCGTCGTCGCGGCCGGCGGGCTGCCCGTCGTGGTCGAGGGGTCGCTCAGCGGGGGAGTGTGAGCACCTCGGCGCCGTCCTCGGTGATCGCGATGGTGTGCTCGGTGTGGGCCGTCCGGGCTCCCGTGGCACTGCGGAGCGTCCAGCCGTCGGCATCGGTGACGAGCACGTCGGTGTCCGCCATCACCCACGGTTCGAGCGCGAGCAGGAGGCCCGGACGGAGCGTGTAGCCACGGCCCGCGCGGCCCGTGTTCGACACGTGCGGGTCCTGGTGCATGGTCGAGCCGATGCCGTGGCCGCCGAACTCGACGTTGACCGGGTAGCCCGCCCCCTCGAGCACGGTCCCGATGGCGTGCGACAGATCGCCGATGCGGGCCCCGGGGCGGGCGGCGGCGATCCCGGCGGCCAGGGCGCGCTCGGTCGCGTCGATGAGGGCGAGGTCCTCGTCGCGCGGGGTGCCGACGACGAAGCTCACGGCGGCGTCCGCGGCGATGCCGTCCAGCGACACCGCGAGGTCGAGGGTGAGCAGGTCGCCGTCCGCCAGAGCCCGGTCGTGCGGCAGCCCGTGCAGCACGGCGTCGTTCACGGCGGTGCAGATGTGGTGGCCGAACGGACCGCGGCCGAACGACGGTGCGTAGTCGACGTAGCAGGAGTCCGCGCCGGCGGCCTCGATCATCTGCTTCGCCCACCGGTCGATCTCGAGCAGGTTGGTGCCCACGCGGGTGCGTTCGCGCAGGGTCTGCAGGATGGTGCCGACGAGGGCTCCGGTGGCACGGGCCTTCTCGACCTCGGTGGGCGTCAGGATCTCGATCACGCGGATGATCATACCGGTATTACTATGTGGGGATGGTCCGTCTCCCGCTCCGCCCCGACGAGGTCGCGCGCGGCCGCCGTCTCGGTGCCCTGCTCCGCCGCGCACGTGGCCCACGGTCGATCGTCGACACCGCCCTCGCCGCCGGGATCTCGCCCGAGACCCTCCGCAAGATCGAGACCGGGCGGATCGCGACCCCGGCGTTCTCGACCATCGCGTCCGTCGCCGGCGTGGTCGGGCTGTCGCTCGACGCGGTCTGGTCCGAGGTCAGCTGCGACCCGGCCGACGGCGAGCTGGCTGGCTAGTCGACGCGCGGCGCGGGCAGCGCCGGTACCGACGCCTCGTCGATCCAGGGCCCGGTCACCGCCCGGACGTCCGCGACGGAACGGTCGGCGGCGTCGGCGAACGCACTGAGCACGTCGGGCACCGTCACCGAACCGTGCCGGTGCCGTTCGGTGATGCTGCGCAGTCCGGCGGTGAACGCGTCGTCGCCGAACGTGCGGCGGACGGCGTGCAGGGCGAGGGCCCCGCGCTTGTAGACCCGGTCGTCGAACATGTCCTTCGCGCCGGGGTCACCGACGACGAGGTCCTCGGGCTGGTCGAGGAGCCCCTGCCGGTACTGCGCCGCGAGCACGTCGGCGGTGTCGCCGCCGTGGTGCTCGGACCACAACCACTCGGCGTAGCAGGCGAACCCCTCGTGCAGCCAGATGTCCTGCCAGCGGGTGACCGTCACCGAGTTGCCGAACCACTGGTGTGCGAGCTCGTGCGCGATGAGCCGGTCGGTGCCGTGCTCGCCGTCGACGTGGTTCCGGCCGAACACCGCCAGCCCGTGGGCCTCGAGGGGGATCTCGAGCTCGTCGTCGGTGACCACGACGCCGTACGCCGCGAACGGGTACGGGCCGAAGCGGTCCGAGAACAGCGCGAGCATCTCCGGCACCTGCCCGAAGTCGGTCTTCGCGGCGGCAGCCAGGTCGGCGGGGTGGTGCAGGGTCACGGGGACGACGGCACCGCGGAGCCTCGTCGTGCGGTACCGCCCGATCTGCACCGTCGCCAGGTACGTCGCCATCGGCTCGGTGGTGGCGTAGGTCCACCTGGTGCCGATGCGGTCGCGTTCCTTGCCGAGAAGTTCACCGTTCGCCAGGACGTCGTACGCGGCCTCGGCGGCGATCTCGAACCGGTAGGTCGCCTTGTCGTCCGGTCGGTCGTTGCAGGGGAACCACGAGGGCGCCCCCGTCGGCTGGGCCGCGACGATGACGCCGTCGGTGAGTTCCTCCCAGCCGACCTGGCCCCAGGCGCTGCGGACGGGGCGCGGGTTGCCGCGGTACCGCAGGTGCACGGTGAACGTGGTGTCGGCAGCGATCGGCGACGCCGGGGTGACGGTGACCTTGTGCACCGCCTTCGACACCTTCTTCGCGCGGGTGCCGTCGACGTCGGCGCGCTCGACGCTCAGGCCGTGCAGGTCGATGACGATCCGGTCGAGGGGTTCGTGGGCTCGGGCGGTGATCGTCGCCGTGCCGTCGAGACGGTTCGTGGCCACGCGGTAGTCGAGGCGGAGGTCGTAGTGCTCGGCGCTCCAGCGTCGGTCGCCGCTGTGCGGGGTGTACGGGTCGGCAGCGGGGGTGTTCGGCACGGTCCCAGTCAACCCCATGGCGCCGGTCAGTCCGCCACGGTGGCCGGTTCGGCTGTCCACGGAGCGATGGGGTTGCCGGACCAGCGAGACCCGGTGGGCACCTGCTCGCCGCGCATCACGAGCGAGGCCGGACCCACCGTGGCGCCCGTGCCGATGCCGGCTGCGGGCAGGACGACGCTGTGCGGCCCGAGGGTCGCGCCGGCGTCGAGGCGCACGGTGTCGAGCTGCATCACCCGGTCGTGGAACAGGTGGGTCTGCACGACGGTCCCGCGCGCCACCGAGGCGCCGGCCCCGATCGTGACGAGGTCGGCCTCGGGCAGCCAGTAGGTCTCGAGCCAGGTGCCGCGGCCGATCGTCGCGCCGAGGCTCCGCAGCCACGCCGACAGGGCCGGGGTGCCGGTGGCCTGCTCGGCGAACCAGGGTCGGGCGACCGTCTCGACGAAGGTGTCCTGCACCTCGTTGCGCCACACGAACGACGACCACAGCGGGTGCTCCCGGGCGGTGATCCGGCCGACGAACGCCCACTTCGCGATCGTCGACACCACCGCGGCGACGGCCCCGGCGACGATGAGCACCGGCCCGGCGAGCAGCACCGTCCACCCGACGCCGACCGCCGACCACAGGGCGAGCAGGGTGCCCGCCACCCCGAGGGCGATCGCAGCGGACACCATCGGGGCCACGAGCCGCAGCAGCTCCCAGCAGCCGCGGGCGACCTTGAGCCGCACGGGTGGGCGGAAGGTGCGCTCCTCGTCGAACTGCGTCGCCGCACGGCGCAGCCGCACCGGGGGCGAGCCGAGCCACGACGACCCGCGCTTGGCCTTCTTCGGCACGGCGGACAGCACCGCCACCAGCGCCTCGCGGGGGACCGAGCGTCCGGCGCCCGTCATCCCGCTGTTGCCGAGGAACGCCCGCCGACCGACCTTCGACCGGCCGATCCGCACCCGGCCACCACCGAGCTCGTACGTGGCGACCATGGTGTCGTCGGCCAGGAAGGCACCGGACGCGATCTGCGTCAGCGCGGGGATGAGCAGGACCGTCGAGATCTCCGTGTTCCGGCCGACCTTCGCCCCGAGCAGCCGCAACCACACGGGCGTCACGAGCGAGGCGTACAGCGGGAACAGCAGCGTCCGCGCCGCGTCCAGCACCCGCTCCGTCGACCACGCCTGCCAGCCGATCCGCGACCGCACGGGGTGGCGACCCTCGTGCAGCCCGATGCCGAGCAACCGCACCGACCCCACCACGAGCAGCGCGTACACGGCCCCGGCGACGACGGTCGCGAGCGGCACGGTCGCGAGGGCGCGCAGCACCGCGTCGCCGAGCGACGACGCGCGCCCGACCAGGGCGACCGCGACCAGCAGCCCGACCGCGACCCCGATCACCGGCAACCCGGCCACGGCCACGGAGCCGGCCCCGTACGCCAGCAGCCAGCGTCGACGCGACGGGGGACGGGCCTCCCGGCCGTGCCTGGCCGACCCGACGCGTTCGGCGGGCGAACCCGCCCAGCGCTGACCGGCGGGCACCCGGCCGGCGACGGCCGAGCCGGCCTCGACCTCGGCACCCGCGCCCACGTGCGCACCGGGCAGCAGCGTGGTGCGGCTGTGCACGACGGCGTCGTCGTCGACACGGACCCGGCCGAGCCGGAACACGTCACCGTCCACCCAGTGCCCCGCGAGGTCCACCTCGGGCTCGATCGACGCACGCTTGCCGATCGTGAGCATCCCGGTGACCGGCGGGAGCGTGTGCAGGTCGACGTCCGTGCCGATCCGCGCCCCGAGCGCACGGGCGTAGTAGCTGATCCACGGCGCCCCGGCGGTCGAGGGACCGTCGACCGCCTCGGCGATCCGCTCCGCCAGCCAGACCCGCAGGTGCACCGAGCCACCCCGGGGGTGGTCGCCAGGCCGGACCCCGACGAGCAGCAGCCGGGCCAGCACGACCGTGAGCGCCATCTTGCCGATCGGCGTCACGAACACCAGCAGCGCGACGACGAGCGCCGGCCAGGGGAGCACCGGCAGGAACGGCAGCGTCGTCGCGTGCAGCACCGCCGCGACCAGCGCCGTCCACGTCAGGACCCGCAACCCGCGCAGCACCTGCACCGGCAGGCCCAGCAACGTCATCGCGAGGCCCGTCGTCGGCGGGACCGGCGTCACGTCGCGTGATGCGGCCGCCACCGGACCGGACTCGTCCAACGCGGCCGCCAGCGCGCCGATGCGCGGGTGGTCGTAGACGTCGGCGACGGTCGTCGTCGGGAACCGCTCCCGGATCGCGGACACCAGCTGCGCCGCCGTCAGCGACCCGCCACCGTGCGCGAAGAAGTCGTCGTCGACGCTCGACACCGGCACCCCGAGGATCGCCGCCCAACGCTCCGCGATCCACGCCACCGTGTCCGGCAGCATCGCGGCGTCCGTCGCCCCGGGCAACGGCCACGGCAGCGCGGCACGGTCGACCTTGCCCGACGTCCGCGTCGGCAACGAGTCCACCACGGCGACGAGCGGGACGAGCGCCGCGGGCAGCTCCTGCCGCAACCGGGCGTTCGCAGCCGCGACGTCCACCGTGGCACCCGCCACCGGCGCCACGTACCCCACCAGCACCTGGTTGCCCGCCGGCGTCCGCTGCACCACGGCCGCACCACCGGCCACGTCGTCGAGCGCCTGCAGCGCCGCGTCGATCTCCCCGAGCTCGATGCGCCGACCACCGAGCTTCACCTGGTCGTCCGCACGCCCCTGGAACACGAGCCCCTCGGGGTCGTAGCGCACCAGGTCACCACTCCGGTACGCCCGCTCCCACCCGAGCTCCGGGAACGGCGCGTACTTCTCCGCGTCCTTCGCCGGGTCCAGGTACCGCCCCAACCCGACACCACCGATCACGAGCTCACCGACCCCGCCCGGCTCCACCCGCTGCCCGGCACCGTCCACGACCGCCAGGTCCCACCCGTCCAGCGGCAGCCCGATCCGGATCGGCTGGCTCCCGTCGAGCAGCGACCCGCACGCCACCACCGTCGCCTCCGTCGGACCGTACGTGTTCCACACCTCACGGTCCCGGCTCGCGATGCGCGCCGCCAGCTCCGGCGGGCACGCCTCACCACCGAAGATGACCAGCCGCACCTGCTCCAACGCATCGTCCGGCCACAGCGCCGCGAGCGTCGGCACCGTCGACACCACCGTGATCGTGTGCGCGATCAACCACGGCCCCAGGTCCACCCCCGTCCGCACCAACGACCGCGGCGCCGGCACCAACGCGGCACCGTGCCCCCACGCCAGCCACATCTCCTCGCACGACGCATCGAACGCCACACTCAGCCCCGCCAGCACCCGGTCACCGGGACCGATCGGCGCCGCCTGCAGGAACATCCGCGCCTCGGCGTCCACGAACGCCGCAGCACTGCGGTGGGTGACCGCCACGCCCTTCGGCACCCCGGTCGACCCCGAGGTGAAGATGATCCACGCGTCGTCGTCCAGGTGGGGGAGTTCGGCGCTCGCCGTGGGGTCGGTCACGGGCAGCTCGCCGCCGTCGCGGTCGCGCAGGACGCCGCCGGCCCCGATCACGCCGACGACTCCGGCCTCACCGAACACGAGGGTCGCGCGTTCCTCGGGGTCGTCGGCGTCGACGGGCACGTACGCGGCTCCGGCGGCGAGGACCGCGAGGATCGACAGGTACAGGTCACGCCCGCCGGAGGGGATCCGCACCCCGACCCGGTCACCCCGGCGGACTCCGCGACGGGCGAGGTCGTCAGCCTGCGCGCGCACCAGGTCGAGCAGGGCGGCGTAGTCGACGGTGCCGGCGGGGTCCTCGAGCGCGGTCGCGGTCGGGTGGGTGGCCGCGGTCGCCGCGAGGACGTCGAACAGGGTCCGTGGTGCGGGGGCGTGCCCGCCGCGGGCGAGTTCGAGCTGCGCGTTCCCGGTGCCGGTGGTCATCGGTTCCCTCTTCCCGGTCGCGTGCAGGACGACCGGCCCGTGATCCTAGGGGGTGCGCGTGACGCGCGGGGAAACACGGGGTAGCGCGGTGCGCGCGGGCGCTTCGTGAGCAGAAACTGTCGAGTCGCTTCCCCCGACCCGACCATTCCTGCTCATCATCCGCGCGAGCGTCGACATCGGCCACGAGACTGGCGACGGACCCGGAGAAGTCTCAACGGGGGAAGGTCGCCGCAGGCGACATCGCGCGCAGCTGACTGAGCGCAGCGAAGACAACTGCTTGCGCGGAAATGTGACAGTGCCCCCAGGAGGATTCGAACCTCCGCCCCTGCCTCCGGAGGGCAGTGCTCTATCCCCTGAGCTATGGGGGCCAAGGGGTGGAACAACCGTAGCAGGTCCGGCGCGGGCTCCTGGACAGCGCGTGTCGCGCACGAGACGCGGCCGCAGGGCGGACGGGAGGCGCGGTGCGGGGCCGCCACGGGCCTCCCGTCCGCACCGTGCGCGCGTCTCGGGCCCTTGCGAGGTTGCGCGCTCCGTGCGGCGCTGCAAGCGCGCACCAAGCGTGCAACCTCGCACCGGGTGGCGGGCCCGGCACTGTGCGTGGTGGCCGTCGGACGGGAGGCACGGTGCGGGGCCGCCACGGGCCTCCCGTCCGCACCGTGCGTCCGTTGCGGGCCGGTGCGAGGTTCCGTGTTCCGTGCGGCTTTGTGAGCGCGCACCAAGCGTGCAACCTCGCACCAGGCGGCGGGCCCGGCACTGTGCGTGGTGGCCGTCGGACGGGAGGCGCGGTGCGGGCCCGCCACGGGCCTCCCGTCCGCACCGTGCGGACTTCGCGGGCCCGTGCGGGGTTGCGCGCTCCGTGCGGCGCTGCAAGCGCGCACCAGGCGCGCAACCTCGCACCGGGCGGCGGGCCCGGCACTGTGCGTGGTCGCCGCTGGACGGGAGGCACGGTGCGGGCCCGCCACGGGCCTCCCGTCCGCACCGTGCGCGCGTCGCGGGCCCGTGCGGCGTTGCGCACTCCCTGCGGCTTTGTGAGCGCGCACCAAGCGTGCAACCTCGCACCGGGCGGGGGACCCGGCACCGTGCCGGCGCGTGCGCGGTCGCGTCAGCCCGCGGGTGTCGCCGTCGCCGTCGCCGTCGCCGACGGCTGCAGCGCGGCGCGCACCGCGTCGACGACGGGCTGTGCGCCGCCGGGCTCCGTGAACAGCGTCGACTGCGTGGTGATCCAGTACGGGTCGGCGAAGGCGTCCGCGCGGCCGATGCCGTCGTTCAGCGCGAAGTAGCCCTCGACGCGGTAGGTGGGGACCGATCCGCCCCGGTCGTACAGGGCGTCCTTCAGGTTCGTGAGCGACTTCTCAGGCAGGTCGGCGACGGCCAGGGTGATCGTCTCGGTGTCGTCGTCGGTGGCGACGAACTGGCAGACGCGGCCCCGCTGCTTCGCGATGGTGGCGGCGGGGGAGCCCTTCGCCGGCGTGAAGGAGTCGTCGAGCGCGAAGGTCGTCCCGTAGACGGACAGGGCCTCGGTCGGCAGGAGCTCGGCGCAGGTCTGCGACACCGTCTTGCCGACCGGGGTCGGGCTGGGCGTCGGGTCGCTGTCCCCGCCGCCCGAGCAGGCCGACAACGCGAGTGCTGCTGCGGCGGTGACGACGGCGACGGAGCACGCCCGGGCACGGCTTCGGGTGGTCATCCCGACATGATGGCCCATCGTCCGGCGTGCACCTGGGTGTCCCGGTAGACTCGTCCGCCGTGACTCCTGCCGAACTCTCCGCCGCGTACCTGTCGATCCTGACCGGGATCGTCGAGCGACGAGGCGCGTCCGAGACCGTGACGATCGGGGACTCCCACGTGGTGCTCGAGCGTCCGAAGAACCGTGCGCACGGCGACTGGGCCTCGAACGCCGCCATGCAGCTCGCGAAGCGCATCGGCACGAACCCGCGCGAGCTCGCGACGGAGATCGCCGGCGAGCTGACCGAGCTCGACGGCGTGGCCTCGGTCGACGTCGCCGGCCCGGGGTTCATCAACATCACGCTCGAGGCCGCAGCGGCCGGTGAGATCGCCCGCACCATCGTCGAGGGCGGCGACGCCTTCGGGCACGGCGACCTGTACGACGGCGTCCGGATCAACCTGGAGTTCGTGTCGGCGAACCCGACCGGCCCGATCCACATGGGCGGCGTGCGCTGGGCGGCGGTCGGCGACAGCCTGGCCCGCGTGTTCCAGGCGCAGGGCGGCCTCGTCACCCGCGAGTACTACTTCAACGACCACGGCGCGCAGATCGACCGCTTCGCCCGGTCGCTCGTCGCGTCGGCGCTCGGTGAGCCCACGCCGGAGGACGGCTACGGCGGTGCGTACATCGCTGAGATCGCGGCCCGCGTCATCGCGACGCTCGACCCCTCGGTCGACGTGAAGGACCTGCCGCGCGACGAGGCGCAGGAACTCTTCCGGCGCGAGGGCGTCGACTTCATGTTCGCGGACATCAAGTCGTCGCTGCACGACTTCGGCGTGGACTTCGACATCTACTTCCACGAGAACGCCCTGCACGAGTCGAAGGCCGTCGAGCGCGCCATCGCCCGGCTGCGTTCGGCGGGCGTGATGTACGAGGCCGAGGGCGCCGAGTGGCTCCGCACGACCGACTTCGGCGACGACCGCGACCGCGTGGTCATCAAGTCCGACGGGGAGCCCGCGTACATCGCCGGCGACCTGGCGTACTACCTCGACAAGCGCGAGCGCGGCTTCGAGCGCAACCTGATCATGCTCGGTGCGGACCACCACGGCTACGTCGGCCGGATGATGGCGATGTGCGCGGCGTTCGGCGACGAGCCGGGCACGAACCTCGAGATCCTGATCGGGCAGATGGTCAACCTGCTCAAGGACGGCGAGCCGATGCGCATGTCCAAGCGCAACGGCACCATCGTCACGATGGAGGACCTCGTCGACGCGGTGGGCGTCGACGCCGGCCGGTACTCGCTCGTCCGGTTCGCCAGCGACACCGCGATCGACATCGACCTCGACCTGCTCACGAAGCGGACGAACGACAACCCGGTCTTCTACGTGCAGTACGCCCACGCACGCACCCAGTCCGTGGCCCGCAACGCCGAGGCCGCCGGGGTCGACCGCTCCGTGTTCGACGCCTCGTTGTTGACGCACGACTCCGAGGGTGCGCTGCTCGGCGCCCTCGCCGAGTACCCGCGCGTGGTGCGCCACGCCGCGGAGCTCCGCGAGCCGCACCGCATCGCCCGGTACATCGAGCAGCTCGCCGGCCTGTACCACCGCTGGTACGACGCCTGCCGCGTGACCCCGCTCGGCGACGAGCCGGTCACCGACCTGCACCGCACGCGCCTGTGGCTGAACGACGCCACCGGCCAGGTCGTCCGCAACGGCCTCGGCCTGCTCGGCGTGAGCGCTCCGTCCCGCATGTAGCGGAGCGGCCGCCCCCCCCCCCGGAACCAGGTTCCGGACACAGCACCGCGGAATCCCGCGGTGCTGTGTCCGTTCCACGGTGTGGAAGGGACCCATCGCCCCGCCGCACCCGCCCACCGGACGCACCCCGCGCCTCCAGGCAGGCTGACGGGACCACCTGGCAGGGTGGGACGCATGTCCGCCGCCACCGAACGCCCCCGCAAGCGCCGCCGCTGGCCCGTCGTCCTGATCGTGGTCGTCGTCGTGCTCGCCGCCCTCGTCGTGATCGCCGAGTTCGTGCTCCGCGGGGTCGTCGACCGCATCATCGCCCAGCAGGTCGAGCAGTCGCTGCCCGACGGCACCACGGGCCAGGTCGAGGCGCACGCCGACGGCATCGTCATCCCGCAGCTCATCGGCGGCACCCTCGACCAGGTCGAGATCACGTCCGAGAAGCTCACCGTCGACGGCATCCCGCTCGCCGCCGACGTCACCGCGAAGGACGTCCCCGTGGACGGCAAGGGCGACGTGCACGACGTCGACGGCACGGTCACGCTGGCGTCGTCGAGCGTGAAGGACCTGTCGAAGTACAGCCCGCTGTTCGACCGGTTGACCCTGGTGGACGGCGGCGTCGAGCTGTCCGGTTCCACGGCGGTGCTCGGGTACGACATCACCTACGCGGCGAAGGGCGACGTGGTCGCGCAGGACGACGGCCGCGGCATCACGATCACCCCGAAGAGCGTGCGGATCACGAACTCCGACCTCGGTCTCAAGGTCGACTCGATCCCCGGCGTCACGAACGTGCCGGTGCAGGTCTGCACGGCGCAGTTCCTGCCCGAGGCGCTCCGCGTGCGCTCGCTCGACGTCTCGAAGGCCGACGCGACGGTCCGCGTCACCGCGGACGCGCTGCCGCTCAACGAGCAGGGCCTGCAGACGGTCGGCAGCTGCGGCTGATCCCGTGGCTGCGTCACACGGACGGGAGGCCCGCCCCGCGTCGGTAGGATCGGGTCCCGTGAGCGAGAACCCCCTTGCACCGCCGCGACTGCGGTTCCCGACGGACGCCTCCGAGCTGGTGGACCGGATCTGGCCCGCGTCCGCGACGCGGACCGACGACGGCGACCTGGCGGTCGGCGGTGTCACCGCGACGGACCTCGTCCGGCAGTACGGCACCCCGCTGTACGTCGTCGACGAGCGTGACGTGCAGTCCCGTGCGGTCCGGGTGCGGAACGCGTTCACCGAGGCGTTCGAGGGCATCGGCACCCGGGCGCACGTCTACTACGCCGGCAAGGCGTTCCTGACGACGCAGGTCGTGGCGTGGATGGCCGAGGCCGACCTGCGCGTGGACGTCTGCACCGGCGGGGAGCTCGCGGTCGCCCTGGCCGCCGGGATCGACCCGGCGATGCTCGGCTTCCACGGCAACGACAAGTCCGACGCCGAGATCGCCCGCGCCGTCGAGGTCGGCGTGGGCACGATCGTGCTCGACAGCCACGAGGAGGTCCAGCGCGTCGCCCGTGCCGCTGCCGACGCCGGGGTCGTGCAGCGCGTCCGGATCCGCATCAACAGCGGCGTCCACGCGTCCACCCACGAGTACCTGGCGACCGCGCGCGAGGACCAGAAGTTCGGCATCCCGCTCACCGAGGCCGTCGCCGCGGCCGAGGCGGTGCGCGCCGAGTCGTCGCTCGTGTTCGTCGGGCTGCACTCGCACATCGGGTCGCAGATCTTCGACGAGTCCGGGTTCCGCGAGGCCGCTCGACGCCTGATGGACGTGCACGCGACCCTCGTCGAGACCGGTCCGGTGCCCGAGCTGAACCTCGGCGGCGGCTGGGGCATCGACTACACCGAGGCCGACTCCGCGTTCGCACCCGAGGACGTCGCCGACGCCCTCGCCGCGATCATCGCCGAGGCCTGCGCCGAGCGGGACATCCCGGTGCCCGAGGTCGCGGTCGAGCCCGGTCGCTACATCGTCGGGCCGGCGGGCATCACGCTCTACCGCGTCGGCACGATCAAGCCCGTCACCCTCGAGACCGGCGACGCGGACACCGGCCACGCCACCCGCACCTACGTGTCCGTCGACGGCGGCATGAGCGACAACGCCCGTCCTGCCCTGTACGGCGCCGACTACACCGCTCGCCTCGCCCGGACGTCCGAGGCACCCGCCGTGCTCACCCGCGTCGTCGGGAAGCACTGCGAGAGCGGGGACATCGTGGTCAACGACGAGTACCTGCCGGGTGACGTCCAGCGGGGGGACCTGCTCGCCGTCGCAGCCACCGGGGCGTACTGCTGGGCGCTGTCGAGCAACTACAACCACGTGGGCCGCCCGCCGGTCGTCGCCGTGGCGGACGGCACAACCCGTATCCTCGTGCGGGGCGAGTCGATCGACGACCTCCTCGCCCGCGACACCGGGGTCCGCCCCGTGCCCCACGCCGGCACCGGTCGCTGACCCGACGAACAGGAACCAACTCCAGATGATCGAATACCGCAACGTCCGCGTCGCGCTGCTCGGGGCCGGCTCGGTCGGGTCCCAGGTCGCGCGGCTCCTGCTCGAGCACGCCGACGAACTCGCCTCGCGCGCCGGTGCCGGCCTGGAACTCGTCGGGATCGCCGTGCGCGACGTCGACGCCCCGCGTGACGTCGACCTGCCGAAGGACCTCTACACGACCGACGCCGAGTCGCTCATCCTCGGTGCCGACATCGTCGTCGAGCTGATCGGCGGCATCGAGCCCGCGCGCACGCTCGTGCTGCAGGCGCTGCAGTCCGGCGCGGACGTCGTGACCGGCAACAAGGCGCTCCTCGCGACCCACGGTCCGGAGCTCTTCGCGGTGGCCGAGCAGGTCGGCGCGCAGCTGTACTACGAGGCCGCCGTCGCCGGCGCCATCCCGATCATCCGACCGCTGCACGACTCGCTCGCCGGGGACCGCATCGAGCGGATCATGGGCATCGTCAACGGCACCACGAACTTCATCCTCGACCTGATGGACCGCGAGGGCGCGACGTTCGAGGACGCCCTGGCGACCGCGACCGAGCTCGGGTACGCCGAGGCCGACCCGACCGCCGACATCGAGGGCTACGACGCCGCGCAGAAGGCCGCGATCCTGGCCTCGCTGGCGTTCCACACCTCGGTGCCGCTCGCTGCCGTGCACCGCGAGGGCATCACCTCGGTCACCATCGAGCAGGTCCGCGCCGCGCGCAAGGCCGGCTACGTCGTGAAGATCCTGGCGACCGCCGAGCGACTGACCGACGAGGACGGCCGCGAGGGCGTCAGCGCCCGCGTGTACCCGGCCCTCGTGCCGGAGTCGCACCCCCTGGCGAGCGTGCACGGCGCGAAGAACGCCGTGTTCGTCGAGGCCGAGGCCGCGGGCGACCTCATGTTCTACGGCGCCGGTGCCGGTGGTGTCGAGACCGCGTCCGCCGTCCTCGGCGACCTGGTGTCCGCCGCACGTCGGCACGTCATCGGCGGCCCGGGTGTCGCGGAGTCGACCCAGTCGGACCTGCCCGTCTTCCCGATCGGCACCGTGCGCACGCGCTACCAGATCACCCTGCACGTCAAGGACGCCCCCGGCGTGCTGTCGACGGTCGCCGGCGTGCTCGCGAAGCACGGCGTGAGCGTCGAGACCGTCGAGCAGACCACCACGGGTGCCTCCGAGGGGACGGCAGCGCTCGTCATCGGCACGCACCTGGCGCGCGAAGCCGACCTGGCGGACACCGTCCGCACGCTCCGCGGCGAAGACGTGGTCCTGGACGTGACCAGCGTCCTGCGCTTCGTCGGCGCCTGACGCACCACGGGCCTCCAGGCCGACCGCGAACCACCACCAGACCGACCAACCGGACAGAGAGAGAAGCCTGATGGCCCACCAGTGGCAGGGAGTCCTGCGCGAGTACGCCGACCGACTCGACGTGACCGAGGCGACGCCGATCGTCACGCTCGGCGAGGGCGGCACGCCCCTCATCCCGGCTCGTCGGCTCTCCGAGCGCACCGGCGCCGAGGTCTACGTCAAGTTCGAGGGCATGAACCCGACCGGGTCCTTCAAGGACCGCGGCATGACGATGGCGATCTCGAAGGCCGTCGAGCACGGCGCGAAGGCCGTCATCTGCGCCTCGACCGGCAACACCAGTGCCTCGGCCGCCGCGTACGCCACGCACGCCGGCATCACCGCCGCGGTGCTCGTGCCCGAGGGCAAGATCGCGATGGGCAAGCTCAGCCAGGCCGTCGCCCACGACGCCCAGCTGCTGCAGGTCCAGGGCAACTTCGACGACTGCCTCGACATCGCCCGCGACCTGGCGGCGAACTACCCGGTGCACCTCGTCAACTCGGTCAACAACGACCGCATCGAGGGCCAGAAGACCGCTGCGTTCGAGGTCGTCGACGTCCTCGGCGACGCCCCGGACTTCCACTTCCTGCCGGTCGGCAACGCGGGCAACTACACCGCGTACTCCCGCGGCTACCGCGAGGACGTGGCCGCCGGTCGCACGACGAAGCTCCCGCGCATGTTCGGGTTCCAGGCCGCCGGTTCCGCACCGATCGTCCGCGGCGAGGTCGTCAAGAACCCCGACACCATCGCCTCCGCGATCCGCATCGGCAACCCGGCCTCGTGGCAGTTCGCCCTCGAGGCCCGCGACGAGACCGACGGCTACTTCGGCGCGATCTCGGACGAGGCGATCCTCGCCGCGCACCACATCCTGTCGGCCGAGGTCGGCGTCTTCGTCGAGCCCGCTTCGGCCATCGGTGTCGCCGGGCTGCTCGAGCGTGCCGACGCCGGCGTCGTGCCGAAGGGCGCGAAGGTCGTCATCACCGTCACCGGCCACGGCCTGAAGGACCCGCAGTGGGCCCTGCGCACCGAGGACGGCAGCGAGGTCACCCCGACGAGCGTGCCGGTCGACACCAAGTCGATCGCGGACGTGCTCGGACTGGTCGCGGCGCAGTGAGCCCCGACCGCTCGTCCGGACCGGGGGAGGGCGTCACCGCCCGCAGTGCTGTACCGGCCGGACGGGCGGTCCACGCTGTGCCCGCCGGGCGGGCGGCCCACGTGTTGCCCGCCGGACGGGCCGTGCGCGTCCGCGTGCCGGCGACGTCCGCCAACCTCGGCCCGGGGTTCGACTCGCTCGGTCTTGCGCTCTCGCTGTACGACGAGGTCGTCGTCCGGGTCCGACCGGAAGCCGGCGCCACCGTCACGGTGCAGGGCGTCGGTGCCGGCGAGGTCGCCACCGACGACACGAACCTGGTCGTGCGCGCCGTCCGCCGCGGCCTCGAGCACGCCGGCGTCGACCAGCCCGGCCTCGAGCTGCACGCCACGAACGCGATCCCGCACGGCCGCGGGCTCGGTTCCTCGGCGGCCGCGATCGTCGCCGGCCTGATGGCGGCCCGCGGGCTGCTCGAGGGCATCGTCGACCTGGACGCCTCGACCCTGCTCAGCCTGGCCACCGAGATGGAGGGGCACCCGGACAACGTCGCCCCCGCACTCTTCGGTGGGCTCACCATCGCGTGGATGACGGCCGAGGGACCCGCGTACAAGCGCCTCCTGGTGCACCGCGGCGTCGCACCGGTCGTGTTCGTGCCGACGTCCACGCTGTCGACGAAGCTCGCCCGCTCCCTGCAGCCCGAGAACGTCCCGCACGCCGACGCCGCGTTCAACGTCTCCCGTTCCGCGCTGCTCGTCGCCGCGCTCATCCAGAGCCCTGAGCTCCTGCTCGCCGCGACCGAGGACCGCCTGCACCAGGCGTACCGTGCCAGCGCGATGCCGGAGACCGACGCACTGATCGGACTGCTCCGGCAGCACGGCCTCGCGGCCGTGGTGTCGGGGGCGGGACCGAGCCTGCTCGTCCTCGGCAGCGACCCGGCACAACGGCTCACGGCCGCGGATCTCGTCGCCCGACACGGGGAATCCGACTGGCGCGCGCTCATGCTGGCCGCCGATCTCGGTGGTGCTACAGTGGTGGCGCACTCGGCGCTCGAAGCCGAACCCGCGTAACCGCACGGTATGCCCGTCCTCAAGGACAGCGCCTGCGACGTCGCAGGGTCCGGCGCGCGGGTGTGCATCTCTTTCTGATCACCGAATCCCGGTCCGTCGTCTGAACGGCGGTCGATGCATACCCGTGCATCCGGGACGGTGGAAACTCTCCGCGTTCTGCGGTTCGAAAGGAAACACCGACCTTGACCGACAACAACTCCACCCCGGTGGAGATCCCCAGCGACCTGCGCGCCCTCCG
Source organism: Curtobacterium sp. PhB128 (assembly GCF_004340725.1). Classification (NCBI taxonomy): domain Bacteria; kingdom Bacillati; phylum Actinomycetota; class Actinomycetes; order Micrococcales; family Microbacteriaceae; genus Curtobacterium; species Curtobacterium sp. PhB128. The sequence goes on from NZ_SLUR01000001.1 coordinate 210,735, forward strand.
CCTGCCGGAACTCCAGCGCATCGCCTCCTCGCTCGGCATCACCGGGCTCTCGAAGCTCCGCAAGGGCGACCTCATCGCCTCCATCGAGGACAAGCGCCCCGTCACGGACGACGTCCCCGCCGCGGCAGCGCCCGCGACGATCCCCGCCGCGGCGCCGGTGACCGAGCAGCCGACGCTGCCGGAGCCCGCCGCCGAGGCGCCGACCGCTCCGGTCGCCGAACCCGAGGCACCCGCCGTCGGTTCCGAGCCGGCCGCGCCGTCGCGTGCCCGCCGTTCGCGCCGTGCGTCCTCCGGTGGCACCGTGAACGCCGGCCCGACCTCGGCCGCCGAGCACACCAACGCCGGCCACACCGGCACCGAGGACCTGCTCGCGGGCCTCGACCAGGTGCGTGCCGAGAAGGACGCCCAGGAAGCCGCCCAGACGCAGACCGGTGGGCAGCGTCGCGGCCGCGGCCAGCGCGGCGCCGACCAGCAGGCCCAGCAGCCGAACGAGTCGGCCGACCAGCAGACGCCGACCTCGGCACCTGCCCAGACCGACCAGCAGGCCCGCAGCGACCAGCAGGCGCGGACCGAGCAGCAGGCGCGGACCGAGCAGCAGAGCACCGACGGCGAGTCGCAGGACCAGTCCGGTGCCGCCGACTCCGGCGAGCAGCACGACCAGAACGACCAGAACGGCGAGGGCGGTTCGCGTCGCGGACGTCGCAGCCGTGGTCGCGGTCGTGGCCGTGGGCAGAACGCCGAGAACGGCGAGCAGAACGGCGAGCAGCAGGACGGGCAGCAGCACCAGCAGGCCGGCCAGCAGAAGCAGAACGGCGGCGACCAGCAGAAGCAGGCCGATGCCAAGCAGGCCGACGCGAAGCAGGGCGACGCCAAGCAGCGCGACCAGAAGCAGGACGACCGCGCCGAGCAGAAGCAGCAGGCGGCGAACCAGCAGAAGCAGAACGGTCAGCAGAAGCAGGGCCAGCAGGCCCAGCAGAACGCCGACGACACCGAGGGCGGCCGCAGCCGTCGCCAGCGTGACCGCAAGCGCGGCCGTGGCGGCCAGAACGACGACTTCGAGCCCGAGGTCACCGAGGACGACGTCCTGATCCCGATCGCGGGCATCCTCGACGTCCTCGACAACTACGCGTTCGTCCGCACCACCGGCTACCTGCCCGGACCGAACGACGTCTACGTCTCCCTCGGCCAGGTGAAGAAGTACCACCTGCGCAAGGGCGACGCCGTCGTCGGTTCGATCAAGCAGCCCCGTGACAACGAGCAGCAGAGCCGTCAGAAGTACAACGCGCTCGTGACCGTCGACTCGGTCAACGGCCAGACCGCCGAAGAAGCAGCGGCCCGTGTCGACTTCTCGGACCTCACCCCGCTGTACCCGAACGAGCGCCTGCGTCTCGAGACGGAGCCGGGCAAGCTGAGCACCCGCATCATCGACCTCGTGTCGCCGATCGGCAAGGGCCAGCGCGGCCTCATCGTCTCGCCGCCCAAGGCCGGCAAGACCGTCGTGCTGCAGGCCATCGCGAACGCCGTCGCGAAGAACAACCCCGAGGCGCACCTCATGGTCGTCCTCGTCGACGAGCGGCCCGAAGAGGTCACCGACATGCAGCGCACGGTGAAGGGTGAGGTCATCGCCTCGACCTTCGACCGTCCGGCCGAGGACCACACCACGGTCGCCGAGCTCGCCATCGAGCGTGCGAAGCGCCTGGTGGAGCTGGGCCACGACGTCGTGCTGCTGCTCGACTCGATCACCCGTCTGGGCCGTGCCTACAACCTGTCGACCCCGGCGTCGGGCCGCGTGCTCTCCGGTGGCGTCGACTCGGCGGCGCTCTACCCGCCGAAGCGCTTCTTCGGTGCGGCGCGCAACATCGAGGACGGCGGCTCGCTGACCATCCTCGCCACCGCGCTCGTCGAGACCGGTTCCAAGATGGACGAGGTCATCTTCGAGGAGTTCAAGGGCACCGGCAACATGGAGCTCCGCCTGAACCGTCACCTGGCGGACAAGCGGATCTTCCCGGCCGTCGACGTCAACGCCTCCGGTACCCGTCGCGAGGAGCAGCTGCTCTCCGCCGACGAGGTCAAGATCACCTGGCGTCTGCGCCGAGCCCTCGCCGGGCTCGACCCGCAGCAGGCCCTCGAGATCGTGCTGCGGAACCTCAAGGAGACGCAGTCGAACGTCGAGTTCCTGGTGCAGGTGCAGAAGTCGGTCCCGACGACCGGCGGCGCTCACCACAACGGTCACCAGGAGTAACGCGTGTTCGAGTCGGTGGCAGGGCTGCTGGCGGAACACGAGGACCTGACGCAGCAGCTGTCGGACCCCGCGCTCCACGCCGATGCGGCCCGGGCGAAGAAGGTGAACCGGCGCTACGCCGAGCTCAACCAGATCAAGTCCGCGTACGAGTCCTGGCAGGCGGCGGGGGACGACCTCGCCGCCGCCCAGGAGCTCGCGCGTGAGGACTCGGCGTTCGCGGACGAGGTCCCCGAGCTCGAGGAGCAGTTGGCGGAGCGCCAGGAGCGTCTCCGCCGGCTGCTCATCCCGCGCGACCCCGACGACGGGCGCGACGTGATCATGGAGATCAAGGGCGGCGAGGGCGGCGAGGAATCGGCGCTGTTCGCGGCCGACCTCCTGCGCATGTACTCGCACTACGCCGAGACCAAGGGCTGGAAGGTCGAGCTCCTCGAGCGCACCGAGTCCGACCTGGGTGGCTACAAGGACGTCCAGGTCGCGATCAAGTCGAACACGACCGACCCGTCGCAGGGCGTCTGGGCGCACCTGAAGTACGAGGGCGGCGTGCACCGTGTGCAGCGCGTGCCGCAGACCGAGTCGCAGGGGCGCATCCACACCTCGACGACCGGCGTGCTGGTGTTCCCCGAGGTCGACGAGCCCGAAGAGGTCGCGATCAACCAGAACGACCTGAAGATCGACGTGTACCGGTCCTCCGGTCCCGGCGGGCAGTCCGTCAACACGACGGACTCCGCGGTCCGCATCACCCACCTGCCCACGGGCATCACGGTGGCGATGCAGAACGAGAAGTCGCAGCTCCAGAACCGTGAGGCCGGCATGCGCGTTCTCCGTGCACGCATCCTCGCGCGGCAGCAGGAGGAGCTCGACGCGATCGCCTCGGACGCGCGCAAGTCGCAGATCCGCGGGATGGACCGTTCGGAGCGCATCCGGACGTACAACTTCCCGGAGAACCGGATCGCGGACCACCGCACCGGCTACAAGGCGTACGACCTGGACCGCGTCATGAACGGTGCGCTCGAGCCCGTCGTCCAGTCCGCCATCCAGGCGGACGAAGAGGCACGTCTGGCCGCCATCGGCGACCAGGACGCGTAACCGCTCACCCCGCCTGGAGGCCCGGCTCGTGTCCGACACGCCCCTCACGTACGCCGCGGATCGCCTGCTCGAGCAGGCGGCCGCGGCGCTCGTCGCGTCCGGCGTCCCGACGCCCCAGGTCGACGCCGAGCTGCTGCTCGCGTGGGCGACCGACACCTCGCGCGGTGCCGTGCAGGCCCGCGCGATGACCGGCGGCGCGATCGCTCCGGAGCACGTCGAGCGCTTCCGGCACGCGATCGCCCGACGGAGCACCCGCGAGCCGCTGCAGCACATCACCGGGCAGGCGTACTTCCGGGCACTGACCCTGGCGGTCGGACCCGGCGTGTTCGTGCCCCGTCCCGAGACCGAGGGCGTCGTGCAGTTCGGCATCGACGCGCTCCGAGCCGTCGCGGTGCCGGCGCCGATCGCGGTCGACCTCGGCTCCGGCAGCGGTGCGATCGCCATCGCCATGGACACCGAGGTGCCGAACGCCGTCGTGTACGCCGTCGAACGGTCGCCCGAGGCCCTGCCCTGGACTCGCCGGAACACCGACGCCCACGGCGGCACGGTGCGACTCGTCGAGGGAGACCTCGCCGACGCGCTGCCCGAACTCGACGGCACCGTGTCCGTCGTGGTGTCGAACCCGCCGTACGTGCCGGACGACGCAATCCCGATCGACCCCGAGGTCCGCGACCACGATCCCGCGATGGCGCTGTACGGCGGTCCGGACGGCCTCGACGCCGTGCGCGCCCTGGCCGAGACGGCGTGGCGGTTGCTCGTGCCCGGCGGGGTGCTCGTCATCGAGCACGCCGAGCCGCAGGGCGCCGGCGTCCGCGAGGTCCTGGCGCGACGGGGGTTCCGGACCCCGGAGACGCACGTCGACTTGACGGGTCGCGACCGCACGACCACCGCGACCCGGTAGGCGGACGCACCCCGGGCCTCCCGGTCGTGTGGCGTGCTTGGCGTTACCGAGCGGAAACGGGCGTACCTGGCCGTTCAGAACGACCAGGTACGCCCGTTGCTTGTTGCCATCGCGAACGTGATGGGAAGGATCAGGCGACGGGGGAGGCCTCGCGCTGCTGCGCGACGAAGGCGCGGACGTGCTCGCGCAGGTCGGTGTCGCGCTCGACCAGGACCGCGTGGATGCCGACGCTCCGGGCACCCGCGATGTTCTCCGGCATGTCGTCGGCGAAGAACGTGCGCTCGGCGGGCACGCGGTGGTGCTCCATCGCGCGGAGGAAGACCTCGGGCTCGGGCTTGCGGGCGCCGAAGTTGCTCGACGTGTCCAGGTGCTCGCCGAACAGCCCCGGCAGTGACGGCGCCCACTGGTGGATCCACCGCCCCGCGAGCGGCCCGTTGTTGGTGAGCAGGCCGACACGCCCGTGCTCGCTCGCGATCCGGACGGCCTCGATGCGCTCCGGCAGCTCGGTCATCGCGGACCCGCGGATGCGCGCCCACTCGGCCTCCGGGACGTCGCACTCCATGGCCCGCTCGAACGCGGCGAGGTACTCGTCGCCGTCGGCGAAGTCACCGGCCTCGGCACGCATCTCGTGGCCGCAGTCCCACCAGCGGCGTCGGAGCTCCTCGAACTCGTGTCCGGTGAACTCGGAGAGTGCGGCCATCCGCACCTGCCAGTCGTACCGGACCAGGACGTCGTCCATGTCGAAGAGGAACAGGAGGTGGGGCGCAGGGGTCTCGTTCACGATGTCCTCCATTGTGTCGCACTATCATCGTCGAGTCATGGCATCCCGATACGACTGCACCGACTCCGACGGGCTCCTGACCGGGATGCGGCTCGCACGTGCCGCCCTCGGGCGCGGAGACCTCGTCGTCGTCCCCACCGACACCGTCTACGGCCTCGCCGCGGACGCCTTCAACGCGGCCGCCGTCCAGCGACTGCTCGACGCGAAGGGCCGGACGCGGCAGTCGCCGCCGCCGGTGTTGATCCCCGGCCCGCCGACGCTCGACGCGCTCGCGAGCGACGTGCCGCAGCAGGTGCGCGACCTCGTCGCCGAGTTCTGGCCCGGCGGCCTGACCGTGATCCTGCGCGCGCAGCCGTCGCTCGACTGGGACCTCGGCGAGACGCGGGGCACGGTCGCCCTGCGGATGCCGGACTCGCGGATCGCGCTCGAGCTCCTGCAGGAGGTCGGTCCGCTCGCGGTCTCGTCCGCGAACTCGACCGGCGACCCGGCCGCGATGGACGTCGACGCCGCGGAGCGGATGCTCGGCGACAGCGTCGCCGTGTACCTGGACGGCGGCGCGATCGGGGAGCACGAGGGCTTCGAGGCCTCCACCGGGTCGACGATCGTCGACGCGACGGGGCTGTCGGACGGCGGGAAGCTCCGCATCGTCCGGCACGGGGTGATCTCCGACGACGAGATCATCCGGGTCGTCGGAGCCGACCTCGTCGGATGAAGTACTACCTGCTGGCGGGGGCGATCGCCGCGGTCGTGAGCTTCCTGGTCAGCGTGCTGGTGTGGAAGCTCGGTCTCAAGTACAAGTGGTACCCCCAGGTGCGCGAGCGAGACGTGCACCGCACGCCGACTCCGCGCCTCGGCGGGATCGCGATGTACATCGGCGTCATCGTGTCGCTGCTGGCGGCGTGGTTCCTGTTCCCGTCGATCGCGGGGACCGACTACTTCCGGCTCGTGTTCTCCGAACCCGGGCGCGTGCTGGCGGTGCTCGGGGGCGCGACGATCATCGTGGTGCTGGGTGTCGCTGACGACATCTGGGACCTCGACTGGATGACGAAGCTCGCCGGGCAGATCATCGCTGCGGGCATCCTCGCCTGGCAGGGCGTCGCGATCGTGTCGCTGCCGATCGGCAACACCCTGGGCGTGGGCTCGTCGTACATGAGCCTGATCTTCACGGTGCTGGCGGTGGTGCTCGTGATGAACGCGGTGAACTTCATCGACGGACTCGACGGCCTGGTCGCCGGGGTCGCGATCATCGCCGGCGGGGTGTTCTTCCTCTACACGTTCTTCATCAACCGCGTGGTCGTGCAGACCGAGTTCTTCTTCAACCTGCCGTCACTGCTGACCGCGGTGCTCGTCGGCTCCTGCTTCGGGTTCCTCATCCTGAACTGGCACCCCGCGAAGCTCTTCATGGGCGACGCCGGAGCGCTGCTCGTCGGCTTCCTGATGGCCACCAGCGCCGTGTCGGTCACGGGCAACATCGATCCCGCAGCGGTGCAGACACGCCAGGCGCTGCTGCCGGCGTTCATCCCGATCCTGCTGCCCTTCGCGATCCTGATCGTGCCGATCCTGGACTTCGGCCTGGCGGTCACCCGTCGGCTCAGCGCCGGCAAGTCACCGTTCTCGGCCGACCGCAAGCACCTGCACCACCGCCTGCTCGACATGGGGCACTCGCACTTCCACGCCGTGCTGATCTTCTACGCGTGGACCGCCACCGTCGCGGTCGGGTGCCTGCTGTTCCTGTTCGTGGACTGGTACTGGGTGGTCGCCTTCGTCGCGGTCGGCTTCACCGTGTGCGCCGTCGCCACGTTCGCGCCGCTCGGCCGGAAGCGCACCGAGATCGCCGCCCAGACCGCCAACCGCTCCGCCGCCGTGGTGGACGCCAGCCTCGACCCGCTCGACCGGGCCGCCAACGACCGCACGATCCCAGGAGACATCACGTGACCGCACCGAACGCGCTCGACCACGTCCGGCCGGTGTTCCGCCGCATCATCACGTGGGGCGCCGTGCTCGCGGTCGCCCTCGCGATCGTCGGGGGAGTCGTGGGACTGCTCGTCGCCGACACTCCCGGGCTCGTCGGCGGCCTGCTCGGAGCCGTGCTCAGCGTGGTGTTCCTCGGCCTCACCGCGGTCAGTGTCCTCGTCGCGCTGCGCGTGTCCAAGGGGCAGATGATCTCGGGTGCCTTCTTCGGCATTGTGATGGGCACCTGGCTGCTCAAGTTCATCGTGTTCATCGTGCTGCTGGTGGCGCTGAAGGACCGCACCTGGGTGGACTTTCCGGTGCTCGCGATCGTGATCATCGCGGGGGTCGTCGGCTCCCTGGTCATCGACGTCGTCGCGGTGGCGAAGGCCCGCGTCCCGATCGGCGTGGAGCTGCCCGGTGACGGGTCCGGTGGCTCCGCGGACGCTGAGAACCCGACCCCCCGCAACTGAGAAGCCGGGAAGCCTCTCGCACCTGATAGGCTTCTCGGAGTCCGCCACCGGAGCCTTTCGCTCGGAGCGGGCAAGCCTCCACAACGTCCACCATCGCGTGCCATGATGTGCGCGCGCCGACACAGGAGACAGCGCTGCTATCCCACGCTCTTCCCCTGTCCCTCTCTGCTGCGGTTGACACCGTTGCGGCGGGGAGCAGCAAGGCCGCCGAGTTCCATGGTCCGTCGATCAACGAGTTCTTCCCGGATGCGATCTTCTTCGCAGGGACGCCGTTCGAGATCGATCGGGTCGTCCTCATCCGTTTCTTCGCCGTCGCCGTGCTCCTGGTGTTCGCCTTCGTGGGAACCCGCGCGCTGAAGCTCGTCCCGAACCGCGGTCAGGCGTTCATCGAGTACGCGTTCGACGTCGTTCGTCGCAACACCTTCGACAACCTCGGAGAGAAGGACGGCAAGCGATTCCTGCCGCTCCTGGCGACGATCTTCTTCGGCGTGCTGTTCATGAACCTGACCGGTCTGATCCCGGGCATGAACCTCGCCGGCACCAGTCGCATCGCGATGCCGATGATCCTCGCGATCGTCGCCTACGTCGCGTTCATCTACGCCGGCCTCCGCAAGCACCCGGGCACGTTCCTCCGGAACTCGCTCTTCCCGCCCGGGGTGCCGTGGTTCCTCTACATCATCGTGACGCCGATCGAGCTCGTCTCGACCTTCGTGCTCCGTCCGGTGACGCTCACCCTGCGACTCCTGATGAACATGGTCGTCGGGCACCTGCTGCTCGTCCTGTTCTTCTCGGCGACGCAGTTCTTCTTCTTCGACGCTTCGCTCGGCTTCAAGGCCTTCGGTGTCGGGACCCTCGCGTTCGGCATCGCGTTCAGCTTCTTCGAGATCCTCGTCGCGCTGCTGCAGGCCTACGTCTTCATGCTCCTCACCGCCGTCTACATCCAGCTGGCGCTGGCTGACGAGCACTGATTCCTCACTGACCCCCTACGGGACCGGCAACCGTCGGACCCGCACCTCGAAAGGAAAACACGTGGACGCAACGACCGTTCTCGCGGAGATCAACGGCAACATCGCGACGGTTGGCTACGGCCTCGCTGCGATCGGCCCGGCCATCGGTGTTGGCATCGTCGTCGGCAAGACGATCGAGTCCGTCGCCCGCCAGCCCGAGCTCCAGGGCCGCCTGACGACCCTCATGTACATCGGTATCGCCTTCACCGAGGCCCTGGCCTTCATCGGCATCGCCACGTACTTCATCTTCACCAACTAAGGTTCCTCGATGCACAACGCACTCATCATCGCGGCGGAGGAGACGCACAACCCCCTCATTCCGCCGGTGTACGACATCGTGTGGTCCGCGGTGGCCTTCGTCATCATCTTCCTGGTGATGTGGCGTGTCGTCACGCCGCGCATCACGAAGATGCTCGATGAGCGCACTGAGGCCATCGAGGGTGGCATCAAGAAGGCAGAGGCTGCTCAGGAGCAGGCCGCTGCTGCGCTCGACGAGTACAACAAGCAGCTCGCCGACGCCCGCTCCGAGGCGTCCCGCATCCGTGAGCAGGCCCGCGCCGACGCCACGGCGATCGGCAACGAGGTCCGCGAGCAGGCAGCGGCCGATGCAGCACGCATCACGGCCAACGCCCAGGCGCAGATCGAAGCCGAGCGTCAGAGCGCCGTCCAGTCCCTCCGGTCCGAGGTGGGCACCCTTGCCCTCGACCTCGCGTCCGGTGTGATCGGCGAATCGCTCAAGGACGACGCCAAGTCGTCGGCAGTCGTCGACCGCTTCCTCGCCGACCTCGAGGCCTCGCAGGCCACGAAGACGGGGGAGCACTGAGCATGCGCAGCGCTACCAGAGAAGCACTCGCGTCCACCAGGGCGGTGCTCTCGGACCTCGGTTCGAGCGCCGACCTGGCCGTGGGTGCCGAGATCCTCGCCTCCGGGCGTGCGATCGCCGGTGCGCCGCAGCTGCTCGGGCTGCTGTCCGACCCGACGGCCGACCCGGCCGGCAAGAAGGTCCTCATCGACCGCGTCTTCGCCGGTCAGTCGCACGCGACTCGTGCGGTCCTGACCGCGGTGGCCGGCTCGCGCTGGTCCTCGCACCAGGACCTGCTCGCCGGCATCGAGGACGCGGGCATCCGCGCCGTCGCCGCCACCGCGGGTACCGACTCGCCGATCGAGTCCGAGCTGTTCGCCTTCGAGACCGCTGTCCGTTCGGACGCCGGCCTGGAGCTGGCACTCGGCACGAAGCTCGGCAGCGCGGCGCAGAAGGGCGCGCTCGTCGAGCGGCTCCTCGGCCCCAAGGCGTCGCAGCAGACCGTGACGATCGTCTCCGCGCTCGTGCAGCAGCCTCGCGGCCGCCGCATCGGTGAACTCGTCCGCGATGCCTCGCGCATCGTGGCCGAGCAGGACGGCAAGCTCGTCGCGACCGTGGTCACCGCCACGGCACTCACGACCGCCCAGTCGGCACGCGTTGCACGCGGTCTGGCCGAGCGTTACGGCAAGGACATCAGCATCAACCAGGTCGTCGACCCCACGGTCGTCGGCGGGGTCCGGGTGCAGATCGGCGGCGACGTCATCGACGGCACCGTGTCCACGCGGCTCTCGGAGCTCCGGCTCCAGCTCGCCGGCTAGGCGTACGGTCGAAGCCGCTCCTCCCAAGTCCACAACGGGAACTGCCGAGTCCGGCAGCGTCACCCTCTCGGAGCCGAAGGGCCCCGGAAAACCACAAGGAAAATCCCATGGCAGACATCACCATCAGCCCCGATGAGATCCGTGATGCCCTGAAGGACTTCGTCTCGAACTACGAGCCGACGAAGGCCTCCACGGCCGAGGTCGGGCACGTCACCGACGCCGGCGACGGCATCGCGCACGTCGAGGGCCTCCCCGGCGTCATGGCCAACGAGCTCATCCGCTTCGCGGACGGCACGCTCGGCCTCGCGCAGAACCTCGATGAAGACTCGATCGGCGCCATCGTGCTCGGCGAGTTCGCCGGCATCGAAGAAGGCATGGAGGTCACCCGCACGGGTGAGGTCCTCTCCGCCCCCGTCGGCGACGCCTTCCTCGGTCGCGTCGTCGACCCGCTCGGCGCCCCGATCGACGGTCTCGGCGAGATCGCTGCCGAGGGCCGTCGCGCCCTCGAGCTCCAGGCTCCCGGCGTCATGGCCCGCAAGTCGGTCCACCAGCCGCTGCAGACCGGCATCAAGGCCATCGACGCGATGATCCCCGTCGGCCGTGGTCAGCGACAGCTGATCATCGGCGACCGCCAGACCGGCAAGACGGCCATCGCGATCGACACGATCATCAACCAGAAGGCCAACTGGGAGTCCGGCGACGAGGACAAGCAGGTCCGCTGCATCTACGTCGCCATCGGTCAGAAGGGTTCCACGATCGCCTCCGTCAAGGGTGCGCTCGAGGACGCCGGCGCGATGGAGTACACCACCATCGTCGCCGCCCCCGCGTCCGACCCGGCCGGCTTCAAGTACCTCGCCCCGTACACCGGCTCGGCCATCGGCCAGCACTGGATGTACTCCGGCAAGCACGTCCTCATCATCTTCGACGACCTGTCGAAGCAGGCCGAGGCCTACCGCGCCGTGTCGCTCCTCCTGCGTCGTCCGCCGGGGCGCGAGGCGTACCCGGGTGACGTCTTCTACCTGCACTCCCGTCTGCTGGAGCGTTGCGCGAAGCTGTCCGACGAGCTCGGCGCCGGTTCGATGACGGGTCTCCCGATCATCGAGACCAAGGCGAACGACGTCTCGGCGTACATCCCGACCAACGTCATCTCCATCACCGACGGCCAGATCTTCCTGCAGTCGGACCTCTTCAACGCGAACCAGCGTCCGGCCGTCGACGTGGGCATCTCGGTGTCCCGCGTCGGTGGTGACGCCCAGGTGAAGTCGATCAAGAAGGTCTCCGGCACGCTGAAGCTCGAGCTGGCGCAGTACCGCTCCCTCGAGGCGTTCGCGATGTTCGCGTCCGACCTCGACCAGGCGTCGCGTCGTCAGCTGGACCGTGGCGCCCGCCTGACCGAGCTCCTCAAGCAGCCGCAGTACTCGCCGTACCCGGTCGAGGAGCAGGTCGTCTCGATCTGGGCCGGCACCAACGGCAAGCTCGACACCGTCCCGGTGCCGGACGTGCTGCGCTTCGAGTCCGAACTGCTCGACCACCTGCGTCGCAACTCCGAGGTCCTCACGACCCTGCGCGAGACGAACCAGCTCAGCGACGAGACCGTCGCCGAGATGTCGAAGCAGATCGACGAGTTCACGAAGAGCTTCCAGACGAGCGACGGCAAGACCCTCGGCTCCGAGCAGTTCGACGCGGCAGACTCCGAGGACGTCGACCAGGAGCAGATCGTCAAGGGTCGTCGCTAGATGGCAGCGCAGGTCCGGGTCTACCGACAGCGAATCAAGTCCGCGAAGACCACGAAGAAGGTCACTCGCGCGATGGAACTGATCTCGGCGTCGCGGATCCAGAAGGCGCAGGCCCGCATGGCTGCGTCCGGCCCGTACTCGCGAGCTGTGACGCGTGCGGTGTCGGCCGTGGCGACGTTCTCGAACGTCGACCACGTGCTGACCACCGAGCCGGAGTCCTCGACCCGTGCGGCCGTGGTGCTCTTCACCTCGGACCGCGGCCTGAACGGCGCGTTCAGCACGAACGTCCTCAAGCAGGGCGAGGAGCTCGCCTCCCTGCTCCGCAGCGAGGGCAAGGACGTCGTCTACTACCTGGTCGGCCGCAAGTCCGTCGGGTACTTCGCGTTCCGTGAGCGCGCGTCGGAGCAGCAGTGGGTCGGCAACACCGACCAGCCCGAGTTCTCGACGGCCAAGGAGATCGGCGACGCCGTCGTGGCGAAGTTCCTCCAGGACACCGCAGAGGGCGGCGTGGACGAGATCCACATCGTGTTCAACCGGTTCCTCAGCATGGCCACGCAGGAGCCGCAGGTCGTTCGCCTGCTGCCCCTCGAGGTCGTCGAAGGGGTCGAGGAGCCCGAGGGCAACGAGCCCCTGCCGCTCTACGAGTTCGAGCCGGACGCCGATGCGGTGCTCGACTCGCTGCTCCCGGTCTACATCGAGAGCCGCATCTTCAACGCCATGCTGCAGTCGGCTGCTTCCGAGCACGCCGCCCGTCAGAAGGCGATGAAGGCGGCCAGCGACAACGCGGACTCGCTGATCCGTGACTTCACCCGACTCGCGAACAACGCGCGTCAGGCGGAGATCACGCAGCAGATCTCCGAGATCGTCGGCGGCGCCGACGCCCTCTCGTCGAAGAAGAAGTAGTCCGCGTCGTTCGCGGACAGATACCCACCCTCAGGAAGGCACCAGCCATGACCGACACCGCAACCACCGCGGTCGAGACGTCGTCGGCGCCCGGTGTCGGCCGGATCGCCCGTGTCACGGGTCCCGTCGTCGACATCGAGTTCCCCCACGACGCAATCCCGGAGATGTACAACCTCCTGTTCACGACCATCACCATCGGTGACTCGTCGCAGGAGATCGGCCTCGAGGTCGCCCAGCACCTGGGCGACGACCTGGTCCGTGCCATCTCCCTGAAGCCGACCGACGGCCTGGTCCGTGGCCAGGAGGTCCGTGACTCGGGCGCTCCGATCTCGGTCCCCGTCGGCGACGTCACCAAGGGCAAGGTCTTCGACGTCCTCGGGAACGTGCTCAACACGGACGAGAAGCTCGAGATCACCGAGCGCTGGCCGATCCACCGCAAGGCCCCGGCCTTCGACCAGCTCGAGTCGAAGACCTCGATGTTCGAGACCGGTATCAAGTCCATCGACCTCCTCACCCCGTACGTGCAGGGTGGCAAGATCGGCCTCTTCGGTGGTGCGGGCGTCGGCAAGACGGTCCTCATCCAGGAGATGATCCAGCGCGTTGCGCAGGACCACGGCGGTGTGTCGGTGTTCGCCGGTGTCGGTGAGCGCACCCGTGAGGGCAACGACCTCATCGGTGAGATGGAAGAGGCGGGGGTCTTCGACAAGACGGCCCTCGTGTTCGGCCAGATGGACGAGCCGCCGGGAACGCGTCTCCGCGTGGCCCTGTCGGCGCTGACGATGGCGGAGTACTTCCGCGACGTCCAGAAGCAGGACGTGCTCCTCTTCATCGACAACATCTTCCGCTTCACGCAGGCCGGCTCCGAGGTCTCGACGCTGCTCGGTCGCATGCCGTCCGCCGTGGGCTACCAGCCCAACCTCGCCGACGAGATGGGTGTGCTCCAGGAGCGCATCACCTCGACGCGTGGTCACTCGATCACCTCGCTGCAGGCGATCTACGTGCCGGCTGACGACTACACCGACCCGGCTCCGGCCACCACGTTCGCGCACCTCGACGCAACCACCGAGCTCTCGCGTGAGATCGCGTCGCAGGGTCTGTACCCCGCGATCGACCCGCTGACCTCGACGTCGCGGATCATGGACCCGCGGTACCTGGGCGCCGACCACTACGAGACGGCCACGCGCGTCAAGCAGATCCTCCAGAAGAACAAGGAACTGCAGGAGATCATCGCCATCCTCGGTGTCGACGAGCTCTCCGAAGAGGACAAGATCACGGTCGAGCGCGCTCGTCGTATCCAGCAGTTCCTCTCGCAGAACACGTACATGGCGAAGAAGTTCACGGGCGTCGAGGGCTCCACGGTGCCGCTCAAGGACACCATCGAGTCCTTCCGCGCCATCGCCGACGGCGAGTTCGACCACGTTGCGACGCAGGCGTTCTTCAACGTCGGTGGCATCAACGACGTGGAAGAGAAGTGGGCACAGATCCAGAAGGAGAACCGCTGACATGGCGGGTCTCAACGTGAGCGTCGTCTCGGCCGACCGTGAGGTCTGGTCCGGCGACACCACCATGGTCGTCGCACGCACGACAGAGGGCCAGATCGGCATCCTCGCGGGACACGAGCCGATGCTCGCGATCCTCGCGCAGGGTCAGGTCCGCATCACGCGGGCCGATGGGTCGACCGTCGCGGTCGACGCCGAAGACGGCTTCCTGTCGGTGGAGCACGACACGGTGACGATCGTCGCGCGGCAGGCCGCGCTGGCGTCCTGACCGGACTGACCGTCCTCCTCCCGCCTTCGGAGACGAAGCGGGAGGGTGGGGACACGAGCCGCACGCTCGATCTGCGTGCACTCACGTTCCCGGAACTGGCCGAAGAGCGGGCCGCGGTGATCACCGCGGCCCGCTCTGTCAGTTCCGAGGAGTCCTCGGCCAGGACGGCTCTGAAGCTCGGCCCGAAGTCGATCGCCGAACGGTTCCGCAACCTCGAGCTCGACACGTCGGGCACGATGCCGGCGATCGAGCGCTACACGGGGGTGCTCTACGACCCCCTCGGCGCGCAGACCGCCGACGCGTCGACGCGGGCGTGGTGGCACGACCACGTGGTCGTGCAGTCGGCCATGTTCGGACCGATCGGTGCTGGTGACCCGATCCCGGCGTACCGCCTGTCGCACGACTCCCGGCTCGGGACGATCCGATTGGCGTCGCACTGGCCCGCGGCCTCGTCCCGGGTCTTGGCCGATCGGGCGGACGGCCTGGTGCTCGACCTCCGGTCCGAGGGCTACCGCCAGCTCGGTCCCGTCCCGGACGCGGTCGCCCCGCGCGTCGTGAGCATCGACGGCTCCGGTCGGCGGCGGGCGTTGAACCACTGGAACAAGACGGCGAAGGGCCGACTCGTCGCGCTGCTCGCGCGCACCGGAGCGGTCGTCGCGACCATGGACGACCTGGTCGACTGGGCCGCCGCGAACGGCGTCGTGGTCGAACGCAGCGACTCCGGCTGGGACCTGGTCGCCGAGAGCCTGGAGCCCGTCACCGTCTGATCATCGCCCCGGCCCGTCCTCCACAGGTCGGGCCGGGGCGCTGCTGTCCACAGGTGGTCGGTTCGTGCCTGACTGGAGGCCCGGATCACGCTTCGATGGCGTGCATGATCCCCTTGACGGCACACACCCCCGACCACACCGCAGTCCGGTTCCCTCGCGAGATCGCGGCGGCGGTCACCCTCCCGGCAGCGGCCGCAGCGCTGGTCACGTCCGGCGTCGGCGCTGGCTCCCGCGTCGGCGCGATCGCGATCGTCACCGCCTGCGGTGCGCTGTCGACCCGCATGGCGCTCATCCCGTTCCTCGCCGCCCGAGACCAGCCGGATCCGCGGGCCATCCGGGGGTTCGACCCGTTCGATGACCCGACGCCGCCGGCGTTGCACGGCCTCGGACCGGAACCGGACCGTGCTCGGCTGCGCACGGCCGGCGACCGGTGTGCCGAGGCCTGGCGGGTCTGGCGCGCCGAGGGTGGTCAGGTGGACTGTACGGCCGGAGCCGCAGGTGCGCTCGCACTCGGGGCCTGGTGCGCGTGGGCGCTCGGGTCGTCCGCCCGCGCCGAGACACGGGCGCGCTACGCCCTCGAGACCCGTGCCGACGACCCGCTCGCCGGGCTGGTCCTGCGGTCGGTCCTGGCCGGCAGTGCGCCGACGTGGGCCGGGCCCCGTCGTGACCGGCACCGATCGTGACCGGCGCGGACGGCCGTCGGTGCGGTGCGACGGGTCGACCGGATCGTCTACGGTGGAGGACACCACATCCGAAGGGCTCCGGTTGCGCGACGACGACATCGAGGACACCGTCATCCGGCGACCCCGCGGTGCCGGGGGCGGCGATCGCTTCGACGACGTGCTCGGTGACACCGTCATCCGGCCGCGCACGGAGCCGTCCGAACCGGTCGGTGACCGTGCCGACGACAGAGCCGACGACCCTGCCGACGACAGAGCCGACGACGGAGCCGACCCGGAGGACACGGTCGTCCGCGCCCGTGTCCGGAGCGCCGCCGGACCGAGCGTGCCCGCCGGAGCCGCCACGGGCCTCCCGTCCGTCCCTGCCGCGCCCGCGGCGCGCGTGCCGTCGATCCGCATCGGCGACCGCACCTTCCGCCTGGACCACCCGGTCGTCATCGGACGGCGTCCGTCGCTGCCGCGGATCACCAGTGGCCCCGAACCGGAACTCGTGACGGTGCGGTCTGCCAACGGGCAGGTGTCGTCCTCGCACGTCCGCATCCACGCCGAAGGCGAAGCCGTGGTGGTGCAGGACCTGCGGTCCACGAACGGCACCGTCGTCCGACCGGCCGGCGCGCCGCTGTACCGCATGGCATCGGGTGCGTCGATCGTCGCGCTGACGGGTACGGTAGTCGAGGTCGGTGACGGCAACGCCATCGAGGTCCTCTCGCCGTACCTCCGGGTCGCACCGACGGCGGACGGGTTCCCACCGGTTCCCCCGTGGCCCACCGACCAGACAGCACACGGCACGCCCCGAACCCCCAGAGAGCGATCCTGAAACGTGACCGAACTCGGCCGAGCAGCGACTGCGCACGCCATCGACGTCCCCGGTGCCGACGGCGCCACCCTGACGCTCTCGTGGGGAGCCGCGACCGACGTAGGTCGTCGCCGTGACCACAACGAGGACAGCTACATCGTCGGGGCGCCGTTCTTCGTCGTCGCCGACGGCATGGGCGGACACCTCGCCGGCGACCGCGCGAGCGACGCCGTCGTGCGTCGACTCGAGCAGGTGACGCAGGAGCCCTTCACCACGCGGCAGGGCATCCAGCGGGCGCTGCTGCTCGCCACGGCCGACATCGAGCGCGCAGCCGGCGGCAACGCGATCGGAGCGGGCACGACCGTCACCGGCATCGCCCTGGTCGCGTCGCTCGGCCAGCCGGCGGCCCTCGTCTTCAACGTCGGCGACTCCCGGACCTACCGGATCGAGGACGGCGTGCTGCGCCGCGTCACCGTGGACCACTCCGTGGTGCAGGAGATGGTCGACGCCGGGTTGCTGCGGGCCGAGGACGCCGAACAGCACCCGGACAGCAACGTCATCACCCGCGCGGTCGGCTTCGGCGAACCGCCGGCGCCCGACTGGTGGACCCTGCCGCTCCGCGCGGGCGACCGGTACATCGTCTGCTCCGACGGCCTGACGAAGGAGCTCGGCGACGCCGGCATCGCGCGCATCGCGGCTCGAGAAGCCGGTGCGCAGGGACTCGCCGAACGCCTCGTCGGCGACGCGGTTGTCGCCGGCGGCCGCGACAACGTCACCGTCGTGGTGCTCCAGGTCGATGCCGCCCCGGACGACGGCGACCTCGAGGACACCCTGCCGCGGCACTGACCGCCGGCACATGACCCCCCGAACTGGGGGAGTGCGCCCGTCCACAGGTGGTCGGTGTGCGGATCGACGGTCACCGGCGCTTCGTACAATGACTGTGCCACGACGAGAGAGTTGGCCGCTCGGCCGGGGAGGAGATGTCGATGGCGCGTCGCCTGCCGTCCAACCCGCCCGTGATCGGCGGCTTCAGCCCCGTGCACGTCCTCGGTTCCGGTGGCTTCGCCGACGTCTTCCTCTACGAGCAGGACATGCCGCGTCGTCAGGTCGCGGTGAAGGTGCTGCTCGACGAGGTCGTCGACGACCGCGTCCGGCAGATGTTCCAGGCCGAGGCCAACCTGATGGCGCGGCTCAGCACCCACCCGTCGATCCTGACGGTGTTCCAGGCGAGCGTCGCGGCTGACGGACGTCCGTACTTGGTGATGGAGCTGTGCTCCTCATCGCTCAGCGAGCGGTACCGGCGGGAGCCGATCCCGGTGTCCGAGGTGCTCTCGATCGGTGTCCGGATCGGGTCGGCCCTCGAGACCGCCCACCGCGAAGGCGTGCTCCACCGTGACATCAAGCCGTCGAACATCCTGCTCACGGCGTACGGCAACCCCGTGCTGTCCGACTTCGGCATCGCGGCCACCATCGGCGGGACCGACCCGGACGAGCCCATCGGCATGTCGATCCCGTGGTCGGCGCCCGAGGTCCTGATCGACGAGTCCCGGGGCACGATCCAGTCCGAGGTGTACTCGCTCGCCGCCACCGTGTACTCCCTGCTCGCCGGTCGCAGCCCGTTCGAGGTCCGGGGCGGCAAGAACGGTGCGAGCGACCTCATGAGCCGGATCGACAAGGGGGGCGTCAAGCCCACCGGTCGGACCGACGTCCCACCGTCGCTCGAGCGCCTGCTCGCCACCGCGCTGTCCCGCAAGGTGTCGTCGCGCCCGACGACCGTGCTCGAACTCGTGCGCGGGTTCCAGCAGGTCGAGGCCGAGCTCGGGATCCCGCAGACCGCGGCCGACGTCGCGGTCGAGGCATGGGCCATCGCGACCCCGACCCCGGAGGGCGACCGGACCATGATCCGCGAGCTCCAGCCGCCGTCGCGGGTCGGCGCCCGCCGCCGCACCCGTCGCGCGGTCCAGGGCGGCGTCGTCGCCGGCGGTTCGCAGAGCGTCGGCACCGTCCACCGCACCGGATCGGTCACACGTGCGCGTCGACGCACCCGGTCGACGCTCGTCTGGGCGACGTCCCTCGCCGTCGTCGTGGTCGCTGCCCTCGCCATCGCGACCGTGGTCGTCGTCGGGCGGCTCGGCGCCGGGGCGATCCCCGTGGTGGCGGACGTCCGCGCACAGCCCTCGGCGCAGGCGGTGTCGTTCTCGTGGGCGGACCCGGGTCTCAAGAGCGGCGACACTTACGTCATCTCGTCGAACGGCGCGTCCAGCCAGCAGACCGGCACCACGTTCGTGGTCTCCGGGCAGCGCGGCGACGAGGAGTGCATCGCGGTCGCCGTCAACCGCGACGGCAAGACCGGTGCAGCGAGCGCGCAGAAGTGCGCGACCGTCGGGAGCACCGGGTGATCCGCGCGCTCGTCGCGAAGCACCGATCCGCCGCCGTCACCACCGGGGTCTCCGTCCTGGTCGCCGCGGTCGTCGCGACGACCGCGATCGTCTCGACCGGGTACCACACGCAACGAGTCGACCTCGGGGACGGCACCGTCTGGGTGCCCTCCGCCGAGTACGGAGCGGTCGGCCGGGCCAACACCGGGGTCCTCCAGCTGAACACCGCCGTCGAGACCGCGAGCGACGACCTGGCGGTGCTGCAGCGCGGGTCCATGGTCTACAGCGTCGACCAGACCAAGGGGACCGTGGCCAAGGTCGACGTCGCCGACGCCACCGTCGGCGACGCAGTGACCCTGCCCGCGGGGACACCCCAGGTCTTCTTCGCGGGGGACACCGCGGTGATCGGCAACCAGGACACCGGCGAGCTGTGGGCGACGCCCGCGGCCGACCTCGCCGAGTTCGACGCCTCGACCAAGGCCGACCTGACGCTCGGGGCGGACACCGTCTTCGACGCCTCGGACGGACACGTCGCGGTGTACTCGGCGAAGACCGGCACGGCATCGCTCGTCGACGTCGGGTCGACGTTGTCCGTCGACCAACGGTGGAAGGTCGACATGGACCGCACCGACGACTTCCAGGTCGCGACCGTCGACGGCCACCTGGCCGTGCTCGACCGCACCAGCGGCGCACTGTCGATCGACGGCCGCACCGTGGAGCTCGGCGACCGGGTCGGCGCGTCACCCGCGCTCCAGCGATCGTCGGACACCTCGTCCGACGTCACCGTCGCGGGCACCGCCGGACTCGTCCGGGTCAGCGCTTCGGGGTCCGTCGACGCCACCGCGCTCCAGGTGTCCGGGCGTGCGGCGCGCCCCTACGTCGACGGGTCCTGCACCTACGCGGCGTGGGCCGGTGGCCAGGCGATCGACACCTGCGACGGCAACGCCCTCCAGCGGCTCCCGAGCACCGGCGGGACCAGCACGATGCAGATCCTGCACAACGGGCAGACCGTCGTCGCCAACGACCCGTCGAGCGGTCGTTCCTGGGCGATCGACCGCAGCGGCCAGCTCATCGACAACTGGGCCGACCTCATCAAGCAGGACGACGAGCAGCAGCAGGAGCAGGTCTCCGACGACGACCCCGAGGTCGACAAGGACCAGAAGCCGCCGGTGGCGGTGGACGACGACCTGGGCGCTCGTCCGGGACGCACCACGAGCCTCCCGGTCCTGCTCAACGACTACGACCCGAACGGTGACCCGATCATCGTGAGCGAGGTCGGGTCCATCTCGGAGTCCGCCGGCCGCGTCGCCATCGTCGCCGACGGCCAACGGCTGCAGGTCACGCTGTCGTCGCGCGCGACCGGCACCGTGACCTTCCCGTACACGATCACCGACGGCAACGGCGGGTCGGACACTGCGACCGTCCGCGTCACGGTGCGGCCGGAGTCGCAGAACGAGGCCCCGCGGCAGGTGCGCGACACCTCGGCGGACGTGGTGCAGAACGGACACGTCGTCAGCAGCGTGCTCGGCGACTGGGTCGACCCCGACGGCGACCCGGTGTACCTGAAGTCCGCGACCGCCTCGGACGGCGACCGGGTGTCGACCACCCCGGACGGCCTGCTCGACTTCCGTGCGGACAGCGGCCGGACGGGTGACCGTGCCGTGCAACTCGTCGTGAGCGACGGACGCGCGGACGGCCGTGGCTCGGTGACCGTGCGCGTGGCGAAGCAGGGGAGTGTGCCGCTGCGTGCCGACCCGTTCCCGGTGCAGGGCTACGCCGGCAAGGCCTTCACGGTGGAGCCGCTCGACCACGTCCGCGGCGGCAACGGCACCGTGACCCTCACGAGTGTGTCGTCGTCGGCGGGGCTGACGGTCACCCCGAGCTACGACGCGGGCACGTTCCGGGTGCAGGGGGCGAGCGCCGGCGACCACCAGCTCGAGTACACCGTGACCGACGGTGTGAAGACGTCGAGCGGCATCGTCCGGGTCACGATCCTCGCGCCGCCGGACGCCTCGACCGCGCCCATCACGACCCCGAAGACGGTCTTCGTCAACACGCTGTCGAGCAAGGACACCGACGTCACCGCGACCGACATCGACCCGGCGGGCGGGGTGCTGCTCGTCACCGCCCTCGACGGACCGGCGCGGGGCAACGGGGTCCAGGCGAGCATCCTCGACCAGCACACCGTGCGCGTCACGCTGACCGCACCGCTCGACGGGCCGGTGTCGTTCGGCTACACCGAGACGAACGGCCTGGCGTCGTCCACCGGCACGATCACCGTCGTCGAGATCCCCAAGCCCGACCGGATCCAGCCGCCCGTCGCCCAGCCCGACAGCGCGACCGTCCGGGTCGGCGACGTCGCGAACATCGACGTGCTCGACAACGACACCCAGCCCGAGGGCGAGCCCCTGACCCTCGAGCCCGAGCTCGTGCAGAACGTGCCCGGCGACGGCGGTCTGCTGTTCGCCTCGGGCGACCACCTGCGCTACCTCGCGCCGAAGACCCCCGGCAACTACACCGCCGTCTACCGGGTCGCCGGTCCGGACGGCCAGTACGCCGACGCCGCCGTCTCGATCTCGGTGCGCGAACGGGACGCGGCGACGAACAACCCGCCGGTCCCGCAGACCGTGACCGCGCGGGTCGTGGCGGGTTCGTCGGTGCGGATCTCGGTGCCGCTGAACGGGATCGACCCGGACGGCGACTCGGTGCAGCTCGTCGGCGTCGGGTCGAACCCGGACAAGGGCTCCGTCACCGACGTCGCGTCCGACGCGCTGACCTACGAGGCGGGGGACTACTCGGCCGGCACCGACGAGTTCACCTACACGGTGGTCGACGCCCTCGGCGCACGTGCCACCGGTACCGTCCGCGTGGGCATCGCCCCCCGGGCCGAACAGGCGTCGAACCCCGTCGCCGAGGCCGACCACGTGACCATCCGCCCCGGCGGGTCGGTGACCGTGCGGGTGCTGCAGAACGACTCCGACCCCGAGGGCGGCCAGCTCACCGTGTCGGCGGCCGAGCCCACCGCCGACGACGTGTCGGCGAAGATCCTGCGGAAGCAGCAGATCCGGGTCACACCCCCGAAGACCGCGAAGTCGGGCGACTACGCCGTGCTCTACACGGTGGCGAACGCCAGCGGGGGATCGAGCACCGCGTTCCTCACCGTCACGGTCGACCCGGACGCGCAGCCCCTCCGCCCCGAGGTCGACGACACCACCCTGGACCTGCAGGACATCCTGCGGCGCGAGAGCGTGACCGTCGACGTGCTCGAGAACGTCTTCTTCGCCGAGGGCACCGCTGCCGACCTGCAGGTCGGGATCGTCGACGGCTACGGCGACACCGCACGGCTCACCGACGACGGACGGATCACGGTCCGGCTCACCGACGAGTCCCAGGTCATCCCGTTCTCGGTCGCGCGGGTCGACCACCCCGACATCGTGTCCTACGGCTTCATCAACGTCCCCGGGTTCGACGACGCCCTGCCGCAGATCAACCGCTCGGCCGGTGCCGTCACCGTGAAGAGCGAGGCGACGGTCCGGATCCCGCTCGAGGACTACGTCGTGACCGCGAACGGCCAGACGGCGACGATCACGGACCGCGGCACGGTGAAGGCGACCCACGCGAACGGCCAGAGCCTGGTCGTGGACTCGTCGACCCTGCAGTTCACCTCGTCGAAGCTGTACTACGGCAACGCGTCCATCTCGTTCGAGGTCACGGACGGTTCCGCGGCCAACGGCGGGAAGGGCCGGGTCGCGACGCTCGTGCTCCCGGTCACCGTGACGCCGCGGTCGAACCAGCCGCCGGCGTTCACCGGCTCGGCGGTCGAGATGCAGCCGGGCGAGACGCGCACCGTCGACCTGACGAAGCTCACCGACTACCCGTACCCGAAGGACCTGCCGGAGCTGCGCTACTCCGTCGTCGGCCGTCCAGCGGCCGGCACCACCGCCACGATCTCCAAGCAGCAGCTGACCATCACGGTCGCCGACACCGCGAAGAAGAACACCACGGCGTCGATCGGCATCGGGGTGCAGGACGACGCGAACGCCGGACGTGCCGGCACCGTGACCGTCGGGGTGGTGGCCTCGACGCGTCCGCTCGTGCAACCCGGCGCCGACCGGTCGATCACCAAGCGCGGTGCGACGACCACCATCGACGTCCTGACGAACGACCAGCCGACGAACCCGTTCCCCGGACAGCGGCTGCGCGTCGTGAACATCCGTGGTCTGTCCGGCGGGCTGCCGAGCGGCGTCTCCGTGACCCCGAGCGGCGACCGCACCCGTCTGCAGGTCCGCGTCTCCGACAGCGCCAAGCCGGTGGACGCCCACCTGCAGTACCAGGTCGCCGACGCCACGAACGACCCGGACCGCTACGTCTGGGGCGACGTGACGATCTCGGTGCAGGACGTCCCCGACGCCCCCGGCACGCCCACCCGGACCGGGTCCTACGACGGTGGCCAGGCCACGCTGACCTGGTCGACCCCGCAGGGCAACAACTCGCCGATCACCGGGTACCGCGTCACCGGCACGAACGGCGTCGCGAAGAACTGCGGCACCGCCACCGTCTGCACCCTGACGGGCCTCGACCCGAAGGCGTCGTACCGCTTCCAGGTCATCGCCACGAACGCGATCGGCGACTCGAAGCCGTCGGGCAGCTCGGCCCCGATCAGCGCCGACTACGTGCCGGCGCCGCCGAAGGGCATCACCGTCACGCCGAACGGGTCGACGCCGAACCAACTCGACGTCGCGTGGAAGGCCGTTCCCGCTCCGAACCGCGGCAGCGCGGTCGACGACTACATCGTCACCATCGAGGGACCGGGGCTGTCCGGCACCCGGCACACCGGCACGGCGACGAGCACCTCGTTCACCGGAGCGCAGAGCGCCGCGCAGTACAAGGTGACGATCTCGGCCCGGAACGACGCCGACCGCAACGGCACCGTCGTGCAGTGGAACTCGGCATCGGCCACGGGCACGGCCGTCGGGACGCCCTCGGCCCCGACGCTGAACGCGACGCGTGACCAGTCCCCGGGGAAGACGACGGTCTCGCTGAGCGCGACGGAGAGCGACTGGGCCGGCAGCGGTCGGACGCTCACGATCGTCCGCTACCCGCCCGGCGTCGACATCCCCGGCGGCTGCACGACGACGGGCTCGGACAAGAAGTGGGACGGCAGCAGCGCGACGGACACGTTGAGCTCGAACGGGAACTTCCAGTACGTCGCACTGGCCGACAACGGGCTGTTCTGCACCCCGAGCCGTGCCGCGTCCGTGCAGGGGTACGCGGCACCGGGAACTGCGTCGGCGGACATCGCGGTCGAGAAGTTCAGCGACGATGCGGGCACGTACGCCATCCGCATCCGAAACCCGCGAGCGCAGCCCAGCGCCAACGGATCCGTGGATCACTACGCGTACGCGGTGAACGGCGGCGGGCTCGTGTCGTTCGGCGCGAACGGTTCGTGGGTGAGTGGCGTGGCCTTCGGGTCTGCGGTCAGCGTGACCGTGGTGGCGTGTGCCGACGGCACGTCGAACTTCTGCGGCAGCGGCAGCACGGTGGACGGACTCCGACCGGTCCAGACACGTGCGACGCTCCTGGACTCGATGACCGCTGGCACCCAGGTGACGGTGAACGCCGTACCGCAGAACGCCGGCCTCCAGCCGACCGGCTACCGCGTGGTCTTCTGCGGGTCCCGGTACTACGCGCTCTGTGGTCAGGGAACGGTCTACGCGCCCGATGCCCTTCCTGCGGTCGAAGACTCGCTCCTGGCACGCTACGTGTACGTCGCCGCCATCGTCGACGGGCACGAGGACCCGAACCCGCCGAGCGCGACCATCGCAGCTGCGCCGGTGCCGGACCCCGAGCCGGAGCCGTCCGATCCGGGCGAGCCCGATCCGGAACCCGCGCCCGGCTGACCCGGTTCCGCTGCCCGCTGACCGTACGCTGCACCTACCGCCATCCCCGAGAACGAGGAACGACCCCGCATGAGCATGACCCCGGAGCAGGCCACCTGGTTCGCCGACGTCGCAGGCCGCATCGTGACCAACGTCGAGCAGGTGCTCCTCGGGAAGACGTTCGTGATCCGCCTCGCGGTGACGGCGATGCTCAGCGAGGGCCACCTGCTCCTCGAGGACGTCCCCGGCACGGGCAAGACGAGCCTGGCGCGGGCGATGGCGCAGAGCGTGCAGGGGACGACGAACCGCATCCAGTTCACCCCCGACCTGCTGCCCGGCGACATCACCGGCATCAGTGTCTACGACCAGCGCACGCAGGAGTTCGACTTCCACCGCGGCCCGGTCTTCGCGAACATCGTGCTCGCCGACGAGATCAACCGTGCGAGCCCGAAGACGCAGTCGGCCCTGCTCGAGGCGATGGAGGAGTCGGCGATCACGGTCGACGGCGTGAACCACCGTCTGGCGGCTCCGTTCATGGTCATCGCGACGCAGAACCCCATCGAGCAGGCCGGCACGTACCGTCTGCCCGAGGCGCAGCTCGACCGGTTCCTCATGAAGACCTCGATCGGCTACCCCGACCACGCCGCCACCGTGAAGATCCTCGAGACCTCGTCGGCTCCGTCGGCATCGGTTCCGCTCGCGAGCGTCGTGCCCGCGGCGACGATCACCGAGATGGCCGCGCTGGCCCGCACGGTGCACGTCGACGCCGTCATCGCCGACTACGTCGCGCGGTTGGTCGACGCGACGCGTTCGGCCAGCGAGGTCCGCCTGGGCGTCAGCGTCCGCGGCGCGATGGGCCTCATCCGTTCGGCACGCGTGCTCGCGGCGCTGAGCGGCCGCCACTACGTCACGCCGGACGACGTCAAGGCCCTCGCCGTCCCGGTGCTCGCGCACCGCCTGGTGCTCGACGCCGAGGCGGAGTTCGACGGTGTCAGCGCGCCGAGCGTCATCGCACAGCTGCTGGTGGAGACCCCGCCGCCGGCCGACCGAGTCACGAAGTGACGGACCGCCGGCCCGTCTCCACGCGCTCACGCCGTCCGTCCTCGACGCGGTCGCGTCGCGGGGCGACGGCGTACGAGCGCACGGGGACGGTCGCCGGCCTGACCAACGTCCGCTCACGGATCGTCGGTGACCGCGAAGGCGTCGCAGCGGATGCGGTCGTCGGGATCGTCCGGGTCTGGGCAACGGCCTGGAGGCTCGTCAAGCGTTCCTGGGGCGAGGTCTCGTCCGTCGTCACCGGGCTCGGGTGGACGGTCGCGGCCCTCACGCTCGTCGCGTTCGTGGCCGGCTACCGGTTCGGCCTGCGTGAGATCGTCGTCGTCGGGTTCGCGGGAGCGGTACTCGTCGTCGTCGCGGCCATCGCGCTCATCGGCCGTACTCGGCTGGTGATCCGGATGCGCCTGCCGCAGCACCGAGTGGCGGTCGGCGACGAGGCCGGCGTGGTGGTCACGGCGGAGAACCCGACACGTCTGCCTTCGGTGCCGACGACGGTCGAGGTGCCGGTCGGCCCGGGTCTCGTCGACGTCGCGATCCCGGCGATCGGCGCGCACGGCACGTTCGAGCAGCTGGTGCCCGTACCGACCGTGCGCCGCGGCGTGCTCGACGTGGGTCCGGTCACCGGTGTCCGCGCCGACCCCGTCGGTCTCGTCCGCCGCGAGGTCGTCTGGACCGCACGCGAACAGGTCATCGTGCACCCGCGCACGATCGCGATCCCGTCGACGAGCACCGGGCTGGTGCGCGACCTCGAGGGGCAGGCGACCACCGACCTGTCGCCGGCCGACATCGCGTTCCACGCCATCCGCGAGTACATGCCGGGTGACGACCCCCGCACCATCCACTGGAAGTCGACGGCGAAGTCGGGCGCGCTGATGGTGCGCCAGTTCGAGGACACGCGCCGCTCGCACCTGGTCGTGGCACTCGGCATCGCCCGGTCGGAGTTCGGGGACGACGAGGAGTTCGAGCTCGCGGTGAGCGCTGCGGCCTCGCTCGGTGCCCGTGCGATCCGCGACGGCCGAGAGGTCTCGGTCGTGGTGTCGGAACGCACCCCGGAGTTCGCGAAGCGTGCCGTCTACGCGGTGCGGACCCTGCCGACGGTCACCCCGACGCGACTGCTCGACGACTTCGCCTCGGTCGGACTCGCCGATGCCTGCCTGCCCATCGCCGAGGTCTCCCGGATCGTCGGCAGCGACACCGAGGGCATCTCGGTGGCGTTCCTGGTCGTCGGTTCGACGATCGGACTGCCGGCGCTCCGGCTCGCGGCGACGCGCTTCCCCGTCGGGGTCGAGGTCGTCGCGGTGATCTGTGAGCCCGAAGCACAGCCACGGTTCCTGCGGGTCGCGGGCCTGACCGTGATGACCATCGGATACCTGGACGACCTCCGGCACGCCCTGCACCGATCGGCCGCCGCGTGAGCGCCCCTCCGGTGGCCACGCCGACGCCGCCCGCGGAGCGTGCCCGTCGGTCGACCCGGCGTTCCGATCGACGCGATGCCCGGCGGCTCGTGCCGTTCCGTCTTGCCGGCGGGACCCTCGTCGTGTGGCTCCTGCTCGCGATCGCGAGTGTGTCGTGGTGGCCGGTCTACCGCGACGACTCGATGATCGTCGCGGCGGTGACCGCGATCGCGTTCGGCACCCTCGTCGCCCTCGTCGGCGCGGTCCTGCGGCTGCCGCTGGTCGTGGTGGCGATCGCGACGGTGGCGGCGTTCACGCTCGCCGGTGTACCCGCCGCCGTGCCCGGTCAGGCCAACGGGGTCCTGCCGACGGGCCCGGGCCTGCTCGCGCTGTTCGCCGGCGTCGCGCTGGGGTGGAAGCAGCTGGTGACCATCAGCCTGCCGGTCGGCTCGTACGAGGCGCTCCTCGTGCCGTACTTCGTGACGCTCCTCGTCGCCACGGTGACGGCCGTGAGCGTGGCGACCCGGGCCTCCAGGCAGGAACTCGCGAGCATCCCGGCACTGGTGCTGTTCGCGATCGGGGTGGTCGTCGGACCGAGCCGGCTGGACACGTCGATCGTGACGGCCGTCGTGCTCGTCGCCGTCGCGCTCGTGTGGGCGCTGACGGTGCGGCACGCACGTCGCGCGGTCGCCGTGGCGACCACGATCGGGTCGTCGGTACCGATCGCCCGGTCGGTCGTGCGACCGGCGCTCGTCGGCACGGGGACGATCGTCGCGGCGGCCGTCGTCGCCACGGGTCTCGGGCTGGTCGCGCCACCGGCCAACGAGCGCACCGTCGCCCGCACGGACGTCGTGAAGCCGTTCGACCCCCGCGACTACGTCAGCCCGCTGAGCGGCTTCCGCGCGTACGAGGAACAGAGCGCGGCGGACACCGCACAGCTCCGGGTCACCGGACTGCCGGAGAACGGGTTCGTGCGCATCGCGACGCTCGACACCTACGACGGCGTGGTCTACCGCGTCGGCGGGTCGGACGGCTCCTCGTCGTCGGGCACCTTCGAGCGCGTGCCGACGTCGGTCGACGTCCGTGGCGTGGACGGCACCACGGTGCGCGTGGGGGTGACCGTCGACGGCTACAGCGGGGTCTGGCTGCCGACGGTGGGGGACCTGGAGCGCGTCGACTTCACCGGGACCGACGCCGACGACGAGCGTGGGTCCTTCTTCTACAACGGCTCGACGCAGACGGGCGCCGTGGTCGGCGGTGTCCGCGAAGGCACTTCCTACGACCTGACCGCCGTGGTCCCCGACCAGCCGACGGACGAGCAACTCGCGGCCGCCCGCCCGGGCAGTGCCGCGGTCCCGACGGCGCGCGACGTGCCCGATGCCGTCCGCGAGACGGTCGAGGCGACGACCGACGCCGATGCGACTTCTGGTGCGAAGCTCGTCGCGGTGATCCAGGCGCTCAAGCGCAACGGGTACGTCAGCCACGGCGTCGGTGACGACCGGATGAGTCGTTCGGGGCACGGCGCCGACCGCATCCAGGAGCTCCTGACGTCGCCGCTGATGATCGGCGACCAGGAGCAGTACGCCGCCGCCGCAGCGCTGATGGCCGACGAGCTCGGGTTCCCGGCGCGGGTGGTCATGGGCTTCACCGCAGGCGGCGACTCGGGGTCCGGCGGGGCGTCGGCGAGCGGGGGCGCCACGACGTTCCGCGGGTCGGACGTCACCGCGCGCATCGAGGTCGACACCGCGCAGTGGGGGTGGGTGATGCTCAACCCCAACCCGAGTGTCCGCGAGATCCCGAACGAGCAGCAGCAGACGCCGCAGCCGGTGACCCGTCCCGAGACCGTCGTGCCGCCGCCTCCCGTCGACCAGCAGGACCAGGACCAGCAGGCGCCGCCGCAGAGCGACCGGAACACGCCGCCCGTGCAGCCGCTGTGGTTGCAGATCCTGCTCGCAGCGCTGCCGTGGGTGCTCGGTGCACTGGGGCTGATCGCCGTCGTGCTCCTGCCGTTCGGGGTGATCGTCCTGCTGAAGCGGGTCCGCCGCCGACGGCGCCGTCGTGCTCCGACGCCGCGCGGTCGCATCGTCGGGGCCTGGGACGAGTACCGCGATGCGCTCCTCGACCGTGGGCACGACGTGGCCGGATCGGCCACACGACGCGAGACCGTGACCGGTGCTCCGGGTGAGGGCGGGACCGGACTGGCCGCCCTCGCCGACCGGGCGGTGTTCGGACCGAGCGATGTCGACCAGGCCGCCGCCGACCGGATGTGGTCGGCGACGGACGATGCGGTGGGGACCCTGCGCGCCGGTCGGACGCGCCGTGAGCGGTTCCGCACCGCCGTGTCGCTCCGGTCCCTGCGTGGACCCGGACGGCCGCGCGCCACCACCGGTCAGGGCTCGGCGAGACGCGGTGACTACGATGGCCGGAGGCCTGACGAGCGTCGTGGACGGCCGAGTGAGGACAGAGGCAGACCGTGATCAGATGCGAACACTGTGGATCGATGCTCCCGGAGGGGGCGATCTTCTGCGGTGAGTGCGGACGCGCGGTGACCGCCGGAGCGAGCCGCCGGCCGGTCGCTCCGACCCCCGTCGAGCAGGCGCCGCCACCGCCCCTGCAGCAGCCCGACTCCCACGGACGTCGCTCCGACCCTGCGGCCGACGCGTGGTTGCCCGAGTCGACCCTCGACCCCGCCACCCGCGCCTGGCTGACCGGTGCCGACCGCCGCAGCACCGAACCCCCGACCGCGGTGCCCGTGCAACGCCCCGACGACCTCGCCCCGCGCGAGGCACCGTCGCACGTGCACGGAGCGGGCTCCGGCCTCGGCGACTGGTCGAACGCGGCCGCGCAGCCCGACGCCGTCCCCGCCCAGGACGAACCGCCACTGGACCCGGACGCTTACCGCTCCGAGCCCGCCGACGACCCCGAGCGGACCCGGTTGGCTCCCGTCGAGGACCGTCCCGTGACCCCGCCGGCCGCTGACGAGGCTCCGGCTCCCGTGTGGGCGCCGCCGGTCGCTCCGGCCCCGTCCGCGGCTCCGGCAGGCCCGTCCTGGTGGGTCGGCCGCGGCGCCACCACCGATGCCGCGCAGCCCGCGTCCGGAGCTGATTCGGCTCCCGTCGTGCCGCCGGTCCCGAGTGCACCGACCGTCGCTGACGACACGCTCCGTGACACGACCCACGACACGCCCGACGACACCGAGGCGTCCTCGCACGCGACGGACGACGCAGCCGTGCACGCCGACACCGACGGTGCTGACGACACGACGTCCACCCGCTCCGCCGAGCCCGTGCAGGACGGTGCGCTCGGACAACCGACCGCAGCCGTGCCCGTCGTCTCGCCGCCGCAGCCGGGGGACACCGCCGTCGTCGAGCCCCTGATCGACCGCCGACCGCCGCGGCCCGCGCCGCTCGTGACGCCGGGCATGCACGCCACGACCATCTGCCACGTCTGCGGCAACCGCCTCGAGCCCGACGACATCTTCTGCGGCGAGTGCGGAGCAGTCCGCCCCGCCGTGACCGCCGCGTTCACCGGACCGGTCGTGCCGCTGCCGATGGCGCGTCCGGACTGGGCGACCGAGCACTCCGGCGTGGAGTCGGCCGGAGCCGGCGGGTCGTCGTCGACCGACGTGCCGGACGACGAGATCCCGGTCGATGCGCCTGCGGACGATCAGGCCTCGAGCGACGAGACCGGGTCCGGCGAGACCGGGTCCGACGAGAACGGGTCCGTCGAGGCCGTGGCCGACGAGACCGCCGCCGACGACGAGTCTGCCCTGCCGGACAGCGAGGCCTCGCGCCCGGGTGGCCGTCCCCGCGGCGCACACGCGGCGCCGGTGACCGAGCCGACCGAGCCCGGGGACGCGGCACCGCACGGAGAACCGCAGGACTCCGAACGGTCCTGGGCCCCGCCGGCGCACGCCCCGCTCGCCGCGCCGCTGCCTCCGCTCCCCGGGGCGACGGCACCCGAGCTCCCGCTCCCGCCGTCGGACCGTCCCGAGGCCAGTGCGGACGCCGACGAGCTCGACGAGGACGTCGACGAGACCCGCATCGTCTCGAAGACCCCGACGCGCGCGCCGTTCCTGCTGCACTTCAGCACGGGCGAGCGGTTCGGGGTGCACGGCACGGGCCTGCTCGGTCGTCTGCCTCGTCCGCAGCCGGGGGAGCGCTACGACGACCTGCTGACCGTCCACGACCCGGGCAAGTCGGTGTCGAAGACCCACCTCGAGCTCGGCCGCGACGGTGACGACCTGTGGGTGTCCGACCGGTTCTCCGGCAACGGCACCGTCGTCCGCCACATCGACGGTTCGATCCGTCGCTGCGAGCCCGGCCGTCGGTACCGCGTGGAGCGCGGGGCTCGGGTGGACATCGGCGAGCAGTTCTTCCTCGTGCAGTAGCGCTCGGAGTTCTCCACAGATCGGTCGTCGGCGCCCCGGAGACGCCGCCGTCCTGCTGCGATGGAGGCATGACCCCGTTCGCTGCTCGGTGCGTCCTGGTCGGGACCGCCGTCGTGCTCGTCCTCGCCGGGGTGTTCGCGCCCCTCGACGGCGCTTCCCGTGCGGTGGTGTTCGCAGCCGCCGGGTGCTGCGCGGTGCTCGACGTCCTGCTGCACCGGTCCGGCGCAGGCGGGCCCCGCGAACCGGAGTCGCTGGCCGGCGACGACTCCGCCGCGGCGATCGAGTCCCACTGTCCGAGCGCGCCCGGACGGCTCCTGCTCGGCCACGGCCCGGACGGTGACCCGTGGGAGACCGACACGACCGGTCACGTCGTGGTCGTCGGCACCGGGGCACTCGCCGCCGCGGTGTTCCGGGCGATCGCCGAACAGCTCCGCGCCACCGCCGATCCGTGGGACGACCTCCGCGCAGCCGGCAGACCCGGAAGCCCCGCTGGCGACGGTCCGGCGCTGCCCGACGGCGCGACCCTGCCCGACGGTACGACGCTGCCCGACGGCACGGCGGTGCTCGCTCGCCTCGACCGCTCCGGACGTCCCAGCGGCACGGTCGTGCTCGTCCCGGGCCTCGGCGCGATGCCACGGCTGTGGGACGCCGCGGTCGAGGTCACCCGCTACGGCTGCACCGTCCGTCGCCCACCCGACCGACGTGGTGTCACGCTCAGACCGGTGCTCCCGGTACTGCCGGAGCTCGTCGGATGACGGCCTCAGCGCAGGCCGGCGCCGACCCGGACCGCGCCGACCGGCACACCACCGCCGAGCACCTGCTCACCCGTCGCCGCCAAGACATCGGCCACGCCGTCGGCGCCCACCAGCCCGTTCCGCTGCAGCAGGGTGAGTGCTGCGAGGGTGCCCGCGCGCTGCGACCCGTCCAGCACCTTCACCGCGACCGCGGCCCCACCGGGCAGCCCCATCACCATGACGCCCTCGGCCCCGAGCTTCGCCAGGACCTGCAGCCGCTCGATCGTGACGGTGTTGGCCCGCCCGACCCCGTCGATCGCCCACGGGTGCGCCAGGACGGCGTCGGTCAGTGCCGCGGAGTCGTCGTCGGCCCGGGCGACGACGCCGGCGAACCCGCGTGCCAGTCCGGT
Source organism: Curtobacterium sp. PhB128 (assembly GCF_004340725.1). NCBI lineage: Bacteria > Bacillati > Actinomycetota > Actinomycetes > Micrococcales > Microbacteriaceae > Curtobacterium > Curtobacterium sp. PhB128. The sequence continues at coordinate 243,685 of NZ_SLUR01000001.1, forward strand.
CAGCGCGAGCGGGAAGACGGGAGCGCCGCAGCCGTCGGTGCCGACCAGGTCGACCGTCTCGTGCGTGTACTCCTCGACCACCGAGCGGACCCGCTGCTGCATCGGGTGCTCGATGTCCAGGTACGTCGCCTCGTCCCACCCGTTGACGCGGCAGGCGGCGAGCATGCCGGCGTGTTTGCCCGAGCAGTTCATCGCCAGGCGCCGGGGGCCGTCCATCGTCCGGCCGGTCGCTCGGTCGAAGGGCATGTCCGGCGGGCACCCGAGGTCGGCCTCGACGTGGTCGAACGACTCGAGCATGTGCAGCGCGAGGGCCTGGTGTGCGACGGTACCGGCGTGGCTCGCGGTGGTGAGGACGAGTTCCTCATCGGAGAACCGGGCACCGGCGCCGCGGACGGCGAGGGCCTGGAACGGCTTCATCGTCGAGCGCGGGTAGATGCTGGCTGCGACGTCGCCGACCGAGTCGACCACGGCACCCGCGGAGTCGACCACGACCCCGGCGCCGATGTGCCGGCTCTCGTCGAACCCCGACCGGTCGAGGACCGCGAGTTCGACCGACCCGTCGGCGGTGAGAGGATGGCGATCAGTGCGGACTTCGTGGCTCACCGTCATGCCGCCATGCTAGCCAGGGCGGACGACCGCCAGTGACGCCGACGAAGGGGCAGCACCCGTGCAGGACCACACTTACGAGGTCTCCGTCAGCTGGACGGGAGACCGCGGCACCGGCACGTCCGGCTACCGCGACTACGGGCGCGACCACGTCGTCTCGGCGGTCGGCAAGCCCGACGTGGCCGGCTCGGCCGACCCCACGTTCCGCGGTGACCGCGACCGCTGGAACCCGGAGGAACTCGTCGTCGCCGCGTTGGCCCAGTGCCACATGCTCAGCTACCTGCACGTCGCGGTGACCCAGGGCTTCACCGTCGTCGACTACCGCGACACGGCCACTGCGTCGCTGAACCTGAACCGCGACGGCTCGGGTGAGCTCACCGGTGCGACGCTGCACCCGGTCGTGACGATCCTCGAGGCAGACCGGGTGGCCGATGCCGAAGCCGCGCACGCCACGGCGAACCAGCTCTGCTTCATCGCCCGGTCGGTGTCGTTCCCGGTGCACCACGAGGCCCAGACCGTCGTCCGTGCTGCGACATTGGCAGGGGACTCTTCAGCAGGTGGGGCAGACTAGGTTCCCGTGAAGCGTCTGCGCCTGCTCCCGATCGCCCTCGTCCCCGCCGTCGTGCTGGGACTCGCCGCATGCTCCGGCTCCGGTTCGGACGGGTCCACGGCCTCGCCGACCCCGACCGCCAGTGCGACCGCCTCGGCGATCACGTCCTGCCCGGACCCCGGCAAGGCCTCTGACTCGATCCGGGCGACCGGCTCGTTCGGGGGCGCGAAGGCCCCGACCGTCAAGTTCGCGGCGGGCCTGTCGGCCAAGACCCCGCAGGCCACGAAGCTCGTCTCGGGCAAGGGCGCGTCGTTGGACGAGGGCGACTACGCCCAGGTGTCGTACACGGTCTACGAGGCGAAGGACGCCAAGAAGCTCGGCACGGTCGGTTTCGACGAGGGCAACCCGCAGGTCCTGTCCGTCGGCGGCTCGGGCTTCGGTGCCCTCCTCGCCTGCTCGAAGGTCGGCGACCGGGTGGCAGCGGTCGGTCAGTCCGCGGCACTCGGCTTCAACACCGGCGGCGAGATCGTCGTGGTCGCGGACGTCGTCGCGCAGACCCCCACCAAGGCGAGCGGCACCCCGCAGGACCAGGACCCCGGCCTGCCGACGGTCAAGGACAAGGCGTCCGGCGAGCCGGAGATCACGATCCCCGACGGTGTGAAGGCCCCGACCAAGACGACCGTCGAGGTCCTCAAGCAGGGCGACGGCGCGTCCATCGCCGACGGCGACACCGCCCTCGTGCAGTACAAGGGCGTCGTCTACAGCACCGGCAAGGAGTTCGACTCCTCGTGGTCGAAGGGCGCCCCGACGACCTTCACGGTCTCCGAGAGCGCACTCATCAAGGGCTTCGTCACGGGGCTCGTCGGCCAGAAGGTCGGCTCCCAGGTGCTGATCGTCGCCACGCCGGAGGACGCCTACGGCGCGAACCCGCAGGAGGGTTCGGGCATCCCGAAGAACGCCACGCTCGTCTTCGTGGTCGACATCCTCGCGAAGGGCTGACCGTGGCCCGGCGCCGCATCGTCGTCCTCGGCAGCACCGGCTCGATCGGCACGCAGGCGCTCGACGTCGTCGCCCGCAACCCCGACCGGTTCGAGGTCGTCGGTCTGACCGCCGGCAGCAACCGCACCTTGGTCGCCGAGCAGGCCGAGCGGTTCGGCGTGCGCGACACGGCGTTCGGGGCGGAGGACTCCGAGCGGCTCGTCCGCAGCGTCGAGGCCGACGTCGTCCTGAACGGCATCACGGGGTCGGTCGGCCTCGGGCCGACGCTCGCGGTGCTCGAGACCGGTGCGACCCTGGCGCTCGCCAACAAGGAGAGCCTCATCGTGGGCGGTTCCCTGGTGCAGCAGGCTGCGGCGCCGGGCCAGATCGTCCCCGTGGACAGCGAGCACTCGGCGATCGCGCAGACGCTCCGCTCCGGTGCCGACACCGAGGTGCAGCGGCTCGTCCTCACGGCGAGCGGCGGTCCGTTCCGCGGCCGCACCCGCGAGCAGCTCCGCGACGTCACCCCGGCGCAGGCGCTGGCGCACCCCACGTGGGACATGGGACTCGTCGTCACGACGAACTCCGCCACGCTCGTCAACAAGGGGCTCGAGGTCATCGAGGCGCACCTGCTCTTCGGCGTGCCGTACGACCGCATCGAGGTCACGGTGCACGCGCAGTCGATCGTGCACTCGATGGTCGAGTTCGTCGACGGCTCCACCATCGCGCAGGCCTCGCCGCCGGACATGCGTCTGCCGATCGCGCTCGGCCTGGCGTGGCCGGACCGCGTGCCCGGGGTCGGTGTGCCGCTCGACTGGACCACGGCGAGCACCTGGACCTTCGAGCCGCTCGACGCCGACGCGTTCGGCGCCGTCGCCCTCGCGAAGCGTGTCGGTGAGCTCGGCGGGACCTTCCCGGCCGTCTTCAACGCGGCGAACGAGCAGGCCGTGGCCGCGTTCCACGCGGGCGCCATCGGGTTCCTCGACATCGTCGACACGGTCGAGCGCGTCGTCGAGGAGCACACCGCGGGGGAGCCGTCACTCGACGGTGTGCTCGCTGCGGAGCACTGGGCCCGCGCCGCGGCGGACCGCGCGCTGACCCGCTGACGTGATCCGCGCCTCCCGTCGGTCGCATGGTCACCACGTGACGGACTGGGCCCACACCGCCGGTTCCGGCGCGACGCGCCAGCGGCGGGACGGCCGTGCCGGTGGGGAGAGGCTCAGATCACCTCTCAGACGGCGCTCGGCTCCGTCATGGCAAGCGTCCCGTACCCTTTCCCGGTGACCGTCGAATCCGTCCTGCTCTTCGTCCTCGGCGTGGTCGTCTTCATCATCGGCCTGCTGGTCTCGATCGGACTCCACGAGCTGGGGCACCTGTCCTTCGCGAAGCTGTTCAACGTCAAGGTGACGCAGTACTCGCTGGGGTTCGGCAAGGCCATCTGGTCGTTCAAGCGGGGTGAGACCGAGTACGGCATCCGCCCGATCCTGCTCGGCGGCTACATCTCGATGGTCGGCATGCTCAAGCCGCGTGCCTCCGGCCGCCCGAGTGCGATCACGAACACCGGCATGTACGGCGCGTTCGTGCAGGACGCCCGCCAGGCCAGCGCGGAGCAGATCGCGGACTCCGGCGGCGACGACTCCCGCGCGTTCTACCGACTGACCCCGTGGAAGCGCATCATCGTGATGGTCGCCGGCCCCGCGATGAACCTGGTGATCGGGATCGTGCTGTTCGGCGTGCTGCTGTGCGGCTTCGGGTCGCCGACCACGACGTTCACGTCGAGCGTCGACTGCGTCCTGCCGACCAGCCAGACGACCGAGTGCTCCTCGGGCGATGCGGAGTCGCCGGCGAAGCAGGCCGGCATCGCGTCGGGCGACGTCGTGCTCTCGGTGAACGGTGAGCAGGACCCGACCATCGCGCGCGTCTCCGAGGTCTTCCAGAAGTCGGCCGGCGAGCAGGTGACGGTCGTCGTCGAGCGTGACGGTGCCCGGAAGACGCTCGAGATCACCCCGACGACCGCCACCCGCGACGTCTACGACGCCGAGGGCAAGGTCGTCACGAACGACGACGGCACGACGAAGACCCAGCGGGTCGGTGTCGTCGGCGTCAGCATCGGGCAGTCGCTCGTGCGGCAGTCGCCGGCCGAGGTCCTGCCCGCGACGGGTGCGCAGATCGCCGCGTCGGCGCACCTCATCATCGACCTGCCGCAGCGCCTGGTCGCCGTCTGGAACGCGGCGTTCGGCGCGCAGGAGCGGTCGCAGGACAGCCCCGTGTCGGTCGTCGGCGTCGGCCGCGCGATCGGCGAGGTCTCGTCGATGAGCGGCGTGCCGGTGGTCGACAAGGCGTACACGATCCTCGGGCTGCTGGCCTCGCTGAACATCGGCCTGTTCGTGCTGAACATGGTGCCGCTGCTGCCGCTCGACGGCGGGCACATCGCCGGCGCCCTGTGGGAGGCGATCAAGCGACGGTCCTTCAAACTCGTCGGCAAGGCGGACCCGGGCCCCATCGACCTGGCGAAGACGATGCCGCTCACGATGGTCGTCGTGGTGCTGCTGGCGGGGATGAGCGCGCTGCTGATCTACGCCGACATCGTGCGGCCCGTGAACCTGTTCGGGTAGTCGCTGCGGCGCTACGCTCAGCGGATGAGCACAGCGCCCACGAACTCCGGGCCCACCACCGCCGCGCCCGAGGTCCGCACCGTCGAACGGCAGGGCCTCGACGTCATCGCCGAGTCCGACCGCAAGGGCACCCCGCGCGGACTGTTCTGGCCGTGGTTCGCGGCGAACATCTCCGTCCTCGGCATCGCCTACGGGTCCTTCGTGGTCGGCTTCGGCATCTCGTTCTGGCAGGCCACCGTCGTCTCGGTTGTCGGGGTGGTGTTCTCGTTCCTGCTGTGCGGCGTCGTCGCGATCGCCGGCAAACGCGGGTCGGCGCCGACGATGGTGCTGAGCCGCGCGGCCTTCGGGGTCCGCGGCAACCGGGTGCCCTCGTTCCTGAGCTGGATCCTCACCGTCGGGTGGGAGACCGCCCTCGCCGCACTGGCCGTCCTCGCGACCTCGACGGTGTTCACCGAGCTCGGCTGGGACGGCGGGGTGCTGACGAAGGTCGTCGCCCTCGTCGTGGTCGCCGCGCTCGTGGTCGGGGCCGGCGTCGCGGGCTTCGACGTGATCATGCGCCTGCAGACCTGGATCACGGTCATCACGGGGGTGCTCACGGTCTTCTACGTCGTGCTCGCGGTGCCGTCCATCGACTTCGCCGCGATCGCCGCGATGCCGACGGGCAGTGCCCAGCAGTTCATCGGTGCGCTCGTGCTCGTGATGACCGGCTTCGGGCTGGGCTGGGTGAACGCCGCTGCCGACTACTCGCGGTACCTGCCGCGCTCGGCGTCGACCGGGGGAGTCGTCGGGTGGACGACCTTCGGCGGGGCGCTCGCACCGGCGATCCTCGTGGTCTTCGGTGTCCTGCTCGCCGGCTCCTCGCCCGACCTGAACGCCGCGATCCAGGACGACCCGATCGGCGCGCTCACCACGATCCTGCCGGTGTGGTTCCTCATCCCGTTCGCCCTCGTCGCGATCCTCGGGCTCGTCGGCGGCGCGGTGCTCGACATCTACTCGTCGGGCCTCGCGCTGCTGAGCGTCGGCGTGAAGATCCCACGGCCGGTCGCCGCCGGGGTGGACGGCGTGTTCATGGTGGCGGGTGCGATCTACATCGCGTTCTTCGCGACGGACTTCGTCGGCCCGTTCCAGGCGTTCCTCATCACCCTCGGCGTCCCGATCGCCGCCTGGGCCGGCATCTTCGTCGCCGACGTCCTGCTGCGGCGCACGGCCTACGCCGAAGGCGAGCTCGACGACCGTCGCGGCCGCTACGGCGACGTCCGGTGGGGCGCGATCGCTCTGGTCGCGGTCGGCACGGCACTCGGGTGGGGTCTCGTCACGCTGGCGTCACCGGCGTGGCTGTCGTGGCAGGGCTACCTGCTCGGGCCGTTCGGCCTCGGCGGACGCGACGGTGCCTGGGCCTACGCGAACCTCGGTGTGCTGGTCGCGCTCGTCGTCGGGTTCCTCGGCACCCTGCTGTTCGCCCGGGGCTCCGTCCGGCGCCAGGAAGCACAGCGGTGAGCGCAACGGGGAGCGAAGCAGTGAGCACGTCGGGGACCACGGGCGTCCCCGACGACGCCTGGCTCGTCGTCATCGACATGCAGCAGGTCTTCACGGGGGAGTCCCCGTGGGCGGCGCCGCGGTACGACCACGCCGGAGTCGGCATCGAGCGTCTGCTGCCCCGGTTCACCGGACGCACGGTGTTCACCCGGTTCGTCGCGCCCCAGCGCCCGCAGGGCGCCTGGGTGCCGTACTACCGCGAGTGGCCCTTCGCCCTCGTGCCGGACGCCGCCCCGCTGTACGCGCTGACCGAGCCCTTCGCGAGTGCGGCAGGGGACCGCAACGACCCCGTCGTGACCGAGCCGACGTTCGGCAAGTGGGGGACGGGCCTCCAGGCAGTCGTCGGCGACCACCCGCACCTGGTGCTCACGGGGGTGTCGACCGACTGCTGCGTGCTGTCGACCGCCCTGGCGGCGGCGGACGCCGGAGCGACCGTGACGGTCGTCGCGGACGCCTGCGCCGGGGCGAGCGACGCGGACCACGAGCGGGCGCTCGACGCGATGCGGCTGTACGCGCCGCTCATCACCGTGGTGGACAGCGCCACCCGGCTCTGAGCGTCCGGTGTGACCGGGCCGGGACGGTCGGAGCGAGCGCGTAGAGTGCTCACGTGCCCGCTGTGAACCTCGGTATGCCCAAGTCGCCCGAAACCCTCGCCCCCCGACGCAAGTCGCGCCAGATCCGGGTCGGCAAGGTGCTCGTGGGCGGCGACGCTCCGGTGTCCGTCCAGTCGATGACCACGACCCCGACGACGAACATCAACGCGACGCTGCAGCAGATCGCCGAGCTCACGGCCTCGGGCTGCGACATCGTCCGGGTCGCCGTGCCGACGCAGGAAGACGCCGACGCGCTGCCGATCATCGCGAAGAAGTCGCAGATCCCGGTCATCGCCGACATCCACTTCCAGCCGAAGTACGTGTTCCAGGCGATCGACGCCGGCTGCGCCGCGGTCCGCGTGAACCCGGGCAACATCCGCAAGTTCGACGACCAGGTCGGTGCGATCGCCGCCGCGGCGAAGGCCGCAGGCGTGTCGCTCCGCATCGGCGTCAACGCCGGGTCACTCGAACCGAGCCTGCTGCAGAAGTACGGCAAGGCCACACCCGAGGCGCTCGTCGAGTCCGCCGTGTGGGAAGCCAGCCTGTTCGAGGAGCACGACTTCCACGACTTCAAGATCTCGGTCAAGCACAACGACCCGATCGTCATGGTCAAGGCCTACCGACAGCTCGCCGCCGCCGGTGACTGGCCGCTGCACCTCGGTGTGACCGAGGCCGGCCCCGAGTTCCAGGGCACCATCAAGAGCGCCACCGCGTTCGGCATCCTGCTGGCCGAGGGCATCGGTGACACCATCCGCGTGTCCCTGTCCGCGCCGCCCGCGCAAGAGGTCAAGGTCGGCCTGCAGATCCTGCAGTCGCTCAACCTGCGCGAACGCAAGCTCGAGATCGTCTCGTGTCCGAGCTGCGGCCGGGCCCAGGTCGACGTCTACCAGCTGGCGAACGACGTCACCAAGGGCCTGGAGGGCATGTCCGTCCCCCTGCGCGTCGCCGTCATGGGCTGCGTCGTGAACGGCCCCGGCGAGGCGCGCGAGGCCGACCTCGGCGTGGCGTCGGGCAACGGCAAGGGCCAGATCTTCGTCAAGGGCAAGGTCGTCAAGACGGTGCCGGAGCACGAGATCGTGCAGACCCTCATCGCCGAGGCGAACCGCATCGCCGACGAGATGGGGCCGGAGGCCGCGCTCGGCACCCCCGAGGTCATCACCACCCCGTAGCGCGCGCTCCGGCACGGTGCGGATTCCGCCACTGTGTGCCGGGTTGACGGCTCGGTGCGGGGTCAGCGGGCGGCACGGTGCGGCTGAGGCCGCACCGATCGGCGAACCTCGCACGGTGCGCGTCCGCGCTCGACGAGCGTCGCGAGCGTGCCGGACGGGAGGCCCGTGGCGGCCTGGCACCGGGCGTCCCGTTCGCACCGTGCGGACTTCGCGAACCCGTGACGGGAAAGCAGTCCGGTGCGCGCTTGTGACACCGCACGATGCGGCTTGCGCCGCACCGTGCGGCGAACCTCGCACGGTGCGCGCCCGCCCGGACCTCGCACCGTGCGGCGAACCTCGCACGGTGCGCCCCCTCCCGTGCCGCGCCGTCGGCGCACGCCGCTAGGCTGGCCCCGTGGTCACACGGCTTTCGCATCTGTTCCTCCGTACGCTCCGCGACGACCCCTCCGACGCCGAGGTGACGAGCCACAAGCTGCTCGTCCGCGCCGGGTACGTCCGTCGCCAGTCCCCGGGGATCTTCGCCTGGCTGCCGCTCGGTCTCCGGGTGCGCGCCAAGATCGAGGGGATCATCCGCGACGAGATGGTCGCTGCCGGTGCGCAGGAAGTGCTCCTGCCGGCGCTGCTGCCGCGCGAGCCGTACGAGGCGACGAACCGCTGGACCGAGTACGGCGACGGCATGTTCCGCCTGCAGGACCGCAAGGGTTCCGACTACCTGCTCGCCCCCACGCACGAAGAGATGTTCGCGCTGCTGGTGAAGGACCTGTACTCGTCGTACAAGGACCTCCCCGTCACGCTGTTCCAGATCCAGGACAAGTACCGCGACGAAGCACGCCCGCGCGCGGGTCTGCTGCGCGGTCGCGAGTTCACCATGAAGGACGCGTACTCGTTCGACCTCACCGACGAGGGCCTCGAGCGCAGCTACCAGGTCATGCGCGACGCGTACGAGAAGATCTTCGCCCGCCTCGGCCTCGAGTACGTCATCGTCAAGGCGGACGCCGGAGCGATGGGCGGCTCCAAGTCGGAGGAGTTCCTGCACCCGATCGCCGTGGGCGAGGACACCTTCGTCCGCAGCGCGAACGGCTACGCGGCGAACGTCGAGGCCTACGTCACACCCGTGCCCGCGTCCCTGCCGATCGAGGGGCAGCCCGACGCGGTGCTCCTGCCGTCGTCGGACACCCCGACGATCGACACGCTCGTCGCCCACGCGAACGAGGTCGCCCCGCGCGATGGCGCGCCGTGGACCGCCGCGGACACGCTGAAGAACGTCGTCCTCGCCCTCACCCACCTGGACGGCACGCGCGAGGTCGTGGTCGTCGGGCTCCCCGGTGACCGCGACGTCGACCTGAAGCGCGCCGAGGTGGCGTTCGCCCCGGCCGAGGTCGAAGCCGCAGGCGACGACGACTTCAAGAAGCACAAGGGCCTGGTCAAGGGCTACATCGGCCCGCAGGTCCTCGGCGCCGACAGCGCCACGGGCATCCGGTACTTCGTCGACCCGCGCGTGGTCGACGGCACCGCCTGGGTCACCGGCGCCAACGAGCGCGGCGTGCACGTCTCCGGCCTGCTCGCCGGCCGGGACTTCGTGGCCGACGGCGTCGCCGAGGTCTCGGACGTCCGCGCCGGGGACCCGTCGCCCGACGGCTCGGGTCCGCTCGAGACCGCCCGCGGCATGGAGATCGGGCACGTCTTCCAGCTCGGCCGCAAGTACGCCGAGGCCCTCGGCCTCAAGGTGCAGGACGAGAACGGCAAGCTCGCGACCGTCACGATGGGCTCGTACGGCATCGGCGTGACGCGCATCCTGGCGATCCTGGCCGAGGCGCACAACGACGACAAGGGTCTGGCCTGGCCGAAGAACGTCGCACCGTTCGACGTGCACATCGTCGCCACCGGCCGTGACCAGGTCGCCTACGAGCTGGCGACGTCGATCGTCGCCGAGCTCGAGGGCGAGCGGTTCGACGTGCTCTACGACGACCGTCCGAAGGTGTCGCCCGGCGTCAAGCTCCGCGACGCCGAGCTGCTCGGCATGCCGATCGTGGTCGTCGCCGGCCGCGGCGCCGCCGACGGCGTCGTCGAGCTGTGGAACCGTGCCAGCGGCGAACGCCGCGACGTGCCGGTCGCCGAGCTGCTCGACGCGGTCCGCGCGATCTAGACGCCACCAGGAGACGGACGGGAGGCCCGGTGCCAGCTGGCACCGGGCCTCCCGTCCGTCTCGACTCGGGTCCGCGAGCCGCAGTGCGGTACGCTTGTGGCCGACTTCTGCGACGGTTCCATCCGCAGGAGCGACTCATCTGAATACGGAGGCACCTCGGTGAAGATCGATCTCGCAGTCCTGCGACTCATGGAGCGCGAGCGGGAGATCCCGTTCGACGAACTGGTCCAGATCATCGAATCTGCCATCCTGACCGCCTACCAGAAGCACGCCGAAGAGAACGGCGAGCCGGCCCACGCGCAGTCGCGTGTCGAGCTCGACCGCAAGTCCGGCGAGGTCAGTGTCTACGTCCCCGAGCTCGACGACGAGGGCACCGTCATCGGTGAAGCCGTCGACCAGCCGAGCGACTTCGGTCGCATCGCGGCCTTCGCGGCGAAGCAGGTCATCAACCAGCGCCTGCGCGACATCGGTGACGACAAGATCCTCGGCGAGTTCCGCGGCAAGGAAGGCGACATCGTCGCCGGTGTGGTCCAGCAGGGCCCGAACCCGCGCATGGTGATGGTCGACCTCGGCACGGTCGAGGCGATCCTGCCGCCCGAAGAGCAGGTGCCGGGCGAGTCCTACGCGCACGGTTCGCGCATCCGCGTGTACGTGACGAGCGTCGCCCGCGGCAACAAGGGCCCGCAGATCACGGTGTCGCGCACCCACCCGGGCCTGGTCCGGAAGCTCTTCGCCCTCGAGGTGCCGGAGATCGCCTCGGGCGTCGTCGAGATCACGTCGCTCGCGCGCGAAGCCGGCCACCGCACGAAGATCGCGGTCAAGGCGAACGAGCCCGGCGTCAACGCGAAGGGTGCCTGCATCGGTGAGCTCGGTGCGCGCGTGCGTGCCGTCACCAACGAGCTCGGTGCCGAGAAGGTCGACATCGTGGACTGGTCCCCGGACCTGTCGGCGTTCGTCGCGAGTGCCCTGTCGCCCGCCAAGGTGACCAGCGCCTTCGTGCTCGACGCGTCGACCAAGGCCGTCCGCGCACTCGTGCCGGACTACCAGCTGTCGCTCGCGATCGGCAAGGAAGGGCAGAACGCCCGCCTGGCTGCCAAGCTCACCGGGGCCCGGATCGACATCCAGCCGGACTCCATCCTGGACGGCGACGACTAGGCGATTTCGCCGCCGGCGTGCCCAGAAGGGCGCGCCGGATCGCGGACGTCCGAGGCAAGGAGTAGAGTGGTTCCCGTCAGAACGTGCATCGGCAGTCGTCGTCGCGCTTCCCGATCCTCACTCCTCCGAGTCGTCGCCCTGAGCGATGGCCGCGTCGTGGCGGATCCGAAGGCAGTCATGCCGGGCCGGGGAGCATGGCTCACACCGACCGCCGATGCCTACGATCTGGCCGTCAAGCGCAGGGCTTTCCGCCGTGCGCTCCGGTTGGATCGCGATCCCGACACGTCCGCGGTGCTCGACCACATCGTCGGCCTCTCACGAGCGTCGACCGAGCGCCCGGACATGACAGAACAGGCTGAACGGCTTATGGACAACTGATGAGCGGCTCGAAATGAGACCCGTCATCCATTGAGTCCTGCCCTTTACGGGGTGGGACCCGTGAAGGAGAACAGTGGCTAAACCACGCGTACACGAGATCGCAAGCGAACTCGGCGTCGACAGCAAGACCGCACTCGAGAAGCTCAAGGAGCTCGGCGAGTTCGTCCGGGGTGCCAGCTCGAGCATCGAGCCCCCCGTTGCCCGGAAGCTCCGTGCCGCCCTGCAGGCGGACGGTGTCCCGGCATCCAAGCCCGCAGCCTCGGCCCCCGCGCCGAGCACGCCGGCCAAGAGCAGCACGCCCGCGTCCGGCGCGCCGAAGCCCGGTGGCCCGCGCCCCGGCCCGGTCCGTCCGGCACCCGCACCGGAGCCCGAGGTCCAGGCAGCACCTGCTGCCGAAGACGTCCCGGCCCCGGCCGCACCGAAGTCCGTCGCCCAGCGACAGGCCGAGGCCGAGGCCGCACAGAAGGCCCGTGCCGAGAAGGCCGCCGCCGAGCAGCAGGCTGCCACGCAGCCGGCCGACTCGACCGGTGACGAGCCGAAGACCGACGCGGTGAAGCCTGGCTCGAGTGCCAAGCCCGCCGCTGCCGGCCCGAAGCCCGGTGGCCCGAAGCCCGGCGCACGTCCGGGCAACAACCCCTACGCGTCGAACCAGGGCATGGGCTCGCGCCCGCCGCGCCCCGGCAACAACCCCTTCGCCTCGAACCAGGGCATGGGCCAGCGCCCCGCCGCTGGTGCCGGTGGAGCGGGCATCCCGCGTCCGCAGCCCCCGCGTCCCGGCGTCCCGCGTCCGGGTGCACCGCGTCCGGGTGGACCCGGTCAGGCGAACCGTCCCAACGGCTTCGGGCAGCGCCCGGGCCAGGGTGGCGGTCGTGGCGGCCCCGGTGGCGCCCGTCCGGGTGCCGGCGGCGGTGCCGGTGGCGGCTTCCCGCGTCCGGCCTTCAGCGGCCCGCGTCCCGCCGGTGGCGGTGGCCGTGGTCGTGGCCCCGGTGGTGGTACCGCCGGTGCGTTCGGTCGCGGTGGCGGCAAGAGCCGTGCCCGCAAGTCGAAGCGGACGAAGCGCGCCGAGTACGAGATGCGTCAGGCCCCGTCGCTCGGCGGTGTGCAGGTCCCTCGTGGCGACGGCAACACGGTCGTCCGACTCCGTCGCGGTGCGAGCATCTCGGACTTCGCGGACAAGATCGACGCCATGCCCGGCAACCTGGTCACGGTGCTGTTCCACCTCGGTGAGATGGCGACCGCGACCGAGTCGCTGGACGAGGCGACGTTCGAGGTCCTCGGTGACGAGCTGGGCTACAAGATCCAGATCGTCTCGCCCGAGGACGAGGACAAGGAGCTCCTCGAGGGCTTCGACATCGACATCGATGCCGAGTACGCCGACGAGGACGACTCCGTCCTGCAGGTCCGTCCCCCCGTCGTGACCGTCATGGGTCACGTCGACCACGGTAAGACGCGACTGCTCGACGCGATCCGGAACTCGAAGGTCGTCGAGGGTGAAGCCGGTGGCATCACCCAGCACATCGGTGCGTACCAGATCGTCACCGAGCACGAGGGCATCGAGCGTCCGATCACGTTCATCGACACCCCGGGTCACGAGGCCTTCACGGCCATGCGTGCTCGTGGTGCGCAGGTCACCGACATCGCGATCCTCGTGGTCGCGGCGGACGACGGCATCATGCCCCAGACGATCGAGGCGCTGAACCACGCGCAGTCGGCCAACGTGCCGATCGTGGTCGCGGTGAACAAGATCGACAAGGAAGGCGCGAACCCGGCCAAGGTCCGCCAGCAGCTCACCGAGTACAACCTGGTGGCGGAGGAGTACGGCGGAGACGTCATGTTCGTCGACGTCTCGGCTCGGCAGAACATCGGCATCCAGGACCTCCTGGACGCCGTGCTGCTCACCGCTGATGCCGGGCTCGACCTGCGTGCGAACCCCGACAAGGACGCCCGCGGCGTCGCGATCGAAGCACGGCTCGACAAGGGCCGTGGTGCGGTGGCGACCGTCCTCATCCAGTCCGGAACGCTGCACGTCGGCGACGCCATCGTGGCGGGCACGGCCTACGGCCGCGTCCGTGCGATGACCGACGAGAACGGTGTCGCGGTCAAGGCCGCCACGCCGAGCCGCCCGGTCCAGGTGCAGGGTCTGTCCTCGGTGCCCCGCGCCGGTGACACGTTCCTCGTCACCGAAGAGGACCGCACGGCACGTCAGATCGCCGAGAAGCGTGAAGCCGCCGAGCGCAACGCCCAGCTGGCCAAGGCCCGCAAGCGCATCTCGCTCGAGGACTTCACCCGTGCACTCGAAGAGGGCAAGGTCGACTCGCTCAACCTCATCATCAAGGGTGACGTCTCCGGTGCCGTCGAGGCACTCGAGCAGTCGCTCCTGGACATCGAGGTCGACGACAGCGTCCAGCTCCGCATCCTCCACCGCGGTGTCGGTGCGATCACGGAGTCGGACATCGACCTCGCCACGATCGACAACGCCATCGTGGTCGGCTTCAACGTCCGTCCGGACGTCAAGGCCCGCGAGCGTGCGGCGCGCGAAGGCATCGACGTGCGCTTCTACTCGGTCATCTACAACGCACTCGACGACATCGAGCAGTCCCTCAAGGGCATGCTCAAGCCCGAGTACGAAGAGGTCCAGTCCGGTGTCGCCGAGATCCGCGAGGTCTTCAGCTCCTCGAAGTTCGGTAACATCGCGGGTGTCATCGTCCGCTCCGGCACGATCACGCGCAACGCCAAGGCGCGCGTCATCCGTGACGGTGTGGTCCTGGCCGACGGACTGGCGATCGAGTCGCTCCGTCGCTTCAAGGACGACGTCACCGAGGTCCGCACGGACTTCGAGGCCGGTATCGGTCTCGGCAAGTTCAACGATCTCCAGATCGGTGACGAGATCGAGACCACCGAGCTCGTCGAGAAGCCGCGCGACTGATCGTGTGACTACCCTGGGCCCCGGCCTCCCTTCGCGGGAGGTCGGGGCCCGACCCCTTTCCACGCAGAACCACCGGCGGGAAACGTCCCGCCACTGCCTCAGGAGGCACCCATGGCCGATCCGCAGCGCGCACGCAAGATGGCGGACCGCATCAAGGAAGTCGTCGCACGCCGTCTCGACAAGGGTCTGCGCGACCCGCGTCTCGGGTTCGTGACGATCACCGACGTCCGCGTGACCGGAGACCTGCAGCACGCATCGGTCTTCTACACCGTGTACGGCACCGACGAGGAGCGCGCCGACTCCGCCGCGGCACTCAAGGCCGCGACCGGCATGCTCCGCTCCGAGGTCGGCAAGAACATCACGGCGCGGCTCACCCCGTCGCTCGAGTTCATCGCCGACGCACTGCCGGAGACCTCAGCCCACATGGAGGACCTGCTCGTGCAGGCCCAGGTGCGTGACGAGCAGGTGCGAGCCGCGTCGGTCGGTGCGACGTTCGCCGGCGACGCCGACCCGTACAAGCACGACGAGGACGAGGACGACGAGTCCGACGACGAGCAGGACGTGGCGCGGGCGTAGCCCGACGAGCATCCGAGCGCCCCGCTGCACCGTGTGCGGCGGGGCGCTCGTGCGTCGTGCCTGGCGGAGACGTCAGGCGTCCGGCAGCCGGTACCCGGTGGTGTCGTCGCCGACCGCCAGCCCGTCGCGCAGCAGCGACGCGAGCGCTCGGTCCCGCTGCTCGGCGTCCGGCCAGACCGGTTCGATCTCCGACCGGGCGACCGGCACGTCGCTCGCGCGCAGCTCGGCCATGATCAGCCCGCGCACCTGCCGGTCGCTGCCGGCGAACTTCGCCTGCTTCGGGGCGCGTGGCCCGTCGTGTTCGGGGTACCCGGCCGCACGCCAGGCGCAGCGGTCCGCGATCGGGCACGCATCGCACGCGGGGGAGCGGGCGACGCACACGAGCGCTCCGAGTTCCATCACCGCCGCGTTCGTCGCAGCGGCGTCGTCGCGGTCGGCCGGCAGCACGGACTCCATCAGGGGCAGGTCGTCCTTGGCCTTCGCCGGCCCGGGCTCGCCCTGGCCGAGGAGCGCGCGCTTCAGGACCCGCCGCACGTTGACGTCGACGACCGGGTGCCGGTCGCCGTACGCGAACACGGCGACGGCCCGTGCCGTGTAGTCGCCGATCCCCGGCAGCGCGAGCAGCGCCTCGACGTCCCGTGGGACGACGTTGCCGTGCTCGGTGGCGATCACCGTGGCCGCCGCGTGCAGCGCGAGCGCGCGTCTCGGGTAGCCGAGCCGGTCCCAGGCACGCACCGCGTCCGCCGGGGGCGACGCCGCGAGGTCCGCAGGCGTCGGCCACCGGGTGAGCCACGCCTCCAGTCGGGGGATCACGCGCGCGACCTGCGTCTGCTGCAGCATGATCTCGCTGACCAGGGTGCCCCACGCGGGGAAGCCGGGGCGACGCCACGGCAGGTCGCGGGCCTCCTGTCGGAACCAGGTGGTCAACGGGGTCGCGATGTCGGGGACGCTCGCGTTCTCCACATCTGGCCGGGCGGCCCTGCTCGCGTTCACCACGACAGCCTACGGTGGACGCATGGCACGCTGGGCACCCGAAGAGACCGACACGATGGCCGCGATCGCTGCTGAGGTGATCGCGCAGGTCGGCAAGAACCGGACCGTGATCGGCATCGACGGGCAGGACGGCACCGATCTCGAACACGTCGCCGCCACGCTGGTGGCCGGCTTCGAGCAGCACGGGGTGTCCGCGATGGCCGCGACGGCGCCGTCCACCGATCCCGACACGCTGCGCGACGAGGTGGTCACCCCGTTCCGCACCACCGGTGCCGGTGACGGCGTGCTGGTCGTTCACGGGCACGGGCTGCTGGCCCCGGGTGTCCGTGGGCTCTGGCGCTGGTCGCTGTGGGTCGAGCAGGAAGCCGGCCGGCTCGAACGTCGGGCGGACGTCAAGATCGCCGCCTCCGCCGTCCTCGACGTCACCGATCCCGAGCACCCTCGTCGCGAGTGGAACGACGCCTGCTGACCGGCGCTGGTAATCTCCTCTGGTGCTCGAAACCGTGCCGGACGGCATCCTCCTCGTCGACAAACCGCAGGGGATCTCCAGCCACCGCGTCGTGTCGATCGCCCGCCGCCGCCTCGGTCTGAAGAAGGTCGGCCACGCGGGGACCCTCGACCCGATGGCGACCGGGCTGCTGCTCCTGGGGATCGGGCACTCCACCCGGTTGCTCACCCACCTGGTGGGCCTCGGCAAGACCTACACCGCCACCATCCGGCTCGGCGTGTCCACGGACTCCGACGACGCCGACGGCACCCCGACCGCCGCGACCGGCATCGCCGCAGCGGACGTCTCGGACGAGTCCGTCGAACGTGCCGTCGCCCTGCAGCGCGGCACGATCGACCAGGTCCCGTCGACCGTCAGCGCGATCAAGGTCGACGGGCGCCGCGCGTACGACCTGGCGCGCAAGGGCGAGACCGTCGAGCTGAAGTCCCGCACGGTCACCGTCTCGCGGTTCGACGTCACCGGCCGGAACGACCGCACCGTCACGGTCGACGGTGCCGAGGTGGCGGTCGTCGACCTCGACGTCGTCGTGACGTGCTCGTCCGGCACGTACGTCCGGGCTCTCGCACGCGACGTCGGCGCTGCCCTCGGCACCGGCGCGCACCTCACCGCGCTCCGCCGCACCCAGGTCGGTCCGTTCGACGTGGCCGACGCGATCGACCTCGAGGACGACGCCGTCGACGTCCGCGCGGCGCTCGCTCGTCCCGCTGACGTGGCACGCCGGTTGTTCTCGTCGGTGTCGCTCGACGCGGCCGCGGCGAAGGACCTGACCGACGGCAAGCGCGTCGCAGCCGACCACCCCGACTCGGACGAACCGGTGGCTGCCGTGGCCGTCGACGACGACCGCCTCGTCGGCCTGGTCTCGGTCCGGCGCGGACTGCTCCGGGTCATCACGAACTTCCCGGCGCCGGCTGCTCCGGCGTCGCAGAACGGGGCGCACGCGTGATCGAGTGGTTCATGTGGGTCCAGCTCGTCGTCGCGGTCCTGGCCGGGCTGTTCGCCGTCGTGGTCGGCTTCATCGGCTGGAAGCCGAACGACTACACCGTGGGGTCCCTCGCGCTCATCGAGGTCCTGCTCCTGGTGCAGGGCGTCATCTCGATCGTGCTGCCCGCGACGGGCAGCCCGCCGGACGGCAACGCCCTCGAGTTCGGGGTCTACGCCGTGTCGGTGCTCCTGGTGCCGCCGGCGACCATCGTCTGGGCGCTCGTGGACCGCACGAAGTGGAGCACCGTCGTCCTCGGCGCCGGCGCCTTCACCGTCGCGGTCATGATCTACCGGATGTACCAGATCTGGTTCGCCCTGAACTGACGCCGAGCGTCATGGTGGTCCGCGCACGTCGGTAGAATCGGTGCAATGGCGACCAGATCCTCACTCGCGACCGGCATCGGCCGCGTCCTCATCGCCGTGTACGGCATCCTCGCCCTGGCGGCGACGGGCCGGAGCGTCGTGCAGATCATCGAGAAGTTCTCCTTCGCGCCGTTCGCGTACACGGTGAGCGCCATCGCCGCCGTCGTGTACATCGTGGCGATGATCGCCCTGATCGTGCCCGGACGCTTCTGGTACCGCGTCGCGTGCGTCACGATCGTGTTCGAGATGACCGGCGTCCTCGTCATCGGCACGCTCTCGCTGTTCGACCGGCAGCTCTTCCCCGACGACACGATCTGGTCGTACTACGGCATGGGCTACGCCTTCGCGCCGCTGGTCCTGCCGATCGCCGGACTCTGGTGGCTCCGCAAGCACCACCGCACCGCGACGGTCGAACCGGTGCCCGCATCGACCACCGCCCCCGTGGGCGAGTAGGAGCAGCCGTGCAGTTCTACGACGACATCGCCGACGTGGCCGAGGGCTTCGGTCCGAGCGCCGTCACGATCGGCAAGTTCGACGGCGTGCACGTCGGACACCGCGCGGTGATCGCGCACCTGGAGCGCGCCGCCCACGAACAGGGCCTGGTCGCCACCGTGGTGACGTTCGACCGGCACCCCCTCAACGTCATCGACCCGCAGCACGTCCCGCCGGCCCTCACGAGCACGGCGCAGCGGCGCGAGCTCCTCGACGACGCCGGGGTCGACGCCACCCTGCTGCTCCGCTTCGACGAGGAACTGCAGTCGAAGTCGCCCGAGGCGTTCGTGTCCGAGATCCTCGTCGACACCCTGCACGCCCGGCTCGTCTTCGTCGGCAGCGACTTCCGCTTCGGGGCGAAGGGTGCCGGCGACGTCGCCCTGCTCCGCACCCTGGGGGAGCAGCACGGCTTCACGGTCGAGCTCATCGACGACGTCGACCTGGTGGACGA
Organism: Curtobacterium sp. PhB128; assembly: GCF_004340725.1. Lineage (NCBI taxonomy): Bacteria > Bacillati > Actinomycetota > Actinomycetes > Micrococcales > Microbacteriaceae > Curtobacterium > Curtobacterium sp. PhB128. Next base: position 262,701 of record NZ_SLUR01000001.1, read on the forward strand.
CGTCCGCCCCGACGGCGAGCGACGCGTCTCGTCGACCTGGATCCGCGAACTGCTCGGCGACGGGCGGGTGGCCGAGGCCGCCCGGCTGCTCGGCCGTGAGCACGCGGTCCGCAGCACGGTCGTGCACGGCAACCAGCGCGGGCGCGCCATGGGGTACCCGACGGCGAACCTCGACCCGGCGTTCGAGGGGTTCGCACCGGCCGACGGCGTCTACGCCGCGCGCGTGCTGCACGACGGCACGGTGTACCCGGCGGCCGTCTCGGTCGGCAACAACCCGACGTTCGAGGGCGTGCCCGCCAAGCAGATCGAGGCGCACCTGCTCGACGTCGACCTCGACCTGTACGGCGACCGCATCTCGGTGCTGTTCGTCTCGTACGTCCGCGGCATGGTGAAGTTCGACTCGATGGACGAGCTCGCCACGCAGATGCGGCAGGACGACCTCGACATCCGGTTGCTGCTGGGCCTGCCCACGCCGGTCTGAACGGCGGCGCCACACCGGACGCCAGCAGACAGTGCCCACACGGCACCACACGACGACGCCCCCGCGACCGATCGGTCTCACGGGGGCGTCGTCGTGTGCGGTGACTAGCTGCCGAGGGCGTCGAGCCAGATCTTGCGGGCGTCCAGCGCTTCCTGGGCGTCCTTGATCTTGCGGGCGTCGCCGGAGGCCTGCGCGTCGGCGAGCTCGGACTCGAGCTTGCCGATGGCGTCCTCGAGCTGGCTGGCGAGTCCGGTCTGCCGGGCCTTGCGCTCCGGGTTGGACTCCTTCCAGTGCGCGTCCTCGAGGCCACGCACGTGGTCCTCGATCGCACGCAGGCGGTCCTCGATGCGACGGACATCCGCGCGGGGGACCTTACCGACTTCGTCCCAGCGGCGCTGGATGCCGGTCAGGGTCTTGCGCGCCGCGACCCGGTCGGTCGCCTTGAGCAGGGGCTCGGCCTCGGTCAGGAGTGCCTGCTTGGCCTCGAGATTGCCCGAGAACTCCTCGTCCTCGGCTGCGCTCTCGGCGTGGCGCTGCTCGAACAGCACGTCACCGGCGGCCTTGAACCGCGCCCAGAGGGCGTCGTCGTGGCGCTTGCCGGCGCGCCCGGCGTTCTTCCAGTCGTCGAGCAGCTGGCGGTAGTCCGGGATCGCGTCGGACCCGCGCGAGGCGAGTGCCTCGGCCTGGGTCACGAGTTCCTGCTTGCGGGTGCGGGCGTCGCGGTGCTGCGCGTCGAGCTCGGAGTAGAACGCGCGACGGTGCTGGTCGACGGTGGACCGCGCTGCGCGGAACCGCTTCCAGAGCTCGTTGGCCTCGTTCTTGGGGATGCGCGGGCCGTCGTGCTGGTGCTGCTGCCAGCGGGCGAACACGTCGTCGAGCTGCGCGGTGATCTGCTTCCACTGCGCGCGTGCCGGGTCGACCGCCGCGAGTGCCTCGGCCTCTTCGACCAGGGCCGCACGGTGCGCCAGGGCGTCGTTCAGGGCCTGCTGCGCCTGCTCCGCCTGCTCCTTGGTGAGCGAGCCGAGCTGCTCGGTGAGCGCACCCACGCGGGTCTCGAGCGACTTGATGTCACCGACCACGCGGGCTTCGGCCACCAGGGTCGTCAGGTGCTCGACCGTCCGGGCGACGTCGTTCGCCGACGCACCACGCTGGACGCGCTGCTCGGCGATCTTCACCTGCCCCTCGAGGTCGGCGTACTTCCGCGCGAAGTAGGCGAGGGCTTCTTCGGGGGTGGCGTCCGGGTACTCACCGACAGCACGTTCGGTCTCTTCGTACCGGACGTACACGGTCCCGTTCTCGTCGACCCGCCCCCAGGTCGTTGCTTCGTCAGATCCCACAGGTCTCGCCTCGATCGTGGTCGTGCATCGCCGACGTCACCGTCGGCACGGTCAGGTCGTCAGCCTATTGCACGGACGGGCTCCGCGGCCCGCCGGACGCAACGGCTTGTGGACTACTTCTCCTGGGCGATGGTCGCGGCGGTGATCGTCGTCGCCACCTTCGGCTCACCGGTGCCGTCGTCACCGGGTGACGAGATGCCCTTCGCGGCGATCTTCGACTCGAGTTCGGACAGGCCGCTCGTGACCTTCCCGACGACCGTGTAGCCGCCCGTGGAGCCGTCGAGCGTGGTGTCGCCGTAGACGATGAAGAACTGGGTCGACTGCGAGTACGGCGACGTCGACCGCGCGATCGCGATGGTGCCCTCGTCGTAGACGCCGTCGCTCGGGACGTTCTCGAGCGGGCCGTACTCGAACCCGGCGTCGCCCGTGCCGTCGCCGTTCGCCGAACCGCACTGCAGGAACTTCAGCCCGTCGCTGTCGGCCAGCCGGTGGCAGGTGGTGCCGTTGTAGAACTGCTCCTTGATCAACGAGATCTCGACGCTCGCGGCCTGCGGGGCCTTCTCGCCGTCCAGTTCGATGCCGAGGTCGATCGACTTGTTGAGCGTCAGCGAGCCCGTCCAGGTCGCGCCCTTCGCGATCTCCTTGCTCGGCACGTCGCCCGTGTTCGCCGCCGTGGCACTCGCCGAGGGCGTCGGTGTGGCGGTGGCGCTCGCGCTGGCCTCCGCCGACCCGTTCCCCTGCGAGCCCGCGAAGGCGAGCTGCGACCCGGTGGCCAGGGCGGCGACCAGCACGAGGACACCGGCGCCGACCAGGTTGTCGCGCACCCGCCGGCGGCGCTGCCGGTCGTGGAGTCCCTGGCGGGCCTGGTAGAGACGGAGGCGCTCGCGCGCCTCGCGGTTGTCGCGCGCTGGGTTCTTCGGTGCCACGGTGCTGTTCTGCCCTCTCGTCGCAGTGTGGAACGAGCGTATCCGAGTCGTCACCATCAACGGCCTGGGAGGCGCGGGGCTGTCAGTGGGTCGGCCTACGATTGGAGCATGGCAGCGGACCGTTCGAGCATGCGTGCGCCCACGACGGGCGGTCGCGCCGGTCTCGCGCAGGGCTCCGTCCCGCTCGCGGTCCGGATGCGCCCGACCAGCCTCGACGAGGTCGCCGGCCAGCAGCACCTGCTCGGCCGCGGGTCGCCGCTCGTGCAGCTCGCCACCGGCACCCGCGACAACCCGGGCGGTGTGTCGGTCATCCTCTGGGGTCCTCCCGGCACCGGCAAGACCACGTTGGCGCAGGCCATCGCGCGGCAGTCCGGGCGCGAGTTCGTCGAGCTCTCCGCTGTCACCGCCGGCGTCAAGGACGTGCGCGAGGTCATGGAGAAGGCCCTCACCCACCGCGACCTCTACGGGTCCACGACCGTGCTGTTCCTCGACGAGATCCACCGGTTCAGCAAGGCCCAGCAGGACGCCCTGCTGCCCGGTGTCGAGAACGGGTGGGTGATCCTCATCGCGGCCACCACCGAGAACCCGTCGTTCTCGGTCATCTCCCCGCTGCTGTCCCGGTCCCTGCTCCTGACGCTCAAGCCGCTCACCGACGCCGACCTCGGCATGCTCGTCGACCGTGCGGTGGAGGACCCCCGCGGCCTCGGTGGCGCGGTCGTCCTCGGTGACGAGGCACGTGGGGCCATCGTCCGGTTGGCCTCGGGTGACGCCCGACGCGCCCTCACGGCGCTCGAGGCCGCTGCGGCCTCGGCCACCGCGGCCCAGGACGACGACGACGACACCGTGCCGGTGGTCGACGCGGACACCGTCGCGGCGGCCGTCGACCGTGCACTGCTGCGGTACGACCGGCAGGGCGACGAGCACTACGACGTCATCAGCGCGTTCATCAAGTCGGTGCGGGGGAGCGACGTCGACGCCGCGCTGCACTACCTCGCGCGGATGATCGAGGCGGGCGAGGACTCCCGGTTCATCGCGCGCCGGATCATCATCTCGGCGTCCGAGGACATCGGCATGGCGGACCCGCAGGCGCTGCCCATCGCCGTCGCGGCGGCCCAGGCCGTGCAGCTCATCGGCATGCCCGAGGGACGCATTCCCCTGGCCGAGGCCGTCGTGTACCTGGCGACCGCGCCGAAGTCGAACGCCGCCTACAACGGTGTGAACGCGGCGATGGCGGACGTCAAGGCCGGCCGGATGGGCACCGTGCCGATGCACCTGCGCGACGCGCACTACGCCGGGGCGAAGCGACTCGGCCACGGCAAGGGCTACGTCTACTCGCACGACGCCGAGCACGGGGTCGCCGAGCAGCAGTACCTGCCCGATGCGCTCGAGGGCACCGAGTACTACACCCCGACCGCGAACGGCTACGAGCGCGAGGTCGGTCCGCGGCTAGAACGACTCCGGAAGATCACCCGCGGGCAGTAGGACGGCACGTCGACTTCCTGCTAGCATTGCCGGGCCTACGTCCTGGTCCTCGAGCACGGCTGCGTTGAGGACAGAGTGCCACTCCGGTGGTACGGGGGCAGAGGTTCGGACTGTAGCCGTCCGATCCCACAGGCTCATCCCTCTGGATCCCGTCGTCGGGGCCACGGGCACTCGCGTGCCCGGCCTCCGGTGAGTATTCAGTTCGAACAGAGAAAAGGACCCTGTGTCTACCAAGTCACGTACCCGCAGCAAGACCCGCCTGTCGCGCGCACTCGGCATCCCGCTGACGCCGAAGGCCGCCCGTTACCTCGAGAAGCGCCCCTACGGCCCCGGTGAGCACGGCCGTACGCGCCGTCGTGCGGACAGCGACTACGCCGTCCGCCTCCGTGAGAAGCAGCGTCTGCGTGCCCAGTACGGCATCCGCGAGAAGCAGCTCCGCATCGTCTTCGAAGAGGCCCGCAAGACGAAGGGCCTGACCGGTGAGAACCTGGTCGAGCTCCTCGAGCAGCGCCTCGACGCCCTCGTGGTCCGTGCCGGCTTCGCCCGCACCACCGCGCAGGCCCGTCAGCTGATCGTGCACCGTCACCTGCTGGTCGACGGCAAGCTCGTGGACCGCCCCTCCTTCCGCGTCAAGGAGGGCCAGCTGATCCACGTCAAGCCGAAGTCCGAGTCGATGGAGCCCTTCCAGGTCGCCGCTGCCGGTGGCCACCAGGAAGTCCTGCCGAAGGTCCCGGGTTACCTCGAGGTCGAGATCGACAAGCTCCAGGCCCGCCTCGTGCGTCGCCCGAAGCGCGCCGAGGTCCCCGTGACCTGTGAAGTGCAGCTCGTCGTCGAGTACTACGCAGCTCGCTGATCCACTGATCACACCCGAACGGCGGGTCGTCCTCTCGAGGACGGCCCGCCGTTCGGCGTTCCGGCCCCGAAGTGCCCGGCGGCTAAGCTTGTCCGGGCATGCACCGCCAGGGTGCACAGAGGGAGAGGCACCGTGAAGCAGCTGTTCTTCGTCGCGGTCGGCGTCGTCATCGGGTTCGCCGTGGCGCACCAGGTCGCCAGGACCCCCGGAGGCGCACGGCTCTTCGCCGTCGTCGACGCGAGCACGAAGGCCTTCACGGGCGCGGTCGCCGACGGGTACCGGTCCCGCGGGGCCGAGCTCCGCACCGACGTCTGAGTCGTCGAGCTCCACCGCGGTCCGGCCGCACCGTCGTCCCGCCTCCACCTCCCACCCCCGACCTGAACCCAGGAAGCACCATGCAGACCGCAGAGATCCGCCGCCGTTGGCTCCAGTACTTCGGTGACCGCGGCCACACCGTCGTCCCGTCCGCGTCCCTCGTCTCCGACGACCCGTCGCTCCTCTTCACGGTCGCCGGCATGGTGCCGTTCATCCCGTACCTGACCGGGCTCGTCCCCGCGCCGTACCCCCGTGCCACGAGCGTGCAGAAGTGCATCCGCACGAACGACATCGAAGAGGTCGGCAAGACCCCTCGCCACGGCACGTTCTTCCAGATGAACGGCAACTTCTCGTTCGGCGACTACTTCAAGGAGCAGGCGATCCAGTTCGCCTGGGAGTTCCTGACGAACCCGGAGTCCGACGGCGGGCTCGGCTTCTCGCCCGACGACCTCTGGGTGACGGTCTACGAGGACGACGACGAGGCGATCGCGTTCTGGAAGCAGCACTCCTCCCTGCCCGAGGAGCGCATCCAGCGACTCGGCAAGGACACGAACTACTGGTCCACCGGCCAGCCCGGACCCGCAGGTCCCTGCTCCGAGATCTTCTTCGACCGCGGGCCCGAGTACGGCATCGACGGCGGCCCGGCCACCGACGACGACCGGTACGTCGAGATCTGGAACCTCGTGTTCATGCAGTACCAGATCGCGGACGTCCGCTCGAAGTACGACTTCGAGATCACCGGCGAGCTGCCGAACAAGAACATCGACACCGGCATGGGGCTCGAGCGCGTCGCCTTCATCAAGCAGGGCGTCGACAACATGTACGAGATCGACCAGGTCCGCCCGGTCCTCGACCGCGCGTCCGAGATCTCCGGCCGCCGCTACGGCGCCGTGCACGAGGACGACGTCCGCATGCGGGTCATCGCGGACCACGTGCGCTCCGCGCTCATGCTCATCGCCGACGGCGTGAGCCCGTCGAACGAGGGCCGCGGGTACATCCTGCGTCGTCTGCTGCGCCGCACGGTCCGTGCGATGCGCCTGCTCGGGGTCGAGACCGCGACGTTCCCGGAGCTGTTCCCGGCGTCCCGCGACGCGATGCGCGACGCCTACCCCGAGGTCGCCTCCGACTACGACCGCATCGCGCGGATCGCCTACGCGGAAGAGGAGACGTTCCTCCGCACGCTCGCGCAGGGCACGACGATCCTCGACGTCGCCGTCGAGCGCGCGAAGCAGGACGGTGCTCCGTCCATCGGCGGGGACACCGCGTTCCTGCTGCACGACACCTTCGGGTTCCCGATCGACCTGACGATGGAGATGGCCGAAGAGGCCGGGGTCCACGTCGACCGGACCGCGTTCGAGACCCTGATGTCCGAGCAGCGTGCCCGGGCGAAGGCCGACGCGAAGAGCAAGAAGACCGCGATCGCCGACCTGAGTGTGTACAGCGCGTTCCGGGCGAAGGGCGAGACGGTCTTCCTCGGCTACGACGCGCTCGAGGCCGAGACGAACGTGCTCGGCATCATCGTCGGCGGCGTCAGCGTCGACCGGGCCGTGGCGGGCGACATCGCCGAGGTCGTCCTCGGCGAGACGTCGCTGTACGCCGAGTCGGGTGGTCAGGACGCCGACCAGGGATCGATCGTCGGCAACGGCTTCGACCTCGAGGTCCTCGACGTCCAGCGTCCCGTCGCCGGCCTCTGGAGCCACACCGTCCAGGTCCGCTCGGGCGAGGTCGGCGTGGGCGACGCGGCGAGCACCGTGGTCGACGCCGAGTACCGTCGCGGCGCCACGCAGGCGCACTCCGCGACGCACCTGGTGAACGCCGCGCTCCGCGACATCCTCGGCCCCGAGGCGCTGCAGGCGGGTTCGTACAACAAGTCCGGCTACATGCGCCTCGACTTCTCGTGGTCGCAGCCGATCTCGCTCGCGACCCGTTCCGAGATCGAGGAGGTCGTCAACACCGCGATCCGCACCGACCTCGAGGTCTCGACCCGCATCATGCCGATCGACGAGGCCAAGGCGCTCGGTGCGCAGGCGCTCTTCGGCGAGAAATACGGCGCCGAGGTCCGCATGGTCGACATCGGTGGTCCGTGGTCGCGCGAGCTCTGCGGTGGGACGCACGTCGCCTCGAGTGCCCAGATCGGACTCGTCAACCTGGTGGGGGAGTCGAGCGTCGGGTCGACGAACCGTCGTGTCGAGGCGCTCGTCGGGCTCGAGGGCTTCCGTGACCTCGCGGTCGAGCGGACGATCGTCTCGCAGCTCTCCAGTGCGCTGAAGGCCCCGCGTGCCGACCTGCCCACGCGTGTGCAGTCGCTCATGGAGGACCTCCGCACCGCGCAGAAGCGGATCGCCGAGTTCGAGTCGGCGAACCTGCAGCAGCGGGTCCCGTCGATCGCACGGACCGCGACGACCGTCGGCACGACCACCGTCGTGGCCGAGACCGTCGACGGCCTGCAGTCCGGCGACGACCTGCGCTCGCTGGCCACCGGGGTCCGCGCACAGCTCGGTGACGGCGCTGCCGTCGTCGTGCTCGGTGCCGTGGTGAGCGGGAAGCCGATCGTGATCGTCGCGACGAACGACGCGGCGCGTTCCGCGGGCGTCCAGGCGGGTCCGCTCGCCAAGGAGGCCGCCGGTGTGCTCGGTGGTGGCGGCGGCGGCAAGCCGGACCTGGCCCAGGGCGGCGGCACCGACCCGGCTGCGCTCCCGGCTGCGCTCCGCGCCGTGACCGCTCGGATCGCGGGCTGATCGTGGCGATCCGGTCCGGGCGGCGGCTCGGCGTGGACGTCGGCCGTGCCCGGATCGGGATCGCCGTGTGCGACCGCGACGGGTTGCTGGCGACGCCGGTCGAGACCGTGCGCCGCGACGACTCGACCGACCTGCGTCGGATCCTCGAGATCGCGGACGAGTACGACGTGCTCGAGCTCGTCGTCGGACTGCCCCTGTCGATGTCCGGCGGCGACACCCCGTCGACGGACGACGCGCGGGCGTTCGCGGCCCGGATCGCCGAGCGCCGCCCGGTCCGGCTGGTCGACGAACGACTGTCCACGGTGACCGCGCAACGCGGACTGCACCAGGCCGGCAAGAACACGAAGAAGTCGCGGTCCGTGATCGACCAAGCGGCCGCTGTTATCATTCTGCAACACGCGCTCGACCACGAACGCAGTGCCGGTGCCCCTCCGGGCACCACGCTTCCCTGACAGGGCAACCCGCCGCGACCCGGCTGCCCTTCCGTCACCCGAGGACGACGGTGCCCAGGCGGAGTTCCCGACCGAGAGACCGAGAACCGTTGGCAGACGATCTGGACTGGAACGCGATCATCGCGCCCGGCAACGAAGCCGAGCGGCGGAAGACCACTTCCGACCGCGCAGCAGGTACCGATGACCGTGATGACTCCGCGCGGGTGACCCCGCAGCCGGACCGTCCGATGTCCCGTCGCGAGGCTCGGGCGCTCGAAGCGGAACGCGCTCGTCGCGACGCCGTTCCCGGGCCCGACTCCGAGCCGGCACCCGAGGAGCCCGCTGTCGCTGCCGACCGCATGGACCCCGACTCGACCGCTCCGCGCGAGCAGCCGGCACCGGAGCCCGTGCGACCGCAGCAGGCGGCCCCTGAACTCCATCCCGAGGTCGCCGCGCTGCTGACCGGCGAGGTGGTGCCCTCGGCGCCCGCCGTCGGCGGAGCCGGGTCCGACGGGCCCGACGGTACCGACGACGCCGGGCGCACCGGTGGCGGTGGAGCCGCGGGAGGCGGCGGACGTGGTGGCCGTGGCGGACGCGGGGGAGCCTCCAGGCCGCCGCGCGAACCGCGCCCGAAGCGCCGTCGCGGGCCGCTCATCGCCGGCATCGTGATCGTCGCCGTGGTCGTGGCCGGCGGGGTGAGCGCGTACGCGTTCGCTGCCCCGAAGATCCAGCAGATCGTCGCCGCGGTCAGCGGCTCGACCGAACCGGACGACTACACCGGCTCCGGCAAGGCCAAGGTCACCATCACGATCAAGCAGGGCGACATCGGCGAGAACGTCGCCGCGACGCTGCAGCGCAGCGGGGTCGTGAAGGACTCGAAGGTCTTCTACAAGCTGCTGCTGGCGTCGCCCGACGTGCAGTTCCAGCCGGGTTCGTACTCGCTGAAGAAGCAGATGAGCTCGAAGTCGGCCCTGGCCGCGCTGCAGGACGAGAAGAACCGCGTGCAGGCCTCGATCGTGATCCCCGAGGGCACCGCGCTGGCGGACATCGAGGCCGGCATGGTCTCCAAGGCCGGGCTCACCAAGACCGAGGTCGCCAAGGCCGCGAAGGACGTGTCCGCGTACGACCTGCCGTCCGGCGTCACCACGCTCGAGGGCTGGCTGTTCCCCGCGACGTACCCGATCAACCCGGGGTGGACGGCGGAGCAGTACTTCGGGTCGATGGTCGACACGATGAAGGAGCACCTGGCCGCCGCCGGCGTCAAGGAGGCCGACCAGGAGCACGTCATCGTGTTCGCGTCGCTCGTGCAGAAGGAAGCCGGCCTCGCCGCCGACTACCCGAAGGTCGCGCGGGTGTTCCAGAACCGGCTCGACCAGGGCATGCGCCTGCAGTCCGACGCCACCGTCGCCTACGGCACGGGCAACACGCACACCGTCACGACGACCGACGCAGAGCGCGCCGACGAGTCGAACGCGTACAACACGTACGTGCACGAGGGGCTGCCGCCGGCACCGATCTCGAACCCCGGGGACATCGCCATCAAGGCCGTGACGAACGAGGCCCCGGGCAAGTGGCTGTACTTCGTGACGGTGAACCTGGAGACCGGCGAGACGGTGTTCTCGAACACCTACGACGAGCACCTCGTCGCGGTGAAGCAGTTCCAGGCGTGGCTCCGGGCGCACCCCGACTACCAGTAGGGCGGCGACGTCGCACGGCGGTGCGCTGTGGGAGGATTGCAGCATGCTTCGTTGGTTGACTGCTGGTGAGTCCCACGGACCCGAACTGATCGCGATGCTCGAGGGCCTGCCCGCGGGTGTCCCGGTGTCGTTCGAGTCCATCCGTACCGATCTCGCGCGCCGCAAGCTCGGCTACGGTCGCGGCTCGCGCATGAAGTTCGAACAGGACGAGCTGCACGTGTCCGGCGGTGTCCGGCACGGGTTCTCGCTCGGCAGCCCGATCGCGATCCGGATCGGCAACACCGAGTGGCCGAAGTGGGTCGAGGTCATGAACCCCGAGCCGGTCGAGTCCACCGAGATGTCGCGTGGCCGCAGCGCCCCGTTGACCCGCCCGCGTCCGGGCCACGCCGACCTGGTCGGCATGCAGAAGTACGGCTTCGACGAGGCCCGCCCGATCCTCGAGCGCGCGAGCGCCCGTGAGACCGCGGCCCGCGTCGCGCTCGGCGCCGTCGCGAAGTCCTTCCTCGCCGAACTCGGCATGCGGTCGGTCGCGCACACCCTGCAGGTCGGCACGGTCCGCGTGCCGGACGGCACCGACCTGCCGCTCCCCGACGACGTCGACCGTCTCGACGACGACCAGCTGCGCTGCTTCGACGCCGACACCTCGGCGCGCATGGTGACCGAGGTCGAGGCCGCGAAGAAGGACGGCGACACCCTTGGTGGCGTCGTCGAGGTGCTGTTCTACGGCGTCCCGCCGGGGCTCGGCTCGCACGTGCAGTGGGACCGTCGGCTCGACGCCCGTCTGGCCGCGGCGATCATGGGCATCCAGGCGATCAAGGGCGTCGAGGTCGGCGACGGCTTCGCGACCGCTGGCCGTCGCGGCTCCGCGGCCCACGACGAGCTCTACCGCGAGGACGGCGAGATCTACCGCACGAGCGACCGTGCCGGTGGCACCGAGGGCGGCATGTCCACGGGCACCGTCCTGCGCGTCCGTGCGGGCATGAAGCCGATCGCGACCGTGCCGCACGCGCTGCACACCGTCGACGTCGTCTCGGGCGAGGACGCCTCGGCGCACCACCAGCGGTCCGACGTCTGCGCGGTCCCGGCCGCCGGCGTCGTGGCCGAGGCGATGGTGGCGCTCGTGCTCGCCGACGCCGTGCTCGAGAAGTTCGGCGGGGACAACGTCGTCGAGACCAAGCGCAACCTCGACGCCTACCTCGCGTCGATCCCGGAGACGCTCCGCACCCGTCGGACGGAGCCGGCGGCACCGGCCGACGCGTCGTGAGCACGACCGGCGGCGGCGCCGCGCGAGGTCTGGCTGCGCCCGTCGTCGTGATCGGCCCGATGGGCGCCGGCAAGTCCAGCGTCGGCAAGCGCGTCGCGAAGGCGCTGGGTGTGCCGTTCACCGACACCGACCGGGTCATCGTCCGCGAGCACGGACCGATCCCCGGCATCTTCGCCGACCGTGGTGAGCCGGCCTTCCGTGCCCTCGAGGCCGACGCCGTCCGGACCGCCCTCGGCACCGGGGGCGTCATCGCCGTCGGCGGCGGAGCGGTGACGCACGCCGCCACCCGCGAGGCACTGTCCGGCGCCCGCATCGTCCTGCTCACCGTCTCGCCCGAGGCCGTCGCCGAGCGGATCGCCGGCTCGGACCGGCCCCTGCTCGCGAACGGCGGCATCGACGCCTGGCAGACGATCATGGACGAGCGTGCGGCGACCTACGCCGAGCTCGCGCACGTCGTCGTCGACACCTCGCGCCGTCCGATGTCCCGGGTGGTCGACGAGGTCGTCACCTGGCTGCGGAGCGACAGCAGCGCCAGCGGCGACACCAGCGCCGGCCGACGCGACGACACCAGCACCACCACCGAAGGAGCACCGTGACCGACCCGATCCTGCCCGCAGGCACCACCGAGATCCGCGTCGGCGGTGACGACGGCTACGTGGTGGCGGTCGGTTCGGGCCTGCTCGCCTCGCTGCCCGCGATCCTCGGCCCCCGCGTCGCCAAGGTCCTCATCGTGCACGCCCCGACCCTCGGTGCGCGGGCGAACGACCTGCGCGACCTGCTCGTCGACGCCGGCCTCGAAGCCCTCATCGCCGAGGTGCCGGACGCCGAGGCCGCCAAGCGCATCGAGGTCGCGTCGTTCTGCTGGCAGATCATGGGCCAGTCCGACTTCACCCGCACCGACGCCGTCATCGGCCTCGGCGGCGGTGCCGTCACCGACCTGGCGGGCTTCGTCGCGGCGACGTGGCTGCGCGGGGTGCCGTACGTGTCGGTGCCGACGAGCGTGCTCGGCATGGTGGACGCCAGCGTGGGCGGGAAGACCGGCATCAACACGAACGAGGGCAAGAACCTCGTCGGTTCCTTCTCCGCCCCGCGCGCGGTGGTCGCCGACCTCGACCTCGTCCGCACCCTGCCGCGCAACGAGATCCTCACCGGCTTCGCCGAGATCGTGAAGGCCGGGTTCATCGCCGTGCCGGAGATCCTGGACATCATCGAGTCCGACGTCGCCCGCGTCACCGACCCGACGTCGCCGGAGTTCCGCCGCGTGGTCGAACTCGCCATCGCCCTGAAGGCCGAGGTCGTGTCCGACGACTTCACCGAGCAGGGACGACGCGAGATCCTGAACTACGGTCACACGCTCGGGCACGCCATCGAGCACGCGGAGCGGTACCAGTGGCGGCACGGTGCTGCGGTGTCGGTCGGCATGGTGTTCGCCGCCGAGCTCGCACGCCTGACGGGCCACCTCGACGACGCGACCGTGGACCGGCACCGGGCGATCCTGGACTCCCTGGACCTGCCGACGTCGTACGGTCTCGGCCGGTGGCAGGGCCTCCTCGCCGCGATGCGTCGCGACAAGAAGGCCCGTGCCGGCATGCTCCGCTTCATCATCCTCGACGGTGTCGGCAAGCCGGTGATCCTCGAGGGCCCCGAGGACCACCTGCTGTTCACCGCCTACCAAGAGGTCGGCGTCTAGTACTTCTGCACGCCCAGGTGGTCGCGCAGGTGCGGTCCGGTGTACTCGGTCCGGTGCAGTCCGCGGCGCTGCAGCTCCGGCACGACCTTCTGGGTGAAGTCCTCGACCCCGGCCGGGAAGTGCGTCGGCACCGCCAGGAACCCGTCGCACGCCCCGGCCTCCGACCACGCCTGCATGGTGTCGGCGATCGTCGACGGTGACCCGATCATCTTCCGGTGGCTGCCCTCGGCGAAGTACCGGGCGGTCTCGATGACGGACAGTCCCTGTTGCCGTGACACCGCCATGATCGCTGCCCGGTGCGACTTGCCGGCGTTCGACTCGGGCAGCTCCGGTACGGGCGCGTCGAGGTCGAACTGCCGGAAGTCGACGCCACCGGCGAGGGGCTTCAGGTTGCTCAGTGCCAGGTCGTCGGGGATCAACGCCATCATCCGGTCGGCGAGGTCGCGGGCGTCCTGGTCGGTGTCGCCGACGATCGGGGTCATCCCGACGAGCACCTTGACGTGGTCGGGGTCGCGGCCGAACCGTTCGGCGCGCGCTCGGATGTCGTCGCGGAACGCACGACTCTCGTCCGGGTCGGACTGCAGGGTGAACACGACGTCGGCGGTGCGCGCCGCGAGTGCGCGGCCCGGCTCCGACGCACCCGCCTGGAACACGACGGGCCGTCCCTGCGGGCTCCGACCCGTCGTCAGCGGTCCTCGCACGCGGAAGTGCTCGCCGTCGTGCTGCAGGAACCGCATCTTCTCGATGTCGAAGTAGGTGCCGGACTCCTTGTCGCGCACGATCGCGTCCGGGTCCCACGAGTCCCAGAGCCCGGTGACGACGTCGACGAACTCGCTCGCCCGCTCGTACCGGGCGGCGTGCTGCACGTGGGCGTCGAGTCCGAAGTTCTGGGCTTCGTCCTCGTTGAAGGACGTCACGAGGTTCCACCCCGCGCGGCCCTTGCTGATGTGGTCGAGGGTCGAGAACCGCCGCGCGAGGTTGTAGGGGTCGTTGAAGGTCGTGGTCGACGTCGCCGCGAGACCCAAGTGCGTGGTCCGCATCGCCAGGGCGGGCAGGAGCATCGTCGGGTCGAAGTGGATCGAGCGGGGGTTCGCCGCACCGTAGGTGTCGCCGGCCAGGATGTCATTGCTGCGCCGGACTGCGGCCTGGTCCTCGAAGAACAGGGCGTCGAGCTTCGCCGCCTCGGCGAGTTCGGCGGCGCGGACGTAGTGGTCGATGCCGAGGTCGAGCTCGGGGACGGCGTCCGGCAGGCGCCAGGCGCCGAGGTGGTAGCCGGGGAACAGGAACATTGCGAGGTGGATCGTGGTCACGGGGGTCCTCTCGGAGGGGACGGTGCAGCAGGTGGGTGGGTGCCTCCGGCGGGCGGCCGGGAGGCACGGAGCAGGGTGCGCGGATCGGCGCGGCTCGGCGAGACGGCGCGCTCCAGGGCACGTGGACCGCCCGGCGGATCGGCGCGCGGCGGTCAGACGGACGAACGGTCGGTCGAACGGACGTCAGTGTCCGTGCGCGATGGCGCCGCGGGGCCAGCAGCGGGACGCGGCGGTCGCGTGGTGTGCCGTCATCGTCGCCCCCCCCTGTCGCCCGTGCTCGTGTCGCGTTCTCCCACCGGCTCGAGCCGGTGGTGGACGACGCTACGGGCGCGGTGTTTCGGCATCGTTTCGATCGGGAAACACCGTCGAAACGATGCGCCGTTAGCGTCGCCGCATGTCTGCAGCAGCCCTCGCCCCGTTCCCGACCGAGCTCCGTGTCGGCGTCCCCGACTGGCTCCGCGACGCGCAGGCCGCTGCTCCGGAACACCTCGGCACCCGTGCGGAGCGGTTCGCGCTCGTGAACGCCCTCGCCGAACGGAACGTCGAGGAGGGCACCGGCGGGCCGTTCGCGGCGGCCGTCGTCGACGAGGACACGGGCGCGGTCGTCGCCCTCGGGGTGAACCTGGTGCTGCACACCAACCTGTCGTCGATGCACGCCGAGGTCGTCACCCTCGGACTCGCACAGGCTCGGACGGGGGCCTGGAACCTCGGCCGTGACGTCGGCCACCGGCGTGTGCTCGTGGTGAACGCCCAACCGTGCGTGATGTGCCTCGGGGCCCTGCTGTGGTCGGGGGTCTCCGCGCTGGAGTTCGCCGCCGACGGAGCCACGGTCGAGCGGATCACGGGCTTCGACGAGGGTCCGGTGCCGGGGGACTGGCGCGAGCAGCTCGTTGCTCGGGGGATCGACGTGCACCAGGAGCACAGCACCGGTGCCGAGACGGCGCTCGAGCGCTACCGCGACCTGGTCGAGTCGGGCGCCACCGCGCGCTACAACGGCAGCGGTGCCTGAGCCGGCGTCAGCGCAACACCCGCCGCGTCCGTCGCCACCACCACTTGACGTGCATCGAGACGGTGAGGACGCCGGTCCGCTGCCATTCCCGGAACTCCGCGACGGTGGCTCCGTTGTCCCACGCGAAGAGCACGTCGTCGTCCGCATCCACGTCGGGCGCATCCGGCAAGGGTCGCAAGATCGGCATCAGGTGGACTCCTCTTCCTCAGGGTGGACGTGATCGGCGGCGGTTCGCCTCCGGAGTGCACGAGTGGCGAGCCGTCGGTCCGCCTTCGACCACCACCGTACGGTCTCGGGTTCCCGGAGCACAGTTCTCGAAATGTCGTATGCAGGGCCGCCTCGTGGCTGGGCGAGCGACCAGGTGAACCGCTTCCAGGCGTGCTCTCGATCGGTCGTCCGCCGGCTCTGGAACGCCCCGAACCAGCTGACGACCGCCGCCACGATCGCCGCGCCGGCGGCGATGCACGCCGCGATCAGTGCTGTCTCCACGGGGCAAGCCTGCGGCAGTGGGCGTGTCCCGACGGGACACGCGAGCCGACCTGTGGATGCCGGACCGCGCCTCCCGGCCTGTGCAGGACAACGGGCGCACCCGGCGGACCCAGCAGCGGGGAGCAGACTGACGACGTGCCCAACCCACCCCGACTGAGCGACCTGTCCGGCTCGCAGGAGGCCGACACCGGCACCCTCCGGTCCCGCGGCCGCCGGTTCACCGAACTGCTGTCGATCGCGAGACGCCACCGCCTCGTCCCGTTCCGTCGCCTCGACTTCTCGCACGACCCGGCCACCTCCGACCTGCGCCGCAGTCAGGCCGAGCACCTGCGCCGTGCGCTCGAGGAAGCGGGCGGCGGGTTCGTGAAGATGGGCCAGCTGCTCTCCACCCGCGACGACCTGCTGCCCGAGGAGTGGACCGAGGGACTCGCCCACCTGCAGCGCAACGTCACCGCCGCCCCCGCCGACCAGGTGCTCGCCCTGCTCGAACAGGAACTCGGCGCACCGGTCGACCAGGTCTTCGCGTCCTTCGACCCGGTGCCCGTCGCCGCGGCCTCGATCGCCCAGGTCCACCGCGCCCGCCTGCCCGACGGCACCGCGGTCGCGGTCAAGGTGCAGCGTCCCGGCATCGACGCCGCCGTCCGCCGCGACGTCGACATCGCGCTCCGTGTCGTCCGCTTCATGGCGCGCTGGTCGACCGAGGCCCGGCAGGTCGGCGTGCAGGACGTGGCTGCGCAGTACGCCGACGACCTGGTCCGCCAGGTCGACTTCGTCTCCGAGCTGCGGAACCTCACCGCCCTGCGTGCCGCCCAGGCCCGCAGTGCCCGTCCGGACGAGGTCCGGTTCCCGGACCCGTACCCGGACCTGTCCGGGCGCCGCGTGCTCGTGATGGAGTTCCTGGAGGGCGACACGCTCAGCGCGATCCGCGCCGAGCGCGCGGACCGCGACCTCGACGGCCCGATGCGCGCGATCCTCCGCGCGTTCCTGCGCCAGGTCGTCTTCGACGGCCTGTACCACGCCGACCTGCACCCCGGGAACGTCCTGGTGCTGCCCGACGGGCGGCCCGCGTTGATCGACTTCGGATCGGTCGGGAGGCTCGACCCGACCCTCCGGGACACGGTCCAGGACCTGCTGGTCGCCTACCTGCAGGACGACACCTCGCGGATCGCCGATGCGGTCCTGCGGATGGCACCGGTGCGCGACGCGCACGACGAGCCAGACTTCCGTCGGGACATCGCGCGCTTCGTCGCGGACGAGCTCGGACCGGGCGCGCGCATCGGCGTCGAGACCGTCGACGACGCCGTCGAGGTGTTCGGGCGGTACCGGCTCAAGGCGCCGCCGGACTTCGTCGCCGCCGCGCGGGCGCTGGCGATCTTCGAGGGCACGCTCCGGACGCTCGCGCCCTCGTTCGACCTGCTCGAGGAGTCCCGCGGGCTCGCCCGTGAGCAGATCACCGACCAGCTGCGCCCCGGCAAGCTGCGCGACCTGGCGGCGAAGGAGCTGATCGGCGTCGTCTCCGCGGCCCGACGACTGCCGCGCCGGGTCGACCGGATCGGCGAGGCGATCGAGACGGGCAAGTTCACCGTCAACATCCGGCTCTTCGCGGACCGCCGCGACCGCGAACTCGTGTCCGGCATGATCCGGCGCATCCTGCTCGTGCTGCTCGGCGCCGGTGCCGGCATCCTGGCGATCGTCTACCTGGCACTGCCCGCCCGACCGGACGCGGCGATCTCGACCGCGGTGGCCGGGGCACTGCTCGGGGGAGCGGCCGTGGTGCTGCTCGGCTGGGCGGCGATCGACTCCTGGCGCGCCCGGCGACGGCGCTGATGGCGACGGGCGGGCGTCCGCTACACTCGTCCGGGGCCAGCGCGGCCCGAAGACCTTTCACAACACGACCGAACGGGACACCGAAGACTCATGGCCAGTACCACTGACATCAAGAACGGCGCCGTTCTCATCATCGACGGCCAGCTGTGGTCGGTCGTGGAGTTCCAGCACGTCAAGCCCGGCAAGGGTGGCGCGTTCGTCCGCACCAAGCTGAAGAACGTCGTCTCCGGCAAGGTCGTCGACCGCACCTTCAACGCCGGTGCGAAGATCGACACCGCCGTGGTCGACCGCCGCGACTACCAGTTCCTCTACGAGGACGGCGACTCGTACGTGTTCATGGACACCGACACCTACGACCAGATCCCGGTCTCGGCGACGGTCGTCGGCGACGCGAAGAACTACCTGCTCGAGTCCGCGATGGTCACCATCGCGATGAACGAGGGCAACCCGCTCTACGTCGAGCTCCCGACGTCGATCGTGACCGAGGTCGAGACCGAGCCGGGCCTGCAGGGCGACCGCTCCTCCGGTGGCACCAAGGACGCGACCATCATCGCGACCGGCCACCGCATCCAGGTCCCGCTGTACCTCGAGAGCGGCACCACGGTGAAGATCGACACGCGCGACGGCAGCTTCCTCGGCCGCGTCAACTCCTAGGCGACGTCCGTATGAGTGCTCGTTCGAAGGCCCGCAAGCGCGCCCTCGACATGCTGTACGTGGCCGAGGTGCGTGAGCTCCCGATCACGGACGTCCTGGCGACCGAGACCGTCCGTCACCTGGACCAGCCCGAGCGTGCCTCGAGCTGGGACTACGCACGGCAGATCGTGACGGGCGTCGATGACGCCCGCCACGAGATCGACTCCGTCATCATCGACCACGCCCAGGGGTGGTCGATCGCCCGGATGCCGGTGCTCGACCGCTGCATCCTGCGGATGGCCGTCTGGGAGCTCCGGTTCAACCCGGAGGTGCCGGACGCCGTCGCGATCGCCGAGGCCGTCGAGCTCGCCCAGTCGCTCTCGACCGAGGACTCCGCGGGCTTCGTGAACGGTGTCCTCGGAGCCGTCGCAGGCGGTCGTGCACCGTCCGGTCGGACGGTCGCAGGGGACCAGGAGTCCCGCTAGGCTTGTGCACGTCAGCATCCTTTAATGCCGTCCAGTGAGGCGGGGAAGGGGGTCGACGTGGGTACCAGAACGGTCCTGCAGCAACCCGACATCACGCGCGCTCTGACGCGCATCGCACACGAGATCCTCGAGGCCAACCACGGCGGCTCGGACCTCGTCCTCCTGGGCATCCCGACCCGGGGCGCCGTGCTCGCCGAACGGCTGGGCCGCGTCCTGGCGGACATCGAGCCCGAGTGGCAGTCCGCGCGGGCGGGCATCGGATCCGAACGGGTCGGCACGCTCGACGTGACCATGCACCGGGACGACCTCGGGCACGGCATCGGTCGTGCCCCGCACCGCACGGTGATCCCCGCCGGCGGCATCGACGGCAAGGTCGTCGTGCTCGTCGACGACGTCCTGTACTCCGGTCGCACGGTCCGGGCAGCGCTCGACGCCCTGCAGGGGATCGGCCGGCCGCGCGCCGTCCGGCTCGCCGTGCTCGTCGACCGCGGCCACCGCGAGCTGCCGATCCGCGCGGACCACGTGGGCAAGAACCTGCCGACCGCCTCGGACGAGCGGGTCACCCTGCACCTGTCCGAGACCGACGGCGACGACACCGTGTTCATCGAGCAGGGGGTGGCGTGATGCGGCACCTGCTCTCCACCGCCGACCTGTCGCGCGACCAGGCCGTGCACATCCTCGACGTCGCCGAGGAGATGGCCGAGGTCAACACGCGCGAGGTCCGGAAGCTCCCGGCCCTGCGCGGCAAGACCGTCGTGAACCTGTTCTTCGAGGACTCGACCCGCACGCGCATCTCGTTCGAGGCCGCGGCGAAGCGCCTGTCGGCCGACGTCATCAACTTCGCGGCCAAGGGCTCGAGCGTCTCCAAGGGCGAGTCCCTCAAGGACACCGTGCAGACCCTCGGCGCGATGGGCATCGACGGCATCGTGATGCGGCACGGCTCGTCCGGTGCGCCGCGCGTGCTGGCCGACGCCGACTGGATCGACGTCCCCGTGGTGAACGCCGGCGACGGCACGCACGAGCACCCGACGCAGGCGCTGCTCGACGCCTTCACCATGCGCCGTCGCCTGCACGGTGCCGGGTCGCGTGGACAGGGCCTCGACGGCGTCCGGGTCCTGATCGTCGGCGACGTGCTGCACAGCCGCGTCGCCCGGTCGAACGCGTGGCTGCTCCGGACCCTCGGCGCGAGCGTGACCTTCGCCGCACCGCCGACGCTCCTGCCCGCGACGACGACGCCGTTCGGAGCCGCGGTGCACCACGACCTCGACGCCGCCCTGGCCGAGGACCCGGACGTCGTCATGACGCTCCGGATCCAGCAGGAGCGGATGGACGACGCGTTCTTCCCGAACCCGCGCGAGTACACGCGGCACTGGGGCCTGACGGCTGCGCGGTTCGCGCGGCTGTCCGAGCGCACACTGATCATGCACCCCGGTCCGATGAACCGCGGGCTGGAGATCGCCGGCGTCGCTGCCGACGACCCCCGTTCCACCGTGGTCGAGCAGGTCGAGAACGGCGTCTCGGTCCGCATGGCGGTCCTCTACCTGGCCCTGACCGGCACCGAACCGAAGGAGTCCGCAGCATGACCGCTCACCTGATCCGCGGCGCGCAGCTGGTCGACGGCTCGCGCGCCGACATCCGACTGCAGGACGGCCGCATCACGGCGATCGGCTCCGGCGTGGACGCGAGCGGTGCCACGGTCGTCGACGCCGACGGGCTCATCGCCCTGCCGGGTCTCGTCGACCTGCACACCCACCTGCGCGAGCCCGGTCACGAAGAATCCGAGACGGTCCTCACCGGCTCGCGCGCCGCGGCGGCCGGAGGCTTCACCGCCGTCAACGCGATGGCGAACTCGAGCCCGGTCGCCGACACCGCCGGGGTCGTCGAGCAGGTGCAGGCACTCGGCGACGACGCCGGCTACGTCACGGTCCGCCCGATCGGCGCGGTGTCGCAGGGGCTGCAGGGCACGCACCTGTCCGAGATCGGTGCCATGGCGACGAGCAGGGCGAAGGTCCGGGTCTTCTCGGACGACGGCTCGTGCGTGTCCGACCCGCTCCTAATGCGCCGCGCACTCGAGTACATCAAGGGCTTCGGCGGGGTGCTCGCGCAGCACGCGCAGGAACCCCGACTCACCATCGGCGCGCAGATGAACGAGGGCCGCCTGTCGTCGGAGCTCGGGCTGGCGGGCTGGCCGGCCGTGGCGGAAGAGGCGATCATCGCCCGCGACGTCCTGCTCGCCGACCACGTGGGCGCGCGGCTGCACGTCTGCCACGTGTCGACCGCCGGCAGTGTCGAGGTGATCCGCTGGGCCAAGTCCCGCGGCATCGACGTCACCGCCGAGGTCACCCCGCACCACCTCGTGCTCACCGAGGACCTCATCGCCGGGCACGACGGCGCCCCCGGGTACGACGCCCGCTACAAGGTGAACCCGCCGCTCCGGGCACGCGAGGACGTCGACGCCCTGCGCGCAGCCCTCGCCGACGGCACCATCGACATCGTCGCGACCGACCACGCACCGCACACCGCCGAGGCGAAGTGCTGCGAGTGGCCGGCGGCGGCGAACGGCATGGTCGGCCTCGAGTCGGCGCTGAGCGTCGTGCAGTCCGCCGTCGTCGCGTCGGGGCAGCTCGACTGGGCCGACGTCGCCCGGGTCCTGTCCGAGGCGCCGGCACGCATCGGTCAGGTCGAGGGCCACGGTCAGCGCATCACCGAGGGCGCGCCCGCCGAGATCACGCTCTACGACCCGACGGCCAGCCGCGAGTTCGCGGTCGCCGACCTCGCCGGACAGTCGCAGAACTCGCCGTACCTCGGCATGACGCTGCCCGGCCGGGTCGTCGCCACGTTCCACCTGGGCGCGCCGACGGTGCTCGACGGCCGCCTCGTCGACGCCGACACCGTCGCCGCGCACGCCGCGGCACTCCGGACGGGGGCGCGCGCATGAGCGGCGACGCCGCGCGCTGGTTGCTCGGCGGGGTGATCCTGCTCGCGGTGGCCGCGCTGTTCGTCGCCATGGCGCGCACCTGGCGGACGCGGACCAGGAAGCAGGCGGAATCCGTGCCTCCCGTCCCCGTCCCGACCACGATCGGACCGGAAGTCGGGTCCTGGGATGGTTTCTCCGTCGCGACGACCCGTGCCGACCAGCCGCTGGAACGCATCACCGCTGGCGGACTCGGGTTCCGGGGTCGCGGCGGCGTGCGCGTCCACGCGACCGGTGTGGTCCTGCGACTCGCCGGCGCGGACGACCGCTGGATCGCACGTGCTGCGGTCCGCGGGGCCGACCGCTCGACGTGGGCGATCGACCGGGTGGTCGAGCCCGGGGGACTGGTCCGTCTGCGATGGACGGCGACCGGCGCCGCAGGTGCGACGGACCTCGACACGTACTTCCGGTTCCCGGAGGGCGACGCAGCCGCGCTGCTCGCCCTGCAGGGACTGACCGAGACCGGGCCGCAGGCGACTGCGGCCGATGCCCCGCGAACCGCGGGCGAAGGGAAGAAAGCATGACACGCGAACGGGCCGTCCTGGTCCTCGAAGACGGCACCCGGTACGACGGCTGGGCCTACGGCGCCCGCGGGCGCACGCTCGGCGAGGTGGTCTTCGCGACCGGCATGACCGGCTACCAGGAGACGCTGACCGATCCGTCCTACGCCGGCCAGATCGTGGTGCAGACCGCACCGCACATCGGCAACACCGGCGTCAACGACGAGGACCCCGAGTCCCGTCGCATCTGGGTCGCCGGGTACGTGGTGCGCGACCCCAGCCGCGTGGTCTCGAACCACCGCGCGAACGCGTCGCTCGACGACCACCTGGTGCGCGACGGCATCGTCGGGATCTCCGGCATCGACACCCGCGCCCTCACGCGCCGGATCCGCGACGCCGGCGCCATGAAGGGCGGCGTGTTCAGCGGCGCCGACGCGACGCTGTCGGAGTCGGAGCAGCTGGACGCCGTCCGGTCGCAGGCCACGATGGCCGGCGCGAGCTTCTCGGCGATCGTGTCCACCCCGGAGACCTACGTCGTGCCGGCCGAGGGCGAGCAGATCGGCCGACTGGCCGTGCTCGACCTGGGCGTGAAGGCGTCGACCACCCGCTACCTCGCCCAGCGCGGCTTCGAGGTGCACGTCGTGCCGCAGGACATCTCCGCGGCGGCGCTCGAGGAGCTCGCACCGGACGCCCTGTTCTACTCGAACGGCCCCGGCGACCCCGCCGCGTCGGACGCCCAGGTCGAACTGCTCCAGGGCAGCCTGCGGACCGGTCGCCCGTTCTTCGGCATCTGCTTCGGCAACCAGCTGCTCGGCCGCGCGCTCGGCTTCGGCACCTACAAGCTGCCCTTCGGGCACCGCGGCATCAACCAGCCGGTGCTCGACACCACCACGGGCAAGGTCGAGATCACGAGCCAGAACCACGGCTTCGCGGTCGACGCTCCCCTGGGGCAGGTCCTCGAGTCGCCGGCCGGGTTCGGCCGCGTCGAGGTCTCGCACTACTCGCTGAACGACGACGTGGTCGAGGGCCTGCGGGCGCTCGACGTGCCCGCGTTCAGCGTGCAGTACCACCCCGAGGCCGCCGCTGGTCCGCACGACAGCATGTACCTCTTCGACCGGTTCGCGGACCTGGTGCGCGCGCGACGTGACGGGGAGCCGCTCGACGCGGCCACCGCCGACGCGACCACTCCCGCAGCAGACATCACCAAGGAAGCGAACTGATGCCCAAGCGCGCAGACATCAACTCCGTCCTCGTCATCGGTTCCGGCCCGATCGTCATCGGTCAGGCCGCCGAGTTCGACTACTCCGGCACCCAGGCGTGCCGCGTCCTCCGTGCCGAGGGCGTCCGGGTCATCCTCGTCAACCCGAACCCGGCGACGATCATGACCGACCCCGACTTCGCCGACGCGACCTACATCGAGCCGATCACGAACGCGTGCCTCGAGGAGATCATCCGCATCGAGAAGCCGGACGCCGTCCTGCCGACGCTGGGCGGCCAGACCGCCCTGAACGCGGCGATCGCGCTCGACGAGGCCGGCATCCTCGAGAAGCACGGCGTCGAGCTCATCGGTGCCAAGGTGGACGCCATCCAGCGCGGTGAGGACCGCCAGCTCTTCAAGGAGCTCGTGCTCGAGTCCGGCGCCGACGTGGCCCGGAGCCACATCGCCCACACGCTGGAAGAGGCGAAGGAGTTCGCGAAGGACCTCGGCTACCCGCTCGTCGTCCGCCCGTCCTTCACCATGGGTGGTCTCGGTTCGGGCTTCGCGTACGACGAAGCCGAGCTCGTCCGCTTCGTCGGCGACGGGCTGCAGTCCAGCCCGACGACCGAGGTCCTGCTCGAGGAATCGATCCTCGGCTGGAAGGAGTACGAGCTCGAGCTGATGCGCGACAACTACGACAACACCGTCGTCATCTGCTCCATCGAGAACGTCGACCCGGTCGGCGTGCACACCGGCGACTCGATCACCGTCGCCCCGGCGCTCACGCTCACCGACCGCGAGTACCAGAACATGCGCAACATCGGCATCGACATCATCCGTCGCGTCGGTGTCGACACCGGTGGTTGCAACATCCAGTTCGCCGTCGACCCGTCGAACGGCCGCCTGATCGTCATCGAGATGAACCCGCGCGTCTCCCGCTCGTCGGCGCTGGCCTCGAAGGCCACGGGCTTCCCGATCGCGAAGATCGCCGCGAAGCTCGCCATCGGGTACCGCCTGGACGAGATCCAGAACGACATCACGAAGGTGACCCCGGCCAGCTTCGAGCCGACGCTCGACTACGTGGTCGTGAAGACCCCGCGCTTCGCGTTCGAGAAGTTCCCCGCGGCGGACGCCACGCTCACCACGACGATGAAGAGCGTCGGCGAGGCGATGGCCATCGGCCGCAACTACGCGACGGCGCTGCAGAAGTCGCTGCGCTCGCTCGAGAAGCGCGGCTCGAGCTTCCACTGGGACACCCCGGCGTCGGAGCTCGACAAGGACGCCCTGCTCGCGAAGTCGTCCATCCCCACCGACGGCCGGATCGTCACGGTGCAGCAGGCCCTGGTCGCCGGTGCCACCGCCGCCGAGGTCTTCGAAGCCACGAAGATCGACCCGTGGTTCATCGACCAGATCGTGCTCATCAACGAGGTCGCCGCCGAGGTCGCGGCCGCCGACGAGCTCGACGCGGACACCATCCGCTGGGCCAAGGAGCACGGCTTCAGCGACACCCAGATCGCGGCGCTGCGCAGCACCCCGGAGCACCCGGTCAGCGAGCAGCAGGTCCGCGACGACCGGCAAGCCCTCGGCATCCGCCCCGTCTTCAAGACCGTCGACACCTGCGCCGGCGAGTTCCCTGCCCTGACGCCGTACCACTACTCGTCGTACGACGCCGAGACCGAGGTGGTCGCGAGCGACCGCAAGAAGGTCGTCATCCTGGGCTCCGGCCCGAACCGCATCGGCCAGGGCGTCGAGTTCGACTACTCCTGCGTGCACGCGTCCTTCGCGCTGAGCGACGCCGGGTTCGAGACGATCATGATCAACTGCAACCCCGAGACGGTCTCCACCGACTACGACACCTCGGACCGTCTGTACTTCGAGCCGCTCACGGCCGAGGACGTCCTCGAGGTCATCGAGGCCGAGGCGGCGTCGGGCGAGCTCGTCGGCGTCGTCGTGCAGCTCGGCGGGCAGACCGCCCTGGGCCTGGCGAAGCCGCTCGAGGCGGCGGGGATCCCGATCCTCGGCACCAGCCCGACGGCGATCGACTCCGCCGAGGAGCGCGGCCAGTTCTCCGCCATCCTCGACGCCGCGGGGCTGCTCGCGCCGCGCAACGGCACCGCCCACGACCTGGCGAGCGCGACCGCCGTGGCCGAGGAGATCGGCTACCCGGTGCTCGTCCGCCCGTCCTTCGTGCTCGGCGGCC
This sequence comes from Curtobacterium sp. PhB128, assembly GCF_004340725.1. NCBI lineage: Bacteria > Bacillati > Actinomycetota > Actinomycetes > Micrococcales > Microbacteriaceae > Curtobacterium > Curtobacterium sp. PhB128. Next base: position 288,540 of record NZ_SLUR01000001.1, read on the forward strand.
GCGGTATGGAGATCCTGTACGACTCCCCGTCGCTCGCCGACTACTTCGACCGGATGGCGGACCAGGCGATCATCGGCCCGGAGCTCCCGCTGCTCGTCGACCGGTTCCTGGACGACGCGGTGGAGATCGACGTCGACGCGCTCTTCGACGGTGAGCGGCTCTACATCGGCGGCATCATGGAGCACCTGGAAGAGGCCGGCATCCACTCCGGTGACTCCGCCTGCACCCTGCCCCCGGTCGGCCTCGGCCGCGCCGAGATCCAGGGCGTCGTCGACGCGACCGAGAAGATCGCCCGCGGCATCGGCGTGCAGGGTCTGCTCAACGTCCAGTTCGCCATCGGCGCCGGCGTGCTCTACGTCCTCGAGGCGAACCCGCGCGCCAGCCGCACGGTCCCGTTCGTCTCGAAGGCGCTCGGCATCGCACTGGCCAAGGCCGCGTCGCGCATCATGACCGGCACGAGCGTCGACGAGCTCGTCGCCGAGGGCATGCTGCCGGCCCGCGACGGGGCGTTCGTCCCGATGGAGGCCCCGGTCGCCGTCAAGGAGGCCGTCCTGCCCTTCCGCCGCTTCCGCACCCGCGAGGGTCAGGTCGTCGACTCGGTCCTCAGCCCCGAGATGCGCTCCACCGGCGAGGTCATGGGCATCGACCGCGACTTCCCGCGGGCGTTCCTCAAGTCGCAGGACGCCGCGTACGGCGGCCTGCCGACCAGCGGCACGGTCTTCGTGAGCGTCGCGGACACCGACAAGCGCGCCATCGTGCTGCCGGTGCACCGCCTGCAGCAGCTCGGCTTCACGATCATCGCAACCGAGGGCACGGCGGAGATCCTCCGCCGCAACGGCATCGAGGTCGGCATCGTCGGCAAGTACAGCCAGGGCGGCGAGAGCGTCGTCGACCTGCTGACGCGCAACGAGGTCGACATCGTCATCAACACGCCGTCGGGTGCCGCCGGTCGTGCGGACGGGTACGAGATCCGAGCGGCCACGGTCGCAGCGGACAAGCCGCTGTTCACGACGATCGCGCAGATCGGTGCGGCGGTCGCGGCGATCGAGACGATCGGCACGCCGCTCAACGTCCGGAGCCTGCAGGACTACGCGCGGGAGCGCGCCACCTGGTGAGCGACGGACGATCGGGAGGCCCGGCCTCCTTCGGCGATCGGCTCGCGTCCGCGATGCGCGAGCGTTCACCGCTCTGCGTCGGCATCGACCCCCACGCCACCACCCTGGCGGCGTGGGGGCTCGGTCGCGACGAGCAGGGACTGGCCGCCTTCGGCGCGGCCCTGGTCGACGCGGCCGCCGGCCGCGCGGCGATCGTGAAGCCGCAGATCGCGTTCTTCGAGGCGGCGGGGGTGGCGGGCTACCGCGCGCTCGACGCGACGATCCGTCGTGCACGCGATTCGGGCCTCCTGGTCGTCGCCGACGTGAAGCGGGGCGACATCGGGTCGACCGGTGACGACTACGCACTCGCGTGGCTCGACCGTGACGGGCCGTTCGCGGCCGACGCGATGACGGTGTCGCCGTACCTCGGCTACGGCTCGCTCAGCGGGACGGTCGACGTCGCTCGGCGGAACGGTGCCGGGGTCTTCGTGCTCGCCGCGACGAGCAACCCGGAGGCGCGGGTGCTGCAGACCGCGGTCCTGGCGGAGGGCCCGCGTGCCGGGCGGTCCGTGGCTGCCGGTATCGTCTTGGACGTGGCAGACGACAACCGGGCCGCGGGCGACCAGGCCCTCGGCGACGTCGGGCTCGTGCTCGGCGCGACCCTTCACCTCGACGACTTCGGCATCGACGCGGACGCGATCGGCACCGCGCCGGTGCTCGCCCCGGGCTTCGGTGCCCAGGGCGCCCGGATCGAGGACCTCCGTGCGCTGTACGGTGCGCGCGCCGAACAGGTGCTCGTGAGCGAGTCGCGCGGTCTGCTGACCGACGGTCCGGACGGGGTCGCGGCACTCGTGTCCGACCGCGCCGACCGGATCCGCGCCGCCCTCGGGGCCGCAGCATGACCACCGACGGCGACCGCTCCGACGGCACCGACCTGCCGGCCCACCGCACGCCACCAGAGGTCGACCGCGTCGCGGCGGCCCAGGCAGCGGTCGCCGCGCGACGCGCCCGGGCCGCGGTGAAGTCCCAGGTCGCGTCGGGGGAGCGCTCGGCGCTCGAGGTCGCACGGTCTGCATGGGACGACGCCCTCGTCGACACGACCTCCGCGGAGCGCTCGCTCCGGGTGCGCGACCTGCTCGTCAGCCTGTCCGGCATCGGTCCGGCGCGTGCCGAGTCGATCATGGGCTCCCTGCGCATCGCGCCGTCGAAGCGTCTCGGGGGCCTCGGCACCCGGCAGCGCACGGCCCTGGCCGACTGGCTCGCCGCGCGCGGTCGCAAGCGCGGTGCCTCGAAGCTCGTCGTCCTCGCCGGGCCGACGGCGGTCGGCAAGGGCACGGTGAGCGCGTACATCCGCGAGCAGTACCCGGACGTGAACCTCAGCGTCTCCGCCACGACCCGGAAGCCCCGCCCGGGCGAGGTCGACGGTGTGCACTACTACTTCGTCGACGACGCCGAGTTCGACCGGATGATCCGCGAGCGCGAACTGCTCGAGTGGGCCACGGTGCACAACTCGTACCGGTACGGCACCCCGCGCCCGCCGATCGACCGAGCGCTCGACGCCGGCGAGCGGGTCATGCTCGAGATCGACCTGCAGGGTGCTCGCCAGGTCCGTGACGCGATGCCCGAGGCCGTGCTCGTGTTCCTGCTGCCCCCGACGTGGGAAGAACTGGTGCGTCGACTCATCGGCCGCGGCACCGAGTCACCCGAGGAACAGGCGCGTCGACTCGACACCGCGAAGGTCGAACTGGCCGCCCAGGACGAGTTCGACGTCCGCATCGTGAACTCCGATGTCGGCACCGCGGCACGACAGGTCGTAGACTTGTTCTCTGCGCCCTGACGGGTGCACCGACGACGAGGAGACTCCATGGCCAACCCCCAGGGCATCATCGACCCGCCCATCGACGACCTGCTCAGCAAGGTCGAGTCGAAGTACGCGCTCGTCATCTTCGCTTCCAAGCGCGCGCGTCAGATCAACGACTACTACGCCGACCTGCACGAGGGCTCGCTCTTCGACAACGTCGGCCCGCTCGTCGACTCGACGATCGACGACAAGCCGCTGTCCGTGGCTCTCCACGAGATCAACGAGGACAAGCTCACCGTCACCAAGCAGCAGCAGCCCTCCGACTGATCCCGGTGACTGCAGCTGCTCTGCGCCTCTTCACGTCCGAGTCGGTGACCGAGGGGCACCCCGACAAGATCTGCGACCAGATCTCGGACAGCATCCTCGACGCACTGCTCACGGTGGACCCGCACGCTCGGGTCGCCGTCGAGACGATGGTGACGACCGGCCTCGTGCACGTCGCGGGCGAGGTCACGACCTCGGGCTACGTCGAGATCCCCAAGCTCGTCCGTGACGTCATCACGGGCATCGGCTACAACTCGTCGGACGTCTCCTTCGACGGCGCCACGTGCGGCGTCGAGGTGTCGATCGGTGCGCAGTCGCCGGACATCGCGCAGGGCGTCGACGAGTCGCTCGACTCCCGCACCGGCGCGGTCGATCCGCTGGACCGTCAGGGTGCCGGAGACCAGGGCATCATGTTCGGCTTCGCGACGAACGAGACCCCCGAGTACATGCCGGTCGCGATCTGGCTGGCACACCGCCTGGCCGAGCGTCTGGCCGCCGTGCGCAAGTCCGGCGAGCTGGCGTTCCTGCGCCCGGACGGCAAGACGCAGGTCACCGTCGGCTACGACGGCGTCGTGCCGAAGACCGTCGAGACCGTCGTCCTGTCGACGCAGCACTCGCCGAGCGTCACGCTGGAGCAGCTCACCGCCGAGATCACCGAGCACGTGATCCGTCCGGTGCTCGACCTCGTCGACCTCGACTCCTCGCACGTCGACGTCATCGTCAACCCGACGGGTCGCTTCGAGATCGGTGGCCCCCAGGGCGACGCCGGACTCACCGGCCGCAAGGTCATCGTCGACACCTACGGCGGGGCCTCCCGTCACGGTGGCGGCGCCTTCAGCGGCAAGGACCCGTCGAAGGTCGACCGCTCGGCGGCGTACGCGCTGCGCTGGGTCGCGAAGAACGCGGTCGCCGCGGGCCTCGCCGACCGGCTCGAGGTGCAGGTCGCCTACGCGATCGGCCGCGCGAAGCCCGTCGGGCTCTACGTCGAGACCTTCGGCACCGGACACGTCGACGACGCCACGATCGAAGCCGCGATCCGCCAGGTCTTCGACCTGCGTCCGGCCGCGATCATCCGCGACCTCGACCTGCTCCGTCCGATCTACGCGCAGACCGCGACGTACGGACACTTCGGCCGCGAGCTCCCCGGGTTCACCTGGGAGCAGCTCGACCGCGTCGAGGAACTCCGCGCCGCCGCAGGGCTCGTCACCGCCGCCGTCTGAGGCACCGCGTGACCACCGTCGCGCGCGTCGTCCTCGACTCGCCGCTCCCGCAGTTGGACCGTCTGTTCGACTACCGGGTGCCGGCCGAGCTCGAGGACGACTGCGTGCCGGGGGTCCGGGTGAAGGTCCCGCTCCGCACCGGGGCCCGGATGTCCGACGGCTACGTCGTCGAGATCGTCGACGAGGGCGACTACCCGGGTGAGCTCAGCGCGATCGAGACCCTGGTGTCACCCGTCCCGGTCCTGGCTCCGGAGATCTGGAAGCTCGCCCGTGCCGTGGCCGACCGTGCCGCCGGTGTGGCGTCGGACGTCCTCCGTCTGGCCGTGCCGACCCGCCAGGTCCGCGCCGAGAAGGCCTGGCTCGCGCGGGACACCTCGTGGTCCCCGCCCCCGGTGTCCGCCCCGCCGGTGACCGGCTACACCCCGGGCATGCTCGAAGGCGTGATCGCCGAGCACGATCGCGCTGCGGTCGCGGCGGTTCCCCACCCCGTGGCGCTGGCCGGGCCCACCAGCGACGAGGGCGACGGCGACTCCGATCCGATCTGGGTGCCCGGCTGGGCGGCGACCCTCGCCCAGGCCGCTGCCCACACGCTGGCGAGCGAGCAGTCCGCCGTCATCGCCGTCCCCGACTTCCGCGACGTCATCGACCTCGAGCGCGCGCTGCTCGCGGTGCTGCCGCCGGAACGGGTCGTGCGCTTCGACGCCAAGCAGACGAACGGTCAGCGGGCCAAGGCACTGCTGCAGGCGCGGACGCACCCCGTCGTCGCGATCGGCAACCGCACGGCGGTGTACGCACCGGCGACCGACCTCGGGCTCATCGCGATGTGGGACGACGGCGACGCCTCGTTCATCGAGCAGCGCGCGCCGTACGTGCACACGCGTGACGTCGCCCTCGTGCGGGCAGCGCAGTCGGGCGCCGCACTGCTGTTCGTCTCGCACGCCCGCAGCACCGACGTGCAACGGCTCGTCGAACTGCACTGGCTGCAGGACGTCACGCCGTTCCGTGTGAAGACCCCGAAGGTCATCCCGACCGTGCAGCAGACCTCGGCCGAGGGGTACGCCGCGCAGGCACGCATCCCGAGCTCCGCGTGGCGTGCCGCGCGCGAGGCCAGCCAGCACGGCCCGGTGCTCGTGCAGGTCGCGAGCCCCGGGTTCGGCACCGGACTCGTCTGCGCGGAGTGCGGTGAGCGGGCGCACTGCCGGATCTGCGGCGGTCCGCTCGGCAGCCCGCACCGCGGTGCCACGCCGCAGTGCCGGTTCTGCGGTGCCCTCGCCGTGGGGTTCCGCTGCCCGACGTGCGGCAACGGCAGCGTGAAGCCCGTGGGACAGGGCGCCCAACGCACCGCCGACGAACTCGGGCGGGCGTTCCCCGGCACCCGGATCGTGGTGGCCGACGGCTCACGCCCGCTCGACGAGGTCCCCGCGCGGCCCTCCGTCGTCGTCGCGACCCGTGGCGCCGAGCCGAGCGTGCCCGGGGGCTACGCGTGCGTGCTGTTGCTCGACGGCGAGAAGATGCTCGCGCGCGAGGGGCTGCGCGTGCAGGAGGACGTGCTCCGGTTCTGGACGAACGCCGCCGCGAAGGGCGCTCCCGGGGCCGAGGCGTACCTGGTCGGCATCGGCGGCAAGCTCGCGACGGCGATGGCGCTCTGGCGGCTCGACGGTCCCGCGCACGACGAACTCACCGACCGGCGCGAACTGCACTTCCCGCCGGCGGTCCGCGTCGCGACGATGACCGGCACCGACGAGGCCGTCACCGCTGCGGTCGAGGCCCTCGAGGGTGCGACCGCGGGCCCGGTGCTCGGCCCGGTCCCCGTCGAGGACGACGCCCTGCCGGGCACGGTCCGGGCGATCGTGCGGTTCCCGTACGCGCACGGTGCCGAGGTCGCGGCGACCCTGAAGGCCGAGGTCATCCGGCGGTCGTCGACCCGGCGGGTGCTGAAGGGCGGCAACCGGCGACGGGCGGCACCGACGCTGCGGGTCCGGCTCGACGACGCCGAACCCTTCAGCGAGGTCTGACCCGCACCGGCCGTCGGGGCGGGGCCTCCGTGGCAGAGCTGCGCCGCGCCTCCCGGGCCGTGTGCGTTCGCACCTTGCGACGTTCCACGCGTCGATCACCTCGTGTTCTGTCGGCCGATGCGCACGCAACCGATGCGTGTGCACCTTCCGACGATCCACGCGTCGACCGACGAGTGGTTCGTCGCGAAACGAGTCCGCCGCGCCGCAGCGTCAGGCGCGCACGGCCCGCCCGCCGACGCGCGGGAACACCACGCCGAGCGCGACCATCCCGACCGCGAGCACGAGGTGCAGCCAGTTGTCCGCCCAGTTCAGCGGTACGAAGTTCGCGCCGAAGGAGTGCCCCGCGGTGAACAGCCCGTAGACCCAGAGCACGAAGTAGACGACCCCGCCGAGCACCAGGTACATCCGCGACCCGGTGGCGTACCCCGCCGCGAGCACCCCGACGACCCCGAACAGCAGGTGCACGACGTTGTGCAGCACCGACACCTGGAAGACCCCGAGCAGCATCGCCATCGACCCGTGGCCGGCACCCGCGAGCGAGCCGGACGTCAGCCCGGGCACGAACCCAGCGATGCCGACGAGCAGGAACACGACGCCGACGAGCAGCGCGACCTTCTGGATGCTGGACCCTGCGAAGCGGTCGGTGGACGTGGTGACATCGGACATGGGAACCCCTCTCGTGCTGTGCCGCAGACCGTACCCACCCGGCGCGGGCCCGGTTCGGGTCAGTCCACCGAGCGCGCGCGTGGGAGGATCGAACCCATGCGTCTCGTCGTCGCCGGCAGCCCCGCTGCGGCCGTCCCCACCCTCCGCCGTCTGGCGGCGTCCGACCACGAGATCGCCGCGGTCCTCACGCGTCCGCCGACACCGCAGGGCCGGAAGCGCGTGCTGACCCCGACACCGGTCGCGCAGGTCGCCGCGGAGCTCGGACTGCCCGTCATCGAGGCGAGCCGCGTCGACGACGACGTCACCGCGCGCATCGCCGACCTCGACGTCGACCTCGGTGTCATCGTCGCCTACGGCGCGTTGCTCCGCCGTCCCGCGCTCGACGCCCCGCGCCTCGGCTGGGTCAACCTGCACTTCTCCGACCTGCCGGCGTACCGCGGCGCGGCGCCGGTCCAGCGGGCCGTGATGGCGGGGGACACCCGCACCGCCGCGTCGGTCTTCCAGCTCGTCGAGGCGCTCGACGCCGGCCCGGTGTTCGCGGCGGACCCGTTTGAGATCGACCCGGAGGCGACCGCCGGCGAGGTCCTCGCCGCCATGGCGGAGTCCGGCGCCGAGACCGTCGCCCGGGTGGTCGACGCCATCGCCGCCGGCACGGCCGTCGCGACCGAGCAGACCGGCGAGCCGACGCTCGCACCGAAGACGACCATCGACGACGGGCGCATCGACTTCGGTGCTCCGGCGGCGGTCGTGCACGCCCGTCTGCGCGGGGTCACCCCCGAGCCCGGCGCGTACGCCCACCTCGGCGAGACCCGCGTGAAGCTGCTCCGCAGCAACCGCCTGACAGGAGGCCCCGCGGACCCCGCCCCGCAGCTCGCGCCCGGTGCGCTGGCACTCCACGGCGGTCGGCTGCTGGTCGGGACCGGTGACACTCCGCTGGCGCTGCTCGAGGTGCAGCCGGCCGGCAAGAAGGCGATGGACGCCGCAGCCTGGGCCCGTGGCCTGGGCGAACTGGACGGGAAGGTCCTCGCATGAGCCAGCCGACGAACACCCGGGGCGCCCGCCGCGGTCCCCGTCCCGCGAACGCCCGTCGTGTCGCGTTCGACGTGCTCCGCGCCGTGCAGGTCGACGACGCGTACGCGAACCTGCTGCTGCCGACACGCATCCGTCGTGCCGGCCTCACCGCGCGCGACGCCGCGTTCGCCACCGAGCTCACCTACGGCTCGATCCGGATGCTCGGTCGCTACGACGTCATCATCGCGCTGGCGTCGGGTCGTCGGCCGGAGAACATCGAGGCCGACGTCCTCGACGTGATGCGGCTCGGCGCCCACCAGCTGCTCGCCATGCGCACCCCGACGCACGCCGCGGTCGACGCCACGGTCGAGCTCGCCCGCGAGGTCGGTGCCCGCCGTGCCACCGGCTTCGTGAACGCCGTGATGCGCAAGATCGCCGCGCGCACCGACGACGAGTGGGACGCGCAGATCACCGAGGGCCGTGGTGGCGACGCCCTGCTCGCCACGCGGTGGTCGCACCCGGTCTGGGTCGTCTCGGCACTGCGCGACGCCCTCGCCGCCGAACGCTCCCGCGACGAGCTCGCCGCCCTGCTCGCCGCCGACAACGCCGCGCCCCGGGTGCAGCTCGCGGCGCTGCCCGGGCTCGCCACCGACGAGGACATCGCCACCGCGACCACGCGCACGGTGCTCGACGAAGACGCAGACGCCGATGCCGCGTTCGCCGACGCGAACGGCGCGGCGGACGTGCCGGCGACCCTGGTGCCCGCCGACGACGAACCGGAGGCCGACGGCGCGACCGGCACCGTGCCTCCCGTCCGGACCGCCGACCCCGTGCCGGCCGCCGACGCCCTGCCGGTCTCGCCCGTCGGGATCCGGGGCATCTCCGGTGACCCCGCGCGCGTGCCGGGCGTCGCTGCCGGGCGCCTGCGCGTGCAGGACGAGGGCTCGCAGCTCGCCGCCCTCGCGCTGAGTCGGTCGTCCGCGGTGCGCGAGGGCGAGCGCTGGCTCGACATGTGCGCCGGCCCCGGCGGCAAGGCCGCGCTGCTCGCCGCCGAGGCGCAGCAGGGCGGCGCGACCCTCGTCGCGAACGAACTCGTGCCGGCACGTGCCGGACTCGTGCGGAACGCCCTCGGGGTGTTCGGCGACCACGTCCGCGTCGTCGAGGGCGACGCCAGGCGCTACGGCCGCGACGGCACCGGGATGACCTTCGACCGCATCCTGCTCGACGCGCCGTGCACCGGCCTGGGCGCCCTGCGTCGGCGTCCGGAAGCACGCTGGCGGAAGACCCCGGAGGACGTCCAAGAGCTCGCGGCCCTGCAGACCGAGCTGCTCGACGCCGCGGTCCGGGTGCTCGCACCGGGTGGGACGCTCGCGTACGTCACGTGCTCACCGCACCTGGCCGAGACGCGCGGGCAGGTCGACGCGCTGATGGGGCGGCACGGGGGAGTCCTCGAGCAGCTCGACACCGCGACGATCGTCCGGGGGGTCGCCGCGCGCGACCCGGAGATCGCGGACGGCGCGACGGCGCAGCTCTGGCCGCACCGGGTCGGCACGGACGCGATGTTCATCGCGTTGTTCCGTCGCGTCGGCTGAGGCCGTCGAGCGGGGCGTCGCGCTCGCGCCGGTAGGCTTGCCCGGTGACGATCCGCATCTCGCCGAGCATCCTGTCCGCCGACTTCGCGAACCTCGAGCGTGAACTCCACCGCATCGAGACCGCCGACCTGGTGCACGTCGACGTGATGGACAACCACTTCGTGCCGAACCTGACGCTCGGGCTGCCGATCGTCGAGCGCCTGCAGCAGGTCTCCCCGGTGCCGCTCGACGTGCACCTCATGATCACCGACGCCGACGTCAACGCACCGAAGTACGCCGAGACCGGTGCGTCGAGCGTGACGTTCCACTTCGAGGCCGCGGACGACCCCGTGGCCACGGCCGCCGCGATCCGCTCGAACGGGGCCCGTGCCGCCGTCGCGGTGAAGCCCGGCACCCCGATCACCCAGGTGCTGCACCACCTCGACGCCTACGACATGATCCTGCTGATGACCGTCGAGCCCGGCTTCGGCGGGCAGTCGTTCATGCCGTCCGTGATGCCGAAGCTCGCCGACGCCCGTGCGGCGGTCGACGCCTCGGGGCTCGACGTGTGGCTCGAGGTCGACGGCGGCATCTCGGTGGACACCGTGCCCGAGGCCGTGCGCAGCGGCGCCGACACGCTCGTCGCCGGGTCGGCCGTGTACGGCGGTGAGCCCGCCGCGCGGATCACGGACCTGCGCGAAGCGGCCGCGCGGGCGCGGGCATGAGCGCGACCCGTCCGGACGGTACGTCGGCAGCGTCAGCGGAGACCGGTAGCCTGGACCGCGTGAAGACGTTCGACGACCTGTTCCAGGAGCTCACCGAGAAGGCGCGCACGCGCCCCGAGGGCTCCGGCACCGTCGCCGAACTGGACGCCGGCGTGCACCAGATCGGCAAGAAGATCGTGGAAGAAGCGGCCGAGGTCTGGATGGCGGCCGAGTACGAGGGCGACGAGCGCACCTCGGAGGAGATCTCGCAGCTCGTGTACCACCTGCAGGTCCTCATGGTCGCGAAGGGGCTGTCCCCGGCGGACATCTGGCGACATCTGTAGGACGCGCTCGGGCACTGCCCCTGCACCGACCTCGATCCGCCACGACCCCGACCAGAAAGCAGACCCCCTGATGCTCCGCATCGCCGTGCCCAACAAGGGCTCCCTGTCCGAGACCGCGTCCGACATGCTGCGCGAGGCCGGGTACGCCGGTCGCCGCGACCCGAAGGCGCTGCACCTGCTCGACGAGCGCAACGGCGTCGAGTTCTTCTTCCTCCGCCCGCGGGACATCGCGACCTACGTCGGCTCCGGCGCACTCGACGTCGGGATCACCGGCCGTGACCTGCTGCTCGACTCCGGTTCCGAGGCGCACGAGGTCGATGCGCTCGGCTTCGCGGACTCCACGTTCCGGTTCGCCGGCACGCCGGGCCGGTACAGCACCCTGCAGGACCTCGACGGCGTCCGCGTCGCGACGAGCTACCCGGGCCTGGTCGGCGACTTCCTCGCCCGCCACGGGGTGACGGCGACGCTCGTCAAGCTCGACGGGGCCGTCGAGAGCGCGGTGCGTCTCGGTGTCGCCGACGCCGTGGCCGACGTGGTCTCCACGGGCAGCACGCTGCGGCAGGCCGGCCTCGAGATCTTCGGTCCGGTCATCCTCGAGTCGACCGCGCTGCTGGTGTCGACCGACGAGACGATCCCGGGCATCGACGTGCTCCGCCGTCGGCTGCAGGGCGTGCTCGTCGCCCGCGGCTACGTCATGCTCGACTACGACATCCCCACCGCGCTGCTCGAGCAGGCGACGGCCGTCGCGTCCGGCATCGAGTCGCCGACGGTGTCGCCGCTGCACGGCCGCGACTGGTCCGCGGTGCGCGTGATGATCCCGCGCGACGACGCGAACCTCATCATGGACGCCCTGTACGACCTCGGTGCCCGCGCCATCCTCGTCAGCCCGATCCACGCGGCACGACTGTGACCGCGGCTGCCACGGCGCCGGGCGGCGTGGCCGTCCGTGTCATCCCGTGCCTCGACGTCAAGGGTGGCCGGGTGGTCAAGGGCGTGAACTTCCTCGACCTCCAGGACGCCGGTGACCCGGTCGAGCTCGCCGCGCGCTACTACGAGCAGGGCGCCGACGAGCTGACCTTCCTCGACGTCGGTGCCACGGTCGAGAACCGCGCCACGATGTACGACACGGTCACCCGCACCGCCGAGCAGGTGTTCATCCCGCTCACGGTCGGTGGCGGCGTCCGTTCCGTCGACGACGTGTCCCGCCTGCAGCAGTGCGGCGCGGACAAGATCGGCGTGAACAGCGCCGCGATCGCCCGGCCCGACCTCGTCGGCGAGATCGCCGACCGGTTCGGCGCGCAGGCCGTGGTGCTGTCGCTCGACGTCAAGCGCTCCGACCGGACTGCGTCCGGCTTCGTGGTCACCACGCACGGCGGCCGCACGGAGACCGACATCGACGCGATCGCCTGGGCGTGCGACGCCGTCGAGCGGGGTGCGGGGGAGCTGCTCGTCAACTCCATCGACGCGGACGGCACGAAGAACGGGTTCGACCTCGAGCTCGTCGCCGCGGTGCGGTCGGTCGCGCGGGTCCCGGTCATCGCCTCGGGAGGCGCGGGTCGGGTCGACCACTTCGCCCCGGCCGTCGACGCGGGTGCGGATGCCCTCCTCGCCGCGTCCGTCTTCCACCGTGGCGAGATGACGGTGGGCGACGTCAAGGCCGCGCTGCGCGCGACCGGCCACGCCGTCCGCTGAACCGCCGCCGCCCGCTGATCCGCCGCCGTAGGCTAGGAGTCTCATGACCGACAGCACCAGCACCGACACCGACGCGGTCCTCGACCGCGCACGTTTCGGTGCGGACGGGCTGCTCCCCGCCATCGTGCAAGAGGAGTCGTCGAAGGACGTCCTCATGCTCGGGTACATGGACCGGGAAGCGCTCCGCCGCACCCTCACCGAGGGGCGCGTGACCTTCTGGTCGCGGTCGCGGAACGAGTACTGGCGGAAGGGCGACACGTCGGGGCACGCGCAGTACGTGCGCGACGCGGCGTTCGACTGCGACGCCGACACCCTGCTCGTCACCGTGCAGCAGGTCGGGGCCGCGTGCCACACCGGGGCGCACCGCTGCTTCGACGTCGATCCGCTCGCGCCCACGACGGCGTCAGCCCCGACCGGCACAGCGGCGTCGGCGCCGACGGACGCGACCGCGTCTGCCCCGGCCGACACGGCAGTGGAGGCGACCCGATGACGACCGCGACGATCTCCGATGCGCCGCACACGACCTCCCGGCCGGAGTTCGACGCGCTGCTGAGCGACCACCGCGTCGTCCCGGTGGTGCGCGCGCTCTACGCTGACAGCGAGACGCCGGTGGGTGTCTACCGGAAGCTCGCCGACGGCCGGCCCGGGTCGTTCCTGCTGGAGTCCGCGGGCCAGGGCGGCCTCTGGTCGCGCTGGTCGTTCGTCGGTGTGCGCAGCTTCGGCGTCCTCACGCAGGAGGGCGACCGCGCCGCCTGGATCGACACCGGCATCGACGCCGAACGTGCGGTCGGCTCACTCGACGGCGAACCGCTCGAGGTCCTGGCACGCTTGCACGAGCGCTGGGCCACCCCGCGGGTGCCCGGCTCCCCGCCGCTCGTCGGCGGGACGGTCGGGTTCATCGGGTGGGAGGCCGTGCGCCAGCTCGAGCACCTGCCGAACGTGCCGCCGGCCGACTTCGACGTGCCCGGACAGGCGCTGTCCTTCGTCTCCGAGCTCGTCGCGCTCGACCACCGCACGGGGCTCGTCCTGCTCGTCGCGAGCGTGCTGAACGACGGCACCGACGACGCCGACACGCTCTGGTCCGACGCGCAGCGCCGCCTGGACCGCCTGCAGGCCGACCTCGTCCAGCCGAGCGTCGCGACCGTCGCCGAGGCGTTCGAGATCGCCGAGCCGACGCCGACGCACCGTTCCACGCCGGACGAGTACATGGCCGCGGTGGAGCGCTCGAAGGAGTTCATCCGCGACGGCGACGTGTTCCAGGTCGTGATCTCGCAGCGCTTCGACCACGAGGTGACCGCCGACCCGCTCGACGTGTACCGGGTCCTCCGGACGCTGAACCCGAGTCCGTACATGTACTTCCTGGCCCTGGCGGACACCGCCGACGAGCGGTACTGGATCGTCGGTGCCTCGCCCGAGGCCCTGGTGAAGGTGCAGTCCGGCCGCGCCATCACGCACCCGATCGCCGGGTCGCGTCCACGTGGTGCGACCCCGGAAGAGGACGTCCGCTTCGGCGACGACCTGCTCGACGACCCGAAGGAACGCGCCGAGCACCTGATGCTCGTCGACCTGGCCCGCAACGACCTGCAGAAGGTCTGCGAGCCCGGCACCGTCGCGGTCACCGAGTTCATGACGGTCGAGCGCTTCAGCCACATCATGCACCTGGTGTCGAGTGTCGAGGGTGCGGTGCGCGCGGGGATGTCCGCCATCGACGTGTTCCGGGCGACGTTCCCGGCCGGCACCCTGTCCGGCGCGCCGAAGCCCCGCGCGCTGGAGATCATCGACGAGCTCGAGCCGGCGAAGCGCGGTGCCTACGCCGGTGTCGTCGGCTACTTCGACTTCGCCGGTGACGCGGACATCGCGATCGCGATCCGCACCGCCCTGATCAAGGACGGCGTGGCACGGGTGCAGGCCGGGGCTGGCCTGGTGGCGGACTCCGACCCGGCCACCGAGCACGAGGAGACCATCAACAAGGCGGCGGCACCCCTGCGGGCCGTGGCCACGGCGAACCGGATGCGCGAGGTGCGCTCGTGAAGCGCTCGCGCCCGATCGTCGTCGTCGCCGGACTGCTCGTCGCCGGCATCATCATGCTCGCGTGGACGCAGACCTGGTTCACCGTGGACCTGCACGCCGGTGCGGCAGTCACCTCGACGGTCGACGCCGACGGGGCCGCGGTCGTGCCGCAGTACACCGCCCTGGCGATCGCGAGCCTGGCCCTGTTCCTCGCGATGACCATCGCCGGCCGGGTGCTGCGCATCGTGCTCGCGTGCGTCGAGATCCTGCTCGGACTCGGCGTCGTGGTCAGCGGCATCACCGCACTCGGTGACCCGGTCGCCGCGGCGAAGGGTGCCGTCGGCGCGGTGGCCGGGGTCAGCGACCTGACCGCCGTGCGCCGCGTCGTGTCCGGCGTCGACGTGTCGCTCTGGCCGGCCGTCGGCATCGCCGGTGGGGTCCTGGCCGTCCTGCTCGGTGTCGTCGTCATCGTGGTGCAGCGTGCGTGGCCCGGTCCGAGCCGGAAGTACGGCGCGGCGACCGCGGGAGCCGCCGCCGACGCCCGCGCCGCAGCCCCGGTCGTGCGCGACGCCGTCGTGGACTGGGACGACCTCAGTGCTGGGGTCGACCCGACCGACGGCACGGTAGGATCGGATGGGCGTCGGTCGACCGACGACGCCGGAGCAGAACGAGGAGCACCGTGAGCAACACTGAGCCCGCAGAACTCGGCGAAGGCCACTCGCCGGCCGCCTGGACCGCCGTCGTGATCATGCTGATCGGATTCGCGGCAGGCACGCTGTTCTTCTGGTTCGACCAGCCGTGGGGCGTCTGGGTCTCCGCTGCCGTCGTCGTCATCGGTCTGGTCATCGGCGCGGTCATGGCGAAGGCCGGCTACGGCGTGAACGGCCCGAAGTACGTCGCCAAGCACCACGCCGAGTAGGACTCGCATGCCGAACGTGCTCGAGACCCTCGTCGCGGGCGCGCTCGAGGACGCCGCCGCCCGTCGTGTCGACCGCCCGTACTCGGACGTCGAACGCGACCTCGACCGGGTGGCGTCGCCGCTCGACGCCCTCGCGTTCCTCGCCCCGGGCGACCGGGTGAAGATCCTCGCCGAGGTCAAGCGCGCCAGCCCGTCCCGTGGCTCGATGGCCCCCATCGAGGACCCGGCCGCCCTCGCTGCCGACTACGAGCGAGGTGGCGCGTCGACGATCAGCGTCCTGACCGAGGGGCGCAAGTTCCTCGGCAGTCTCGCCGACCTCGAAGCCGTCAAGGCCCGCGTGGGCATCCCCGTGCTGCGCAAGGACTTCATCGCCGACCCGTACCAGGTCGTCGAGGCCCGAGCTGCCGGCGCCGACGTCGTGCTGCTCATCGTGGCCGCGCTCGAGCAGCAGCAGCTGGTCGAGCTCCACACGCTGGCCGAAGAGCTCGGCATGCGCGTGCTGGTCGAGGCGCACTCCGCCGACGAGGTCTCCCGTGGCCTCGACGCCGGTGCGCGGATCCTCGGCGTCAACGCGCGCGACCTCACCGACTTCTCGCTCGATCGCGACCTCTTCGGGTCGCTCGCCGACCGCATCCCCGACGGGGTCGTGCGCGTCGCCGAGTCCGCCGTCGCAGGTCCCGCCGACGTCGCCCACTACCGCGCAGCGGGTGCCGACGTCGTCCTGGTCGGGGAAGCGCTCGTCACGGGTGCCGACCCCGCCACCACCCTCGCGTCGTTCATCGAGGCCGCCGACCGCGGCTGAACGTTCCACCCGTCCGACCACCGGAACCGCCGGTCGCGTCGGACTCGTCCCGGGAAGACCCATCGTGACCTCACTCCGCGACCTGCACGGCCCGTACTTCGGTGACTTCGGCGGACGCTTCGTCCCCGAGTCGCTCGTCCTGGCGCTCGACGAGCTCGAGGCAGCCTTCCGCACGGCCTGGGCGGACCCGGCCTTCCGTGCCGAGCTCGACGAGCTCCAGCGCGACTACACCGGTCGTCCGTCGATCATCACCGAGGTGCCGCGGTTCGCGAAGCACGCCGGTGGTGCCCGCGTGATCCTCAAGCGCGAGGACCTGAACCACACCGGGTCGCACAAGATCAACAACGTGCTCGGTCAGGCGCTCGTGGCCCGTCGGCTCGGCAAGACCCGCCTCATCGCGGAGACCGGTGCCGGCCAGCACGGCGTGGCCACGGCGACCGCCGCGGCGCTGTTCGGCATGGACTGCGTCGTGTACATGGGCGCCGTCGACACCGAGCGGCAGGCGCTCAACGTCGCCCGGATGCGCCTGCTCGGCGCCGAGGTGATCCCGGTCGAGACCGGGTCGCGCACGCTGAAGGACGCCATCAACGAGGCCCTGCGTGACTGGGTGGCGAACGTCGACTCGACCCACTACCTGCTCGGCACGGTCGCCGGCCCGCACCCGTTCCCCGAGATGGTGCGCGAGTTCCACAAGGTGATCGGTGAAGAGGCCCGCCAGCAGGTCCTCGACCGCGTCGGGCGTCTCCCCGACGCCGTCGCCGCGTGCGTCGGTGGCGGCTCGAACGCGATGGGCATCTTCGAGGCGTTCCTCGACGACGAGTCCGTCGCGCTGCACGGCTTCGAGGCCGGTGGCGACGGCGTCGAGACCGGTCGGCACGCTGCGAGCATCACGCTCGGTCGCGAGGGCGTCCTGCAGGGCGCGAAGTCCTACCTGATGCAGGACGAGGACGGCCAGACCATCGAGAGCCACAGCATCTCCGCCGGGCTCGACTACCCGAGCGTCGGGCCGGAGCACGCCTACCTGGCGTCGATCGGTCGCGCACAGTACGCGCCGATCACCGACACCGAGGCGATGGAGGCGTTCCGGCTGCTCAGCCAGACCGAGGGCATCATCCCGGCGATCGAGTCGGCGCACGCGCTCGCGGGTGCGATGAAGCTCGGCAAGGAGCTCGGCCCCGAGGGGGTCGTGCTCGTGAACCTGTCCGGCCGTGGTGACAAGGACGTGGCGTCCGCCAGTCGCTACTTCGGCATCCTCGACGAGAACGCGGTGCAGCTGTGACCACGAACCAGACCGTCGCCACGACGATCGACACCGCCAACGCGGAGCGTGCCGGGGCCGTCGTCGGCTACCTGCCCGCCGGGTACCCCAACGTGCAGACCAGCGTCGACGCTGCCGTCGCCCTCGCCGAGAACGGCGTGGACGTCATCGAGCTCGGCCTGCCGTACTCCGACCCCGTCATGGACGGCCCGGTCATCCAGCGTGCGGCCGAGGAGAGCCTGGCGAACGGCTTCCGGGTCGCGCAGGTCTTCGACGCCGTGCACCAGATCACCGAGCGCGCCGACGTGCCGGTGCTCGTGATGACGTACTGGAACCCGGTCCTCCGCTACGGCGTGGACCGCTTCGCCGACGACCTCGTCGCCGCCGGTGCCGCCGGGCTCATCACGCCCGACCTGATCCCGGACGAAGCCGCCGAGTGGATGGCCTCGTCGGAGCGGACCGGCCTGGACCGCGTGTTCCTCGCGGCACCGTCCTCGTCCGACTCCCGGATGCAGCAGGCGGTGCAGGCGAGCCGCGGGTTCGTCTACGCCGTCTCGACGATGGGCGTCACCGGAGCACGGGCCGGCGTCGACGTCGCTGCACGCACCGTGGTGTCGCGGCTCCGTGACGCTGGCGTCGCGCGCACCTGCGTGGGCCTCGGCATCTCGACGGCCGAGCAGGTCGCCGAGGTCCTGGAGTACGCCGACGGCGCGATCGTCGGCTCGGCGTTCGTCCGAGCACTGGCCGACCTCGGGGTGCAGGGGGTCGCCGACCGCGCGGCCGACCTCACCACCGGCGCCCGCCGCTCCTAGTCCAGTTCCTGGCGGGCCCACGACCCGCGCTACAGTGAGCGGGGCCGACGACACGTCGACACCGCGCCCCGTCAGTTCCGAAAGGCGACCGTTCCTCCATGCCCCTCCTGAGCATCCCGAGCCCGAGCACCGCCTGGCAGTACTTCGACCTGACCGCCTGGCTGCGCGACGTGTTCGGTTGGTCGCTGCCGCTCGACTTCCGCATCCACGCGTACGCGATCTGCATCCTGCTCGGGATCGTCGCCGCGGTCCTGCTCGCGAACCGCCGCCTCAACGCGCGCGGCGTCGAGCGCTGGATCATCATCGACATCGCGATCTGGGCGGTGCCCGCCGGCATCATCGGTGGCCGGCTCTTCCACGTGTTCACGCACGTGTCGGACTACTTCGGCCCCGGCATCGACCCGCTGTCCTTCCTGTACATCTGGGAGGGCGGGCTCGCGATCTTCGGCGCCCTGATCCTCGGGTCCGTCGGTGCTTGGATCGGCTGCCGCCAGGTCGGCCTGCGGTTCACGTCGTTCATCGACGCCGTCGTGCCCGGGGTGCTGCTCGCACAGGCCTTCGGCCGGCTCGGCAACTACTTCAACCACGAGCTCTTCGGCATGCCGACCAGCCTGCCGTGGGGCCTGCAGATCGAGTCGACGAACGCCGCGTTCCCGAAGGGCCTGCCCGACGGCACGCTGTTCCACCCGACGTTCCTCTACGAGATCATCTGGAACGTCCTGGGCGTCGTCGTCATCCTGTTGCTCGACCGCAAGTTCACGCTCCAGTGGGGCAAGGTCCTCGCCCTGTACCTGATCTGGTACGGCGTCGGCCGGTCCTTCCTCGAGTCGATCCGCGTCGACACGAGCGAGACCTTCGCGGGCATCCGCACGAACGTCTGGATGTCGTTCGCGGCCATCCTGCTCGGGATCGTCATCTTCATCGTGCAGACCCGTCGGCACACCGGCAAGGAGCCGAGCCCGTACCTGCCCGGTCGCGAGCCGCGTCCGAAGTCCGATGTAGACTCCGACGACACCTTCTCGGAGCACGCGGACGACGACGAACGCCTCGTCGCCCAGGGCTCCGGAGCGGTCACGACTCCCACTGACCGCGCCTAGGAGCACTCCTCCCCGCCACAAGCGGGGCACGGGCACCAGTCCCGCCCGTCTGGGCGGAACGCACCACCGGGCCACCGCTGTCCCTGTTCCACTTCCTCGTGAGGACGGTTCCCCCATGGCGCTCCAGCCACTCCAGCCCTCGGCACCGAAGTCCCTCGTGCCGCCGCACCGTCGGTTCTCGGCGGTCCCCGACGCCACCGGCATGTACGACCCGGCGAACGAGAAGGACGCCTGCGGTCTCGCGATGGTCGCGACGCTGCGCGGGACGCCCGGCCACGACATCGTCGACGCTGCACTCGGCGCCCTCCGCAACCTCGAGCACCGCGGTGCCGTCGGTTCGGACGCCGGTACGGGCGACGGCGCGGGCATCCTGTGCCAGGTGCCGGACGAGTTCCTGCGCGCCGTGGTGCCGTTCGACCTGCCGGCGGCGGGGGAGTACGCGGTCGGCACGGCCTACCTGCCGACCGACGAGGGCGACCGGCACGCCGTCAAGGGCGCCGTCGAGCGACTGGCGCGCGAAGAGGGCCTGAAGGTCCTCGGCTGGCGCGAGGTCCCGGTGCGCCCCGAGGTGCTCGGCACCCTGGCACGTGCGGCCATGCCGGCGTTCGAGCAGCTGTTCGTCGCCTCGGTGCGCCACGACGTGCACGGCGCCTCGTGGAGCGGCATCGCCCTGGACCGCCAGACCTACCGGCTGCGCAAGCGCGCCGAGCACGCGAACGACCTGTACTTCATGTCGCTGTCGAGCCGCACCATGGTCTACAAGGGCATGGTCACGACGCTGCAACTCGAGCCGTTCTACCCGGACCTCAGCGACGAGCGCTTCGCGTCGAAGCTCGCGATCGTGCACTCGCGCTACTCGACCAACACGTTCCCGTCGTGGCCGCTCGCCCAGCCCTTCCGGACGATCGCGCACAACGGTGAGATCAACACGGTGCGCGGCAACCGCAACTGGATGCGCGCACGCCAGTCGCAGCTCGAGAGCGAACTGCTCGGCGACGTGGCGCCGCTGCTGCCGATCGTCAGCCCCGGTGCGAGCGACTCGGCGTCGTTCGACGAGGTGCTCGAGCTCCTGACCCTGACCGGCCGGACGCTGCCGCACGCGGTGTCGATGATGGTGCCGGAGGCCTGGGAGAACCAGGTCGGGATGGACCCGGAGCTGCGGGCGTTCTACGAGTACCACTCGATGCTCATGGAGCCGTGGGACGGTCCGGCCGCCATCACCTTCACCGACGGCTCGCTCGTCGGCGCGACCCTCGACCGCAACGGGCTGCGTCCCGGGCGCTTCCTCGTCACCGACGACGGGCTCATCGTCATGGGGTCGGAGACCGGTGTCATCGACGTGCCCGCCGCGAAGGTCGTCCGCAAGGGCCGTCTGCGCCCCGGCCGGATGTTCCTGGTGGACACCGAGGCCGGCCGCATCATCGAGGACGACGAGGTCAAGCAGGGCCTGGCGTCCTCCGGCCCGTGGGGCGAATGGCTCGACGAGGGGCGCATCAACCTCAACGACCTGCCCGACCGCGAGCACATCGTGCACACCCCGGCGTCGGTCACCCGCCGCCAGCGTGCGTTCGGCTACACCGAGGAAGAAGTCCGCATCCTGCTCCGCCCGATGGCGCAGGTGGGCGCGGAGCCACTAGGTGCGATGGGGTCGGACACCCCGATCGCGGTGCTCTCGCAGCGACCCCGGCTGCTGTTCGACTACTTCACCCAGCAGTTCGCCCAGGTGACGAACCCGCCGCTCGACTCGATCCGCGAGCAGGTCATCACCTCGATGGGCATGGGCCTCGGTCCGGAGCGGAACCTGCTGTCGGCCGGTCCCGAGCACGCGAAGCAGATCACGCTCGACTTCCCGGTGATCGACAACGACCAGCTCGCCAAGGTGCAGCACTTCGAGACGGAGTCGGGTCGGCACCTGACGGTCACGATCAAGGGCCTGTACCGCGTCGACGCCGGCAAGAAGGCGATGCAGAAGCGCATCGCCGCCGTGTGCGACGAGGTCGACGCCGCGATCGAGTCGGGCAAGCAGTTCATCGTGCTGTCGGACCGCGACGGCAACGCCGAGCAGGCGCCCGTGCCGAGCCTGTTGCTGCTCGCCGCCGTGCACCACCACCTGATCCGCACCGAGCAGCGCATGAAGGTCGGCCTGATCGTCGAGGCCGGCGACGTGCGCGAGGTCCACCACGTGGCGTCGCTCATCGGGTACGGCGCGTCGGCGATCAACCCGTACCTCGCGATGGAGACCTGCGAGAACCTGGTCCGTGCCGGCATGATCACCGGGATCACCCCGGAGCAGGCCGTCAAGAACGTGATCAAGGCACTCGGCAAGGGCGTCCTGAAGATCATGTCGAAGATGGGCATCTCGACGGTCTCGAGCTACGCCGGTGCCCAGGCGTTCGAAGCCGTGGGGCTCAGCCAGGAGTTCGTCGACAAGTACTTCACCGGCACGTCGTCGATCCTCGGCGGGGTCGACATCGACGTCATCGCGAAGGAGAACGCCGAGCGGCACGCCCAGGCGTACCCGCAGGACGGCGCGGTCCTGTCGCACGAGCGGCTGCAGACCGGCGGCGAGTACCAGTGGCGTCGCGAAGGCCCCCCGCACCTGTTCAACCCGGACACCGTCTTCCGGCTGCAGCACGCCACCCGTGCCCGCCGGTACGACATCTTCCGTGAGTACTCGAGCGCCGTGGACGACCAGTCCGAGGAGCTCATGACGCTGCGCGGGCTGTTCCGTTTCAAGCACGGGGTGCGCAAGCCCGTCGCGCTCGACGAGGTCGAGTCGATCGAGTCGATCGTCAAGCGCTTCAACACCGGCGCGATGTCGTACGGCTCCATCTCGAAGGAAGCCCACGAGACGCTCGCGATCGCGATGAACCGCCTCGGTGGCCGCTCGAACACGGGTGAGGGCGGCGAGGACGTCGACCGGTTGCTCGACCCCGAGCGCCGCAGTGCGATCAAGCAGGTCGCCTCCGGGCGGTTCGGCGTGACGAGCATGTACCTCACCCACGCCACCGACATCCAGCTGAAGATGGCGCAGGGTGCGAAGCCCGGCGAGGGCGGCCAGCTGCCCCCGCAGAAGGTGTACCCGTGGGTCGCCCGCACCCGGCACGCCACCGCCGGCGTCGGCCTCATCTCGCCGCCGCCGCACCACGACATCTACTCGATCGAGGACCTCAAGCAGCTGATCTTCGACGTGAAGCGCGCCAACCCGGCCGCCCGCGTCCACGTGAAGCTCGTGAGCCAGTCCGGCATCGGCGCGGTCGCGGCCGGTGTGACGAAGGCCCTGGCCGACGTCGTGCTCGTGTCCGGACACGACGGTGGCACGGGTGCGTCCCCGCTCAACTCGCTCAAGCACGCCGGCACCCCGTGGGAGATCGGCCTCGCCGAGACGCAGCAGACGCTCATGCTGAACGGCATGCGCGACCGCGTCGTCGTGCAGGTCGACGGTCAGATGAAGACCGGGCGCGACGTCGTCGTGGCAGCCCTGCTCGGCGCCGAGGAGTACGGCTTCGCCACCGCTCCGCTCGTCGTCGAGGGCTGCATCCTGATGCGCGTGTGCCACCTCGACACGTGTCCGGTGGGGGTCGCGACGCAGAACCCCGAGCTCCGCAAGCGCTTCTCCGGCAAGCCCGAGTTCGTCGTGAACTTCTTCGAGTTCATCGCGCAGGAAGTGCGCGAGCTCCTCGCCGAGCTCGGCTTCCGCACCCTCGACGAGGCGATCGGCCGGTCCGACGCCCTCGACGTCGACCGTGCCCTCGAGCACTGGAAGGCGTCAGGGCTCGACCTCGCACCGGTCCTCGCGGGTCCGCACTTCGAGGACGCCGAGCCGCGTCGCCACCAGCGCGAGCAGGACCACGAGCTCGAGCAGCACTTCGACGTGGGGCTGATCCAGCAGACCGCCGACGTGCTCGACCACGGCGGCTCGATCGCGCTCGACCTGCCCATCCGCAACACCGAACGCGCGGTCGGCACGATGCTCGGCCACGAGGTCACCAAACGGCACGGCGAGCACGGGCTGCCCAGCGGCTCGATCGACGTCACGCTGCGCGGCTCCGCCGGACAGTCGCTCGGCGCGTTCATGCCCGCCGGCATCACCCTGCGCCTCATCGGCGACAGCAACGACTACGTCGGCAAGGGCCTGTCCGGTGGCGAGATCATCGTGCGGCCGGACGCCGGTTCGGGCTTCGACCCGGCGGAGAACGTCATCGCCGGCAACGTGATCGGCTACGGCGCGACCCAGGGCAGCATGTTCATCCGTGGCATCGTGGGCGAGCGCTTCCTGGTGCGCAACTCGGGGGCGACCGCGGTGGTCGAGGGCGTTGGCGACCACGCGCTCGAGTACATGACGGGCGGGCTCGCGCTCATCCTGGGCGAGACCGGTCGGAACCTCGGGGCCGGCATGTCCGGCGGCACCGCGTACGTCCGTGGTCTGCGCGAGGAGCACGTCAACACCGACGCCCTCGCGACCGGTGAACTCCGACTCGAGGCGCTCGACAGCGCCGACGTCGAGATCGTCACCGACCTGCTCACCCGGCACGCCGAGGAGACCGGTTCGACGCTCGCGTCCGACCTGCTCGAGTCCGGCGACCTGAGCGACTTCGTCAAGGTGCTGCCGCGTGACTACGCGGCGGTGCTCGAGACCCGTCAGCGCGCCGTCGACGAGGGGCTCGACCCCGACGGCGACGTCGTCTGGAACAGAATCATGGAGGTGACCGGTGGCTGAGCGTCACGCACGTCTGGAACCGGCAGCGCCCGACACGACCACGGAGGTGACCGGTGGCTGACCCCAAGGGATTCCTCAAGGTCCAGGAACGCGAACTGCCCGCACGGCGCCCCGTGCCCGTCCGGCTCATGGACTGGAAAGAGGTCTACGAGCAGCAGGAGTCCGGTGCCCTCAAGCGCCAGGCCGGCCGCTGCATGGACTGCGGCGTGCCGTTCTGCCACCAGGGCTGCCCCCTCGGCAACCTGATCCCAGAGTGGAACGACCTGACCTGGCGCGGTGAGGGCCGTCAGGCGATCGAGCGACTGCACGCGACGAACAACTTCCCGGAGTTCACGGGCCGGCTGTGCCCCGCTCCGTGCGAGTCCTCGTGCGTGCTCGGCATCAACCAGCCGCCCGTGACGATCAAGCAGGTCGAGGTCTCGATCATCGACGAGGCGTTCCAGAACGGCTGGGTCACCCCGCACCCGCCGGAGCGCCTGACGGGCAAGACCGTCGCCGTCGTGGGTTCCGGCCCCGCCGGGCTGGCCGCCGCGCAGCAGCTCACGCGCGCCGGGCACACCGTGGCCGTCTACGAGCGCGACGACCGCATCGGCGGGCTGCTCCGCTACGGGATCCCGGACTTCAAGATGGAGAAGCGCCAGATCGACGCGCGCCTGTCCCAGATGCAGGCCGAGGGCACCCGCTTCCGTGCGGGCGTCGAGATCGGCCGCGACATCACCTGGGACGACCTGAAGTCGCGCTACGACGCGGTCGTCGTCGCCACCGGCGCCACGGTGCCGCGCGACCTGCCGATCCCGGGGCGCGACCTCGAGGGCGTGCACTTCGCGATGGACTACCTGGTCCAGCAGAACAAGGCGAACGCCGGCACCCGGGTCGACAACCAGCTGACCGCCGAGGGCAAGCACGTCGTCGTGATCGGCGGCGGTGACACCGGTGCGGACTGCATCGGCACCGCGCACCGGCAGGGCGCCCTGAGCGTGACGAACCTGGCGATCGGCAAGCAGCCGCCGCTGGAGCGTCCGTCCGAGCAGCCGTGGCCGATGTTCCCGACCGTCTTCGAGGTCACGAGCGCCCACGAAGAGGGCGGCGAGCGGCACTTCCTCGCCTCGACCGTCGAGTTCCTGGCGAACGAGGCCGGCGAGGTCCGGGCGCTCCGGGTCGCCGAGACCGAGTACCTCGACGGCCGTCGCGTGCCGAAGGCCGGCTCCGAGCGTGAGATCCCCGCAGACCTCGTCCTCGTCGCGATGGGCTTCACGGGTCCGGAATCCGACACGATCGAGCCGCAGCTCGGTCTGCCGACGACGGTCTCCGGTGCGCTCGACCGCCGCGCCGACTACACGACGAACGAGGCGGGCGTGTTCGTCGCCGGTGACGCCGGCCGCGGGCAGTCCCTGATCGTCTGGGCGATCGCCGAGGGCCGTGCCGCGGCGGCGAAGGTCGACGAGTACCTCGAGGGCTCGACGATCCTGCCGGCGCCGGTGAAGGCGACCGACCGCGCGATGTCGGTCTGAGATGACGGATCGCCGCATGACCAACCACCACCAGATGCTCACCCCCCGGTGAGCGAGGGGCCACCAGCACTCGATAAGGTGCTGGTGGCCTCGCTTCGTTCCGCGCGGCCCCACAGCGCGGAAACCAGAGCATCACCCACCACCACGAAGGAATCCATTGAGACGCGCAAAGATCGTTTCGACGCTCGGACCGGCAACGTCGGACTACGAGACCGTCAAGGAGATCATCGAAGCGGGCGTCGACGTCGCCCGACTCAACCTCAGCCACGGTGACTACAGCGTCCACGAGGCCAACTACGTGAACGTCCGTCGCGCTGCCGAGGAGCTCGGAAAGCCGGTCGCGATCCTCGTCGACCTGCAGGGTCCGAAGATCCGTCTGGCCAAGTTCGCCGACGGGCCGCACGACCTGGCGGTCGGCGACGTGTTCACGATCACGACCGAGGACGTCCCCGGCTCCAAGGAGATCTGCGGCACGACGTTCAAGGGCCTGCCCCAGGACGTCAAGCCCGGCGACCCGCTGCTCATCGACGACGGTCGCGTCCGCCTGCGCGTGCTCGACACCGACGGCGTCCGTGTCCGCACCGAGGTCGTCGTCGGCGGCACCGTGTCGAACAACAAGGGCATCAACCTGCCCGGCGTGGCAGTGAACGTCCCCGCGCTGAGCGAGAAGGACGAGGCCGACCTCCGCTGGGGCATCCGCCAGGGCGCCGACCTCATCGCGCTCTCGTTCGTCCGCAACGCCTCGGACGTCGTCCGCGCGCACGAGATCATGGACGAAGAGGGCAAGCGACTCCCCGTCATCGCGAAGATCGAGAAGCCGCAGGCCGTCGACGCGCTCGAGGAGATCATCGACGCCTTCGACAGCATCATGGTCGCCCGCGGTGACCTCGGCGTCGAGCTGCCGCTCGAGGCCGTCCCGATCGTGCAGAAGCGCGCCGTCGAGCTCGCGCGCCGCATGGCGAAGCCGGTCATCGTCGCGACCCAGATGCTCGAGTCGATGATCTCGTCGCCGATCCCGACCCGTGCCGAGACCTCCGACGTCGCGAACGCCGTCCTCGACGGTGCGGACGCGGTCATGCTCTCGGGCGAGACCAGCGTCGGCGAGTACCCGGTGCAGACCGTCCGCACGATGGCCCGCATCGTCGAGTCGACCGAGGACCACGGCCTCGAGCGCATCGCGCCGCTCGGCACGAAGCCGCGCACCCTCGGCGGGGCGATCACCCTCGCCGCGGTCGAGATCGCGGAGTTCACCGAGGCCTCGTACCTCTGCGTGTTCACCGAGTCGGGTGACTCGGCGCGCCGCATGTCGCGTCTGCGCCACGGCCTTCCGATCATCGCCTTCACCCCGAACGAGGCCACGCGTCGCCGCATGGCGCTCACCTGGGGCGTCCGGTCGTTCCTGGTCGAGCGCAAGACCCACACCGACGAGCTCTTCTCGCAGGTGGACGACGTCCTGCTCGAGAACGGCCTGGCCGCCCCCGGCGACCGCGTCATCGTGACGGCCGGTTCGCCTCCCGGGATCGAGGGCTCGACGAACGACCTGCGCGTGCACCGGGTGGGCGACGCCCACGCCGAGGCCGCTCCGGCCTACGTGCGGGACTGATCCGCAGGATCCCGACGCCGACAGGGCGCGGACAGGAGGCACGGCGCACGACCACGCGTCGCCTCCGGTCCGCGCCCTGCCGCGTTCCGCCCGGACGCCGGACGCCGGACGCCGGACGCTGGACGCGCCGCGGCTGCGCCCCGCCGTGGTCGTCGCGCCCCCGCACACCGGGGCGCGACGGCGTCTGCGGGGCGCGACAGCCCGGCCCGACACCGACGCCCGTCGCGTCCCATCCGGGCGCGGACGGAAGGCACGGGGCACGTGGTGCGCGCAGCCTCCGGTCCGCGCCCTGTCGCGTCCCGCCGCCAACGTACCCGTGGTGCGCCCCGCCGTGGTCGTCGCGCCCCCACACACCGGGGCGCGACGGCGTCCGCGGGGCGCGGACAGGAGGCACGGCGCACGACCACGCGTCGCCTCCGGTCCGCGCCCTGCCGCGTCCCCACGGCCCTGGTGGTGACCACCGGTCGGCCGCAGGCGGCAGGATGGCTGCTGTGAGCCTCCAGACCGAACACCCGGCGCCGCGCGCCGACGTCCGCCGCTGGCGTCGCTACCTGGCCGACGAACGCGCCGAGGGCGCGGTCTACCGGAACCTGGCCGCGCGGCGGTCCGGCGAGGAACGCGAGATCCTCGCCGCGCTGGCCGAGGCCGAGGGACGGCACGAGCAGCACTGGCTCGACCTGCTCGGTGACGACGTCGGACGTCCGCAGCGGGGCAGTCTGCGCACCCGGGTCCTCGCGACACTTGCGAAGCGGTTCGGGTCGGTGTTCGTCCTCGCGTTGATGCAGCGCGCCGAGGACCGCTCGCCGTACGCCGACGACGACGACGCGACCGCGAGCATGGCCGCCGACGAGCGCATCCACGGCGAGGTGGTGCGCGGGCTCGCGAACCGCGGTCGGATGCGGTTGTCGGGCACGTTCCGCGCGGCGGTCTTCGGCGCCAACGACGGACTCGTGTCGAACCTGGCCCTCATCATCGGCATCAGCGCGTCGGGCGCCGACCGGCACTTCGTGCTGCTGAGCGGCATCGCGGGCCTGCTCGCCGGAGCCCTGTCGATGGGTGCGGGGGAGTACGTCTCGGTCCGGTCGCAGCGCGAGCTGCTCGAGGCGTCCGCACCGCACCCCGAGGCCGGGCGCGCCGTGGCGGACCTCGACGTCGACGCGAACGAGCTCGCTCTGGTGTACCGCGCCCGCGGGATGGCCGAGGCTGAGGCGACCGAGCACGCAGCGCACGTGCTGTCCGGCATCGGTGAGCGACACCCGTCGACCGGTCCGGTCACCGTCACCGACGACCACGAGGCGGTGGGCAACGGCCTGAGCGCCGCGGTGTCGAGCTTCCTGTTCTTCGCGTCGGGCGCGATCATCCCGGTGCTGCCGTTCCTGTTCGGCATGCAGGGGTGGGCGGCCATCGCGGTCGCCGGCACGCTCGTCGGACTCGCCCTGCTCGGCACCGGTGCGGTCGTCGGCGTGCTGAGCGGTGCGTCGCCGGGCAAGCGGGCGTTCCGGCAGCTGGCGATCGGGTTCGGCGCCGCGGTCGTGACCTACGCGCTCGGGCTGCTGTTCGGGACGGGCACCGCGTAGCGGCGGACGGGGCACCGCCTACCGGCGGACGGCGGCTCGCGGCGGGAGCAGCAGCAGGGCCGCGGCACCGACGACGATGAGGGCGATGCCCGCGAAGACCATGAACACCGTGAGCGCGAGGCCGGGCGCGACGAGCACGACGACACCGCCGAGGATCGACAGCACGCCGCTCACCAGCGTCGGCGCCCGGGACGACCCGGGGTGGCCGACGAAGCCGCCCACGATCGACACGATGCCCTCGACCACGAAGCCGACCCCGGCGAGCACGGCGTAGACGACCAGGGGGATCGCGGGGTCGAGCAGCGCGACGAGTCCGGCGACCGCGACGAGCGCACCGACGATCCCGGAGGTCCACCGCCACACCGTCGGCGTCCCGTGCCCGCGCGCCGCAGCCACGACCCGCAGGGCGCCGGCGACGACGAGGTACACGCCGAACAGCAGCGCCACGAGGACGAGCGACGGCCGGGGCCACACGATGGCGACGATCCCCAGGGCGATCGCGACGACCGCCGTGACGACGACGAACACCCGGAACGTGCGGACGGCACGAGAATCCACGGACACTCCTCCTGATCGGACCGCTGGAGTCCCGAACGCTACCCGGCCGACGGCGAGCCCGTGCGGTCCTCGGACGAGCGGGCGTGAGCCCGTGCAACCGGATGCAACCCCCGTGGTCGTACGGTGCGAGCAGCACGCGAACCGTGCGTGCCCCGACAGCGTCGTCGAAAGGCCACCACCATGACCATCGCACCATCGCCCACCAGCTACGCCGCACCCGGCGAACCGGGCTCGCTCGTGCAGTACCGATCGCGGTACGACCACTTCATCGGCGGCGAGTACGTCCCGTCGGCGAGCGGCCAGTACTTCGAGAACCCCACCCCCGTCACCGGCAAGGTCTTCACCGAGGTCGCGCGCGGTGACTCCACCGACGTCGACCGTGCGGTGGCGGCGGGCTGGAAGGCGTTCCCGACCTGGGGGCGGACGAGCGCCGCCGAGCGCGCGGTCATCCTCAACAAGATCGCCGACCGCATGGAGGAGCACCTCGAGATGCTCGCCGTCGCCGAGACGTGGGAGAACGGCAAGCCGATCCGCGAGACCCTCGGCGCCGACATCCCGCTCGCGATCGACCACTTCCGCTACTTCGCCGGAGCGATCCGCGCACAGGAGGGCTCGGCCGGCGAGATCGACCACGACACCGTGGCGTACCACTTCCACGAACCGCTCGGCGTCGTCGGACAGATCATCCCGTGGAACTTCCCGATCCTGATGGCGGTGTGGAAGCTCGCACCGGCCCTGGCTGCGGGCAACTGCGTCGTGCTGAAGCCCGCCGAGCAGACCCCGGCGTCGATCCACGTGCTCGTCGAGCTCATCCGCGACCTCCTGCCCGCCGGCGTGCTCAACGTCGTCAACGGCTTCGGCATCGAGGTCGGCGCACCACTCGCCCAGCACCCGGACATTCGGAAGATCGCGTTCACCGGCGAGACCACCACCGGTCGGCTGATCATGCAGTACGCCTCGCAGAGCCTCATCCCGGTGACGCTCGAGCTCGGCGGCAAGAGCCCGAACGTGTTCTTCCCCGACGTCGCTGCCGAGAAGGACTCGTTCTACGACAAGGCACTCGAGGGCTTCACCTTCTTCAACCTCAACCAGGGCGAGGTCTGCACGTGTCCGTCCCGGGCGCTCGTGGCGAAGGAGATCTACGACGGGTTCGTCGCCGACGGCCTCGACCGGGTGCGCGCCGTCAAGCAGGGCCACCCGCTCGACCTGTCCACGATGATCGGCGCCCAGGCGTCGAACGACCAGCTCGAGAAGATCCTGAGCTACATCGACATCGGCAAGCAGGAGGGCGCGAAGCTGCTCACGGGCGGGGAGCGTGCGGACCTCGGCGGGGAGCTCTCCGGCGGGTACTACGTCACGCCGACGGTGTTCGAGGGAGTCAACTCGATGCGGATCTTCCAGGAGGAGATCTTCGGTCCGGTCCTCGCGCTGACGTCCTTCAGCGGCTACGACGACGCGATCGCCACGGCCAACGACACCCTCTACGGACTCGGTGCCGGGGTGTGGAGTCGCGAGGCCACCACGCTGTACCGCGCCGGACGTGACATCCAGGCCGGACGGGTGTGGTCGAACACCTACCACCAGTACCCGGCCGGTGCGGCGTTCGGTGGGTACAAGCAGTCCGGCATCGGGCGCGAGAACCACAAGATGATGCTCGACCACTACCAGCAGACCAAGAACCTGCTCGTGTCCTACGCCGATGGTCCGATGGGCTTCTTCTGATGCCCGACACCGCACGCGTGGCGGTCACGCCGGCGGCGGGGGAGCTCCTGCGCACCCTCGCCGCCCGGCACGGCCCGCTGATGTTCCACCAGTCGGGCGGCTGCTGCGACGGCTCGAGCCCGATGTGCTACCCCGTCGGCATGTTCCGGACCGGCTCCGGCGACGTCCTGCTCGGGGCACTCGAGGTCGACGGCATCGACCCCGTCGAGGTGTACATGTCGGTGTCGCAGTTCGAGTACTGGAAGTACACGCACCTGACGATCGACGTCGTCGACGGGCGGGGCGGCGGGTTCTCGGTCGAGAGCCCCGAGGGCAAGCGGTTCTTGACCCGGTCGCGGATGTTCGACGACGCCGAGCTGGCGGATCTCGGCCTGGTCCCGGTCGCGCAGCGGACGTAGGCTGGCCGTACTCGTCGCGACGGTGCGGCGGGTGGGGTCGATCGGAGGACGCATGCGCGCACCCGACCGGCTCCGCCCGCTCGTTGCCGCGTCCTGGCGGCGGTCCGCGGCGGTCGACCCGGACGGCGTGCCATCTCTTGCACTCGGTGACGACGAGCTCGACGCCGCCCGCCGGGACGGCCCGCTCGCCACCCTGCTGCCCGTGGTCCGGCACCTGCTGCTCGACGACACCCGGTCCGCCGGCTGCGTCCTGGCAGTCGGTGACGCCTCCGGTCGGCTCGTGTGGGTCGACGGCGCGCGGACGGCCCGACGTGCGGCCGAGGACATGGGCTTCGTCCCAGGCGCCGACTGGGCCGAGGACCGCGTCGGCACGAGCGCGCCCGGTACCGCCCTGCGGCTCGACCGGCCGGTGCAGATCCGCTCCGACGAGCACTACGCGAACGCCGTCAAGCCGTGGTCGTGCACCGCAGTGCCCGTGCACGACGCCCACGGGGCCACCGTCGGCGTGCTCGACCTGACAGGCGACGACCGGGCCGTCGAACGGCACACCCTCTCGCTCCTCGCGGCCACGGTCGCCGCCGCCGAGGCGCAGCTCGCCTTGGCCGCGAGCCGGTTGCCGAGGCCCGCCGCGTCGACGCCGCGCGCGCCCGGCGCGGAGCTGACGGTCCTCGGCACCGACACCGCCGTCCTGCGCGTCCACGACCGCCGGGTCCACCTGTCCGCGCGGCACTCCGAGCTCCTGGTCGTCCTCGCCGCCCACCCCGACGGGTTGGCGGCCGCCGACCTCGCGCACGCCGTGTACGGCGACGCCGGCGCCGTCGTGACGCTGCGCGCCGAGGTGGTGCGGCTCCGACGGGTCCTCGCGGAGCACGCGTCGGGCGTGACCGTGACGTCGCGACCGTACCGGGTGACCGGGATGGCGACCGACGTCGACACGGTGCTGTCCGCGCTCGACCGCGGGGCGCGCCTCCAGGCCGTCGACCGGTACACCGGGCCCGTCTTGCCGGGGTCGGCTGCGCCGGGGGTGGACGCCGTGCGCGACCTGGTGCGCGGTCGGTTCCGCGAGTCGGTCGTCGCGGACGGCAGCGTCGAGGCGCTGCTCGCGTGGGCGCGGACGCCGGACGGGGCGGCGGACGCGCGCGTGCTCCGCGCGCTGCTCGCGGTCCTGCCGCGGCGGTCGCCGCGACGAGCCGGTCTCGTGGCGGCGATCGAGGCGCTCGAGGGTCCCTGAGCCGGTCGGGACGACCCGGCCTGGAGGCACGCCCCGCGCGGTCGGGACCGCCGACGGTGCGCGCCTCCCGGCCTGGTGATCAGGAACCGGAGGTCGGCGCCGGCGTGGTGGTCGCGTCGGGCGTCGGCGGAGTGGGCGTCGTGGGCTTCGCACCGTCCTTCGGCGGGGTGGGTGCCGTGGTCTTCGCACCGTCCTTCGGCGGGGTGGGTGCCGTGGGCTTCGCACCGTGCTTCGGCGGGGTGGGTGCCTTCCCCTCGTCGCCCTTCGGCGGCACGGGCACCGTCGCGGTGTCGCCGGCCTTCGGCAGCGCCGTGCAGCCGGGCGCCGCCGCGGGGCCGCCCTCGGGTGGTGCGGGCACCGTCGCGGTGTCGCCGTCCGACGGAACCGGGGCCGGTGTGGTCGCGCTGTCCGGTGCACCGCTCGGCGCACCGGTCGGGGCGCTCGGCGCCGGGGTCGTCGTCGCGGCGTTCGCCGTGGCGATGCCGAACCCGCCGAGCACCAGCACCGCGGCTGCGGCCGTGCCGATCCCGACCCGTCGCAGGAGTGCGCCGCGTCGCGGGGTGGCGGTGGTGGTCGAGTCGTCTCGTTCGTCGAGCATGGTGGTTCCGTTCCGTGACCGGGCGGATCCGGGTGATCCGCCGCTGGAGACGACGCTCGAGTCCGAATCTGAAGCATGCCTGAAGCACAGGGGTTCTCCAGCGTCCTCCATGCTCGGTGGCCGCCGGAGCGTCCTACGGTGTCCGCCGTGCCTGTTCCCGCTCGAATCCTGGTCGTCGACGACGACGACTCCATCCGGACCTCCGTCGCGACGACCCTGCGTGCGGAGGGCTTCTTGGTCGCCGAGGCATCCGACGGACGCGACCTCGTCGAGGACCTCCGACGCGCCGCACCCGACCTCGTCCTGTTGGACTGGATGCTGCCCGGGCCGAGCGGCATCGTGCTCGCCGGCCGGGTGCGCTCCACCTCGGACGCCGCCGTCGTCATGATGACCGCGCGGGACGAGCTCGACGAGCGCTTGCGCGGCTTCGCCGAGGGTGCCGACGACTACGTGGTGAAGCCGTTCGCGATGGCCGAGCTGGTGGCGCGGGTGACGGCGGTGCTCCGGCGGCGCGGGCGGATCCCGTCGGTCGTCGAGGTCGGCGACCTCGTCCTCGACCCGGACGCCGCCACCGCTCGGCGTGCCGGGGTCCTGCTCGACCTCACCGCGACGGAGTTCCGCCTGCTGCGGTTCCTCGCCGAGAGCCGGGGCCGCACCGTGTCGAAGGGGCAGATCACGACGCAGGTGTGGGGCTACGACGACGTCGCGGCGAACGTCGTCGAGGTCCACCTCAGCGCCCTCCGACGCAAGATGGAGGCGCACGGGCCGCGGCTCGTGCACACCGTCCGCGGCCTCGGGTACCGGCTGAGCGACGAGCGGACGGCGGCGTGAGGGTCCACGACGGCGCGCTCCGCACGACCTCGTTGCGGCTGCGCACGGTCGTCGCGATCGTGGTCCTGCTCGCGGTGCTGCTCGCCGGGCTGGCGGTCGCCGTCGAGGTGCTGCTCGGCATCCGACTGCGCGCCCAGGCCGAGGACCGGCTCCGTGACCGGGCGTCGGCCGCCGCGGCGCTCGTCGGGACCGTCGACGCCGAGGACCTCGCCGACCGGCTCTCCGCGCAGGGGCTGTCGGTGCGCATCGTCCGGCCGGACGGCGGGGCCGTCGAGGCCGGTCCGACGCCGGACCAGCTGCGGACGGGCCCGCCGGACCCCGGCAGCCTGCCGGCAACGGTTCCGCGCGGCAGCGCACTCGTCGGCGGGACCACACCCACGGCCGCGGCGACGCCGACGACCACCGAGGACGGCGCCACGGTCACGTCGTCGTCCGTGCGCGAGGACGACGGGGTGCTCACCCTCGTGAGCCGACTCGACGACGGCACCCGCATCACGCTGACCGCCGGGACCCGCGATGTGCAGGACACCCTGGTCCAGCTCGGCTGGGTCATGGGCGGTGCCTCCGCGGCGTTCCTCGGGGTCGCCGTCCTCGGGGTGGTGGTCGTCGTCCGGCGGTCCCTGCGGCCGCTCGACGAGATGGCGACGACCGCGCGGTCGATCGCGGGCGGCGACCGTGGGCGGCGACTCCGACCCTCGCGGCAGGACACCGAGATCGGTCGCGTCGCCGTCGCCCTGGACGAGATGCTCGACGCCGTCGAGGGCGCGGAGCGTGAGGCGGTCGCCGCGGAGGCACGGGTCCGCTCGTTCCTCTCCGACGCCGCGCACGAGCTGCGGACGCCGGTCGCCGGGGTCCGGGCTGCAGCCGACACGCTCGTGCGCGACGGTGGCGGCGACGTCGCCACGCGCGAGGTGCTCGCCGTGCACGTCGTCCGCCAGGCCGACCGAGCCGCACGGCTCATCGAGGACATGCTCACGATGGCCCGGCTCGACCGGGGGATCGAACTCGACCGACGACCGGTGGACCTCGGCGCCTTCCTGGTGGCGGAGGGCGACCGGCTGCGGTTGCGGCTGCCGTCCGTCGCGCTCGAGGTCGTGGTGCCCGAGCGGCCCGTGTGCGCCGACGTCGACCCCGAGCGGCTCGCCCAGGTCGTCGGGAACCTCGTCGACAACGCCGCCCGCGCTGCCGGACCCGCCGGCCGGATCGTCGTCTCCCTCGACGACCGGGGAGCGGGCCCCGTGCTCCGGGTGGCGGACGATGGTCCGGGCATCCCGGCCCAGGACCGCGTGCGGGTGTTCGACCGACTCGTCCGCCTCGAGGCCGCTCGCGACGCCCGTTCCGGCGGGGCCGGACTGGGCCTGCCGATCGCACGGGGCATCGCCGAGGCGCACGGCGGGTCCCTGCAGCACGCCGACGACAACGAAGGCGGCGAGGGCGACGTGCTCGGCGGTGCGGTGTTCGACCTGCGGCTGCCGGCGGCGGTCGAGGGGCGGGGGCCCTGCTAGCCTGGAGGCCTCGCGAGTGTGGTGGAATCGGCAGACACGGGGCACTCAAAATGCTCTGCCTCACGGCGTGCGGGTTCAAGTCCCGCCACTCGTACAACGCAGGCTCACGGCGTGCGGGGCTGTTCCGGTACCGCGTCCCGCCACTCGTACCAACCGATTGTCGTGTGCTGACATGAAGCACTTCTGACGTCTAGTAGGCTTGCGGCTGTGAGTGACACAGAAGCAACTGCAACAGCACCCCGTCGCGTCGTCGTCGCCGAGGACGAGTCGCTCATCCGCCTCGACATCGTCGAGATCCTCCGCGACAACGGGTTCGACGTGGTCGGCGAGGCCGGCGACGGCGAGACCGCCGTGCAGCTCGCCACCGACCTCCGTCCCGACCTCGTCGTGATGGACGTCAAGATGCCTCAGCTCGACGGCATCTCCGCAGCCGAGAAGCTGTCCAAGAACCACATCGCTCCGGTGGTCCTCCTCACGGCGTTCAGCCAGAAGGACCTCGTCGAGCGTGCGACCGAGGCCGGCGCGCTGGCCTACGTGGTCAAGCCGTTCACCCCGAACGACCTGCTCCCCGCGATCGAGATCGCCCTCTCGCGGTACCAGCAGATCATCACGCTCGAGGCCGAGGTCGCCGACCTCGTCGAGCGCTTCGAGACCCGCAAGCTCGTCGACCGCGCCAAGGGCCTGCTCAACGAGAAGATGGGCCTCACCGAGCCCGAGGCGTTCCGCTGGATCCAGAAGGCCTCGATGGACCGCCGTCTGACCATGCACGACGTCGCCAAGGCGATCATCGAGCAGCTCAGCGCCAAGAAGTAGTACCACCCGTCGCTCACACCAGCGCCGTCGGACCCCGGTCCGGCGGCGCTGTTGCGTTCCCGGGCGCGTGGCGCGCTCGGTGTGTGTGCATGTTCCGACACGACACCGGTCGATCGACGCGTGTTCTGTCGCAGTGTGCAGACGCATCGTCTGCGTGTGCATGTTGCGACACGACACCGGTCGATCGACGCGTGTTCTGTCGGAGTGTGCGGACGCATGCACTCGCGGCCACGGGCGCGTGGGGCGGTGGCGGCGACCACCTGGCAGGCTGGAGCCATGGACGACGTGGTGATCCGGGCCTCCCGGCCTGACGACATGCCAGCGGTGGCCGACCTGCGGTGGCGGTGGAGTGTCGGCGAGGGCGGCGCCGAGCCGGCCGCGACGCCGGACGACTACCGCGCGGCCATGAAGGCCTTCGCCCGCGAGCACCCGGACACGCACCGGTGTGTGGTCGCGGAGCGCGACGGTGCGGTGCTCGGCATGGCGTGGCTCGGACTCGTCGCCCGGCCGCCGACCCCGGACCGGCCGGGGCGACGCCTGACCGCCGACGTGCAGACCGTCTACGTGCACCCCGACCTGCGCGGGCTCGGCGTCGCCGGACGACTCGTCACCGCGCTGCTCGACATCGCGGACGACCTCGGCGTCGAGCGGACCTCGGTGCACTCGAGCGTCGACGGGGAGCGGCTGTACCGACGGCTCGGCTTCGGCGACGCACGGTTGCTGCTGCAGCGTCCGCCCGAGGACTGAGCGCCCGGTGCCTCAGCCGCGCGCGGGGAGCTGCTGGAGCGTCCAGGCGTTGCCGTCCGGGTCGGTGAAGAACACGAAGCGACCCCAGGCCAGTTCGTCGACACCGATCGCGTTCACGCCGAGCCCCTGCAGGTGGGCGAGGGCCTCGTCGGCGTCGGGGACCACCACCTGGACGGACTTCAGCGACCCGGGCTGGACGTCCGGGGACATGATGCCCTCGCCGAACGCGATCGAGCACGCCGACCCGGGCGGGGTGGCCTGCACGAACCGCACGTCGTCGGACACGCGCTGGTCGTGGTCGATCGTGAAGCCGATGCGTTCGTAGAACTCGCGGGCCCGGTCGACGTCGCTGACGGGGAACATGACGAGTTCGATCTTCCAGTCCATGACGGACTCCCTGCGTGCGTGCGAGTGGTTCAGCGCTGTTCGCAGTTCAGCGTGCCTCGCGGATGAGGTTGGTGATGCGGACGGTGGAGCAGCGGCGCCCCTGGTCGTCGGTGAGCACGATCTCGTGCGTGGTGAGCGTGTTGCCGAGGTGGATCGCGGTGCAGACACCGGTGACGGTGCCGGACGTGGCGCTCCGGGTGTGCGAGGCGTTCAGCTCGATGCCGACGGCGTAGCGGCCCTCGCCGGCGTGCACGTTGGCGGCCATCGAACCGAGGCTCTCGG
This sequence comes from Curtobacterium sp. PhB128, assembly GCF_004340725.1. Lineage (NCBI taxonomy): Bacteria > Bacillati > Actinomycetota > Actinomycetes > Micrococcales > Microbacteriaceae > Curtobacterium > Curtobacterium sp. PhB128. The sequence goes on from NZ_SLUR01000001.1 coordinate 326,363, forward strand.
CGAGGACGACGTAGGCGCCCCCGTGCAGCAGGCCGACCGGCTGGCGGTTGCCCTCGACCGGGATGCTGCCGACGGCGCGGTCGGCCGACATCTCGGTGATGACCATGCCCATCTTGTCGGCGAGCTCGCCCATCCCGCGGGCAGCAAGCCGCTCGTCGACGTTCCCGGTGATGGTGGCTTCGTCGGTCACGCGCTCGAACTCCCGTGTCGGATGGCGTCGGTAGGCTGTCCGGGTGTCGGACTCCGCAAAGCCTACCCTCATGGTCATCGACGGCCACTCGCTCGCCTTCCGGGCCTTCTACGCGCTGCCGGTCGACAGTTTCGTGAACCGCGACGGGCAGCACACGAACGCCATCCACGGCTTCATCTCGATGCTGCTCATGCTCCTGCAGCGCGAGAAGCCGACGCACCTGGCGGTGGCGTTCGACATCTCCCGGTTCTCGTTCCGCACCCGTGAGTACGAGGCGTACAAGGGCACCCGCTCCGAGACCCCGGCCGAGTTCAAGGGGCAGATCCCGCTGCTGCAGCAGGCGCTCGAGGCGATGGGCATCACCACCGTGACGAAGGAGGACTACGAGGCCGACGACATCCTCGCGACCCTGTCGTCCCAGGGTGCTGCGCAGGGGTACCAGGTGTACGTCGTCTCCGGCGACCGCGACGCCATCCAGCTCGTCAACGACGACGTGACGCTGCTGTACCCGTCGGTCCGTGGCGTCTCCGAGCTCACCCGGTACGACCGCGACAAGGTGTACGAGCGCTACGGCATCGAGCCGCACCAGTACCCGGACATCGCCGCGCTCGTCGGCGAGACCAGCGACAACCTGATCGGCATCGACAAGGTCGGCGAGAAGACCGCGGTCAAGTGGGTCACGCAGTACGGCTCGCTCGAGGGGGTCCTCGAGCACGCCGACGAGATCAAGGGCGTCGTCGGCAACAACCTGCGCGAGCAGCAGGACCGAGCCGTCCGCAACCGCCGGCTCAACCGCCTGGTCACCGACGTCGAACTGCCCGTCGGTCCGGCCGACGTCGCGCTCCGTCCCCTCGACGAGACCGCCGTGCGCGAGCTGTTCGCCAAGCTGCAGTTCCGCACGCTGCTCGACCGCGTCTTCAAGGTCGCCGGCTCCGGTGAACCGTCCGAGCAGCCGGCCGAGGGCGGGGTGACCGACGGCGCCGCGACCCCGCCGTCGGTGAAGACCCTGATCGACGAGGAACTCGGGTACTGGCTCGAGCGCCGCAACGCGTCCGAGGCGGCGAACGGCTACGGCGTCGCGGTCGAGGTCATCGACGGCCGACTCAGCACCATCGGCATCGCCACCCACGACGACGCCGTCCAGGTGCCCGGTGGCAGCGGCGCGAAGGACTACGAGCAGCTGTCGGCGTGGTTCGCCTCCGACGCCCCGAAGCACTTCCACGACGCCAAGACCGCGATCAAGGTGCTCGCGACCGCGGGCTTCGTCGTGAACGGCATCGCCGGCGACGCACGCATCACGGGGTGGCTCGCCCAGCCCGGCAAGCAGGGCCAGCCGCTGGCCGACCTCGTCTACCAGGAGCTCGGCGAAGAGCTCCCCACCGCCGATCCGAACCAGCTCGTGCCGGAGACCGACCCGGTGAACGTCGGCGTGCACGCCTGGTTCGTCCTGCGGGTCACCACGGCGCTCCGTGCCCGGATCGACGAGTCGTCGCTCAAGGTCCTCGACGACATCGAGCTCCCGCTGGTGTCGGTGCTCGCGAGCATGGAGACGATCGGTGTCGGCATCGACCGCCCGGTGCTCACGGGGCTGTCGAAGGAACTGGGGGAGCGCGCCGCCGACCTGGCGCAGCAGGCGTTCGCCGAGATCGGGCACGAGGTGAACCTCGGGTCGCCGAAGCAGCTGCAGGAAGTCCTGTTCACCGAGCTCGCGATGCCGAAGACCCGCAAGACGAAGACCGGGTTCTCGACCGACGCCGCGAGCCTGGCCGACCTGCAGGAGCAGCACCCGCACCCGTTCCTCGGACTGCTGCTGCAGCACCGCGACGCCACGAAGCTCCGCCAGATCGTGGACACGCTCGACGCGGCGATCGTCGACGGGCGCATCCACACCCGGTACGAGCAGACCGGCAGCAGCACCGGCCGCATCTCGTCGACCGATCCGAACCTGCAGAACATCCCGGTGAAGACCGCGGTCGGACGCCGGGTCCGGTCGGCGTTCGCCGTCGCGGAGCCGTACACGACGCTCATCACGGCCGACTACTCGCAGATCGAGATGCGCATCATGGCGCACCTGTCCGGTGACCCCGGTCTGATCCAGGCCTTCAACGAGGGCGAGGACCTGCACCGCTTCGTCGGCGCCCGGGTGTTCGGCGTCGAGCCGGCCGAGGTCTCCGCCGAGATGCGCACCAAGGTCAAGGCGATGTCGTACGGCCTGGCCTACGGGTTGAGCGCGTTCGGGCTGTCGAAGCAGCTCCGCATCGAGCAGTCCGAGGCCCGGACGCTCATGACCGAGTACTTCGCCCGGTTCGGCGCCGTGCGCGACTACCTGCGCAACGTCGTCGAGCAGGCGCGCGAGGACGGCTACACCGAGACGATCTTCGGTCGTCGCCGGCCGTTCCCGGACCTGAAGAGCCCGAACCGCGTCCTGCGCGAGAACGCCGAGCGCGCTGCGCTGAACGCGCCGATCCAGGGCTCGGCGGCCGACATCATGAAGATCGCGATGCTCGGCGTCGACCAGGACCTGCGCGACGGCGGACTCGAGTCGCACCTGCTGCTCCAGGTGCACGACGAGCTCATCCTCGAGGTCGCGCCCGGTGAACAGGACCGCGTCGAGGAGATCCTGCGCACCCGGATGGGCAACGCCGCCGAACTCACCGTGCCGCTCGACGTCTCGGTCGGTCTCGGCGCGAACTGGGAGAGCGCGGCGCACTGACCGCGGGTCGCGACGCGACCACAGGACGGACGGGAGGCCCGGTGCCAGCTGGCACCGGGCCTCCCGTCCGTTCGTGGCCGGGACCTCAGGCCGGCATCGCGACGACGCCGAACACCTCGCCCTGGGGGCCGAGCACGATCGCCGAGCGCCCGAACGGGCTGTCGAACGGCTCCATCAGGGCGGTCCCACCCCGCTGGACGGCCGCGTCGACGGTCGCGTCGGTGTCGTCCGAGCCGAACCACGTCAACCAGTACGCCGGGACGCCCTCCGGCAGTCCGCCTGGTGGCGCGAAGACGCCGGCGACCGGGTCAGCGTCCGCAGTGGCGCCGGGCAGCTTCGCCGAGGCGTAGGGCTCCGACGGATCGCCGAACACTTCGTACGACCAGCCGAACAGGGCCGTGTAGAAGGCCTTCGCCGCCTCGGCGTCGCGCGTGTGCACCTCGGCCCAGCACGGAGCACCGGGCTCGTTGACCCGACCGGAGCCGTCGTGCGCCCCTGCCTGCCAGAGTCCCACGACCGCACCCGTCGGGTCTGCGGCGATCGCCATCCGACCGGCATCGAGCACGTCGAACGCGGGTGTCAGGACGCTGCCGTCTGCGGTGGTGACGCGAGCGGTGATGGCATCGACGTCGTCGGTGGCGAGGTACGCCGTCCAGCTCGGTGGCTGTCCCTCGCCCGTGAGCGGACCGATCCCGGCGACCGGGCGGCCACCGAGGAGCGCCGTGACGTACCCACCGGCCTCGGCGGGGCCGTCCTCGACGTGCCACCCGAACACGTCGGTGTAGAAGGTGCGGGCCGCGTCCACGTCGGGCACACCCAGGTCGGACCAGCAGGGCGTGCCCTCGGTCCAGCGACCATCGTGTTCGGACATGCAACATCCTTTCCTCTGACCGGACGGTACCGGTGGTCACGATCCTAGGACCGCTGTCCGTCGTCCGAGCCGGTCGGTAGGGTCGGAGCATGAGCGAAGAGCGTCCCGTCCGCCAGCAGACCGCCGTCGACCACGTGGCCGAGGGATGGGTCGCCACCCTCGTCGACCTCGACCCGACGACGGCCACGTACATCGGTGTGCCGGGTCGCACGGGGGAGTACGGCGACACCTCGCCCGCGGGCGCGGCCGCCCTGGCCGACGCGGCACGGGCCGCGAAGCGCACGCTCGACGTCGCGGCCGCGGTGGACCCCGTCGACGAGGTCACGAAGGCGGACCTCGGCGCCGAACTCGACCTGGTGCAGGAGTCGTACGCGCGGAAGCTGCACCTCCGCGACCTCAACGTGATCGCGAGCCCGGCCCAGTCGGTCCGCGAGATCATCGACCTGATGCCGACGGCGACCGAGTCGGACTGGCACGACGTCGCCAGCAGACTGCACGCGTTGCCGGACGCGCTCGAGGGCATCCGCGAGACCCTGCTCGAGGGCACGCGCGAGGACGTGACCCCGGCGAAGCGGCAGGTCGCCCTGGTCGCGGAGCAGGCCGCCCGCAACGGTGCCGAGGACGGCTTCTTCCGCCGGCTCGCCGAGGGTGCGGCGTTCGACGACGGCTCTCCCGTGCCGGACTCGCTCCGTGCCGAGCTGACCCGCGGGGCCGAGGTCGCGTCGGCTGCGTACCGGAGCCTCGGGCAGTTCCTCGAGCACGAGCTGCTGCCGCTCGCCACCCCGGTCGACGCCGTCGGGCGCGAGGCCTACGAGCTGCACTCCCGCCGGTTCCTCGGTGCCGTCGTCGACCTCGACGAGACGTACGAGTGGGGCCTCGAGGAACTCGCCCGCATGCGTGACGAGCAGGAGCGGATCGCGGACCGGATCGAGCCGGGTGCGAGCGTGGCCCGGGCGATCGAGGTGCTCGACACCGACCCGTCGCGGATCCTGCACGGCACGGACGCCCTGCAGCGCTGGATGCAGGAGACGAGCGACGCCTCCGTCGCGGCGATGGCCGGCACGTACTTCGACATCCCGGACCCGATCCGCCGGCTGGAGTGCCGCATCGCCCCGACGCAAGAGGGCGGGATCTACTACAGCGGGCCGTCCGACGACTTCTCGCGCGCGGGCCGGATGTGGTGGTCGGTGCCCGAGGGCGTCACCGAGTTCGGCACCTGGCGCGAGAAGACGACGGTCTACCACGAGGGCGTCCCCGGGCACCACCTGCAGATCAGCCAGGGCGTCTACAACCGCGGCGAGCTGAACACGTGGCGCCGCCAGCTGTCCGGCTCGTCCGGGCACGTCGAGGGCTGGGCGCTCTACGCCGAGCGCCTGATGGAGCAGCTCGGGTTCCTCGACGACGACGGCGACCGGCTGGGCATGCTCGACGGCCAGCGCATGCGTGCCGCGCGCGTGGTGCTCGACATCGGCGTGCACCTGCAGAAGACCAACCCGGACGGCGGCGGCTGGACGTGGGAGTACGCCCTCGACTTCATGCGCGAGAACGTGAACATGGACGACGCGTTCGTGCAGTTCGAGGTCGCGCGGTACTTCGGGTGGCCCGGACAGGCGCCGTCGTACAAGGTGGGCCAGCGCGTGTGGGAGTCGATCCGCGACGAGGTCGCCGCCCGCGAAGGCGCCGACTTCGACCTGAAGTCGTTCCACCGTCGTGCGCTCGCCCTCGGCAGCATCGGTCTCGACACGCTGCGGAGCGCGCTGCTCGGCTGACGCGCGGGTGACACGCCCGGTTGTGGGGGCTCCGCCGGTGCGGTTAGACTTGTGCGGCGCAATCCGCGCCACTCAATCAATCGCCACGGCGGAGCACCCCGGGGGTCTCGACTCCCCGCACGCCACGGCCCGACTCATGTCCGTTCGGAGCAATCTCTACATGACAACCACTACGACCAAGGCTCCTAAGCAGGTCGCCATCAACGACATCGGTTCGGCTGATGACTTCCTGGCCGAGGTCGAGAAGACCCTGAAGTTCTTCAACGACGGTGATCTCATCTCCGGCACCGTCGTGAAGATCGACCGCGACGAGGTCCTCCTCGACGTCGGTTACAAGACCGAGGGCGTCATCCCCTCGCGCGAGCTCTCGATCAAGCACGACGTCGACCCCAACGAGGTCGTCAAGGTCGGCGACGAGGTCGAGGCCCTGGTCCTCCAGAAGGAGGACAAGGAAGGCCGCCTCATCCTGTCCAAGAAGCGTGCGCAGTACGAGCGCGCATGGGGCGACGTCGAGAAGATCAAGGAGTCCGACGGCGTCGTGACCGGCACGGTCATCGAGGTCGTCAAGGGTGGCCTGATCGTCGACATCGGTCTCCGCGGCTTCCTCCCCGCCTCGCTCATCGAGCTCCGTCGCGTCCGCGACCTCACGCCGTACCTCGGCCAGGAGATCGAGGCGAAGATCCTCGAGCTCGACAAGAACCGCAACAACGTGGTCCTGTCGCGCCGTGCGCTCCTCGAGCAGACGCAGTCCGAGTCCCGGACCACGTTCCTCAACAACCTGCACAAGGGCCAGGTCCGCAAGGGCATCGTGTCCTCGATCGTCAACTTCGGTGCGTTCGTGGACCTCGGCGGCGTCGACGGTCTCGTCCACGTCTCCGAGCTCAGCTGGAAGCACATCGAGCACGCCAGCGAGGTCGTCGAGGTCGGTCAGGAAGTCACCGTCGAGATCCTCGAGGTCGACCTGGACCGTGAGCGCGTGTCGCTCTCGCTCAAGGCGACGCAGGAGGACCCGTGGCAGGTCTTCGCCCGCACCCACGCGATCGGTCAGATCGCACCGGGCAAGGTCACGAAGCTCGTCCCGTTCGGTGCCTTCGTCCGCGTTGCCGACGGCATCGAGGGCCTGGTGCACATCTCCGAGCTCTCGAACAAGCACGTCGAGCTCGCCGAGCAGGTCGTCTCGGTCAACGACGAGGTCTTCGTCAAGATCATCGACATCGACCTCGACCGTCGCCGCATCTCGCTCAGCCTCAAGCAGGCGAACGAGGGCGTGGACCCCGAGGGCACCGAGTTCGACCCGGCGCTCTACGGCATGCCGACCGAGTACGACGACAAGGGTGACTACAAGTACCCGGACGGCTTCGACCCGGAGACGAACGAGTGGCTCGAGGGCTACGACACCCAGCGCACCGAGTGGGAGGGCCAGTACGCGGCCGCCCAGGGTCGTTGGGAAGCCCACAAGGCGCAGGTCGCGAAGACCATCGCCGACGAGGAAAAGGGTGGCTTCGACCTCCCGGCCGGCGCTTCGACGTCGTCCGCTTCCTCTTCGTCGTCGTTCTCGAGCGAGACCGGTGGCGCCAGCCCCCTCGCCGACGACGCTTCGCTGGCGGCGCTCCGCGAGAAGCTCAGCTCGACCAACTGATCGAGCGAGTCGCACTGACCGGAAGCCCGGCATCCCCCAGGGGGTGCCGGGCTTCCGGCGTTTCCACGCTGCGGGTCGTTAGCCTGTCGCAGTGCGCATCATCGGTCTCACGGGCGGCATCGCCGCGGGCAAGTCGACGGTCTCCAAGCGGTGGGCGGAGCACGGCGGCATCGTCGTCGACGCCGACCGGCTGGCACGGGACGCCGTCGCACCGGGCAGCCCCGGGCTCGCGCAGGTCGCCGAGCGGTTCGGCTCCTCGGTGATCGCGGCCGACGGCTCGCTCGACCGTCCCGCGCTCGGCGCGATCGTGTTCTCCGACCCGGCGGCACGCAAGGACCTCGAGGCGATCACCCACCCCGAGGTCTGGCGGCTCGCCCAGCGTGCATTCGACGCGGCCGAGGCCGCCGACCCGGACGCCGTCGTCGTGTACGACGTGCCGCTGCTCGCCGAGGCCCGCGGATCCCGCCCGCTCCGGTTCGATGCGGTCGTGGTCGTCGACGCCCCCGCCGCGCAGCGCATCGAGCGGCTGGTCGAACACCGTGCGATGGCCCGCGACGAGGCCGAGCGCCGAGTCGCCGCACAGGCGAGCGACGCCGACCGACTCGCCCTCGCCGACCACGTCGTCGACGCGACGGGCACACTCGACCAGACGATCCGGTCGGCCGACGAGGTGTGGTCGCGGATCACCTCGTGAAGCACCGGCTGCTTCTCGTCCTCGCCGCGATCGTCCTCGTCGCGATCGGCGGCGGAGCGCTGGTCGCGGCGAACCTGCTCGGTGCGCAGCGCATCGAGGACGACGGACGCGTCCCGACGATCGACCGCTCGCACGCCGCCGCGCCGCCATCGGGCGATGAGCGCGGACCCGAGGGGGAGTTCCACCGCTTCCGGCTCGGGACCGTCAACGGCGAGCGACTCACCCCGAACCGCGACGACTTCGCCGCCCGCACCTCGGCCGACGGCCCCCTGCTGCTGTTCCTGCCCGCGACGAGGTCCCGCCCGGCGGACTACCAGCGGTTCCTCGGGCAGGCGCTGGCCGACGGGTACCACGTGCTCGGGCTGGACTACTGGAACCTCGGTCGCACCCTGTCCGGCACGTGCGAGGCCGACGCCCGCTGCTACGGCATGGTGCAGCGCAACCGGTTCGACGGCACCCGTCAGTCCGAGTTCAGTTCGGTGACGCCCGCCGGGTCGATCGTGTCGCGCTTCCGTGACGCGGTGGCCTACCTCGACGACCACGACCCCGACGGCGGGTGGGGCCGCTTCGTGCAGGGCGACGACGACATCGCCTGGCAGGACATCGTCGTGGCCGGGCACTCCCAGGGCGGCGGCGAGGCGGCGTACATCGCCCACATCCGGTCCGTCCGTGGGGCACTGATGTTCTCGTCGCCCGTCGAGTCACGGGGTCCGTCGCACGCGGCGTGGATGAACCGCCCCGGCAAGACCCCCGTCGCCCGCATGTACGCCGTCGACGACGTCCGCGACACCTTCGGCCCGCGGATCACCGGGTCGTGGCGGGTGCTCGGGCTCGACGGCGTCGACGGCCCCTTCCGGACGGACACCGATCCTCCGCTCGCCGGCGCGGACCCGCACGCGATCCTGACCGACGTCCGGGGCCGGGGGAAGGCGCACTCGTTCATCATCAAGGACTCCACGCCGCTCGGACCGGACGGGGACCCGCGGATGACCGCGCTCTGGCAGTGGATGCTGCACCGGTTCCCCTCTGACGGCTCATAGGCTCGCGCAATAACCTCTGCTGGTGCAGCCCGTCGACGGAGAACCCGACCTGCGCTCGCTCATCCGCGACCGCGCGGTGGAGAGCCCCGAGCGCCCCTACCTGGAGGACGCCCGTTCCGCGCGCGTCCTGACCTACCGAGCGCTCGAGGACGCCGTGACCGCCTGGTCCGCGACGTTCGACGCGATCGGCGTCCCCGCCTCCGGAGCCGTCCTCGTCGACGTCGGCGATCCCCTCGCGTTCGCCGTGGTGCACCTGACCGCCGTGGCGACCGGGCGCCGTGCCGTCCCGGTGGACACCGGACAGCCGGCGACCGAGCCGGGCCGTCTCGCAGACCTGATCGGCGGGGCCTCGATCGTGGTGTCGGACCGCGCCGTGGACGGGACCGTCCCCGGAGTGCCCGCCAGCGGGATCGACGCGGCCACGTTCCTCCCGGCCGCCGTCCGTGACGGTGACGTGCCCACGCAGAGCCCGGACGCACCGGGCGAGGGGTCCGTGGTGCTCTTCACCTCCGGGTCGACCGGCGCTCCGAAGGGCGTCGAGCTGCCGGAGTCGCAGCTGCTGTTCGTCGCGCGGGCGGTCGCGCGGCACAACGGGTTGACCGGCCGCGACCGCGGGTTCAACTCGCTGCCGCTGTTCCACGTCAACGCCGAGGTCGTCGGCCTACTGGCGACGCTCGTCGCCGGGGCGACGCTCGTGCTCGACGTGCGCTTCCGGCGGACCGGGTTCTGGGAACTGCTCGCCGAGCGGCGCATCACCTGGCTGAACGCGGTGCCGGCGATCCTCGCCGTGCTCGCGAAGACCGGGCCGTTGGACTTCCCGGAGGGCCTCCGGTTCGTCCGGAGCGCTTCGGCACCGCTGCCGGACCCGGTGCGCACGGCACTCGGTGACGTCCCGCTCGTCGTGAGCTGGGGGATGACCGAAGGTGCGTCGCAGATCACCGCGACACCGCTGGACGCGCCTGCTCGCCCCGGGACCGTCGGCGTGCCCGTCGGGTCCGAGGTGCAGGCACGCGACGAGGACGGCGCAGCCCTGCCCGCCGACGAGGTCGGTGCGCTGTGGGTGCGCGGCCCGGGGATCGTCGGGCGCTACCTGTTCGGGCGCGCTCCCGACCGCTTCGACGCCGACGGCTGGCTGAGCACGGGAGATGTGGGGTCCGTCGCTGCGGACGGCTGGGTCTCGCTCGCCGGACGCTCCGACGACGTCATCAACCGTGGCGGCGAGAAGGTCTACCCCTCCGAGGTCGAGGACGTCCTGCTCGGCGATCCCCGGGTGCTCGAAGCCGTGGTGGTCGGGCGGCCGGACGACGTGCTCGGGGCCGTCCCGGTGGCGTACGTGATCCTGCAGCAGGACGCAGCGGACGCAGCGGACGCCGCTGCGCTCGTCGCCGACCTGACCGCGCGCGCCGAGGCCCACCTGACCCGCTTCCGCCGCCCCGTGGAGATCATCGTGGTCCCCGACCTGCCGCGTGCGCCCACCGGCAAGGTGCAGCGAGCGAAGGTGCGGACGATGGCGCAGCCGTCGTGACCGGCGTGCAGCCGCAGCCACAGGCCCAGCCGCAGCCGCAGGTCCAGACCCCGACCCGCACCGCGGCGGGCAAGCCACGCCACCTGTACGAGGTCGACGTCCTCCGGATCCTGACCTTCGCCTGCGTCATCGGCGTGCACACCACCAGCCACACCGCCGCCTCCGACGACGTCGGCCTGAACGCGCTGCTCGCCCTGCTGCACTTCACCCGGCTCGTCTTCTTCTCGCTGACGGCGTTCGTGCTCGTCTACAGCTACACGCTGCGACCGCGGCCGATGGCGCAGTTCTGGCCGAAGCGGTTCCTGCTCGTCGGGGTGCCGTACCTGGCGTGGTCGTTCGTGTACGTCGGCTCGAGCTGGCTCCTCAGCAGCACCCGTCGGGGCGACGTGCCCGACCTGGTGCGCACCCTCGCCGAGGGCATCGTCACCGGCTCGTCCTGGTACCACCTGTACTTCCTGCTCGTGACCATGCAGGTGTACCTGCTGTTGCCGGTCATCGTGTGGCTGGTCCGGAAGACCCGCGGGCACCACGTCACGACGCTCGTCGTGGCGCTGGTGGTGCAGCTCGTCGTGTTCGCCGGGTACAAGTACTTCCCGGCGAGCGACGCCTGGCTGCACGGGTACCAGAAGCAGTTCTTCTTCTCGTACGTGTTCTTCATCGTCTCCGGGGCGATCGCCGCCGACCACGCCGACGCGTTCCTCCGGTTCATCCGGGTGCACCGCCGGGCCGTGCTCTGGGCCTTCGCCGGCGTCGGTGCGCTGACGCTCGGCGTCTGGGCGCTCCAGGTCGCCCTCGGCCAGTCGCTCTACGCCGCCGGCACGCCGCTGCAACCGATCGAGGCCGTGTGGAGCACCGCGGTCTTCGTCGGCTTCCTGGCGATCGGTGCGCGCTGGGCGGATCGTCGGCGCCCCGGCAGCCCGGTCGCGCGCTTCGTCGACTACGCCTCGGACCGGTCGTTCGGGATCTTCCTGAGCCACCCGTTCCTCATCTGGATCCTGCTGTACGGCGACAGCTGGCTCGAGGCCGTGGTGCCGCGGCCGTGGCTGACGCTCGTCACGTACCTGCTGGTGGTGGTGTTGTCCGTGGCGGTCACCGAGGCGTTCCGGTGGACCCCGCTGAGCGTGCCGCTCACCGGCCGGCCGTCGCTCGCGTCCCGCGCCCAGCGTCGGGCGCGCAGCCCGCAGCGCTGACCTGTCCGTTCCGGGCGTACCTGGTCGGTTCTTCCGACCAGGTACGCCCGTTCCTGCTCGCTGTGCGCGGCGGCGGATGCGCGTCGCGGCGGTGGACGCGCTGCGCGGCGGACGGGAGGCGCGGGTCGGCCTGGACCCGGGCCTCCCGTCCGGCGGTCGGGGACCAGCAGAGCCGCGCGCACGCCCGCGGGTTCCGTTGCGGACAGGGGAATCGGGCGTACCTGGTCGTTCCTCTCGACCAGGTACGCCCGATTCGGCACGGCGTGCCGCTGACAGCGCGCGTCGCGGGTCAGACGGTGCGCTGCTCGGCGGCGGGGGTGCCGACCTCGAGGACGCCGTTCGTCGACGTGAGCCGCTGCGGCTTCATGAACCACGCGACGACCGCCGCGGCGCCGAGCAGCACGCACGACAGGGCGAACGGCAGCTGCCAGCCGGACGCGTCGATGAGCAGCCCGAAGACGATGGGGGAGACCACGCCGGCGATGCCGAAGCCGGTGTTCATGAAGCCGGACGCGGTGCCGGACCACTGCGGGGCGACGTCCATCGGGATCGCCCAGAGGTTCGCGTTGCAGAGCTCCAGGAAGAAGAACGACAGCGCGAGCGAGATCGTCGCGACGAGCAGGCCCTGCCCGATGACGAGCGGGATGAGGCAGACGAGCGACCCGCCGAGTCCGATCACCAGGACGGTCCGGCGGGCGTTCCGGGTGTTGCCGCCGCGGTGGATGATCCGGTCGCTGAGCATGCCGCCGACCGTGTCGCCGACGACGCCGGCGAGCAGGATGAGCGTGGTGAACAGCGCGAAGTCGCCGATCTCGAGCCCGTAGGTCGAGCTGAGGAACGTCGGCAGCCACGTGAGGAACACCCAGAGGGTCCAGCCGTAGCCGAAGTCGACGAAGGTCACCGGCAGGATCTGCCGCGCCATCTGCCGCCACGGCACCGGCGGACGGGTCGCACGCGTCTCGACGGGCGGGAGCTCGTCGATCTCGACCTGCGTGATGCCCTTCGTGGACTCGGGCTTGTCGCGGAACCAGACGAACCAGACGATGCCCCAGGCGAAGGAGAGGACCGCCGTGGCGAAGAACGCCCACCGCCAGCTGCCCGTCGAACCGATCACCCAGGCGACGAGCAACGGGGCCAGCGCGTTGCCGAGCCGGGCCGCGGAGTGCACCACGCCCTGCGCGAAGCCGTTGCGGTCGCGGGGGATCCAGCGGGTCATGGCCTGGGTCGCGGTCGGGAACGCCGCGGCCTCGCTGAGCCCGAGGAGCGCTCGGGCCGCGAAGAGGGTCCAGAAGCCGACGGCGAAGCCGGTCCAGAGCGTCGCGACGCCCCACACGACGGTGATGACGAAGAGGGCCTTGCGCGGTCCGAACTTCTCGCTGATCGTGCCGCCGAAGACCTGCAGCAGCGCGTAGGGCAGCGAGAACGCGGACACGATCAGGCCCGCAGTGGCCTCGTTGAAGCCGAACTCCTCGGTGATGTGCGGCAGCGCCGTCGAGATGTTCGTCCGGTCGATGTACGAGATCGCGTACATGCAGCAGAGCAGGAGGAGCACTCGTCCGCGGATGCGACCGCGGAACGGGGTGCCCTTCGTCGGTGCGGCGGGGGTCGCCGTCGTCATGGGGCCTCTTCGGGTGTGGCTCGTGCTGGCTCGTCGGGGACGTGCGGAGCGATCGGGTTGCTGAACGGACCGGACGCTATGCCCGCTGGTTATCAGCGGACTTGGAGGCTGCTTGGCGAGGACGATACGCCCAGGGCGAGCAGGGGCGCTGGTGTCAGGGGTGCCGACTACCGTTGATGCCATGGGTGTTGCGATCGAACCGACCCGAGCGGTACGTCCGTTCGAGGTCATCAGCGAGTACACGCCGAGTGGCGACCAGCCAGCGGCCATCGCCGAGCTCGCCGGGCGCATCAACGCCGGTGAGACCGACGTCGTGCTGCTCGGTGCGACCGGTACGGGCAAGTCGGCGACGACCGCGTGGCTCATCGAGCAGGTGCAGCGGCCGACGCTCGTGCTCGCGCACAACAAGACCCTCGCCGCGCAGTTGGCGAACGAGTTCCGCAGTCTGATGCCGAACAACGCGGTCGAGTACTTCGTGTCGTACTACGACTACTACCAGCCCGAGGCGTACGTCCCGCAGACGGACACCTTCATCGAGAAGGACTCCTCGGTCAACGCCGAGGTCGAGCGGCTCCGGCACTCGACGACCAACTCGCTGCTCAGCCGGCGCGACGTCGTCGTGGTGTCGACGGTGTCCTGCATCTACGGCCTCGGCACGCCCGAGCAGTACATGAACGCCTCGGTGGCACTGCACGTCGGGCAGACGATCTCGCGCGACCAGCTCGTGCGCAAGTTCGTCTCGATGCAGTACCAGCGCAACGACGTCGACTTCGCCCGCGGCACCTTCCGCGTGCGCGGCGACACCATCGAGATCATCCCGATGTACGAAGAGCACGCCATCCGGATCGAGATGTTCGGCGACGAGGTCGAAGCGCTCTCGTCCCTGCACCCGCTGACCGGCAACGTGATCAACGACCTGCCCGCCGTGTCGATCTTCCCGGCGTCGCACTACGTCGCCGACACCGACGTCATGCACCGCGCCATCGTCGACATCAAGGCGGAGCTCGCCGAGCGCCTGGCCGAGCTCGAGGGACAGGGCAAGCTGCTCGAGGCCCAGCGGCTCCGCATGCGCACCACGTTCGACATCGAGATGATGGAGCAGATCGGCTTCTGCTCGGGCATCGAGAACTACTCGCGGCACATGGACGGCCGCGTCGCGGGCGAGGCACCGCACTGCCTCATCGACTACTTCCCCGACGACTTCCTCATCGTCATCGACGAGTCGCACGTCACCGTGCCGCAGATCGGCGCGATGTACGAAGGCGACGCCTCGCGCAAGCGCACCCTCGTCGACCACGGGTTCCGGCTGCCGAGCGCGCTCGACAACCGTCCGCTGCGGTTCGAGGAGTTCCTCGACCGCGTCGGGCAGAAGGTCTTCCTGTCGGCGACGCCCGGTCGGTACGAGCTCGGCATCACGGACAGCGTCGTCGAGCAGATCATCCGCCCGACCGGCCTCGTCGATCCCGAGATCGTCGTGAAGCCGAGCGACGGCCAGATCGACGACCTGCTCGAGGAGATCAAGCAGCGCGTCGACAAGGACGAGCGCGTGCTCGTCACGACCCTGACGAAGCGCATGGCGGAAGAGCTGACCGACTTCCTCGGCAACGCCGGTGTGCGGGTGCGGTACCTGCACTCCGACGTCGACACGCTCAAGCGCGTCGAGCTCCTGACCGAACTGCGACAGGGCGTCTACGACGTGCTCGTCGGCATCAACTTGCTTCGAGAAGGCCTCGACCTGCCCGAGGTGTCCCTGGTGGCCATCCTCGACGCCGACAAGGAAGGCTTCCTGCGGTCGTCCACGTCGCTCATCCAGACGATCGGTCGCGCGGCCCGCAACGTGTCGGGCCAGGTGCTCATGTACGCCGACAAGATGACCGACTCGATGAAGACCGCGATCGAGGAGACCGATCGTCGTCGCGAGAAGCAGGTCGCGTACAACCTGGAACGCGGCATCGACCCGCAGCCGCTCCGCAAGAAGATCGCCGACATCACCGAGGTGCTGCAGCGCGAGAACGACGACACCAAGGCGCTGCTGCAGGGTCGTCCCGGCGCCGACGGTCGCCGCTCGCCCACGCCCAACCTGAAGCGCGGCGGCATCGCGGGCGAGGGCGCGACCCAGCTCGAGGCGACGATCGGCGACCTCAACGACCAGATGCTGCAGGCCGCGGCCGAGCTGAAGTTCGAGCTCGCCGCGCGACTCCGCGACGAGGTGCAGGACCTGAAGAAGGCGCTGCGGCAGATGGAGTCGGCCGGGCATGTCAGCTGAAGATCGCCGCACGGTCGTCGTCACCGGGGCGAGCGCGGGCCTCGGGTACCACGCGGCCGAGCAGCTCGCCGCGTCGGGGCACCGGGTCGTGCTCGCCACCCGCGACCGCGGTCGCGCAGCAGCAGCGGAACAGAGCATCCGGCGGCACGTGGACGGAGCGTCGTTGGCGCACGTGCACCTCGACCTCGCCGACCTCGACTCCGTCCGTGCCGCCGCTGACGAGCTCGCGGCCCTCGAACCGGACGGCGTCGACGCGATCGTGAACAACGCCGGCGTCGTCGGGGCCTCGACCCCGAGCACCACCGCACAGGGCACCGAGCTGCAGATCGGCACGAACCACCTGGGGCACTTCGCCTGGACGGCGCTGACGATGCCGCTGCTCGAACAGCGTGGCGGTCGCGTCGTGCACCTCGGGTCGATCGCACACCGGTGGGCCAGCCTCGACACGGGCGACCCGTTCCGCGTCGGCCACTACTCCAGCTACCGGCAGTACGGCCGCAGCAAGCTCGCGGTGATGCTGTTCGGCTTCGAACTCGCCCAGCGGTTGGCGGATGCGGGCTCGTCCGTCGCCAGCGTGGTCGCGCACCCCGGACTGTCGCTCGACGCGCTCTCGCCGGAGCGCCCGGACGTCGCACCGTCACGCCCGGAACCCGCGTGGACCCGGCCGGCGCAGCGTCTGTACGCCCAGGGCAAGGACGCCGGTGCCGAACCCCTCGTGCACGCTGCGGTCGCCGCGGACGTGCGCTCGGGGGAGTACTGGGGCCCGGCCGGGTGGATGCAGCTGCGCGGACCCGCAGCCGTGGTCCGTGCCGAGCCGCGCGCCCACGACCGGACCGCCGCCGCTCGGCTCTGGACGGCCAGCGAGCGTCGTTCCGGGGTCGCGTTCGCTCTCGACGCACTCGGCTGACCACCGACTCGCGGGCGGATGTCGGACCCCTTTCGTAGAATCGACGGCGATGACAATCACCTCTGACCGCGGCACCGCGACCTCGGGCCGGAACGCCTTCGGCGAGCCGACCGACCCCCACCTCCCCGGCGTGACCGTCCCGACCGGCTCCTCGACGCTCAGCGTCCGCGGGGCCCGGGTGCACAACCTCCGGAACGTCGACCTCGAGATCCCCCGTGACTCCCTCGTGGTGTTCACCGGCCTGTCCGGATCCGGCAAGTCGTCACTGGCCTTCGACACGATCTTCGCCGAGGGCCAGCGACGCTACGTCGAGTCCCTGTCCGCGTACGCCAGGCAGTTCCTCGGCCAGGTCGACCGGCCCGACGTCGACTTCATCGAAGGGCTGTCGCCCGCGGTGTCGATCGACCAGAAGTCGACGAACCGGAACCCGCGGTCGACGGTGGGCACGATCACCGAGGTCTACGACTACATGCGTCTGCTCTGGGCGCGCATCGGGGTGCCGCACTGCCCGACGTGCGGCGAGGTCATCAGCAAGCAGACCGTGCAGCAGATCGCCGACCAGCTCATGGAGTTCGAGTCCGGCACGCGCTTCCAGGTGCTCGCCCCGGTCATCTCCAAGAAGAAGGGCGAGTTCGTCGACCTCTTCCAGGAACTCGCGGCGTCCGGCTACGCCCGCGCGATCGTCGACGGTGAGCGCATTCAGCTCAGCGACCCGCCGAAGCTCAAGAAGCAGGTCAAGCACGACATCTCGGTGATCGTCGATCGTCTCGTGTCGAACGAGGACATCCTCGGTCGGCTCACCGACTCACTCGAGACGGCACTGCGCCTGACCGGTGGCACGGTCGGCATCGACCTGGTCGACCACGACGGTCCCGGTGCGGTGCGCACCTACTCCGAGAACCTGTCGTGCCCGAACAACCACCCGCTCGCGCTGACCGAGATCGAGCCCCGCACGTTCTCGTTCAACGCGCCGTTCGGCGCCTGCCCGGAGTGCTCCGGGCTCGGCACGCGCATGTCGGTGGACCCGGACCTGGTGCTCGGCGACCCCGATGCCTCGCTGCGCGACGGCGTCCTGCTGCCCTGGACCGGCGCGAGCGGGCTGTACTCGTACTTCGAGAAGCTCCTCGCCGGCCTCGGCAAGGACCTCGGGTTCACGCTCGACACCCCGTGGAGCCAGCTCGACGCCTCGGTGCAGGCCGCGATCTTGACGGGCAAGGACTTCCAGGTGTCGGTGTCCTGGCGCAACCGGTTCGGCCGCGAGATGCGCTACACCAGCGGGTTCGAGGGCGTCATGCCCTACATCGAGCGCAAGTTCGCCGAGGCCGAGTCGGACTCGCAGCGCCAGCGCTTCCAGGGCTACCTGCGCGAGGTCCCGTGCCCGGTGTGCGAGGGCACGCGCCTCAAGCCCGAGGTCCTGGCGGTCACGGTCGACGGCCGCAGCATCGCCGACGTCACCGACATGTCCCTCGACAACGCGTACGCGTTCATGGACACCCTGACGCTCACCGACCGCGAAGCGCACATCGCCGCGGCGGTCCTGCGCGAGATCCGGGCGCGCCTCGAGTTCCTGCTCGAGGTCGGGCTGAACTACCTGACCCTGGCGCGCGGCGCCGGCGGGCTCTCCGGTGGCGAAGCACAGCGCATCCGTCTCGCGACGCAGATCGGCTCCGGCCTGACCGGGGTGCTGTACGTGCTCGACGAGCCGAGCATCGGGCTGCACCAGCGCGACAACCGCCGCCTCATCGACACCCTGGTCAAGCTCAAGGACCTCGGCAACACCCTGATCGTCGTCGAGCACGACGAGGACACCATCCGCACGGCCGACTGGGTCGTCGACATCGGCCCCGGGGCCGGCGTCAACGGCGGCAACGTCGTGCACTCGGGCTCGTACGAGGGCATCATCGCGAACCGCGAGTCGGTGACGGGGGACTACCTCGCTGGCCGTCGTGCGATCGAGGTCCCGGCCGAGCGTCGCAAGGTCAACCTGAAGCGCACCATCAGCGTGCAGGGCGCGCGGGCGAACAACCTCAAGACGATCGACGCCGACTTCCCGCTCGGGGTGTTCACCGCGGTCACCGGCGTGAGCGGGTCGGGCAAGTCCACCCTGGTCAACGACATCCTGTACAAGGTGCTCGCGAACCAGCTCAACGGCGCCCGGCACATCGCCGGCAAGCACACCCGCGTCAAGGGCCTCGACCAGCTGGACAAGGTCGTGCACGTCGACCAGGCCCCGATCGGCCGCACGCCGCGGTCGAACCCGGCGACCTACACGGGCGTGTTCGACCGGATCCGTCAGCTGTTCGCCGAGACACCCGAGGCGAAGACCCGTGGCTACCAGCCCGGTCGGTTCAGCTTCAACGTCAAGGGCGGCCGGTGCGAGAACTGCTCCGGCGACGGCACGATCAAGATCGAGATGAACTTCCTGCCCGACGTCTACGTCGCGTGCGAGGTCTGCGGCGGCGCGCGGTACAACCGCGAGACGCTCCAGGTCCACTACAAGGGCAAGAGCATCTCCGAGGTCCTGGACATGCCGATCAGCGAGGCGGCCGAGTTCTTCGAGCCGATCTCCGCGATCCACCGGTACATGGCGACGCTCGTCGACGTGGGCCTCGGGTACGTCCGTCTCGGCCAGAGCGCGACCACGCTCTCCGGCGGCGAGGCACAGCGCGTCAAGCTCGCCACCGAGCTGCAGCGCCGCTCGAACGGCCGGACCGTCTACGTGCTCGACGAGCCGACGACGGGTCTGCACTTCGAGGACGTCCGCAAGCTGCTCATCGTGCTGCAGAGCCTGGTCGACAAGGGCAACACCGTCATCACGATCGAGCACAACCTCGACGTGATCAAGTCGGCCGACTGGGTCATCGACATGGGCCCAGAGGGTGGCGCCGGCGGCGGTACGGTGCTCGCGACCGGCACCCCTGAGCACGTGGCCGACGTGCCGGAGAGCTTCACGGGCGTCTTCCTGCGGGAGATCTTCGACGCACAGGACGCCCGGGTCGGCAAGCAGCAGGCGGTGGAGGCCCGCACGGCGAGCCGACCGAAGAAGTCGACCAAGCAGAAGGCGGGTGCACGGTAGGTGGCGGACACCGTCCCGTGGCGCCCGAAGGCGGGGGAGATCCCGACCGACCCGGGCGTCTACCGCTGGCGTGACGAGGCCGGCCGGGTGCTCTACGTCGGCAAGGCGAAGAACCTCCGCGCCCGGCTGAGCAACTACTTCGCGCCGCTGCCGACGCTGCACGAACGCACCCGGCGGATGGTGCTGACGGCCCGCAGCGTCGAGTGGACGACGGTCGGCTCCGAGATCGAGGCACTGCAGCTCGAGTACACCTGGATCAAGGAGTTCGACCCGCCCTTCAACGTCAAGTTCCGCGACGACAAGTCGTACCCGTACATGGCGATCACCATGGCGGACGAGGCCCCACGTGTGATGGTCACGCGGAACCGGAAGATCAAGGGTGCGAAGTACTTCGGGCCGTACCCGAAGATCTGGGCGGTGCACGACACCATCGACCTGATGATCAAGGTGTTCCCGATCCGCACCTGCTCGGACTCGTCGTACAAGCGCGCGATGCAGACGGGCAAGCCCTGCTTCCCCGGGCAGATCGGCAAGTGCGGCGGTCCCTGCTCGCAGCGCGTCACCATCGAGGAGCACCGTGCGCTCGTCGAGGAGTTCGTGCGGTTCATGAACAGCTACGACCGCCGGGTGATCACCGAGCTGCGCCAGCGCATGGGCGCATCGGCCGATGCGATGCAGTACGAACAGGCCGCGAAGTTCCGCGACCAGGTCGAGGCGCTCGAGGCGGTGCTCGAGAAGTCCGCCGTGGTGCTCCGCGACTCGGTGGACCTCGACCTGTTCGGCATCGCCGAGGACGAACTCGCCGCCGCCGTCCAGCTGTTCTCGGTTCGTGGCGGGCGCATCCGCGGTGTCCGCGGGTGGGTCGTCGACAAGGAGCTCGACATCTCGACCGGTGACCTGGTCGAGCAGATCGTGCAGGGCGTCTACGCCGACAACGAGCTCACGCCAGCGGCCGTCGCCGAGGAACCCCCGCGCGAGGTCGTGGTGCCGACCCTGCCCGAGGACGCCGACGCGCTGCAGCAGTGGCTCAGCGAACGGCGGGGTGGCCGCGGCACGAAGCTCAGCACCGCGCAGCGCGGTGACCGTGCCGGCCTGGCCCGCACGGCCGCGCAGAACGCCGCCCAGGCGCTGATGCTCTACAAGACGAAGCGGTCGGCCGACTACACGACGCGCTCCGCGGCCCTCGCCGACATCCAGGACGCCCTCGGCATGACCGAGGCCCCGCTCCGCATGGAGTGCTACGACATCTCGCACCTGCAGGGCACGAACGTCGTGGCGTCGATGGTGGTGTTCGAGGACGGCCTGCCCCGCAAGGACCAGTACCGCCGCTACACGATCGCCGAGACCACCGACGACACCGACAGCATGTACCAGGTGCTCACCCGGCGGCTGGCGCGCCTCGACGAGGACGCCGACCTGCCGGACGTCCCCGACGTGACGAGCGCCGAGGTGGTCGAGGGCTCCAAGCCCTCGAAGCGGTTCGCCTACCGCCCGCAACTGCTCATCGTCGACGGTGGACAACCCCAGGTGCAGGCCGCCAAGCGCGCCCTGGACGAGGCCGGGGTGCACGACATCGCGTTGGTCGGCATCGCGAAGCGTCTCGAGGAGCTCTGGCTGCCCGACGACGACTTCCCGGTGATCATGCCGCGCAACTCCGAGGCGCTCTTCCTCATCCAGCGCATCCGCGACGAGGCGCACCGGTTCGCGATCACGCACCAACGCACCCGCCGCAAGCGCGACGTGCGGTCCCGGCTGTCCGAGATCCCCGGGCTCGGGCCGTCGCGGGTGAACGCGCTGCTCAAGCACTTCGGATCCGTGGCACGGCTGCGCGAGGCCACGGCCGACGAGATCAGCGAGGTCAACGGTGTCGGTCCGGCGACCGCCGCGGCGGTCGTCACGAAGCTGCAGCAGACCCCGACGAGCGCGCCGGCCACCAGTACGGCGAGCCCGACGAGCGCGCCGGACGCCGAGACGGACCCCGCGGACCCCACGGATCCTGCGGACGCTGCGCCGCTCCCAGGAGGCCCGGTGCGGGTCCCCGACGTGACCCACGACGGTCCGCAGCTGCCCACGTGACGCATCCCGTGCCTCCCGACACCTGTCGGGCGATACCCTGGTCCCGCAGCCGAGACCTCCCCGGGCGACGCGCCCGGGCCGCCACGACGGAGCCCACTCCCAGATGACCGACAGCGCCACAGCGACCGCGCACGCGTCGCAGCACGACATCCTCATCGTCACCGGCATGTCCGGGGCCGGGCGTTCGACGGTCGGCAAGGCCCTCGAAGACCTCGGCTGGTACGTCGTCGACAACCTGCCGACGCAGATGCTGGCACCGCTCACCGAGCTGGCCGACCGCGCCGGCGAGAAGATCCCGAAGATCGCCACGGTCGTCGACGTCCGCGGCGGACGGTTCTTCACGGACCCGGAGCACGCGGTCGAACAGGTGCGGTCGACCACGTCCGCACGGGTCCGGGTGCTGTTCCTGGAAGCCACCGACGCCGTCCTGGTGCGGCGCTTCGAGCAGGTCCGACGACCCCACCCGCTCCAGGGCGAGGACACCCTGCTCGACGGCATCGCGCGCGAGCGGACACGGTTGGCTGGTCTGCGCGAGGCATCCGACATGGTGATCGACACCTCGGACCTGAACATCCACCAGCTCGCGAACACCGTCACCGAGCAGTTCGCCGACGATCACTTCGTGGGTGTTCAGGTGACGCTCATGAGCTTCGGGTTCAAGTACGGACTGCCCGCCGATGCCGACATGGTGGCCGACGTCCGGTTCCTGCCGAACCCCTACTGGGTCCCGGAACTCCGGGCCCACACGGGCCTCGACCAGCCCGTCTCGGACTACGTCCTGGCCCAGGCCGGAGCCCGTCCGTTCGTCGATCGGTACGTCTCCGTGCTCGAGCCGGTGCTCGAGGGGTACCAGCGCGAGAACAAAAGACACGCTACGATCGCCATCGGCTGTACCGGCGGGAAGCACCGCTCGGTCGCCATCGTCGCCGAGTTGGCGAACCTCCTCCGCGGGATGCCTGGCGTCGCCGTGCGTGTGAAGAACCGAGATCTCGGCCGGGAGTGACCGTCCCTCCGGCCGCTCCCCACGTACGTGCCGCCGGAATCGCGGGACCACCAGATGAACGTTAGGAATGATGCTGTGCCGTTGACTGCCGAGGTCAAGGACGAACTGGCCAGGGTCGCCGTGAACCGCAACACGGTCCGCGCCGCCGAACTGGCCACGATCCTCCGGTTCGCGGGTGGCCTGCACGTCATCTCGGGCCGCATCGCGGTCGAGGTGGAGCTCGACACCCGGATCATCGTGCACCGGGTCCGCAAGGACCTCGCCGAGCTGTACGGCGTCCGCAGCGAGGCGTCGGTGGGCTCGTCCGCATCGTCCCGTCGTGGCACCCGCTACCTGGTCCGCGTGCTCGAGGCGGGGGAGACCCTCGCACGCCAGACCGGTCTGATGGACGCCCGTCGTCGCCCCGTCCGCGGGCTGCCGAACCGGCTCACCACGGGCAACCGCGAGGACCTCGCCGCGATCTGGCGCGGTGCGTTCCTCGCCTCCGGCACCCTGACCGACCCGGGCCGGGCCGCAGCGCTCGAGGTCACGTGCCCCGGCAACGAGGCCGCCATGGCCCTCGTCGGCGCCGCGTCGCGTCTCGGCGTCGCCGCGAAGGGCCGCGAGGTCCGTGGCGTCCACCGCGTCGTCATCCGCGACGGCGAGGCCATCGGCCAGATGCTCACGGTGATGGGCGCCGCCCGCACCACCGCCGACTGGGAGGAGATGCGGCAGCGTCGCGAGGTCCGTGCGACCGCGAACCGCCTCGTCAACTTCGACGACGCCAACCTCCGCCGTTCGGCGCAGGCCGCCGTCGCCGCCTGCGCCCGCGTCGAGCGCGCGCTCGAGATCCTCGGCGACGAGGTCCCCGACCACCTGCAGTACGCCGGCGCGCTGCGCCTGCAGCACCGCGACGCGTCGCTCGACGAGCTCGGCCAGCACGCCGACCCGCCCATGACGAAGGACGCCATCGCCGGTCGCATCCGCCGACTCCTCGCCATGGCCGACAAGCGCGCGTCCGACCTCGGCATCCCCGGGACGGAAGCGAGCGTCCCCGAGGAGCTCGAGGGCGTCTGAGACGGGTCGTCCGACCTGCGTGACGGGAGGCGCGGTGCCAGCTGGCACCGCGCCTCCCGTCCGTTCTGTGGGGGCGCCCACGGGCCGCACCGACGTCGTTCCGGACGTTGCGGACGACCGTCCGGACGGACCGTCACACCGCACTGCCTGGCAGGGTCCGACTGCTAGGGTCGTTACGGCGACGTTACGGGGCGTATCGTCCACCACACGCGGGCCCGACAGGGCCAGCGCCCTCCGAAAGCAGCGCCCCTCGGGCGCTCCACACCCACCAGGAGATCCATTGACCGTCAAGATCGGTATCAACGGCTTCGGCCGTATCGGCCGCAACTTCTTCCGGGCCGCCCTCGCGAAGGGCTCCGACCTCGAGATCGTGGCGGTGAACGACCTCACCGACAACGCCGCGCTGGCGAACCTGCTGAAGTTCGACTCCATCACGGGTCGTCTCGGCGTCTCCGTCGAGCTCGACGGCGACAACATCGTCGTCGACGGCAAGGCCATCAAGGTCCTCGCGGAGCGCGACCCCGCCAACCTCCCCTGGGGCGAGCTGGGCGTCGACATCGTCATCGAGTCGACCGGCTTCTTCACCAAGGCCGCCGATGCGCAGAAGCACATCGACGCGGGCGCCAAGAAGGTCATCATCTCCGCCCCGGCCACCGGTGACGACGTCACCATCGTCCTCGGCGTGAACGAGGACCAGTACGACCCGGCGAACCACAACATCATCTCGAACGCGTCCTGCACCACGAACAGCCTCGCGCCGCTCGCCAAGGTGTTCAACGACAAGTTCGGGATCGAGCGTGGCCTCATGACCACGATCCACGCCTACACCGCCGACCAGAACCTGCAGGACGGCCCGCACAAGGACCCCCGTCGTGCCCGTGCGGCCGCGCTGAACATCGTCCCGACCTCGACCGGTGCCGCCAAGGCCATCGGCCAGGTCATGCCGGAGCTCGCTGGCAAGCTCGACGGCTTCGCGCTCCGCGTCCCGGTCCCGACCGGCTCGATCACCGACCTCACCCTCGAGACCAAGTCCGAGGTCACCGTCGACGAGATCAACGCCGCGTACAAGGAGGCCGCAGAGGGCCCGCTCAAGGGCATCCTGCTCTACAGCGAGGACCCGCTGGTGTCGACCGACATCACGACGGACCCGCACTCCTCGATCTACGACTCCGGCCTGACCAAGGTCATCGGCGGTCTCGTGAAGATCACCTCGTGGTACGACAACGAGTGGGGCTACTCGAACCGTCTCGTCGACCTGACCGAGTACGTCGGCGAGCGTCTGTAACACATGGCCCTCCGCACCCTCGAGGACCTCGGCGACCTTGCCGGCAAGCGCGTCGTCGTCCGTTGTGACCTGAACGTCCCGCTCAAGGACGGCACCATCACGGACGACGGCCGCGTGCGGGCGTCCCTGACGACCCTCAACACCCTCATCACCGCCGGCGCGCGCGTCATCGTGATCTCCCACCTGGGCCGCCCCGACGGGGAACCCAAGCCGGAGTTCTCGCTCGCGCCGGTCGGCCAGCGGCTCTCCGAGCTGCTCGGCAAAGAGGTCACGTTCGTCGGCGAGACCGTCGGCGACGAGGCGACCGCAGCCGCCGGGGCCCTCGAGGACGGCGACGTCCTGCTGCTCGAGAACCTCCGGTTCAACCCGGAGGAGACCTCGAAGGACGCTGCCGCGCGCTCCGCGTTCGCGGACCGCATCGCGGCACTCGGTGACGCCTTCGTCTCCGACGGCTTCGGTGTCGTGCACCGCAAGCAGGCCTCGGTCTACGAACTCGCGTCCGCGCTGCCCAGCGCAGCCGGTTCGCTCATCGAGACCGAACTGCGGGTGCTCGAGCGCCTGACCTCCTCGCCGGAACGGCCGTACACGGTCGTGCTCGGTGGCTCGAAGGTCAGCGACAAGCTCGGCGTCATCGACCACATCCTGCCCAAGGTCGACACGCTGTGCATCGGCGGCGGCATGCTCTTCACCTTCCTCGCGGCCCAGGGCCACGGAGTGGCGAAGTCGCTGCTCGAAGCCGAACAGCTCGACGTCGTCCGCGAGTACCTCTCGCGGGCGAAGGAGCTCGGCGTGACGATCGACCTGCCGACCGACGTCGTGGTGGCCTCCGGGTTCTCCGCCGACGCGGCGCACGAGACGGTGGCGGCCGACGCGATCGAGTCGTCGTCGTTCGGCACTGACGGCATCGGCCTCGACATCGGCCCGGAGACGGCGGCGCGGTTCGCGTCGGCGGTGTCCGGTTCGAAGACGGTGTTCTGGAACGGTCCGATGGGCGTGTTCGAGTTCCCGGCCTTCGCCGCCGGCACGAAGACCGTCGCCAAGGCCCTGACCGAGGTCGACGGCCTCGGTGTCGTTGGCGGTGGCGACTCCGCCGCTGCGGTCCGCTCGCTCGGCTTCTCGGACGACCAGTTCGGGCACATCTCGACCGGTGGCGGTGCGAGCCTCGAGTTCCTCGAGGGCAAGTCGCTTCCCGGTCTCGAAGCACTGGGGTGGTCCGCATGACCCGCACGCCGTTGATCGCCGGCAACTGGAAGATGAACCTGGACCACCTCCAGGCCATCGCCACGGTCCAGAAGCTCGCGTGGACCCTGAAGGACGCCCGCCACGACTTCGACGACGTCGAGGTCGCGGTGTTCCCGCCCTTCACCGACTTGCGGAGCGTGCAGACGCTCATCTCGGCCGACAAGCTGCCGATCCACTTCGGTGCGCAGGACCTGTCGCAGTACGACTCCGGTGCCTACACCGGCGACGTCTCCGGCGCGTTCCTGTCGGCGCTCGACGCGCAGTACGTCATCGTCGGACACTCCGAGCGGCGCACGCTGCACGGTGAGACCGACGAGGTCGTCGCGGCCAAGACCGCCGCGGCCGTTAAGCACGGCCTCGTGCCGGTCGTCTGCGTCGGCGAGACCGGTGAGCAGCGCGAACAGCGCGGCGCCGGCGTCGTGCCGGTCGAGCAGCTCCGCGTCGTGCTCGACGCCGTGCAGCCGTCCGACATCGTCGTCGCCTACGAGCCCGTCTGGGCGATCGGTTCCGGCCAGGCGGCCACCGCCGAGCAGGCGCAGGACGAGTGCGCCGCGATCCGTCGCGGCATCGCTGCTGCCTGGGGCGACCAGGCCGCTGCCGACACGCGCGTCCTGTACGGCGGTTCGGTAAAGTCCGGCAACATCGCCGGGTTCCTCCGTGAGCCCGACATCGACGGCGCCCTCGTCGGCGGGGCATCCCTCGACGTGCAGGAGTTCGCGGCGATCGCCCGGTTCCGCCAGCACGTCGGGCTGTAGCCACACCGGCTGGCGTCGGGCTGTAGTCCGCACCACTCCCGTCCGTGTACCGGCCGTGCCCCGCGCGGCCGGTACACTGGTACGGCTGACTGACACGAAAGGTACGTCGTGGCGATACTCTCCGTCGTGCTGCAGGTCCTGCTCGCAATCACGAGCCTCCTGCTCACGCTCCTCATCCTCCTGCACAAGGGCCGCGGTGGCGGCCTCTCCGACATGTTCGGTGGCGGCGTGACGAGCAACCTCGGGGCGTCCGGCGTCGCCGAGCGCAACCTCAACCGCATCACGGTGATCCTCGGTCTGGTCTGGATCGTCTCCATCATCGTGCTCGGTCTCATCAACAAGTTCACGGCGGGGGTCTGATCCATGGCTAGCGGAGGCAGTGCAATCCGAGGGTCCCGCGTCGGCGCCGGACCGATGGGCGAACAGGACCGTGGTGTCCAGGCCGAGCGTGTGGCGATCTCCTACTGGGACGCCCTCGGCAACGAGGTCGTGCGGTACTTCGCCGCGAACCTCCCGGACGAAGAGATCCCCGAGACGGTCGATTCGCCGTCGAGCGGGCTCCCCGCCGGGCGCGACAAGGAGAACCCTCCCGTGGTCTCCAAGACGGAGCCCTACAAGACGCACCTCGCGTACGTGAAGGAGCGTCGGACTGAGGAAGAGGCAGCGCAGCTCCTCGAGGACGCGCTCCAGCAGCTCCGCGAGCGTCGCGGTACCGCTGCCAAGAAGGCGTAGCGCCCACACACACTGACGAAGGCCCCCGCACCGTGATGGTGTGGGGGCCTTCGTGCGTCGTGGGCGCGGGTGGCAGTGCTCACCTCGCGGGAGCTTACTCCCGGAGTGGTCACGACGCGCCGTGTGCGGCTCGCGGTGGTGGCACGTTCTGTCGCTTGCGGCGCCCGCAGCCGACAGTTCTTGACCGCTCGGCGTCGTGTCGGCGGGGTGTCGCAATCGTTCGGTTGCCGGGTGCCGCGCGGAGAGCCGGCTCGCCGAGTGGTCACGACATGCCGCGTGCGGTTCGCTGCGGCGGCGGTTTCTGTCGCCCGGGGCGCGTTCAGGCGACACTTCTTGACCGCTCGGCGCCGGCGAGCGGGTGTGGGGCGGCGGTGGGAGCGGTGGGCGCGACCACAGACGGACGGGAGGCCCGGTGCCAGCTGGCACCGGGCCTCCCGTCAGGCAGGACGCGCGTCTAGTACGTCGACGCGATGAGGTTCTCGGGGACGTCGCGCGCGGCGTCCTGGTCCACGAAGAACACGGTGCGCTTGCGACCCTGGACGCCGCCCACGGGGACGTCCTCGACCGAGGCGCCCGCCAGGGCGAGCCCGAGGACCGACGCCTTCTCGGCACCGGACAGGATGACCCACACGCGCTGCGAGGCGTTGATCACCGGGTAGGTGACCGTCAGACGCTGCGGCGGCGGCTTGGGGGAGTCGTCGACCGACACGACGGCGCGGTCGGTGACCGTGAGCTGCGGGAACTCGGGGAAGAGCGACGCGGTGTGCCCGTCGGGGCCGACACCGAGCAGCGTGATGTCGAAGCGCGGAGCGACGGCGCCCTCGTACGCGGCGTCCTGCAGTTCACGCTCGTACTGCAGCGCGGCCGCTTCGATGTCGATGCCGGCGTCGGACGCGGGCATCGGGTGGATGTTCGACTCCGGGATGTCGACGTGGTCGAAGAAGTCGGTCTGCGTCCCCGTGGTGTTGCGGTCGGCGTCACCGGCCGGCACCCAGCGCTCGTCGACCCACCAGACGTGGACCTTCGACCAGTCGACGCTCTCGCGCGCCGGCGACTGGCCGATCGCGGCGAGGACGAGGGACGACACCGAGCCACCGCTGATCGCGATGTCGGCACGCTCCTGCTCGTCGAGCACGTCGATGATCTTGGTGATGAAGCGTGCGGCGACCGAAGCGCCGAGGGCCTGCTTGTCCGGGTGCACGAGCACCCGCCGTTCGTTGGTCACGTGACTCCCGTGTTCGTGGCGGCCGACCGGTCGTACGACCGCCTTCGGTCCGGTCGGGCCGCCTGCACCAGACAGACGACCCGACCGTTGTGGGGTGCTCAGCGGGCGATGGTCTCGCGCAGCTGGGGAACCCCGTGCTTGACGACGTCTCCGAAGAGGACGTCCGGGTCGAGTCTACGGAGTTCCTCGGCCAGGCAGTCACGCAGGTTGCGGCGTGGCAGCGACAGGTCGTGCGTGGGCTGACCGGGCATCGAGAGCGTCGCGACGTCCACCAGGGAACGCTCGAGGTCGATGGTGCCCGACTCGCGCACGAGCTTGACGCCGTGGATGCCGCTCGAGCCGGTCGCACGCGGCGACGTGGTGACCGTCACCGGCACCTCGAGCTGGAGCTGCAGCCACGCGGCGAGCAGGATCGTCGACGGGCTGTCCGACGCGCCCGTCACCTCGACGCCCGTGATGGGCTCGTACGGCGGCTGGTCGAGCGCCGCGGCGAGCTGGTTCCGCCACAGGGTCAGCCGGGTCCACGCGAAGTCGGTGTCGCCCGGAACGTACGAGGCACCGAGGGCCTCGATCGCGCCGTTCGGGTCCTTCTGCGCGGCGGCGTCGGTGATCCGGCGCTGGGCGATGCGGCCCAGTGCCGAGGCCGACGGCTGCGACGGCGCGGTCTGCGGCCACCAGGCCACGACCGGGGCGTCCGGCAGGAGCAGGCCCGTGACCAGGCTCTCCTCGTCGGTCGCGGTCTCGCCGTAGGCGCGGAGGACGATGACCTCACTGGCGCCCGCGTCGCTGCCCACGCGGATCTGCGCGTCGAGACGGCCGGGCGACTTCGTGTCGCCGTCGTTCTTCGACACGATGATCACGCGCATCGGGTGCTCGCGGGACGCCTCGTTCGCGGCCTCGATCGCTTCTTCCTCGTGGCCGAGGGCCGTCGAGATGATCAGCGTGAGGACACGACCGAGGGCGACGGCGCCGCCCTCTTCGCGGATGTGGACGAGCTTCTTCTGGATCTTCGAGACCGTGGTGTTCGGCAGGTCGATCTTCATGGACGCCTCCAGGTCCGGCCGTCGCGGGCGAGCAGGGCATCGGCGGACGCCGGACCCCACGTGCCGGGACGGTACTGCTCGGGCTGGCCCTGCGTGGCCCAGAACTCCTCGATCGGGTCGAGGATCTTCCAGGACAGCTCGACCTCCTGGTGCCGCGGGAACAGCGGCGGATCGCCGAGGAGCACGTCGAGGATGAGTCGTTCGTACGCCTCAGGGGATGCCTCGGTGAAGGCGTGGCCGTAGCCGAAGTCCATCGTCACGTCGCGCACCTGGGTGCCGACGCCGGGGACCTTCGAGCCGAACCGGAGCGTGACGCCCTCGTCCGGCTGGACGCGGATCACGAGCGCGTTCTGACCGAGGGGGGACTGCGAGTTGCCGTAGACGTCCTCGGGGACGCGCTTGAAGACGATCGCGATCTCGGTCACACGGCGCCCGAGCCGCTTGCCGGCGCGCAGGTAGAACGGGACGCCCTGCCAGCGACGGGTCGCGATGTCGAGCTTGATCGCGGCGTACGTCTCGGTGCCGGACTCGGGGTTCATCCCGGCCTCGTCGAGGAAGCCGAGCACCTTCTCGCCGCCCTGCCAGCCGCCGGCGTACTGTCCACGCGCCGTGGCGGTCGACAGGTCCTCGGGCAGCCGCACGGCGGACAGCACCTTCTCCTTCTCGGCACGCAGGTCGGCGGCCTTGAACGAGACGGGCTCCTCCATCGCGGTGAGCGCGAGGAGCTGCAGCAGGTGGTTCTGGATGACGTCGCGCGCAGCGCCGATGCCGTCGTAGTACGCGGCACGTCCCGCGACGCCGATGTCCTCGGCCATCGTGATCTGCACGTGGTCGACGTAGTTCGAGTTCCAGATGGGTTCGTACATCTGGTTCGCGAACCGGAGCGTCAGCAGGTTCTGGACGGTCTCCTTGCCGAGGTAGTGGTCGATGCGGAACACGTCGTCGGGCGCGAAGACGCTCTCGACGATCGCGTTCAGCTCGCGCGCGGTGCGGAGGTCGGAGCCGAACGGCTTCTCGACGACCACGCGGCTCCACGAGCCCTCGCGCTTCGCGGTGAGGCCGGACAACTTCAGCTGCTCGGTCACCACCGGGAACATCTTCGGCGGGATGGACAGGTAGAACGCGTGGTTGCCCAGCGTCCCGCGCTCGGCGTCCAGGTCGTCGACGGTCTGCTTGAGCTGCAGGAACGCCTCGGGGTCGTCGAACGAGCCCTGGACGAAGCGGATGCCCTGTTCGAGCTGACGCCAGACGTCCTCGTCGAACGGGGTGCGGGAGTGCTCCTTGACGGCGTCGTGCACGAGCTGGGAGAAGTCTTGGTCCTCCCAGTCGCGACGGGCGAAGCCGACGAGCGCGAACCCCGGGGGCAGGAGCCCCCGGTTGGCCAGGTCGTAGACCGCCGGCATCAGCTTCTTGCGTGACAGGTCGCCCGTCACGCCGAAGATGATGAGCGTGCTCGGTCCCGCGATCCGGTTCAGTCGACGATCCGTCGGCAGCCGGAGCGGGTTGTGCTCCGGGGTGATTGCCACCGGTGACATGAGTCGGTGAACTCCTTACGAGTCAGTGGGAGACGGCGGAGGCGATGGCCGCGGTGGCGGCGCGCACGTCCGACGTCGTGAGGGTGAGGACCGGGCGGCCGTGCTGCGCGAGGACACTCGCGTCACCCGCTGCCTGGGCCTGGAGGAGCTGGCCGAACGTGAACGGCCGACCCGGGATCGCCAGGTCGTCCGGTTCGTCCGCCACGATCTGCAGGAACACTCCCGTGGCGGGTCCGCCCTTGTGGTACTGCCCGGTCGAGTGCAGGAACCGCGGGCCGTACCCGAAGGTGACCGGCCGACGCGTGCGCGCCGCCAGGGCGTCGCGGAGCGTCTCGAGGTCACGGTTCGTGGTGCGGTCGACGTACGCCTGCACCGCCACGTAGCCGGTGGCGTCCAGTTCGGACAGGAGGCCCGTCACGGCTTCTGCGAGCGTCGTCCCGACCGGCAGTCCGGGCGTCGCGGAGACGGCGATGCCGTCCTCGGTGAACGCGGGGTCCGCAGGCGCGGGACGGTCGTCGAGCAGCGCACGGGTCGCGACCTTGGCAGCCTCGACGTCGGGCTGGTCGAACGGGTCGATGCCGAGCAGCCGCCCGGCGGCGGCGACGGCGTACTCCCAGACGAGGATCTGACCACCGAGGGTCCCGGTGATCTCGACCTCGCCCTCGGCGACGTGGCGCTCGTCCTCGCGCGAACCGACCAGGCGGATGACCTGGACGTCCGGCAGGGCTGCGGAGACCTCGGGGGAGTCGGCGTGCAGGACGACGGGCAGCAGGCCACGTCCGCTCTTGCCGGTCGACTCCGCGATCAGCTGCTCCACCCAGTCGCCGAACCCGACGATGTGGGTGCCGTCCGGCACGATGGCGATCTTGTCGCGCAGCGGGTCGGTGCCGGCGAGGACCGCACCGAGCACGAGCCCGGGGTTCTCGTCGAGGTCGACCGACAGCAGCGCGGAGATGGCGTCGGCCTCGTCCAGCAGCTCGGCGATGTCCGCTCCGGCGAGACCGGAGGGCACCAGTCCGAACGCGGTGAGGGCCGAGTAGCGGCCGCCGACGGTCGGGTCGGCGGTGAAGACCCGGTAGCCGGCGTCGATCGCGGCGGCCTCGAGCGCGGAGCCCGGGTCGGTGACGACGACGATGCGGCCGGTGGGGTCGATGCCCGCGTCGCGGAACGCCTGCTCGTAGACGCGGCGCTGGGAGTCGGTCTCGAGCGTGGAGCCGGACTTCGACGAGACGACGAGCACGGTGCGCTCGAGGTCCGTCGTGACGGCGGCGCGGACCTGCGCGGGGTCGGTCGAGTCGAGCACCGTCAGCGGGACGCCGGCGGTGCGCGTGATGACCTCCGGCGCGAGCGACGAGCCGCCCATGCCGGCGAGGACGACGTGGTCGACCCCTTCGGCACGGAGCGACTCGCGCAGCGCGGTGATCTGGGCGACGAGCGGGCGGGAGACCGAGACGGCCTCCACCCAGCCGAGGCGCTTGGACGCCTCGGCCTCGGCGTCCGGTCCCCACAGCTCGGGGTCCTGGGCGGTGATGCCCGAGGCCACCAGGTCAGCGACGAGCCGCGGGACCACCGAGTCGATGGCCCGCGCGGCATCGCCGCTGGCAGCGATGGAAACCGTCACTACTTGGCGCCCTCGAGCGCGGTCTTCACGGTGTCGACGAGCTCGCCCCACGAGACGTTGAACTTGTCCACGCCCTCCTTCTCGAGCAGCGCCACGACGTCGTCGTAGTCGATGCCCTGCGCGGCGAGCTGGTCGAGGACCTGCTGCGCGGCGTCGAAGGTGCCGGCGATGGCGTCGCCGTGGATCTCACCGTGGTCGAACGTGGCGTCGAGCGTCTTGCCCGGCATCGTGTTCACGGTGTTCGGGGCGGCGAGCTCGGTCACGTAGAGCGTGTCGGGCAGCGACGGGTCCTTGACGCCGGTCGAGGCCCAAAGCGGACGCTGCGTGTTCGCACCGGCCTCGAGCAGGCCGAGGGCGCGCTCGGAGGCGAACGCCTCGGTCCAGACCTGGTAGGCGAGCTGCGCGTTGGCGATGCCGGCCTTCGACTTCAGGGCATTGGCCTCGTCGGTGCCGACGGCGTCCAGGCGCTTGTCGATCTCGGAGTCGACGCGCGACACGAAGAACGAGGCGACCGAGTGGATCTTCGACAGGTCGTGACCGGCGGCCTTGGCCTTCTCGAGCCCACCGAGGTAGGCGTCGATGACGGCGCGGTAGCGCTCGAGCGAGAAGATCAGGGTGACGTTGACGGAGATGCCGGCGCCGATGACCTCGGTGATGGCCTCGAGACCCTCGACCGTTGCGGGGATCTTGATGAGGACGTTCTCGCGGCCGACCTTCTCGAACAGGAACTTGGCCTGCTCGATGGTCTTGGCGGTCTCGTGGGCGAGGCCCGGCTCGACCTCGATCGAGACGCGGCCGTCGAAGCCCTTGGTCTCGTCGTAGATCGGCTTGAAGACGTCGGACGCGTTGGCGACGTCCTGCGTGGTGATCTCGAAGATCGCCTCGGTCACGTCGGTGCCGGCGGCGGCCAGCTCCTTGACCTGGGCGTCGTAGCGCTCGCCCTTGGCGAGGGCCGACGCGAAGATCGTCGGGTTGGTGGTCACGCCGACGACGTTCTTCTGCGCGATGAGGTCGGTGAGCTTGCCGGTCTCGAGGAGCTCGCGGGACAGGTCGTCGAGCCAGATGCTCACGCCGACCGCGGAGAGGGCGGCAGTGGGGGTGTTCTCAGCCATGTGTTTCTCTTCTTTCCTTCATCGGCCTGATGGCCGGGGTCTGGGGGACCGGGGGCGCGTGGCGGAGCCGAACCGCGCCTCCCGGCAGAAGGGCCGGATCCGGCGAACCGGACCCGGCCCCTGCGGGTCAGGAAGCCGCGATGGATTCCTTCGCGGCGGCCACGACGTGTTCCGTCGTGAAGCCGAACTCCTTGAAGAGCGTCTGGTAGTCGGCCGAGGCACCGAAGTGCTCGATCGAGACGCTGCGGCCCTTGTCGCCGACGATGTCGCGCCAGCTCATGGCGATGCCGGCCTCGACCGACACGCGAGCGGTGACGTCCTTCGGGAGCACCTGGTCCTGGTAGTTCTCGGACTGGGCGCGGAACCACTCGATGGACGGTGCGCTCACGACGCGGGCGTTGATGCCCTCGCCCTTGAGCTGCTCACGGGCCTCGACGGCGATCTGGACCTCGGAACCGGTCGCGATGAGGATCACGTCCGGGGTGCCGTTCGGCGCCTCGGCCAGGATGTACGCACCCTTGGCGACGTTCTTCGCCGAAGCGAAGACCTCACCGGAGGCGTCGCCTTCGCCACGCTCGAACACCGGCAGGTTCTGACGGCTCAGCGCGATGCCGGCCGGGCGGTCGGTGTGCTTGAGCATCTCGAGCCAGGCGTACGCGACCTCGTTGGCGTCGGCGGGGCGGACCACGTCGAGACCCGGGATCGCACGGAGCGACGAGACCTGCTCGATCGGCTGGTGCGTCGGGCCGTCCTCGCCGAGGGCGACGGAGTCGTGGGTCCAGACGTAGATCGCCGGGGCGCCCATGAGCGCGGCGAGACGGACCGCCGGACGCATGTAGTCGCTGAAGATCAGGAACGTGCCGCCGAAGGGGCGGGTGTTCCCGTGCAGGACGATGCCGTTGAGGATCGAGCCCATGGCGTGCTCGCGGATGCCGAAGTGCAGCACGCGGCCGTACGGGTCGGTGCTCCACGTCGACGTCGAGGCCTCGGCCGGACCGAAGGACTTGGCGCCCTCGATCGTGGTGAGGTTCGACTCGGCGAGGTCGGCCGAGCCACCCCAGAACTCGGGCATCAGCGGCGCGATGGCGTTGATGACCTTGCCGGAGGCGGCACGGGTCGAGACGGCCTTGTCGGTCGGGAAGACCGGCAGTGCTGCCTCGAGGTCCGCGGGGAGCTCCTTGGCGTTGACGCGGTCGAACAGCGCCTTCTTGTCGGCGTTGGCAGCAGCCCACGCGTCGAAGGTCTTCTGCCACTCGGCGTGCTGCGCCTGGCCCTTGGCGACGGCGCCGCGGGTGTACTCGAGGACCTCGGGGGCGACCTCGAAGGTCTTCGCGGTGTCGAAGCCGAGGACCTCCTTGAGGCCCTTGATCTCGTCGGCGCCGAGCGCCGAACCGTGGATCTTGCCGGAGTTCTGCTTGGTCGGCGACGGCCAGCCGATGATCGTCTTGAGGACGATGAGCGACGGCTTGTCGGTGACCTGCTGGGCGGCCTCGATCGCGGCGTGGAGCTCCACGGCGTCCTCGGAGTACTCGCCGGTCTTCTTCCAGTCGACGATCTGGACGTGCCAGCCGAGCGCCTCGTAGCGCTCGGGGACGCTCTCCGAGAACGCGATGTCGGTGTTGTCCTCGATCGAGATCTGGTTCGAGTCGTAGAACGCGATCAGGTTGCCGAGCTGCTGACGGCCGGCGAGCGAGCCCGCCTCGTTCGTCACGCCCTCCTGCATGTCGCCGTCACCGGCGATCACGTAGGTGAAGTGGTCGAACGGCGACTGGCCGGCCGGGGTCTCCGGGTCGAACAGGCCGCGCTCGAAGCGCTGGGCGTAGGCGAAGCCGACCGAGGACGCGAGGCCCTGGCCGAGCGGGCCGGTGGTGATCTCGACACCGTCGGTGTGGCCGTACTCCGGGTGACCCGGGGTCTTCGAGCCCCACTTGCGCAGGTGCTGCAGGTCGTCGAGCTCGAGGCCGTAGCCGTGCAGGTAGAACTGCACGTACTGCAGGATCGAGGCGTGACCGGCGGAGAGGATGAAGCGGTCGCGGCCGATCCAGGTGGAGTCGCTCGGGTCGCGACGCATCACCTTCTGGAAGAGCAGGTGTGCGAGCGGCGCGAGGCTCATCGCGGTGCCGGGGTGACCGTTGCCGGCGGCCTCGACCGAGTCGGCGGCGAGAACGCGGGCCGTGTCGACGGCCTTCCGGTCGATGGCGTCCCAGGTGAATTCAGCCACTTGGATGTTGACCCTTCTTGATGCGACATGTGCGAGGGCTCGTGCCATCGCACGGACATGTGGCCATCCCGGGGCCGAGTCGTGTCGCCGTCTAGCGGCGGCCGACCGGCTCATCGCGGCCGACGTCATCGGGGCGCGCACTGCGGGAGGGCAGGTCCAGCATAGTGACCAGCCACTCAGAAGGGGTTCAGGTGACGCCCGATGTTCACGAGTCGGGTCACCCGGGCCCTCGTCCGCCGGGCGTGTCGTGCTCCGCGGCCCGTCGTTCTGCACGGGATGTCTGCACGGGATGGGGGAGCGGGGCGTCATCGCGGCGCTTCCATCACGTAAACTGTCGACGACCCGTGGACATTCCGGGTCAGCGCATGCCCGGACGCCGCCGCAGTCGTCCACCGAGTGTGCGAGCTGATGCGAACAGACTGAGGTTCCCTTGCCGACTGCCACCGTGACCAGGCCCGACACCGATCGACCCCGATCGACGCTGTCCCGCAAGGTCCGTGCGTACGTCTCGTTGACCAAGCCGCGGGTCATGGAGCTGCTGCTCGTGACCACCGCGCCGACCATGTTCCTGGCCGAGCGTGGCGTGCCGGACCTCTGGCTCGTGTTCTGGACGATGCTGGGCGGGGCGATGTCCGCCGGCTCGGCGTCGGCCTTCAACTGCTACATCGACCGTGACATCGACCGCCTGATGAAGCGGACGAGCACCCGCCCGCTGGTGACCGGTGAGCTCTCGGACCGCGAAGCCCTCGTGTTCTCGTGGATCCTCGGCGTCCTGTCGACGGCGGTGCTCGGGTTCCTGGTGAACTGGCTCGCCG
Organism: Curtobacterium sp. PhB128; assembly: GCF_004340725.1. NCBI lineage: Bacteria > Bacillati > Actinomycetota > Actinomycetes > Micrococcales > Microbacteriaceae > Curtobacterium > Curtobacterium sp. PhB128. The sequence goes on from NZ_SLUR01000001.1 coordinate 363,582, forward strand.
CGGCCCTGAGCGTCATCGCGATCCTCATCTACGTGTTCGTCTACACGCTGTGGCTCAAGCGCCGCACCCCGCAGAACATCGTGTGGGGCGGCTCGGCCGGCTGCATGCCCGTGCTCATCGGCTGGGCGGGCGTCACCGGCTCCCTCACCTGGGCCCCGGTCATCCTCTTCATGGTCATCTTCCTCTGGACGCCGCCGCACTACTGGCCGCTGTCGATGAAGTACCGCGACGACTACGACGCCGCCGACGTCCCGATGCTCGCCGTGGTCCGCGGTCGCACCGTCGTCGGCCTGCAGGTCGTGCTGTACGCCTGGGCGACGCTCGTCTGCTCGCTCCTGCTCATCCCCGTTGCGCACATGGGGCCGCTGTACACCGTGGTCGCACTGGCCGGTGGCATCTGGTTCGTCGTCGAGTCGCACCGGCTGTACTCGCGGGCGATCCAGCACGTCGAGCACGTGCAGCCGATGCGTGTGTTCCACAGCTCGATCACGTACCTGACGCTGCTCTTCATCGCCGTGGGCATCGACCCGCTGCTGCCGCAGGTCTTCACCTTCTAGGCACTGCGGGCCGCCACTGGGCGACGTCGTACGACGAACTCGATGTCGTACGACGTCCTTCGTCGTCGGTGCGCGTGCGCGACGGTTGCGCGCGCGGGGATGCGACGTCCTCGACGTCGTGCGACGTCGAGGACGTCGTTCCGGGTCAGCGCGCGATCTGGCGCGGCTGTGGACGTGCGCACGGGGCAGACGGGAGGCGCGGGGCGGCGCCGCCACGGGCCTCCTGGCCGCCGGGGGCGTACGTGGGCGCGGGGCGCACGCGTGTGGTTGCGCCCCGCGTGACCCTGCGCACCGCGAACACGACACCCCGCGAGTCGATCGACTCGTGGGGTGTCGCAGAACGGGTGTTGCGCGTGCGACGCGCCCGGGCGTCAGGCGGCGTCGAGTGGTTCGCGCACGGCTTCGCGACCGGCGCTGGCGCGCGTGGCGAGCACGACCGCCGTGGTGGCCCCGACGAGCAGCCCGGCGAGCACCATGTGCGTGCCCACCAGCCCGACGGGCAGGCCGGTGCGGGCCTGGGTCAGACCGACGGCGATCTGCAGGAACTCGACGACGAGCAGCAACAGCGCCCACTTGCTCGAGATCCGGAGCCGGACGGCGCCGACGACGAGCACGAGGGTGAGCGCGAACAGGGCGTACGCGGGCCAGGCGTGCACGTGCTCCATCACCGCGGGGTCGAAGCCCGTGCGGTGCAGCATGCCGCCGTCGACGGCCTCGTCGGCACCGGCGTGCGGGCCGCTGCCGGTCGTCAGGATGCCGACGAGCACGGTGACCACGACGGCGGCGACCGTGCCGCGGACGACGCCGGTGTACCAACCGGGAACGAGGCGGTGGCTGGTGCGGGGGCCGTGCATCGTCCGGTAGACCAGGGCCGCGGTGACCGAGGTCAGGGCGGCGGACACGACGAAGTGCAGCCCGACGACGAACGGGTTGAGGTTCGTGAGCACGCTGAGCCCGCCGATGACGGCCTGGACCGGGATCGCGACGCCCTGAGCGAACGCGAGCCAGAACAGTTCGGGGCGCGTGCGGAGCATCCGGACCACGGCCAGGAACATCGCGATCGCCACGATGACGAGCACGAAGGTGAGCAGTCGGTTGCCGAACTCGATGATCCCGTGGATGCCCATCTCGGGCGTGGAGACGAGCGAATCGGCCGTGCACTTGGGCCAGGTGGGGCATCCGAGGCCCGACGCGGTCAGGCGGACGAGGCCGCCGGTGCCGATCAACACGACCTCGACCACGAACGAGGCCCACGCCAGCGCGATGACCCGGCGGTCGACGACCCGGGGGAGCGACCACCACCGTGCGGTCCGGAGATCCTGGTCGACGGGGGGTCCGACGCGAGTCACGAGGGTGGTGCCTTCCTGTTGTTCCGTGCAGTGAACCTGTAGGATTCGAGGGTTCAGCAGCAGTCAAGTCTAGGCAGGCGCCGGCTCCGAATGGGCCGAGATCGCCGATCGATCCAGGGACTGCGTGGAACCATTGTCGTTGCGAGGGAGCAGCACCGTGTCCGCCTGTCGGCGGTCTGCGGTGGAATGGCGTCCAGACGCCACGGGTTGACACCTGAAGACGCTGCCCCGCGAGAAGGAAACGAGGAGACCATGTCCGACGTGCTCATCGACCGTCCCGAGCTCGAAGGGCTCGGGCAATACGAGTTCGGCTGGTCCGACTCCGACTCGGCCGGGGCCTCGGCCCGCCGTGGGGTCTCGGACGAGGTCGTCACCGACATCTCGAACCTCAAGCACGAGCCCGAGTGGATGCTCAAGAACCGGCTCAAGGGCCTGCAGCTCTTCGGCCGCAAGCCGATGCCGACGTGGGGTGCCGACCTGACGGGCATCGACTTCGACAACATCAAGTACTTCGTGCGCTCCACCGAGAAGCAGGCGCAGTCGTGGGAGGACCTCCCCGAGGACATCCGCGCGACCTACGAGAAGCTCGGCATCCCCGAGGCCGAGCGCCAGCGCCTCGTCGCCGGTGTCGCCGCGCAGTACGAGTCCGAGGTCGTGTACCACCAGATCCGCGAGGACCTGGAGCAGCAGGGTGTCATCTTCATGGACACCGACACCGCGCTCCGCGAGCACCCCGAGCTCTTCCAGGAGTACTTCGGCACCGTGATCCCGGCCGGCGACAACAAGTTCGCCGCGCTGAACACGGCCGTGTGGTCCGGCGGCTCGTTCGTCTACGTCCCCAAGGGCGTCCACGTCGAGATCCCGCTCCAGGCCTACTTCCGGATCAACACCGAGAACATGGGCCAGTTCGAGCGGACGCTGATCATCGCGGACGAGGACTCCTACGTCCACTACATCGAGGGCTGCACCGCCCCGATCTACAAGTCGGACTCGCTGCACTCGGCCGTCGTCGAGATCATCGTGAAGAAGAACGCCCGCGTTCGGTACACGACGATCCAGAACTGGTCGAACAACGTCTACAACCTCGTGACCAAGCGTGCGATCGCGCACGAGGGCGCCACGATGGAGTGGATCGACGGCAACATCGGCTCCAAGGTGACGATGAAGTACCCGTCGATCTACCTCGCCGGTGAGCACGCCAAGGGCGAGACCCTGTCCGTCGCGTTCGCCGGCCCCGGCCAGCACCAGGACGCCGGCGCGAAGATGATCCACATGGCGCCGTACACGACGTCGTCGATCGTCTCGAAGTCGATCGCCCGTGGCGGCGGTCGCGCAGGGTACCGCGGCGAGGTCCGGGTGGACCCGGCGGCGCACCACGCGGCGAACACCGTGCGGTGTGACGCGCTGCTCGTCGACACGATCAGCCGGAGCGACACGTACCCGGCGATCGACATCCGCGTCGACGACGTCCAGCTCGGGCACGAGGCCACGGTCTCGCGCGTGAGCGAGGAGCAGCTCTTCTACCTGATGTCCCGCGGCATGGCCGAGGACGAAGCGATGGCGATGATCGTCCGTGGCTTCATCGAGCCGATCGCCCGCGAGCTCCCGATGGAGTACGCGCTCGAACTCAACAAGCTCATCGAGATGAGCATGGAAGGATCCGTCGGCTAGATGTCCAGCACCACCCCTCCCCACATCGACCAGCCGATCGAGCCCGCGGCACCCGCCCAGGGTGCCGAACAGCACGGCGCCGGAGCCCACTCCGACGGCGGCTGGGACGCCCCGGACAAGAAGATCCCGGTCCAGACCCGCTCCGAGCGGTTCCAGTCCGGCGACCTCGACGCGTTCCCGACCGTCACCGGCCGCGAGGTGAACTGGAAGTTCGCGCCCCTGGCGAAGCTCCAGCCGCTCCTCGACGGTGGTCTCGACGGATCCGCCTACCGGTTCCTCGCCCGCCAGTCCGACGGTGCCGACGTCGAGTGGGGTCGCAGCGACGACCCCCGCGTCGGGACCGCCGGTCTGCCCGAGGACCGTGCAGCGGCCGCTGCGTGGACCGCGCGCGACGCCGTCCTCGCCGTCACCGTCAAGGCAACCGAGGCGCACGAGTTCATCACCATCACGCGTTCCGACTTCGGCACGCAGCCCCGAGCGGCGCACACGGTCATCACGGCCGAGCCGCACGCCCAGGGCATCGTCGTGCTCGACAACCGCGGCAGCGCACTGCTCAGCGAGAACATCGAGATCGTCGTGCAGGACGGCGCACGCCTGACCGTCGTCAGCCTGCAGGACTGGGACGACGACGCGGTGCACGTCTCGACGCACTTCGCCGAGGTCGGCCGCGACGCCTTCCTGAAGCACGTCGTGGTCTCGCTCGGCGGCGACGTCATCCGGGTCAACCCCTCGACGCACCTCGGTGCGCAGGGCGCCGACACCGAGATGTACGGCGTGTACTTCGCCGACGCCGGTCAGTACATCGAGCAGCAGGTCTACGTGAACCACGACGCGCCGAACACGCGCGGTCGGGTCAACTACAAGGGCGCGCTGCAGGGCAAGGGCGCGCACACCGTGTGGATCGGTGACGTGCTCATCGGTCGCGCCGGTGACGGCACCGACTCGTACGAGCAGAACCGCAACCTCGTGCTGACCGACGGCACCCGTGCCGACAGCATCCCGAACCTCGAGATCGAGACGGGCAACATCGAGGGCGCCGGCCACGCGAGTGCGACCGGTCGCTTCGACGACGAGCAGCTGTTCTACCTGCAGGCCCGCGGCATCCCCGAGGAAGAAGCGCGTCGTCTCGTCGTGCTCGGCTTCCTGGTCGACGTCATCCAGAAGATCGGTGCGCCCGAGCTCGAGGAACGACTCATCGCCGCGGTCGAGCAGGAGCTCGCCGAGGGCCGCTCGGTGATCGTCGCGCCGGCGGAGGCCGACGCCTGATGCCCACGAAGGTCTGCGCGGAGTCCGAGATCGCGGTGGACAGCCCCATGCGCGCCGTCGTCGACGGCACCGCGGTGGCCATCGTGAAGGACTCGTCCGGCACCGTGCACGCCATCGGCGACACCTGCACCCACGGGGACATCTCGCTGGCCGAGGGCTTCATCGAGGGCGACACGCTCGAGTGCTGGGCCCACGGCTCCCGCTTCTCGCTCGCCACGGGGAAGCCGCAGAACTTCCCGGCGTACGAGCCCGTCCCGGTGTTCCGGGTCGAGGTGCGTGAGGGCGACGTCTACGTCGACGTGCACGACCCCGTGCCCGTCGACTGACACCGCCTCCCGGCCCCCACACTTTCCGCGGCCCGTCCGCGACACGACAGAAAACCGAAGGAACCCACGCAATGTCCACTCTGGAAATCCGCGACCTCCAGGTCTCGATCGACACCGATCAGGGCACCAAGGAGATCCTCAAGGGTGTCGACCTCACGATCAACGAGGGCGAGATCCACGCGATCATGGGGCCGAACGGCTCCGGCAAGTCCACGCTGGCGTACACGATCGCCGGTCACCCCCGGTACAACGTCGTCGGTGGCTCGATCACCCTCGACGGCGAGGACGTCCTCGCGATGAGCGTCGACGAGCGCGCCCGCGCCGGCATGTTCCTGGCGATGCAGTACCCGGTCGAGATCCCCGGCGTGACGGTGTCGAACTTCCTCCGCACCGCCAAGACGGCGATCGACGGCGAGGCCCCGGCCCTGCGCGGCTGGATCAAGGAGCTCCGCCAGTCGATGGCCGACCTCAAGATGGACTCGTCGTTCGCCGAGCGCAACGTCAACGAGGGCTTCTCCGGTGGCGAGAAGAAGCGCCACGAGATCATGCAGCTCGAGCTCCTCAAGCCCCGCTTCGCCGTGCTCGACGAGACCGACTCCGGCCTCGACGTCGACGCGCTGAAGATCGTGTCCGAGGGCGTGAACCGCGCCAAGGCCGCGACCGGCCTGGGCGTGCTGCTCATCACGCACTACACGCGCATCCTCCGCTACATCAAGCCGGACTTCGTGCACGTGTTCGTCGCGGGCAAGGTCGCCGAGCAGGGTGGCCCGGAGCTCGCCGACCGCCTCGAGAACGAGGGCTACGACCGCTACGTGCAGGCCGCGGCGGCGTCCGCCGCAGAGGCGCAGGCCTGATGATCGCGGCACTCGCCCCGGAGAAGTTCGACGAGGTCGTCGAGGGCCTGAAGGAGGTCCAGGACCCGGAGCTCGGCGTCAACATCGTCGACCTCGGCCTGATCTACGACCTGGCCTGGGACGACGAGGCCTCGGCGCTCGTGATCAGCATGACGCTGACGAGTGCCGGCTGCCCGCTGACCGACGTCATCGAAGGCGACACCGCGAACGCCCTCGACGGCATCGTGGACGCCTTCCGCATCAACTGGGTCTGGATGCCGCCGTGGGGTCCGGAGCGGATCACCGACGACGGGCGCGAGATGATGCGTGCGCTCGGGTTCGCGATCTAGTCGCGACCACACCGCAGACGGGAGGCCCGGTGCCAGCTGGCACCGGGCCTCCCGTCTGTCCGTGGTCGCGCCACGCGCGGAGCGCGACACGCCGCTCACGTTCGCCGAGCGGTCACGTTCTGTCGGCCGACCGCGCTCCGGGCGACGGAAGGTGACCACTCGGCGTCCGGCTGGCGGGGAGTCGTGACCGACCCTCGGCCCGCCGCCCCGCACGCAGCGGACGCAGAACGGCCCCGCACCGATCGGTGCGGGGCCGTTGTCGTGCGCAGCGTCAGCGGCGGCCGAGCGCCTTCCACGCGAGCGGCACGATGCCCGCAGCGATGAGCGCCTTCGCGATCCCACCGACGATGAACGGGTACAGGCCGGCGGCGAGCACCGACTGCAGGTCGTTCGGTGCGCCGAGCTGCCCGAGCACGACCGCCAGGTACGGCAGTCCGGTCACGAACGGGATGGCGCTCGCGAGCAGCATCGCGACGGCTGCGCGCCCGAAGTGCCGGTCCCAGTTGCGGCGGGCCAGCCAACCGACGACGCCCGCGGCGGGGATGAACCCGATGACGTAGCCGAAGCTCGGCACGGCCAGGGCCTGCAGGCCGCCGGTCATGTCGGCGAAGAACGGCGCACCCGCCAGGCCGGCGACGGCGTAGACGAGCAGCGAGAGCATGCCGCGGCGGGCACCCAGGGTCGCGCCGACGAGGACGACGGCGAGCGTCTGCCCGGTGATCGGGACCGGCCACATCGGGACCTCGAGCTGTGCCATCGCAGCGGTGAACAGGGCTCCGCCGGCGACGAGGGCGGCGTTCGTGGCCAGCCCGTGCGTCCGCAGACGGTCGGCGAGGACTGCGCGGGGAGCGAACCCGGTGGCGTTCGTCATGGATTCTCCTAGAATGGACTGCTGGTCCCGTTCGGAACCATCGGTCCCGTCAGCGTAGCGGTGCACCTCACGCACACGTCGTTGTGCAAACCCACCAACTGATTGGACGTCCACTGTGCTTGCCGTGCACGAACTCGAGATCCGCGTCGGAGCTCGTCTCCTCATGGAAGACGTGTCCTTCCGTGTCGAGAAGGGCGAGAAGATCGGACTCGTCGGCCGCAACGGCGCGGGGAAGACGACGATGACCAAGGCCCTCGCGGGCGAGACGCAGCCGAACGGCGGCACGATCGACCGCGGTGGTGAGATCGGCTACCTGCCGCAGGACCCGCGCTCCGGCGACCCGGAGGAGACCGCACGCAAGCGCATCCTCGACGCCCGCGGGCTCGGTGAGCTCGTGGAGGGCATCCGCCTCGCCACGCTCGACATGGCGAGCGAGGACACCGCCGTCGCCGAGAAGGCGATGCGCCGGTACAGCCGACTCGACGACCAGTTCAACGCGCTCGGCGGCTACGCGGCCGAGGCCGAGGCGGCGTCGATCGCGTCGAACCTCAAGCTGCCGGACCGCATCCTCGACCAGCAGCTCAAGACCCTGTCCGGTGGTCAGCGTCGTCGCATCGAGCTCGCGCGGATCTTGTTCTCGGATGCCGAGACGATGATCCTCGACGAGCCCACGAACCACCTCGACGCCGACTCGGTCGTGTGGCTGCGCGAGCACCTGAAGACCTACCCCGGTGGCGTCATCATCATCTCCCACGACGTCGAACTCGTGGAAGAGGTCGTCAACCGCGTGTTCTACCTCGACGCCAACCGCCAGACCATCGACATCTACAACATGGGCTGGAAGCTCTACCAGCGGCAGCGCGTCGCCGACGAGGAGCGTCGTCGCAAGGAGCGCGCCGGCGCCGAGAAGAAGGCCGCCACGCTCAAGGACCAGGCCGCCCGGTTCGGGGCGAAGGCCTCGAAGGCCGCCGCTGCGCACCAGATGGTCGCGCGTGCCGACAAGCTGCTCGCTGGTCTCGAGGACGAGCGCGTCGCCGACCGGGTCGCCAAGATCCGCTTCCCCACGCCGGCCCCGTGCGGCCGCACGCCGCTCATGGCCGAGGGGCTGTCGAAGTCCTACGGGTCGCTCGAGATCTTCGCGGGCGTCGACCTGGCGATCGACCGCGGTTCGCGCGTCGTCATCCTCGGGTTCAACGGTGCCGGCAAGACGACGCTGCTCCGGATCCTCGCGGGTGCCGACCTGCCCGACACCGGTGAGATCCAGCCCGGCCACGGTCTGCGCATCGGGTACTACGCGCAGGAGCACGAGAACATCGACATCAACCGCACCGTGATCGAGAACATGGTGTCGGCGTCGACCGACCTCAACGAGACCGAGGCCCGTCGCGTGCTCGGTTCGTTCCTGTTCACCGGGGACGACGGCTACAAGAAGGCCGGGGTCCTGTCCGGCGGTGAGAAGACGCGTCTGTCGCTCGCGATGATCGTCGTCTCGGGCGCGAACGTGCTGCTGCTCGACGAACCGACGAACAACCTGGACCCGGCGTCGCGCGAGGAGATCCTCAACGCCCTCGCCGGGTTCGAGGGCGCCGTCGTCCTGGTGTCGCACGACGCCGGTGCCGTCGAGGCGCTCAACCCCGAGCGCGTGCTGCTCCTGCCGGACGGTACCGAGGACCACTGGAACAAGGACTACGCGGAGCTCATCGAGCTCGCCTAGCGGGCGGTCACGACACCCCGCTCAGGTTCGCCGAGTGGTCACCATGTGTCGTCGCCGTCGCCGGCGAGCGACGGTTCGTGACCGCTCGGCGGCACGCGTGCGAGCGCGTCGTGACCAGCGGCCGGGCGGCGTGCGGTGGTCGACGTGACCGTAGGACGGACGGGAGGCCCGTGGCGACGCCGCCACGGGCCTCCCGTCCGCTGTCCCGTCGGTCAAGGCAACCCGCTCACGTCCGCCGAGTGGTCACCACGTGGCGTCACCGGCGTCGACGGGCGACGGTTCGTGACCGCTCGGCGGCGCGCCCGCGGCGAGCGGCCCGGCGCAGCGCGTCAGCGGCGGGACGCGATCAGGTCGTCCTCGATCTCGGCGTCGGTCTTCGGCTTGGCGTCCTTGCGGCGCTGCCGCTCCTGGGCGCGCTCGCGTTCCTCCGGGTCGTCCTGGTTGAGGTTCCGGTACTCCTGCACCATCACGTACGCCAGGAACCCGAAGCCGCCGGCCGCGAACAGGAACCACTGGATGAAGTAGCTCAGGTGCAGGCCGGTGTCGGCAGTGGGACGCTCCCAGCCGAGCGGGCGCGCCTCGGTCGGGGCGGGGGACTCGGAGGCGAGCTCGCCGTACGCACCCGTCCAGATCGGGGTGTCGACCTTCTTCGCGACGTCGGCCAGGGTCACCGACTGCACCTGGTCCGTGTGCGCGGGGTCGGTACGGCCGGGGATCCGGGGCTCGCTCTGCTGCAGCCGGACGATCGCCGTGACCTCGCCCGACGGGGGAGCGGGTACGTGGTCGGGGGCGTCCTGCGCGTTGCCGGTGGGGACCCAGCCGCGGTCGACGATGAACGCCCGGCCGTCGTCGGTGACCAGGGGGGTGAGGACCTCGAAGCCGGGCTGGCCGTTGTGCACGCGGTTGCGGACGAGCAGCTGCGCGTCGATGTCGTAGCGGCCGGTCACGGAGACGCGGAGCCACTCCTGCTCGTCCTGCCAGCTCGACGCCGTCGGCAGCGCCTGGTCGAGGGGGACCGGGGTGTGGTCGTAGTTCTGGGCGACCTGCTCGTTCTGGCGCACCGCTTCGTTGCGGCGGTCCCACTGCCACATGCCGAACAGCGCGCACACGATCGCGAAGGCCACGGCGATCGCGAAGTACCCGAGCCAGCGGCGACTGCGGACGAAGTGCCAGCCGACGAAGGGCTCGTCCGGGTCCTGGGTGGGGCGTTCGTCGTCCGGCACGGAGCGACGGGCGTGGTCGGCGGCGCGCTGCAGCTTGGCAGCGTGCTTCCGGCCGTACCGGGAGTGCGGGTCGAAGTCGTCGGTCATCGACCGGTGCCGGTGGAGCGCACCCCGACGTCGTTCTTCGGTGACGAGGCCGGATCGCGTTCGTCGTCGAGCCGGTCGACGTCCTCGTGCATGCCGGTGACGCGCACCGGGAAGGTGCGGGACCGCAGGTAGTCGGCGAGGAAGTCGCGGTGCTCCTCGCACGCGGCCCAGATCTTCACGCGGTCGGCGGAGTGGATCCGGGGGTTGCGCCAGTTCACCCGCCACGCTGCCGTGTTGGAGCAGCCGGCACGGGAGCAGACGGGGGTCGAGCCCGGCTCGGTGTGCAGGTCGAAGGTCGCGCCCATCAGCGGGGTCCCCACATCTTCGAGCGGTCGCCGTTGCGCTGCCACTCGTCCTGCGCGTGCTGCGCCTGCTGCCGGAGGCGGTCCTGCTCGTCGCGGTAGGCCTGGGCCCGGTCCTCTTCCTGCTGCTCGCGGAGGCCGGGGTCGACCGCGTCGTAGAGCTGCATCGCACCGGCGGGCGAGATCATGTCGCTCTCGGTCCGGCTGCCGGCGTTCGCGACGATCACGGCGACCCAGGGGATCACGGCGGCGAGGACGATCGGCACGACGGCGATCCAGGAGTGCCAGATGGAGTAGACGAGCACGGCCACGACGAAGAGGACGACGCGGATGGCCATCTGCCACACGTAGCGGGACAGGCGGTGCGCCCGGTCCAGCTCCGGCGAATCCGGGAGCGTGGTGATGCTGGTGTGCGTGCTCTTCATACAGATGGTCTCCGTCTACCCGTGGTCCAGCCTAAGCCTCCGGGGCCGATCGTGGGTGCGCCGCGCGCGAACGGGCTGCGGTGCTGGCTCCGCTACGCTCGTCCGGGCGTGTCCGCCGACCCGTCGGCACGACACGACCGCACACCACCACCGAACGGAGCGACAATGAGCACCCCCCGTACCGTCCTGATCACCGGCGGCAACCGCGGCATCGGCCACGCCCTCGCCGAGCGTTTCGTCGCCGCCGGGCACCGCGTCGCAGTCACGTCGCGCAGCGGACAGGGCGGACCCGAAGGGGCCCTCACCGTGCAGGCCGACATCACCGACACGGCCTCGGTGGACGCCGCCTTCACGCAGGTCGAAGCCGAACTCGGACCGATCGAGGTGCTCGTGGCCAACGCCGGCATCACGAACGACCAGCTGCTGCTCCGCATGTCCGAGGACGACTTCACGAGCGTCGTCGACACCAACCTGACCGGCACGTTCCGGGTCGTGAAGCGCGCCACCAAGGGCATGATGAAGGCCAAGTTCGGCCGCATCGTGCTCATGTCGAGCGTCGTCGGCGCCTACGGCCAGATCGGCCAGGTCAACTACGCGTCGTCGAAGGCCGCCCTGGTCGGCATGGCCCGGTCGATCACCCGTGAGCTCGGCTCGCGCGGCATCACCGCCAACGTCGTCGCGCCCGGGTTCATCCAGACCGACATGACGGCCGCGCTGTCCGACGAGCTGCAGGCCGAGTTCAAGAAGGCGATCCCGGCGGCCCGGTACGGCACGGTCGACGACGTCGCCGACGCCACGCTGTTCCTGGCGAGCGACGGGGCCGGCTACGTCTCCGGCGCGATCATCCCGGTCGACGGCGGCCTCGGCATGGGCCACTAGCCCGCGCCTGCGCGTCGTTTCGTGCTCAGCGACAGTTCACGGGTGCTCGCGCACGTGAGGTGTCGCTGAGCGCGAAGAACCGGACGGTCCGCTCAGCCGCGCAGGCCGAGCGTCGCGAGCACGGCGGACAGGTCGCGGTCCACGACGGCGACGTCTGCCTGCTCCCGCACGCGCGGCTTCGCGTCGAACGCCACCGACAGGGCGGCGACGCGCATCATCTCGAGGTCGTTCGCCCCGTCGCCGATCGCGACGGTGCGGACCGCGTCCACGCCGTCGGCCTCGGCCCACTCGCGCAGGGCGACGGCCTTGGCGTGCGCGTCCACGACGTCGCCGAGCACACGTCCGGTCAGCACGCCGTCGGACACCTCGAGTCGGTTCGCCCGGCAGTGGTCGAGACCGAGCTGCTCGGCGAACGGGTCGAGGACCTCGTGGAACCCGCCGGACACGACACCGACGGTCCCACCGGCGGCGTGCACGCCGCGGACGAGTTGGTCGGCACCCCGCGTCACGCGGACCGCCTGCTGTGCGCGTCGGAAGACGTCGACCGGGAGGCCCGCAAGGGTCGCGACACGCTCCCGGAGGCTCTCGGCGAAGTCGATCTCCCCGCGCATGGCGCGCTCCGTGATCGCCGCGACCTGTGGCCGGGTCCCGGCGGTGTCAGCGAGGAGTTCGATCACCTCGTCCTCGAGGAGGGTGGAATCGGCATCGAGGACGACGAGGAAGCGGGGCACGGACCAACGGTACCGACAGACGGAGGCACGGGCCGCGTCCGTGACGCGAGCCGTGCCTCCTGTCCGTCCGTTCGTCGGTGTCGACGCGACCGGCCGACGCTACGCGTCGACGCGGACGCCCTTGCCGACCACGGTGATGCCCGACTCGGTCACGGTGAAGCCGCGGGCCTCGTCGGCCTCACGGTCGATGCCGACCTGCGCACCCGGCGCGATGACGACGTCCTTGTCCAGGATCGCCCGGTTCACGACCGAACCGGCGCCGATCGTCGCCCGCTCGAACACGATCGAGTCGAGGACCTTCGCGCCGGAGTCGATCCCGCACCACGGGCCGATCATGCTGCGTTCGACCTGTGCGCCCGACACCAGGCAGCCGAGCGACACGAGCGAGTCGACCGTCGAGCCGGTGTTGCCGTTGGCGTCCCGCACGAACTTCGCCGGCGGCAGGTTCGTCTGCTGGTTGAAGATCGGCCAGTCCTGGTTGTACAGGTTGAAGACCGGCACCGGGGCGATGAGGTCCATGTGCGCGTCGAAGAACGAGTCGATCGTCCCCACGTCGCGCCAGTAGTACTTGTCACGGTCGGTGGACCCGGGGACCTCGTTGCGCTGCAGGTCGTAGACCCCGGCGTCGCCGCGGTCCACGAAGTCGGGGACGATGTCGCCGCCCATGTCGTGCGCGGACGACTCGACCTGGCCGTCGCGGAGCACCGCGTCGACGAGGGCATCCGCGTTGAACACGTAGTTGCCCATCGAGGCGAGGACCTCGCCGGGGGAGTCGGCGAGCCCGACCGGGTTCTTCGGCTTCTCGAGGAAGGCGTCGATCTTCGTCGGGTCGTCGGCGTCCACCTGGATGACGCCGAACTGGTCGGCGAGCTCGATGGGCTGACGGATCGCCGCGACGGTGGCGCTGCGACCCGAGGCGATGTGCGCCTCGACCATCTGGTGGAAGTCCATCCGGTACACGTGGTCGGCGCCGACCACGACGACGATGTCGGGACGCTCGTCGCGGAGCAGGTTGAGCGACTGCAGGATCGCGTCGGCCGAACCGGCGAACCAGCGCTTGCCGAGTCGCTGCTGCGCAGGGACCGACGCCACGTAGGACCCGAGCAGGCCCTCCATGCGCCAGGTCTCGGCGACGTGCCGGTCGAGACTGTGCGACTTGTACTGGGTGAGGACGACGATCTTCTGCAGACCGGAGTTCACCAGGTTCGACAGCGCGAAGTCGATGAGACGGAAGTTCCCGCCGAACGGGACTGCGGGCTTCGCCCGGTCGGCCGTGAGTGGCATGAGCCGTTTCCCCTCGCCGCCAGCGAGCACGATGCCGAAGACCTTCTTTGGTGCCATGCCGCTCACAGTAGGCGTCAGCACTGGGAACCGGTTACCTTGAACCCGTGCGAGTCGATCTACTGACCAGGGAGTATCCGCCGGAGGTCTACGGCGGAGCGGGTGTCCACGTGGCCGAACTGACTGCTGCGTTGCGGTCGGGGACCGACACCGACGTCCGGGTCCGGGCCTTCGGGGCCTTCCGCGACGAAGCCGACGTCTGGGGGTACCGCACGCCGGCCGGCCTCGAGCAGGCGAACGGCGCGCTGCAGGCGCTCGGCACCGACGTGGCCATCGCCGCCGACGTCGAGGGTGCCGACCTCGTGCACTCGCACACCTGGTACGCGAACTCGGCGGGCCGGATCGCGCAGTTGACCTACGGGATCCCCCACGTCGTCACGGCGCACAGCCTCGAGCCGCTCCGCCCGTGGAAGGCCGAGCAGCTCGGCGGCGGCTACCGCCTGTCGAGCTGGATGGAGCGCGAGGCGTTCGAGAACGCCGACGGCGTCATCGCGGTGTCGAAGGCCATGCGCGCCGACATCCTGCGCTCGTACCCGTCGATCGACCCGTCGAAGGTGCACGTCGTCTACAACGGCATCGACATCGACGCCTGGAAGCCGCAGGTCGACGAGGACGCCGTCCGCGCCCTCGGCATCGACCCGTCGCGCCCCAGCGTCGTCTTCGTCGGTCGCATCACCCGGCAGAAGGGCCTGCCCTACCTGCTCCGCGCCGTGGCGTCGCTCCCCGAGGACGTCCAGATCGTGCTGTGCGCCGGTGCCCCGGACACCCCGGAGATCCTCGCCGAGGTCACCGGGCTGGTCGAGGGCCTGCGTGAGCAGCGCGAGGGCGTCGTCTGGATCGACCGGATGCTCGCGCACGAGGAGATCGTGAACGTGCTGTCCTCGGGCACGGTGTTCGTGTGCCCGTCGATCTACGAACCGCTCGGCATCGTGAACCTCGAGGCCATGGCGTGCGGCATCCCCGTCGTCGGCACCGGCACCGGGGGCATCCCCGAGGTCGTCGCGGACGGTTTCACGGGTCGCATCGTGCCGATCGACCAGGCGCAGGACGGCACGGGAACCCCGACCGACCCCGACAAGTACGTGGCGGACCTGGCCGCGACCCTCAACGAGGTGCTCGCCGACGAGGGGCTCGCGAAGCTCATGGGCCGCGCCGGACGCCTGCGCGTCGAGTCCGAGTTCACCTGGGACGCGATCGCCACGAGGACACGGCAGGTCTACGACGAGGTGCTCGGCCGGACCCCGTAGGCTGGTCGCATGCCCTCGGTCGTGCGCTTGTCAGACGTCTCCGTGGTCCGCAACGGGGCCACCATCCTCGACTCGATCTCGTGGGGGGTGCAGGACGACGAACGCTGGGTCGTGCTCGGCGCGAACGGCGCCGGCAAGACCACGCTGCTGCAGGTCGCCGGTGCCCAGACGTTCCCGACCTCGGGTGACGTCGAGGTGCTCGGCACCGAGCTGGGCGGCGCCGACCTGTTCGAGCTCCGCCCGCGCATCGGCTTCGCGTCGACCGCCCTGGCCCGTCGCATCCCGGTGACCGAGAAGGTCATCGACGTCGTGCTGACGGCCGCGTACTCGGTCACGGGTCGCTGGAACGAGGAGTACGAGGAGCTCGACGTCCGCCGTGCCCAGCGCGTGCTCGAGGAGTGGGGCCTGGGGTCGTTCACCGACCGCACCTTCGGCGAGCTGAGCGACGGCGAGCAGAAGCGCGTCCAGATCGCCCGTGCGGTCATGACCGACCCGGAGATCCTGTTCCTGGACGAACCGGCCGCCTCGCTCGACCTCGGCGCCCGTGAGAGCCTCGTCCGCACCCTCGGCGGCTACGCCCAGAGTGCCGACTCGCCGGCCATCGTGATCGTCACCCACCACGTCGAGGAGATCCCCGCCGGGTTCACCCACGCGCTGGTGCTCGCCGACGGCCACGTGCAGGCCGCCGGGCCCATCGACGAGGTCCTGACCGACCAGACCCTGACCGAGGCGTTCGGCATCGCGCTGTCCGTCACGAAGGACGCCGGCCGGTACACGGCGCGCGCGTCCTAGCGCTGCGATCGCGCCGTCCGTCTGGTAACGTTGACGGCTGGCGCAAGCCGATGACTTCCCGCGCATCTCGCGCAATCCCACCACCGCTACCGCTATCGAGGAAACTCCATGAAGACCGACACCCACCCCGAGTACCGCGCCATCGTCTTCCGTGACCTGGCCTCCGGTGAGACCTTCCTGACGCGTTCGACCGCGAACAGCGACAAGACGATCGAGCTCGACGGTGCCACCTACCCGGTGATCGACGTCGAGATCTCGTCCGCTTCGCACCCGTTCTACACGGGCAAGCAGCGCATCCTCGACTCGGCCGGTCGCGTCGAGAAGTTCAACCAGCGCTTCAAGGGCTTCTCCAAGTAAGCAGCCCCACAGCACGTCGGAACGGGCGGTCCTCCTTCGGGAGGACCGCCCGTTCTGCGTCGTGCGGCCGGTGCGCGGGTCAGGCGCCGTTGCGGTGCGGCCAGCGACCGTCGGCGGTGAAGGACGGGTCGCGCTTCTTGCGCATGTACTCCTGGAACGAGGTCGCCTGCTCGGCGCACCACCCGACCTGCTTGCGGTGGAGCTCTTCTGCCGAGATGCCGAGCTCGTCCTGGTACTTGCCGGCGATGGCCTGGGCGACGCGACCGGCCGCGATGGCGTCGGCACCGGCGTCGTGCGCGTCGTCGAGGGTGACGCCGTACAGCTCGGACGCCGCCTCGAGCGTGCGCTTGCCCTTGCGGAAGGTGTCGAGTGCCTTGTCGATCACGAGCGGGTCGACGACGTTGCCGATGACGGGGGAGGCGAACCCGTGCCGCTTTGCCTCGCGGTCGAGGACCGTCAGGTCGTACGGGGCGTTGTAGATCACCAGCGGGATGCCGCGGGCGAACACCGCCTCGATCGCGGCGATGATCTCGGCGACGACCTCGGCCGCGGGACGCCCCTCGGCCTGGGCGCGCTCGGTGGTGTAGCCGTGCACGGCCGCGGCGCCCTCGGGGATCGCGATGCCCGGGTCGGCGATCCACGCGCCCTCGGCGATGGAGGCACCCGTCATGTCGATGAGGCCGACGTGCGCCGTGACGATCCGCGCCGTCTCGACGTCGACACCGGTGGTCTCGAGGTCGAAGACGCCGAGGGCGTGCCACCAGGGGCGTCCGGAGAGGTCCTGCGCCGGGACGGGCGTGTCGAGCTGTGCTGTCGGATCCAGCTGTGCTGTGGGGAACGTCACGCGGTCAGGCTAACGGGATGCACCGACACGACCGGTGCTACCCGACCGGCGCGCCGACGTGCAGCCAGTAGAACGACTGCGTCCCGAGGGTCAGCGTGACGGTGCCGTCCTCGTCGAACGCGGGGAACGAACCGCCGCCGAACAGGTCGTAGAGCGGCCGACCGGCGAACTCGGGAGCCGACACGGTGACCGACGTCGGGTTCGTGGCGAACGAGAACACGCACAGCACGTCCTCCGCCGACGGCCCGAACTGCTGGCCGGAGCCCTCCCACGAGCGCACGAACGCGAGCACCGACTCGTTCGACGTCTCCTGCACGTGCAGGGTCCCGAGCCCGAACACCGGGTGGGCCTTCCGCACGTGGATGACGTTGCGCACCCAGTGCAGCAGGGAGCGGGACTGGGCGAGCTGCGCCTCGACGTTGACCTGCGCGTAGTTGTACACGAGCGACTGCACCACGGGCAGGTAGAGCTTGCCCGGGTCTGCCGTGGAGAACCCGGCGTTGCGGTCGGGGGTCCACTGCATCGGCGTGCGGGACGAGTCGCGGTCGGGCAGCCAGATGTTGTCGCCCATCCCGATCTCGTCGCCGTAGTACAGGAACGGCGAGCCCGGCAGCGAGAACAGCAGCGCGTGGATGAGTTCGAGTTCGGCTCGCGAGTTGTCGAGCAGGGGAGCGAGCCGGCGCCGGATGCCGATGTTCGAGCGCATCCGGGGGTCGTAGCCGTACCAGCCGTACATGGCCTGCCGGTACTCCTCGCTGACCATCTCGAGCGTGAGCTCGTCGTGGTTGCGGAGGAACACGCCCCAGGCTGCCGCGGACGGTACGTCGAGCGTCTCCGACAGGATCGCCGACAGCTCCTTGGCGTGCTGGGCACGGAGCGAGTAGAAGATACGGGGCATCACCGGGAAGTCGAACGCCATGTGGCACTCGGGCTCCTCGTCGGTGCCGAAGAAGGCGGCGGTCTCGCGCGGCCACTGGTTCGCCTCGGCGAGCAGGACACGGCCGGGGTACTCGTCGTCCACCATCGCGCGCATCTTCTTGATGAACTCGTGGGTCTCCGGTTCGCCCTCGCCGTTGCCCGCTTCCGACTCGAACAGGTACGGGATCGCGTCGAGCCGCAGACCGTCGACACCGAGGTCGAGCCAGTGCCGCACGACGTCGTACACGGCCTCGACCACGGCGGGGTTCTCGAAGTTCAGGTCGGGCTGGTGCGAGAAGAACCGGTGGAAGAAGAACTGCCGGCGGACCGGGTCGAACGTCCAGTTCGACTCCTCGGTGTCGACGAAGATGACCCGGATGTTCGGGTACTCCTCGTCGGTGTCCCGCCAGACGTAGAAGTCGCCGAAGGGACCGTCGGGGTCCTCGCGGGACTGCTGGAACCACTCGTGCTGGTCGCTGGTGTGGTTGATCACCATGTCGATGACGATGCGCATGTTGCGCTCGTGCGACTTCGTGACGAGCTCGCGGAAGTCGTCGAGCGTGCCGAACTCCGGCAGGATCGCCTTGTAGTCGGCGATGTCGTACCCGCCGTCGCGCATCGGCGACTGGAAGAACGGCGGCAGCCACAGGGCGTCGACGCCGAGCCACTGCAGGTAGTCGAGCTTGCCGATCACGCCCTGCAGGTCGCCGATCCCGTCGCCGTTCGAATCGACGAACGAGCGGATCATGCACTCGTAGAAGACCGAGCGCTTGTACCACTGCGGGTCGAGCGTCAGGCCGGGCAGCTGGATCGGGGCTGTGAAGGTCACCGTGCTCCTCGTCGTCATCGACGGGCCCGTCGACGGCCCGCCCCGGACACGATAGGCGCGCGATGCTGCGGGTGTCCGGGGTTTCGTGCGGTTGTCTTCGTAGACTGGCGCCGATGCAACCGCCCGTGCTCTCCCCGTACCAGTCGCTCATGGCCGCCACCCCGGTGGTCCACCGGTCCGTGCAGGTCGACGGCCGAACCACGCACTACTGGGAGTACGGGCCGTCCGACGCGATGCAGACCGTCCTGGCGGTGCACGGGTTCCGCGGCGACCACCACGGCCTCGAGACGATCGCCGCGCACCTGCAGGACGTCCGCGTGATCGTGCCCGACCTGCCCGGCTTCGGCGTGTCCGACCCGTTGCCGGTGTCGGACATCGAGTCGTACGTCGGCTGGCTGCGCGCGTTCCACGAGGCCCTCGGGCTCGGCCGCGACGCCGTCGTCCTCGGCCACTCGTTCGGGTCGATCGTGGTGTCCGCCACCGTGGCCGACGGGCTCGACACCCGGCTGCTCGTCCTCGTGAACCCGATCGCCGCGCCGGCGCTGCAGGGGCCCCGCGCGGTGGGTACCGGGATCGCGATCGGCTACTACAAGGCCGGCGCGGTGCTGCCGAAGCCGATCGGGCTCGGGATCCTGCGGAACGCCGCCATCGTGCGGGTGATGAGCATCGCGATGCTCAAGTCGCACGACCGGGGGATGCGCCGCTGGGTGCACGACC
Source organism: Curtobacterium sp. PhB128 (assembly GCF_004340725.1). NCBI lineage: Bacteria > Bacillati > Actinomycetota > Actinomycetes > Micrococcales > Microbacteriaceae > Curtobacterium > Curtobacterium sp. PhB128. The sequence continues at coordinate 383,211 of NZ_SLUR01000001.1, forward strand.
AGCACGACCGCTACTTCTCGGCCTTCGCGAACCGCACGAGCGTGCTCGAGGCGTTCCGCACCTCGGTCACCCACGACGTGTCCGAGTACGCGGACCGCATCGACGTGCCGGTGCTGATGATCGCCGCCGAGCACGACGACATCACGGCCGTCCCCGAGCAGCGCGCCCTGGCCGCCCGCCTCCGCGATGCCGAACTCGTGGTCATCCCCGGGGTCGGGCACCTGGTGCACTACGAGACACCGGCACCGGCCGCTGCGGCGGTGCTGCGCCGGATGGCGGACACGGCCGCGCGCCCTGGACGGGGCCGCGGCACCAAGGCGGGCCGATCGTCGGGCGCGGGACGGGCCTCCCGGACGACCGTGACGAAGACGACGGCGAGCGACGCGAAGGAGACCGACGCGTGACGCGCCTGCGCATCGGCATCGACTGCCGCTACGTCCGGATCGGCCGCCACGACGGCATCAGCCGGTTCACCGCCGGGGTCGCCTGGAACCTGCCCGACCGGCACGACGCCGTGCTGCTCGTCCACGACGAGCGCCAGCTCGAGTCCCTGCCGCGCGACCTGCCGTGGGAGCTGCTGCCGGCACCCACCGACGCGGGGGAGCCGCTCGTCGCACGGCGGGTGAACCGGCTCGGCCTCGACGCCGTGTTCTCGCCGATGCAGACGATGGGCTCGCGGGGGCGCGACTACGCACTCGTGCTCACCCTGCACGACCTGATCTACTACCGGAACCGGACACCTCCGCGCGAGTTCTCGTGGCCGCTCCGGCTCGGGTGGCGCGCGTTCCACCTGTCGTGGGTGCCGCAGCGCGTCCTGCTGAACGGCGCCGACGGGGTGGTCACGGTGTCCGAGACCACCGCGGGGCTCATCGCCGAGCACCGGCTGACGAAGCGTCCGGTGACGGTGGCGTACAACGCTGCCGACCCGGCGACTCCGCGTGCGGCGGGTGCGGCGCGCGAGCGCTCGCTCGTCTACATGGGGTCGTTCATGCCGTACAAGAACGTGGAGACGCTGGCGGCCGCGCTACCCCTCCTCGGAGCGGACTGGACCCTGCACTGCATGTCGCGGGTGTCCGACGCCGACCGCGCACGGATCGAGGGGCTCGCGCCGGCCGGCTCGATCGTGTTCCACGACGGTGCGACCGACGAGGAGTACCTGTCGGTGCTCCGATCCGCCACGGCCCTGGCGACGGCGTCGTACGACGAGGGCTTCGGCATCCCGCTGGTCGAGGCGATGGGCGTCGGGACCCCGGTCGTCGTGAGCGACATCCCGATCTTCCGCGAGATCGGGGGCGATGCGGCCGAGTACTTCGACCCGGCGTCGCCGTCGGCGGTGGCGGCTGCGGTACGGCGGGTCGAGGAGCGGTGGGACGAGGCCTCGGCGCAGTCGGTCGAGCGGGCCGCGCGGTTCCGGTGGCAGGACTCGGCGGAGCAGGTCGTGCGGGCGGTCGAGCGGGCCGTGGCCGACCGGCGCGCGCGGTAGCGGGGTGGGGCGCGGGGGCGGGGCGCGCGCACGCGGTTTGCGACAGACCACGCGTCGATCGACTCGTGGATTGACGCAGAACGCGCGCGGGTCGTGCTACTTCGCCGCGACCACCTCGACGCTCGCCCCGGGGAACACCTTGTGCGTCTCCTCGGTCACCCGCGCCACGATCGGCGGGACGGCGGCCCCTCGCCCCGGGGTCTCGACGACGATCGACTGGTCGGCGGCGCGGTCCGACGGGGTGCCACCGCGTTCCCACGAGCAGCGGACGGCCGTGACCCCGCCGATGTGGTCGAGCGTGTCCGCCAGCACCAGGCGCTTCGCGGTCACCGTTCGCGAGTCGGAAACACCCACCTCGAGGGTGCCGAGGTCGGCGATCGCGACGACCCGGACGCCGTTGCCACCGGCCGAGTCGGTCGCGCGGCTCAGCGTCTCGACCAGGTCGGTGCGCGCGGCAGGGTCGAGCGACGGGTCGGCCGTGATCGTCGCGGTGGCGTCGTAGCTCGCGAAGCCGGTCTTCTCGGCCGGGTGGTGGCGGACCTCGGTGACGCCCGGCACATCGGCGAGCCGGTCGTCGAGGCGGTCGAGTGCCAGGTCCGGCCGGGGGAACACGCCGCCGATGCCGGTCTGCACGCTGCCGATGATGGTGCCGAGCACGAGGGCGATGACCCCGGCGACCACGACGGTGCTGCCGCCGATGACGAGCCAGGTACGTGCCCGTTGCCCCATCGTGCGGGTCTGCACGCTGGCGGTCTCGGGGCCGAAGGCACGGTCGAGGTCGTCGTCCTGCTGGTCAGTGGCTTGCCAGCCACCCGGGTCGGTTCCGTCGGTCACCATGTCGCCCCCTGGTTCGGGTGCGTCGGAGCCTAGTCGCAGGACGGCCGCCCCGTCCGCGCAGGGCGCTCGTCAGCGCCGGCGTTCCAGCGGGTTCTGGTAGTCGAACGCGTACCGCCCGGGCCCGTCCGAGACGTCGTCGATCGGGTCGTCGAACCGGACGAGCTCCGCGTGGAAGCGTTCGGGGTCCCAGCGGAACGAGTGGATCGAGCCGTTGCGGATCGGAGTGGCGTGCCGGTCGGCGGTACCGGGCGCCGCCTCGTTGACCACGCTCCGGATCACCGCGCCGTGGGTGGCGACGACCACGACCCCGCCGTCGAAGCGCACCGCGATCTCACCGAGCGTCTCGGTGATGCGGGCGAGCAGCGCGGACCGGGATTCGCGGCCCGGGATGTCGTCGTGCGGGTACATCGCCGTGACCTCGGTGTCGGTGAGCCCCTCGGCTTCGCCGTAGGAGCGTTCGGCCAGCCCGGCGTACGTCACGGGTGCCGCGAGGCCGAGCCGGTCGGCGATGATCGTCCCGGTCTCGGCGGCGCGGGACAGCGGCGAGGCGACGACGGCGTCGAACTGCCGGCGGGTGAGGAGTTCGGCGGCCTCGGTGGCCTGTCGCCGTCCGGTGTCGTTGAGCGGGATGTCGGTGGAACCCTGGATGCGGCGCTGCGCGTTCCAGTCGGTCTCACCGTGCCGGACCAGGTACAGGAGCGTCGTCACCCGTCGATCATCCCAGACGCCGAGCTGGACCGAGCCGCTCGGCCAGGTGCACCAGCGTCTCGGTCGTCCCGCCGTCGAGCTTCACGGCGGCACGGCGGTCGCTGCGGGTCGCACCGCGGTTCACGATGACCACCGGGTTCTTGCGGCGGGCAGCGTGGTCGACGAGCCGCACGCCGGAGTTCACCGTCAGCGACGACCCCACCACGAGCAGCGCCTCGGCGTCGGCGACGATCGACACCGCCTCGTGGAACTTCTCGGTGGGCACGAACTCGCCGAAGAAGACGACGTCGGGCTTGAGCATCCCGCCGCACACCGAGCAGTCCGGCACCACGAAGCGCTCGACGTCGGTGATCTCGACGTCGCCGTCGGGCTGCAGCTGCACCGAGCCGGGCTCGTCGATCCACGGGTTGGCGCGGTCTATGGTCGTGGCGAGGTCGGCGCGGGAGAACACCTGCCCGCACGTCAGGCAGAGGGCGCGGTCCATCGACCCGTGGATCTCGACCACGCGGCGGGACCCGGCACGCAGGTGCAGGCCGTCGACGTTCTGCGTGATGACGCCCGTGACGACACCGGCGTCCTCGAGGGCGGCGAGCGCACGGTGCCCCTCGTTCGGTCGGGCGGCGGCGAAGCTCCGCCAGCCGAGGTGCGAGCCGGCCCAGTACCGCTGCCGTTTGGCGGCGTCGGCGCGGAACTCCTGGAAGGTCATCGGCTTGCGCACGACCCGCCCGGCGCCGCGGTAGTCGGGGATGCCGGAGTCGGTGCTCAGGCCGGCTCCGGAGAGCACGGCGACGCGCTTGCCGGCGAGCACCTCGAGCACGCGGTCGAGGTCCGCCGCGGTCGGCAGACCGGTCGGCTGACCGGTCGTCGCCCCGGTGGGCGGTCCGGTCGTCGACGCAGCATCATCCAGCACCCTGTTCACGGTACCCTCAACAGCCGACCGTCCCGGTCGCTTCCCCCTTCGGCGAGACGCGGCGAGACACCGGCTGGCCCACCACCTGCACCACACCGAAACGAGCCCCGTGCACCCCGTCCGCATCGACTCCCTCGACGACCCCCGCCTCGACGACTTCGCCCGTCTGACCGACGTGGCACTCCGCCGGGTGAGCGAACCGGAGGGCGGCCTGTACATCGCCGAGTCGAACACGGTCATCGAGCGCGCGGTCCGGGCCGGGCACACCCCGCGGAGCATCCTGGTGCAGGAGAAGTGGCTCGACAGCGTGCTGCCCCTGGTCGCGGAGCACGACGGCCCGGTCTTCGTGGGCCCGGACGCCCTGCTCGAGGAGCTCACCGGCTTCCGCATGCACCGTGGCGCGATCGCCGCCGTGCAGCGCCCCGAGCTGCCGACCGTCGCCGAGGTGGTGCGGGACGCGAAGCTCGTCGTCGTGCTCGAGGACATCGTCGACCACACCAACGTCGGCGCCGTCTTCCGCAGCGTCGCCGGTCTCGGCGCCGACGCCGTGCTGGTCAGCCCGCGCTGCGCGGACCCGCTGTACCGCCGGAGCGTCCGGGTGAGCATGGGCACGGTCCTGCAGGTCCCGTGGACCCGGATCGGTGACTGGCCGGCAGCGGGCGAGGAGCTCCGTGCGCAGGGCTTCCACCTCGCCGCGATGGCGCTGACCGACGAGTCGGTCGACCTCGCCGAGTTCGTCCGCGACGTCCCCGGCAAGGTCGCGCTCGTGATGGGCACCGAGGGGCAGGGACTGACGCCCGCCGCGATCGCGTCGGCCGACACCACGGTGCGGATCCCGATGGCGCACGGCGTCGACTCGCTCAACATCGCTGCGGCGAGCGCCGTGGGTCTGTGGGCGGTCACCCAGGCCCAGCGGCTCGCCTCCTAGGCACGCCACGAGCGGACCGGGAGGCGCGGCTCGCGTCAGTGCTGCAGCATCCGTCCGGCGCGGATCACCAGGGCACGGTCGGTGCCCGGTTCGCCGACCAGGCAGACGCCGACGGGGGCTCCGTCGACGGTGAGCGCCGGTGCGCTGACCGCCGGCAGGCCGCCGACGCTCGCGAGGCTCGTGATCGCCGTCGTCGCGGTCCGGGTGCGTTCGAGTGCCGCGGTGTCGGCGGCGAGGAGCGGTGCGGGCCCCGGGACCGTCGGGAACAGCAGGGTCCGGTCGGCGACGGCCGTGCGGATCGTGGCCCGGACGTCGTCGAGTCGTGCGACGGCGTCGGCGGTGGCTGCGGGGTCGTTCGCCCGGGCGGTGGCGAACCGGTCGCCGACGACGGTGCTCAGGGCGCCGGGGTGGGCGTCGATCCAGGCACCGTGGGCGGCGACGGCCTCGGCGGCCTGCACGAGGCGCAGCAGTTCGCGCAGGTCGTCGAGGGGCGGGATCCCGAGGTCGGCGAGCTGCACGGTGCCGATCGGTCGGCCGTGCCCTGCGACGAACGCGGTGAAGGCCTCGGCGACGGCCGGCTCGACGAGGTCCAGGAGCTCGGCGGGGACGAGGAGCTCCGGCTCCGCAGGAGCGTCCGGATCCGACGGCACCGTGGCGTCGAGCGCCGCGAGCAGGACGTCGGCGCTCCGGGTGAGCCACCCCACCGTGTCGAACGACGGCGCGAGGGGGAGCAGCCCTTTGCGGGAGACCGTGCCGTGGGTCGTCCGGAGGCCCCAGAGTCCCTGGTACGAGGCGGGGACCCGCACCGATCCCGCGGTGTCCGTGCCGATCCCGATCTCGGCCGTGCCGAGACGGACGGCCGATGCGGATCCGCTGGACGAGCCTCCCGGCAGTCGGGTCGGGACCGCCCCGTTGGGTGGGGTGCCGTGGTGTTCGTTGCGTCCCGTCAGGTTGTAGGCGAACTCGTCGGTGCGCGCGATGCCGCGGACCGCGGCGCCGGCGTCGAGGAGCGCCGCGACGGCCGCTGCCGGCGTCGCCTGGACGGGGGACTCGCGCAGGTACGTCGGGTTGCCGCCGCCGACGGGCTGGCCGGGGACGGCGTACAGGTCCTTCACCGCGACGGTGAGCCCGTCGAGCGGTCCGGACGCGGTGGGGGCGACGAGCGGGTCGCCGACGGCGCGCCAGACGGTGGTGTCGAAGGCCTTCGGGCGGCCGGTGACGTGGGCTGCCTCGATGCGCCAGCGCGGCGCGGCGTCGCCGTGGTCGCTGTCGCTGTCGCGTCGCCACAGCTGCGTCTGGAGGCCCTGCCCGCCCGCCGCGAACTCGGACACCGACACGACGAGGGCGAGTCCCTCGGCCAGGGGGCGGACCTCGACGCGCGTCAGCGACCGGGTCTGGACCCCACCCCGTGCCCCGCGGAACGCGCTGATCGCGTCGTGCCCGACGAGCAGGCCGCGGTCGTCACCGCGCATCGTGCCGGGGGCGTCGACGAATGCGGCGTCGAGCGCGTCGAGGTCGTTCGCGGCGAGGGCGGCCTCGTACGCGTCGAGCGCGTCGAGCAAGCCCTCCGGTGCCGCGGTGCTGGTCTCGTGCGTGCTCGTCTCGTGCGGGCTCATCGTGCGGGCTCCTCGAAGTCGGCCTTGCGGATGCGGGCGTGCGCGCCGGTGACCAGGTCGACCACCTGCGAGATGTTGAAGTCCGTCGCCGCCGACAGGTAGGCGTACGCCAGGTGCGGCTCCATGCCCCAGCGGGCACCGAGGATCGCGACCGCGTGCCGGACACAGGCGCGGACGGCCTCGTCGAGGTCCGGGTCCATGCCCGTCGGCACGAGGAACTCGTGGGTCTCGACGAGCGGCCAGACCAGGTCGCCGAACTGCTGCGCGGCCTCGGCGGCGGGTGTCACGTCGAACCGGACGGTCGCGCGGAGCGACGCCTCCATCGCGGTGAGCGCGACCTCGCCGTCCCCCTGCGCGAAGTGCGGGTCACCGACGTACGCGAGCGCGCCGGGGACCAGGACCGGCAGGTGCAGCTGCGCGCCGACCTGCAGCAGGTTCACGTCGACGTTGCCGCCGTGCCGGCCCGGCGGCACCGAGTGCAGGCGCTCGCCGGGGGTGGCGACGCCCATGATCCCGAGGAAGGGGGCGAGCGGGAAGTGCGCGAAGCGGTCGCGGGCGCCGGTCAGGGGGATGCGGCCCCGCTGACCCGCGGCCGTCTCGACCACGTCGGCGAAGACGCTGACCGTGGTGCCGTCGACCGGGTACTCGCCGTGCAGGGCGCCGCGGCCGTGCCGGTTCGACACGACGCCGTAGTGCACCCGTGGCAGTGTCTCGAGCACCGTCATGGTCAGGACGTCGCCCGGCTCGGCGCCCGCGATGGCGATCGGACCGGAGACGACGTGCGGGCCGTCGGTGGCGGGGTCCCGGTGGCCGCTCCTGGCGATCGCGACGGCGTCGTCCAGCACGTGCTCCCCGGCGACGCCGTGCGACGCGAAGTACGCGCGGGGGTCACTGCCCTGGTCGGGCAGGATCCCCTCGTGGCTGACGGTGTCGATCGTGACGTCCTCACCGGACGCGATCGTGATGACCGGGCGGTCGTCGGCGTTCGGCAGCCGACCCCACAGGACCGTGTCCGGGTCGACGGGCAGGTAGCGGTCGGACCGGATCGGGCCGGCGCCGGGCTGCAGGGTCGGGATCGCGGGGGTGTGTGTGGTCATCATCGGTCGGCCTTCCGTTCGACGAGGTGGGCGACGTCGGCGAGGTGGGCGGTCATCGCGTCACGGGCGCCGTCCTCGTCGTGCCGTCGGATGCAGTCGAGGATCCGTTCGTGCCAGACGAACGACGAGCGGCGACCTTCGCTGGTGCTGTGCGACCGGGCACGGACGTCCTGCACCCACCCGCTGCTGAGCTCGCACAGGGACACCAGCAGCGGGTTGCCGGAGGTGCGCGCGACCTGCACGTGGAAGGCGACGTCCTGGGCCAGCGACTCCTCGGGACTGAGTCCCGCGTGCGTGGCGGCGAGGATGCGTTCGAGGGCGAGCAGGTCCGCTTCGCCGGCACGGACGGCGGCGAGACCGGCGACCCGGGGTTCGACCACCGTGCGGAACTCGGCGACGTGCTCGGCCCGCCGTGCCAGGTCGTCGCCGTGCGCTGCGCCCGTCTGCTGTTCGAGCAGGGCGGTCGCCTCCTCGGAGCGCGGCAGCACGACGGTGCCACGGCCGGGTGTCCGGGAGACGAGTCTGCGGCGCTCGAGCTCCTGCATGGCCTCACGCACCGTGGTGCGGGACACGGCGAGGTCCTCGGCCAGGGTCCGTTCCGGCGGGAGCTTGTCGCCGGGTGCCAGGTCCTCGAGCACCAGGCGGGCCAGGTGCGCGGCGGTCGCGGCGCTCAGGGTGCGGCCTCTCTGCATGGACAGGAGCCTACGGTCATTAGTCCGCTTGGTTCATTGGTACGACCAACTTCTACACGCTCGTCACACGTGGCGTCCGAGTCGGAAACACGGCGGGCGAAGGGTGGGTCACGTCCGACCCATCCGATCCGAGGAAGACCCCACCATGGACCTGATCCTGCGCACGGCCCGCCTGACCGACGGCCGCCTGGTCGACGTCCACGTCGCCGACGGCACGATCGTCCGGGTCGCCGAAGCGGGCACAGAGGTCGCCGAAGCGGGCACGGAGGTCGCCGAAGCGGGCACGGAGGTCGAGCCGACCGAGGCGGCGCGCGTCGTGGACTGTGCCGGTCGCGTCGTGATCCCGGGGCTCATCGAGTCCCACCTGCACGTCGACAAGGCACTGCTCGACCGCGAACGACCGGACCCCGACGGCACCCTCGCCGGCGCGATCGCGGTGACGGGGGAGCTCAAACGCGGCTTCACCCACGACTCCGTCCGCGACCGCGCCCGGACCCTGCTCGACCAGGCGATCGCCAACGGCACGACACTCGTCCGGGCGCACCCCGACGTCGACCCCGTCGTCGGACTGACCGGCGTCGAGGTGCTCCTCGCCCTGCGCGACGAGTACCGCGACGCCCTGGACCTGCAGATCGTCGCGTTCCCACAGGAGGGGATCGCGAAGGCGCCGGGCACGCTCGCCCTGCTCCGCCAGGCGCTCGCCGCCGGGGCCGACGTGATCGGTGGCTGCACCTACAACGAGGCGACCCTGGCTGCATGCCACGAGCACGTCGAGACCGTCCTCGACCTCGCCGAGGAGTTCGACGTGCCGGCCGACCTGCACGCCGACTTCGCCGACGACACGTCCGACCCGCGGTTCGCCCTCGCCGGGCACATCGCCGACCGTGTCGCCGCTCGCGGGCTGCGGGACCGGGTCGCCCTCGGACACGTGACCTCGCTCGCCAGTCTGCCCCCGGTCTCGCGCAGCGCCGTGCTCGCGAAACTCGCCGCAGCGGGTGTCGCGGTGGTGCCGCTGCCCGCCACGGACCTGCACCTCGGCGGTCGCTCGGACGACCGAGACGTCCGCCGAGGGGTCGTCCCGGTGCGCGAGCTCTGGGACGCCGGCGTCACGAGCGCCTACTCGTCGAACAACGTCCGCAACGCGTTCACGCCGTTCGGCAACGCGGACCTGCTCGACATCGGGTTGCTGCTCGCGCAGGTGGGACACCTGTCCGGCCCGGCCGACCTCGGGCGCGTGCTCGAGATGGCCACGTCGTCCGCGGCCCGCGTCGTCGGGGTCTCCGACACCCACGGCATCCGGCCCGGAGCCGCCGCCGACCTCGTCGTCCTGTCGACGACCGACCCCGCGGGCGTCCTGCTCGACCGCCCCGACCGGAACCTCGTGGTCAAGCGCGGCCGCGTCGTCGCGGAGACCACCAGGACCACCCGACTCACCACCGGGTCCACCACTCGATCGAAGGAGCTCACCCATGCGTGAACGGATCCCGCACGAGATCGTCGCCTCGGTCCTCGCCGGCACGACGGCGTTCATCGGCGGCAACGCGCTGCACCTGCCCACCTGGGCGATCTTCATCAGCTGGGCGGGGATGTTCCTGCTCGGGGCGAAGCCCACGCTCCGGAACGCCACCCGGCTCTGGGCGGCGATGCCGATCGGGTCCGCCTTCGGCCTCGTGATCGTGCTGCTCGACCAGCGGTTCGGCACGGTGCTCGGCGAGGGGCAGGCCGCGCAGAACACCGTGCTCGCGCTGCTCATCCTGGTCGTCAACTGCGCGCTGATGTACACGGGTCGGACGCGGCTGTTCGGGCTCGTGCCCGGCATGTTCCTCGGGTTCGCGTCCTTCTTCGCCACGTGCTTCGGCGGCTTCGGGTTCGATCCGGGCAACGCGTGGGCGGCATGGGCGTCGGTCGTCGTGATGAACGCGCTCGGTCCGGCGTTCGCGTACCTGTCCCGGCGGCTGACGTTCGCGCGGCCGACCCAGCCCGGCGCGACGACGGACACGCCCACGACGACCCCCGCCGTCGAGCAGCCGGTCGCAGCCAGGGTCTAGGCACCGACCGGTACGCTCGGTTCCCGTGTCACGAGTCGTCCGTCGCCCCCGCTCCGCCGTCCGGAGGCCCGTGACGATCTCCGTCGTCGCAGTCCTGGTGCTCGTCGCCGGGTACCTCGTGGCCGCCGCCGTCGTGCCGTTCGGTCCGGCGAGCGCCGCGACCACCACGTACTCGGCCCCGACGTCGAGCGTGCCGGCGCTGAGCTTCCCGGGCTACGGCGCCACCGCGGTCGAGGCCACCGACTTCCCGGAGAGCCTGCGCACCAGCGGTGACACGAAGCCCCGGTCGATCGCGAGCATCACCAAGATCGTCACGGCGCTCGTGGTCCTCGACGAGAAGCCGATGGCGGCGGGGGAGTCCGGGCCCGCGATCACCTTCACGCCGAAGATGGAGTCGCTCTACGCCAAGTACGCGGCGATGAACGGCGAGGTCGCGCCGATGCCCGCCGGCCTGAAGCTCACCGAGCACCAGGCGTTCCAGGTGATGCTCATGAAGTCGGCGAACAACTACGCCGGCGCCCTCGCCATCTGGGCCTTCGGGTCGATCGCCGAGTACGAGCAGGCGGCGACGAAGTGGCTCGAGGAGCACGACCTCGACGACACCACGATCCACGAGCCGACCGGTCTCGACCCGCAGAACACCTCGACCGCGACCGACCTGGTCGACCTCGGGCAGCTCGCGCTCGCGAACCCGGTGGTCAAGGAGATCGTCGGCACCAAGGACGTCACGATCCCGACGGTCGGCGAGATCGAGAACTCGAACAAGCTGCTCGGCCTGGACGGCATCGAGGGCATCAAGACCGGCACCCTCGACGAGGCCGGCGCCTGCCTGCTGTTCGCGGCGACCTACGAGCGCGGCGGCCGCGACGTCACCGTCATCGGCGTGATGCTCGGCGGTGTCGACCACGACTCGCTCGACGTCGACGTGCAACGGCTGCTCCGGTCGGTCGCGGACAACTTCCAGGTCGTGCCCCTGACCCACGCCGGCCAGACCTTCGGCACGTTCTCCACCCCCTGGCAGGACGAGGCCGACGCCGTCACCGCGAAGGCGGCCGAGGTCCTGGTCTGGGGCAAGACGAAGGTCCGGGCGAAGGCGCACCTCGACGAGGTCACCCTCGGGACGAAGGGCGAGCGGGTCGGGAAGGTCCGCTTCACGGTCACGAACCACGACCCGGTGTCGGTGCCGCTCGTGCTCGAGCGGACGATCGACGACCCCGGCGTCTGGTGGCGCTGGACGAACCCGTTCCAGGGCTGACGGTGCTCGTGCGCTGACGCGCACCACCCGGAGTCCGTACTGTCGGACGGGTGACGACGACGAAGACGTTCCCCCGGACCACCCCCTCCGCCCTCGACATCGACGCCCGCGGTGTGCTCGCGTTCGTCGACGCCCTCGAGTCGACCGCCGGTGTCGAGCCGCACAGCCTGATGCTGCTCCGCCACGGCCAGGTCGTCGCCGAGGGGTGGTGGCAGCCGTACGCAGCCGACCGGGTGCACCTGCTCTACTCGCTCAGCAAGAGCTTCACCGCAGCGGCGGTCGGCATCGCCGTGCGCGAGGGACTGATCGACCTCGACGCGACCGCGCTGTCGTACTTCCCCGAACTCGACGACGAGATCACGGACGAACGCAGCCGTCGCATCCGGGTCCGGCACCTGCTCGCGATGGCGAGCGGGCACCGCGAGGACGCCATCGACCGGGCCCGTGAGGCCGACCGCATGGACGTCGTGCGTGGCTTCCTGCTCCTGCCGCCGGACGAGGAACCCGGCTCGCTCTTCACCTACAACCAGCCGTGCACGTACACGCTCGCCGCGATCGTCCGGCGGGTCAGCGGCGGTTCGCTGGTCGACTACCTGCGTCCCCGTCTGCTCGACCCGCTCGGCATCGACGACCTCGCCTGGCGCCGCGACGAGTCCGGCGGCGAGCTCGGCTTCAGCGGCTGCTACACCACGACGTCGGCGGTCGCCGCGCTCGGGCAGCTGTACCTGCAGCGCGGCGTCTGGGAGGGCGAGCGGATCCTCGACGAGGACTGGGTCGCGGCCGCCACGCGCAAGCAGATCGACAACCTCGACGAGGAGAACCCGGACTGGTCGCAGGGCTACGGCTTCCAGTTCTGGATGGCCCGCCACGGCTTCCGCGGCGACGGCGCCTACGGCCAGTTCTGCGTCGTCCTGCCGGAGCACGACGTCGTCCTCGCGATCACCGGACAGAGCCTCGACATGCAGGCGGTCCTCGACGCGGCCTGGCAACACCTGCTGCCCGCCGTCGACCGTCCGTCCGACACGGGTTCGGACACCGCCCTGGAGGCCCGGCTCGCCTCCCTGGGGCTGCCCGCGGTGAGTGGCGCCGCGGTCCTCGAGCACGTGGCCGGTCGTGCACTCCAGGTGCTGCCCGGTGCGGCGCTCGACGCCGTGGGCTTCGACCGCGGGGCCCATGGGATCCGGCTGACCGTGTCGGCCGACGGAGCGTCGGCGTCGGTGCCGGTCGGCGAGGGGGAGTGGGCCGTCGAGGGTGCCCTCGCAGCGAGCGCCGCGACCCAGCCGGACGGCGCCGTGCTCGTCGCGCTCCGTTTCGTGGAGACACCGCACCTGCTGCACCTGCGCGTCGACCTCGACGCGGGCACGGTCGGGACGACGTGGGAGACCGAACCGCTGCACGACGGCGCGCTGACGCTGCACCGGCCCGCCGACTGACCTCTGCCGACCACACGGTGCACGACCCGGTTCGCGCCCCCGTGCCGTCATCGCGCCCTGGGGAGTCGGGGCGCGATGACCGTGGTGGGGCGCGGTCGGGGAGGCGTGCGGACTCGGATGGCCCTCGTTCCGCTACGGGGTGTCGGACCGGTGCTCGACGACGTCCTGCAGCTCGGGGCGCTTGGCGGAGACACCGTCGCCCGACGAGGTGTGCTTGATGCGCCGGACGACCCACGGCACCAGGTACTCCTTCGCCCAGCCCAGGTCCTCGGCGCGGGCCTCACGCCACGGCCGCGCCTCGAGCGGTTCTGGGTTGAACGGTTCCAGACCGTGCGGCACGCCGAGGGCGTCGAGCACCGCGGCGGCGATCGTGGCGTGCCCCGTGGGGGAGTGGTGGAGCCGGTCCGGTGCCCACATGCGCGGGTCGCGGAGCACCCGGAGGGCCCACATGTCCGCCACCAGTGCGCCGTGCTTCAGGGCGATCGCGTGCAGGTTCTCGTTGTAGATCGCCGTCTTGCCGCGCACCATGCCGAGCACCGGCGTCATGCCGACGTCGGGCCCGGTGAACAGCACCACGGTGGCGCCGTCGCTCCGCAGCCTGGACACCATGGCGTCCACCCGCTCGGCGAGTTCGTCGGGATCGGAGCCCGGCCGGATGATGTCGTTGCCCCCGGCGGACACCGTGACCAGGTCCGGACGGAGCGCGAGCGCCGGTTCCACCTGCTCGTCGATGATCTGCTGCAGCAGCCGCCCGCGGATCGCCAGGTTGGCGTACGCGAAGTCGTCGGACCCGTGGGCGAGCACCTCGGCGACCCGGTCCGCCCAGCCCCGGTTGCCCCCGGGGACGGTGGGGTCGGGGTCGCCGATCCCCTCGGTGAACGAGTCACCGATCGCGACGTACCTGGACCACGGATGACGATCTGACACGCTCCGGACCATAGTCTCGTGCCATGACGAAGGCCAACACGGGCGCAGCCGCCTGGACCGTGCCGGACGACCTGCTCGCCCGCATCGCCGAACGCGCCCCCGGGTACGACGCCGCCAACGCGTTCTGCGCCGAGGACCTCGAGGAACTCCGCGCCGCGGGCTACCTGCGCATCGGGGTGCCGGTGGCGCAGGGTGGCTCTGGTCTCGGCCTCCGCGCCACGGTCGGTGTCCAGCGGACCCTCGCCCAGGCCGCACCGGCGACGGCGCTCGGCCTGGGGATGCACCAGGTGTGGGTGCAGGCGGCGCGCGCCGTGACTGCGCGAGGTGCGTCGTTCCTCCAGGCCGTCACCGACCACGCGTCGGACGATCACCTGCTGGCGTTCGGGGTGAGCGAACCCGGCAACGACGCCGTCCTGTTCGACTCGTCGACGACGGCGGAGCCGGACGGCGACGGCGGCTACCGCTTCACCGGCACCAAGGTCTTCACCTCGCTCGCACCGGCGTGGGACGTCCTGAGCGTGTTCGGCAAGGACACCTCCGGCCCGGAACCGCGGCTGGTGCACGGCTTCGTGCTCCGGTCCGACGGCGACGTCGAGCACCTGGACGACTGGGACACCCTCGGCATGCGGGCCACGCAGAGCCGCACGACGAAGCTGCACGGCGTGCACGTCCCCGCCGACCGCATCGTGCGGTCGCTGCCGGTCGGGCCGAACCAGGACCCGCTCGTGTTCGGGGTCTTCGCGGCGTTCGAGCTGCTCATCGCCTCGGTGTACGTCGGGATCGCCGAACGTGCGATCACGCTGGCGGTGTCCGGCGTCGGACGTCGCGTCGCGGCCGACGGCTCGCTCCGGTCGCAGGACCCGGACGTCCGGCGTGCGATCGCGGACATGCGCGGCGGCGTCGACGCGATCACCCTGCAGGTCGACGCGCTCGCCCGGTCGGTGGACGAACAGGACGACCTCGGTGCCCGGTGGTTCCCGCTGCTCGTCGGCACGAAGGCGCGGGCGGTGGACACCGCGCAGCACGTGGTGGACGAGGCGATGCGGGTGGTCGGGGGCTCGGCGTTCCGGTCCTCGAGCGAACTCGCCCGCCTGGCGCGCGACGTCCGGGCCGGCCAGTACCACCCGTCGTCGCGGGACTCGGCGGCGCGCGCGCTCGCGGCGTCGGTGCTCGGCCCGCCCGCCTGACGCGGTCGCGCGCGGCCGGCCGCGTGCCCCGGTGCGAGGTTGCCCGCCTCGTGCGGCCCTGTAGCGCCGCACCGAGCGATCAACCTCGCACCGAGCGCCGAAGGCCGCACCGTGCGGCTGCCGCCCGCACAGCCGGATAGTTAGCATCCGGTACGATTGGCCTCCCGAGCGCAGAGGAGGCGGCCGACTCGTGCCGAGGACCGACACCACGAACCGGACCCCTCCCCGTCGACGGACCCGCTCCCGGCGGCTCGCCGACGCGGTCCTCGCGCTCGACCCCGGGCTCGTGAAGACCGACGGTGCCCTCCGCACCCTGGTCGCGGTGCCCGCCGGCATGGCCGTGGGGTACGCCGTCGCGACCGCGTTCGGCCTGCCCGCGATCCTGGGCGTGATGATCGGCGCGATGCCCGCGTTCATCACCTGCCTGGTCATCGTCGACCCGAGCACCGGCCGGACGGCTGCCCGCACCGGAGCCGTCCTCGTGCCGTTCGTCGTCGCCCTCGCCGGCAGCATCGCCCTGCAGCCGTTCCGGCTCCTCGAGCTCGTGCTCATCGTCGTGCTGCTGTTCCTGCAGTTCGCCGCGGCCGCGTGGGGCGCGTGGGCCGCCGACGCCGCGATCGTCGGGTTCGCCGGGTACCTGTGCGGGCTGCTCCTCCCGCTGCCCGAGACGAGCGTCGTGCCGCTCGGCCTCGTCGTGGCCGCCTCGCTCGCCGCGACGATCCTGGTCCGCCTGGTGCTCCGACCGGACGCGCACCGTGCCCTGTTGCGTACCCGCCGCGGCTTCGTCGCCCGTGGCTCGGCCGTGCTCGAGGCCGCTGCCGCCGTCCTCGCCGCGGCGGACGACCCCGCCGCACGACGCCGCACGGTGCGCCGCCTCCGTCGCAGCCGCGACCGCTACCACGAGATCGCGTTGACGGTCGACGGGATGCTCGCCGCGAGCGGGGTGGACGCCGACACCACGGCCGAGGAACTCCACCGGCTCGTGTTCGACACGCACTTCGCCGTCGACGAGCTCGGGCGCGGTGCTGGTGCCCTCGTCGAGCACGGCGCGCCGTCGGACGTCCGGCACGCCGCGCTCCGTGCCGTCACGATCGTCCTGCGCCACGGCGGCGGGCACGGCGAGGACGCCGCGCAGACACTGCTCGCCCGCTACGGCATCACGGCGTCCGCCGGCGACCCCGACTCGCGCACGACGGCCGTCGTCCGTCGGATGGCCGCCGAGTTCACCGACCTGCAGGGCGCCGGGCTGCGGTGGCGCGAGCTCCGCGACGAACTGCCGCACCACGGCGACGGCGTCGCGTTGGCAGCGCCCTTCGTCACGCCCGTCGTCCTCGCCGGCGGCCGCCCGGCCGGAGCCGTGCCGGTGCTCGCCGACACCGTCGCCGACGGCCCCTGGCGCCGCTGGCGACTCTCCGTCTCGCTGCGCACCGCGGTGCACGCCGCGATCGCCGTCGCGATCGTCGAGCCCCTCGCGCTGCTGCTCGACGGCCCGCGGTTCTACTGGGGCGTGATCGGCGTGATGATCGTCCTCGCCGGCACGAACACCACGCACGAGCGGGTCCGCAAGGGCCTGCACCGTGCCGTCGGCACGGTCGTCGGCGGCGCCGTCGGCATCGTCCTCGTGCACGTCGTCGGCACGGCGCACCCCTGGTTCACGCTCGTGCTCGTCTGCCTCCTGCTCGCGGTCGGCACGTACGGCTTCGGCGGCGTCTACTCGGTCTGGGTCGCGTGCCTGGTCGTCGTCCTGTGCCAGGTGTACGCGTTCTCCGGCAGCTTCACCGACTCGCTCATCCCGATCCGCCTCGCCGAGAACCTGCTCGGCGCCGCGGTCGCCGTGCTCGTGAGCGCCGTCGTCTTCCCGATCGCCACCCGGGCCGTCATCCGACGGGCCGTGCGCCGGCAGCTGACCGCGGTCCGGGCGTTCGTGCTCGCGCTGGTCGGGGTCGACGCGGACGCCGAGGCGGACGCGACCGACGGTGCGGGCGCGATTCGCGCCTCCCGGTCGGCCGACACGGCCACCGACGCCGCCGCACCCGACCTGCGCGCACGATCGCGCGCCGTCGACGCAGCGACCTACCAACTGGACGCCGTCCTGCGCCCGATGGTGCGGTTCCCGACGGGCGGACCCGCCCGCGCGGACGCCAGGAACCGGACGTCCCTGCAGGCGGCGGCGACGTTCGCGCGCGAGGCGGCCGGGAGGCTCGGCTCGCCCCCGCAGGACCCGCCCGCCGCCCTGGTCGGTGCCGCCCACCGCCTCGCCGCGTCGATCGCGGACATGGCCGACGGCATCGTGGCCGGGCCCCGGTCCGCCGCGCCGGCGCCGGTCTGGGCGCGGGTCGGCGACCAGCTCGACACGGCGGTGGACGCGGCGGCGGGTGGTCCGGACCAGCAGACCGTCGAGGTCGCGGCGCACGCGCTGGGCCGCATCGACGAGGCGCTCGCGCTGCTGGCCGACCGGCACCGGGCGACCGTGCTCGGCGAGACCGCCACGCGTTCGGCGGCCACCGGCGCACGGTGAGCCCGGCGATGTCGGTGGTCCCTGGCATCATCTCGGTGTGAGCAAGCAGGACGGAAGCAACCGGCTCGTCTCCGACGCACCGGTGGACGACGTCTCGGCGACCGTGCTGCACGTCGACATGGACGCCTTCTTCGCCTCCGTCGAACTGCTCGACCGACCCGACCTGGTGGGTCTGCCGGTCATCGTCGGCCACGACTCCGACCGCTCCGTGGTCACCGCTGCCACCTACGAAGCCCGTCGGTACGGCGTGAACTCCGCCATGCCGATGGCCATCGCGAAGCGCCGCTGCCCGAACGCGATCATCGTCGAGCCGCACTTCGAGAAGTACCGCGACCAGTCCGCCGCGGTGATGGCGGTCTTCGACCGGTTCACGCCGCGGGTCGAACGGCTCGGCATCGACGAAGCGTTCCTGGACGTCGCCGGCGCGCTCCGGCTGTACGGCACGCCGTGGGAGATCGGACGGGCCATCCGGCGCACGGTCCACGCCGAGACGGGCCTGCACTGCTCGGTCGGCGCCGCGTCGACCAAGTTCGTGGCGAAGCTCGCGTCGAGCCGGTCCAAGCCGGACGGGCTGCTCGTCGTGCCCGCGGCCGACACCATCGCGTTCCTGCACCCGCAGCCGGTCTCGGCGCTGTGGGGCGTGGGCGGCAAGACGCAGGAGACCCTCGAGCGCCGCGGCATCCGCACCGTCGGCGACCTGGCGAACACGCCCCTCGGGTCACTCGTGTCCGCGCTCGGGCCGGCCGGTGGCCAGCGCCTGCACGACCTGTCCTGGGGGCGCGACCCACGCGTCGTCGACACCGGCGTGGGCGAGAAGTCCATCGGGCACGAGGTCACGTTCGGCCACGACCTGACCGAGCGGGACGACGTCGCGCGCGAGCTCCTGCGCCTCGCCGACAAGGTCGCCGTCCGCCTGCGCCACGCCGACGTGCAGGCCCGCACCGTCGCGCTCAAGGTCCGCTACACCGACTTCACCACGCTCACCCGGTCGCGCACCCTCGCCGAGCCCACCGACGTCGCCAAGCGGCTGCACCGCGAAGCCGTCGAGCTGTACGACGTGCTGCACCGACCGGGCAACCGGATCCGGCTCATCGGGGTCCGCGGCGAGAACCTCGTGCCGGCCGCCGCGAGCAACGCGCTCTGGGACGACGACGCGCCGTGGCGCGAGACCGAGACCACGGTCGACGCGGTCGCCGCGCGCTTCGGCGCAGGCGTGCTGCGACCGGCATCCCTGGTCCGCCGGACCCCCGACGGCCACGTCCCGCACGCCAGGCAGGACTGACGGTGGCGGTAGAATCAGGTCCAGTGAGCGCAGCGGAGTACGAACAGCAGCAGCCCGCCACGCTGTGGGCCGAGTCGGGGGACGACCACACGTCGTCGACGTCTTCGTCGGCGGTGTCCGCGCAGTCATCGGCGGACGCCGACGCCGTGGCACGGGACGAAGCCGACGCGGCCGCCCTGGCCGAGGCAGCCGGCAACTCGGCCGTCCAGCACCTGTCGCCGGCGTTCCCGGACCGAGCCGCGTGGGGCACCGCGTCGAAGCTCCGCGCGTGGCAGGTCGAAGCCCTCACGAAGTACTTCGAGTCCGAGCCGCGTGACTTCCTGACGGCCGCGACACCCGGCGCCGGCAAGACGACGTTCGCGCTCCGACTGGCCACCGAGCTGCTGGCGCGCGGCACGGTCGACCGCATCGTGGTCGTCGCCCCCACCGAGCACCTGAAGCGGCAGTGGGCGGACTCCGCCGACCGCGTGGGCATCCGCATCGACCCGATGTTCAAGAACGGCGACGGCATGTTCGGCCGGCACTACCAGGGCGTCGCGATCACGTACGCCCAGGTCGGCATGAACCCCGAGGTGCACAAGAAGATCACCGAGGGCGGGCGCACCCTGGTCGTCCTCGACGAGGTCCACCACGGCGGCGACGCGCTCACCTGGGGCGACGGCATCAGGGAAGCCTTCTCCGGTGCCACCCGACGGCTCTCGCTGTCCGGCACGCCGTTCCGGTCCGACACCGCGCCGATCCCGTTCGTCCAGTACGCGCCCGACGAGCAGGGCATCCGGACCTCGATCTCCGACTACAACTACGGCTACGGCCGGGCGCTCAAGGACGGCGTCGTCCGGCCGGTGCTGTTCATGGCCTACGCCGGGCAGATGCGCTGGAAGACCCGGATGGGCGACGAGATGTCGGCTTCCCTGGGCGAACAGGTCACGAAGGACATCACCGCGCAGGCCTGGCGCACCGCGCTGTCGCCCGAGGGCGAGTGGATGCCGGCCGTGCTGTCCGCCGCCGACAAGCGCCTGACCGAGGTGCGCCGTGGCGTGCCCGACGCCGGCGGTCTGGTCATCGCGACGGACACCACCACGGCCCGCGCCTACGCCCGGATCCTGCAGCAGATCACGGGGGAGCGGCCGACGGTCGTCCTGTCCGACGAAGCCGCCGGGTCCAGCCGGATCAGCGCGTTCGCCGACGACACCTCGCGGTGGATGGTCGCCGTGCGCATGGTGTCCGAGGGCGTCGACGTCCCGCGGCTCTGCGTCGGCGTGTACGCCACGAGCGCGAGCACCCCGCTGTTCTTCGCCCAGGTGATCGGCCGCTTCGTGCGTGCTCGGCGCCGTGGCGAGACCGCCTCGGTGTTCCTGCCGAGCGTGCCCGGACTGATGGCACTGGCGGCGACGCTCGAGCTCGAACGCGACCACGCCCTCGACCGTCCGAAGGACGCCGACGACGGCATGTACAACCCCGAAGACGCGATGGTGGCCGAGGCCAACAAAGAAGACCGCGCGTCCGAGAGCCTGCTCGAGGTCCAGCCGTTCGAGGCGCTCGACTCGCAGGCGTCGTTCGACCGCGTCCTCTACGACGGCGGCGAGTTCGGCACCGGCGGCGAGGTCGGGTCGCTCGAGGAACTCGACTTCATCGGCATCCCGGGGCTCCTCGAACCCGACCAGGTGCGCGACCTGCTCCGGGCGCGCCAGGCGACCCAGGCGAAGCGCTCCAAGGGCCGGGCGGTCAAGGACGGCCAACCGAAGGCCGCCGAGCCCGAGAACCGCCCGATGTACATGACCATCAAGGAGCAGCGGACCGAGCTCGCGCGACTCGTGTCGATCTGGTCCCGGCACTCCAACGAGCCGCACGGCTCCATCCACGCCGAACTCCGGCGCATCAGCGGTGGGCCGGCCGTGGCACAGGCGAGCATCGAGCAGATCCAGAAGCGCATCGACGTCCTGCGCTCCCGCATCGGCGGGCGCCGGTGACGGGTCCGGTCCGGGCGGTCTGCCCGTGATCGAGTCCGTCGACGACCGCACCTGGTACGTCAAGCGCGACGCGGAGTCCTCCCCAGAGGCGATCATCGACCGGTTCGGCGGTGGGTACCGGTTGCGACGGTTCTCGCTGACCGAGTCCCGACGCACCGCGCACGGGGTCTACATGGGTCTCGACCTCGCCGAGACGGCCTGGTGGCGACTCCGAGAGCGCTGATTCGCTCAGGAAGTGCGGCGTTCATGACGTTGACGGCCCGTATCCGGTAGACCGGAGGAATGGCAGACTCGATCCCTCACGTCCTCGTCCTCGGCGGCGGCTCCGCTGGCTACAGCACCGTCAAGCAGCTGCAGAAGCACGCCGCGACCGTGCCCATGCGCATCACGCTCGTGGACCAGAACACCTACTACACGTACCTGCCGTTCCTGCCCGAGGTCGCCGGCGGCCACATCGCCCCGAAGGACGTGACCGTCGAGCTGCGCCGTGCGCTCCGCAAGACCCGCGTCATCCAGGGCAAGGTCACCGGCATCTCGTCGAAGGACAAGACCGTCTCGATCGCGACCGCCGGTGGCGACGACCGCACGCTCGGCTACGACCAGCTCGTCGTCGCGCTCGGCTCGGTCACCCGCACCTTCCCGACCCCCGGGCTCGAGGAGTACGGCGTCGGCTTCAAGAGCGTGGAAGAGGCCGCCTACGTGCGCGCCAAGCTCCTCGACAACATCGCCAAGGCCGCTGCCACCCGTGACGAGGACGAGCGTCGTCGTCTGCTGACCAGCGTCTTCGTCGGCGGTGGCTACACCGGCGTCGAGGCGATCGGCGAACTGTTCGACGTCTCGCAGGCAGCCATCAAGACCTACCCGTCGCTCGCGGGGGAGCAGCCCCGCTGGATCCTCATCGACGCGCTCGACCGTGTCGCGCCCGAGGTCGGCCCGGAGCTGTCCAAGTGGACGCTCGAGTCGCTCCGCGCCCGCGGCATCGACGTGCGCCTGAAGACCACCATGCCGAGCGCCGAGGGCGGCATCGTCAAGCTCTCCGACGGCGACGAGATCCCCACCGGGCTGCTCGTCTGGACCGCCGGCGTGAAGCCGAACCCGCTGCTCGACGCCTCCGACCTGCCCCGCGGACCGAAGGGGCACCTCGCCGCCAACGCGAAGCTCCAGGTCGAGGCCGAGGACACGCACGAAGTGGTCCCCGGTGTCTGGGGTCTCGGCGACGTCGCACAGGTGCCCGACCTGACCGCCGACAAGCAGCCGGCGTTCTACCCGCCGAACGCGCAGAACGCCGTCCGTCAGGCCGTCGTCGCGGCGGACAACGTCGTCGCGACGATCACCGGCAAGCCCCTCGAGGAGTACCGCCACCCCTCGATCGGCACGGTCGCCTCGTACGGTGTCGCCAAGGGTGCCGCCAACATCAAGGGCATCAAGATGACGAACCTGCTCGCCTGGCTCGCCCACCGCGCGTACCACGTGTACGCGATGCCGACGCTGAACCGCAAGGCGCGCATCGTCATCGGTTGGGTCACCGGTGCCGTCTCGGGCCGCGACGCGACCTCGCTCATCAAGGAGACGGACCCGCGCCGCAACTTCGTCGAGGCGTCGAAGTCCTAGACGCGACCACCTGACGGACGGGAGGCGCGGTGCCAGCTGGTACCGCGCCTCCCGTCGTCCGTGCGTGCGCCACCTTGCTCGCTGCCGGATGCGTGCGCATCTTCCGACGCTCCACTTGTCGATCGACGCGTGCTCCGTCGGAAGATGCGCACGCATGGGCCGTGAGCGCAGCGAACTGGCCGTGCGCCCACCCCTGGCCGTGAGCGCAGCGAACTGGCGGGCGGTGGCCGTGAGCGCAGCGAACTGGCGGGCGGTGGCCGTGAGCGCAGCGAACTGGCCGAGGCGGCGACGCCCTGAGCGCAGCGATGGCGGCACTCGCCGGGAGACGCAACAGAAAATGCCCCCGGACCGAAAGGTCAGGGGGCACCGCATGTTTCTGTGTCCGAAGGGGGACTTGAACCCCCACGCCCTAATACGGGCACTAGCACCTCAAGCTAGCGCGTCTACCAATTCCGCCATCCGGACTGGATGTGTGGCGATTTCCCCGGGTTTCCCCGGCGTCCCTGCCGAGAGAAAACACTAGCACGGGTCTGAACGCCCGATGAACACGGCCGCGCATCCCGGGCGCGTCCAGAGGGCTGGGTACCCGGCGCGTCCTCCGGCGTCACCGGGCCGGGGCGCGTCGGTGCGGACCGATACCGTGGTGGCATGACGAACCCGGAGCCGACCGCGACCGAGCTCGAGGCCACCGCGGCGATCGCGCGCGACCTCATCCGCATCGACACCACGAACTGGGGCGAGGGGAAGTCGCGCGGCGAGACCGAGGCGGCGCACTACGTCGAGGACAAGTTGCGCGGGCTGGGCCTCGAGCCGCAGCTGTTCGAGTCCGAGCCGGATCGTGTGAGCGTCGTCGCGCGGGTGCCCGGCCGCGATCGTGACAAGCCGGCCCTGGTGGTGCACGGGCACCTCGACGTCGTGCCGGCCGATCCGGCGAACTGGTCGGTCGACCCCTTCGGCGGTGTCGTCAAGGACGGCTCGCTGTGGGGGCGGGGCGCCGTCGACATGAAGAACATGGACGCGATGATGCTCACGTCGCTGTCGGACGTCATCGCGGCGCAGGGGGCTCCCGAGCGCGACTTGGTGATCGCGTACTTCGCCGACGAGGAAGCCGGGGGAGTCCTCGGCTCGCACCACGTCGTCGAGCACCACCCCGAGGTCTTCGCCGGGGCCAGCGCCGCCATCAGCGAGGTGGGCGGGTACTCGATCACCCTCGGCGACCGTCGTGCCTACCTGCTGCAGACGGGCGAGAAGGCGCTGATGTGGATCAAGCTCGTCGCCCGCGGTACGGCTGCGCACGGTTCGCACGTCATCCGCGACAACGCCGTGACGAAGCTCGCCGCGGCGGTCGCCCGGATCGGCAGCGAGGAGTGGCCGGTGCGTCTGTCGGCGACGACGGACGCGATGGTCGCCGAGGTCGCTCGGTTCCTGGGCGTCGACCCGACCGTGACGGGCCCGGACGAGGTCGCGCTCGCCACCGGTTCGGCCTCGCGGTTCATCCACGCCGCACTGCACACCACGACGAACCCGACGGTCCTGACCGCGGGCTACAAGCACAACGTGATCCCGG
Organism: Curtobacterium sp. PhB128; assembly: GCF_004340725.1. Lineage (NCBI taxonomy): Bacteria > Bacillati > Actinomycetota > Actinomycetes > Micrococcales > Microbacteriaceae > Curtobacterium > Curtobacterium sp. PhB128. The sequence goes on from NZ_SLUR01000001.1 coordinate 407,280, forward strand.
ACACGGCCGAGGCGCTCGTCGACATCCGCTGCCTGCCGGGGGACGAGGAGTCGGTGCTGGCGCGTGTGCGGGAGCTCGCCGGTGACGAGGTCGAGGTCGTGATGTCCTTCCGCGACATCGGTCTCGAGCAGGACTTCGGCGGACCGCTCGTCGACGCCGTCCGCGACGTCCTCGGCCGCCACGACCCGGGAGCCCCGGTGCTGCCGTACCTGCTGTCCGGCGGCACGGACAACAAGGCGCTGTCGACGCTCGGGATCGCCGGGTACGGCTTCGTGCCGCTGCAGCTGCCCGCCGGCGTGGACTTCCCGGCGATGTTCCACGGTGTCGACGAGCGGGTTCCGCTCGACTCGCTGGCCTTCGGTCGGCGTGTTCTCGGGGACCTCCTGGCCACGTACTGATATTGTTCATGGTCGCCTGCGTGGCGGTGTCCTGACCGACCTCCCCCGAAAGGCCCGTGCGTGCACATCCTCGAGGCGATCTTCCTCGGCTTCGTCCAGGGGCTCACCGAGTTCCTGCCGGTGTCCTCCAGCGCGCACCTGCGCATCGTCGGGCTGTTCCTGCCCGACGCGAAGGACCCGGGCGCGGCCTTCACCGCGGTGACGCAGCTCGGCACCGAGACCGCGGTGCTCATCTACTTCTGGAAGGACATCACCCGGATCATCGGGCGGTGGTTCCGCTCCGTGTTCCGGCGCGACGTCCCGAAGGGCGACCCCGACGTGCGCCTCGGGTGGCTCGTGATCCTCGGCACCATCCCGATCGGCATCGCGGGGCTCCTGCTGAAGGACTCCATCGAGACCACGTTCCGCTCGCTCTGGATCGTCGCGATCGTGCTCATCGTCTTCGGCATCGTGCTCGGGGTGCTCGACGTCGTCGGCCGCAAGGAGCGTCGGATCGAGCACATGACCTTCGGTGGCGGCATCCTGATCGGGCTCGCGCAGGTGCTCGCACTCGTCCCCGGGGTCTCCCGCTCCGGCGCGACCGTGTCGATGGGGCTCGCGCTCGGTTACACGCGGCCGGCCGCGGCGCGGTTCGCGTTCCTGCTGGCCGTCCCCGCGGTGTTCCTGTCCGGCCTGTACGAGGCCGCGACGAGCCTCGGCGACCACGGAGCGCCGTTCGGACTCGCCGACACGCTCATCGCGACGGTGGTGGCCTTCGTCGTCGGGTTCGTGGTGATCGCGGCGTTCATGAACTACATCAGCAAGCGCAGCTTCATGCCGTTCGTCGTGTACCGCATCGCACTCGGTATCGTTCTCATCGTGTTGTTGTCGCTCGGAGTGATCCAGCCGTGAGGGCCTGGCAGGCCCCGTCCGTCCCCGACGTCCCCGGCGCAGCGCCGCGGCCCGTCGTGCACGACACCGCCACCGGCAAGCCGGTCGACCCGACGCAGGGCGAGGAGCGCGCTGCGCTGTACGTCTGCGGGATCACCCCGTACGACGCCACCCACCTCGGGCACGCGGCGACCTACCTGGCGTTCGACACGCTCGGCCGCGCGTGGCGCGACGCCGGCCTCGACGTCGAGTACGCGCAGAACGTCACCGACGTCGACGACCCGCTGCTCGAGCGCGCCACCCGCGACGGCGTCGACTGGCGCGAGCTCGCCGCGTCGCAGATCGACCTGTTCCGTCGCGACATGGAGTCGCTGCGGATCCTGCCGCCCGACGACTTCGTGGCCGTCACCGACGAGGTCGACCGCGTCGCCGAGGCCGTTGCGTTCCTGCAGGAGACCGGCTCCGCCTACGAGGTCCCCACCCCGGACGCCGAGGGCGATGACCTGTACTTCGACGTGAACCACCCCACCGACGCGTGGTCGCTCGGCGACGAGAGCGGCCTGGACCGCGAGACCATGCTCACGCTCGCTGCCGAGCGCGGCGGCGACCCGGAGCGACCCGGCAAGCGCGACCCGCTCGACCCGCTGCTCTGGCGTGCGGCCCGCGACGGTGAGCCGAGCTGGGACTCCGAGATCGGCCCCGGCCGGCCCGGCTGGCACATCGAGTGCAGCGTCATCGCCGGCGACCGCCTCGGCCTGCCGATCAGCGTGCAGGGCGGCGGCAGTGACCTCGTCTTCCCGCACCACGAGATGAGCGCGGGACACGCAGCGGCCCTGGCGCACCAGCCCCTGGCACACGCGTTCGTGCACACCGGGATGATCGCCTACCAGGGCACGAAGATCTCGAAGTCGCTCGGCAACCTCGTCACCGTGCGGGGGCTGCTCGACGACGGCGCGGACCCCCGCGCGATCCGGCTCGCGCTGCTGTCGCACAAGTACTCCGACGACTGGGAGTGGTTCGACGCCGAGCTCACGAGTGCCACGACGCGCCTGGCGACCTGGGACGCCTGGGCATCGGGTGCATCCGCCGGGCACGCCGACGATGCGGCCGACGTGGCGTCCCGGATCCGGGCGCGGGTGTCCGACGACCTCGACACGCCGGGTGCGGTCGCCGCGGTCGACACTGCGATCGCCGGGGGCACTGCGTGCACGCCGGAGCTCGCCGACCTGATCGACGCGCTGCTCGGCATCCGTCTGGCCTGAGCTCGGGAGGGGTTGGGGAGCTGGCTGTCGGCCCGCCTCGACAGGTCACGACACGTCGTGTGCGGGCCGCCGGTCGGTCAGGAATTGTCGCGTTGGCGGGCGGCAACCGACAGTTCGCGACCACCTTGCGGAGGTGAGCGGGGTGCCGTGACCGTTCGCGACCCCCGGACGGGAGGCCCGTGGCGAGCCCGTCCCGCGCCTCCCGTCCGCCGTGCGGTCGCAACACGTCGTGTGCCGGTCGCCGGTCGGTCAGGAACTGTCGCCGAGGCGGGCGGCAACCGACAGGTCGCGACCACTCGGCGGAAGTGAGCGGGGTGTCGTGACCGCGCGCGCCGCGCCCGCGCCGCCCTACTGCTGGGGCGGCTGCGGGGGCCGCCAGGGCCCCTCGCCACCAGCGGTACCGCCGTCCTTGCCGTCCTTGTGCTCGCGGCGCCGCAGGTACTGCTCGAACTCCTGCGCGATCGCGTCGCCCGAGGCCTCGGGGGAGTCGACGGTGTCGCGGGCCTGCTCGAGCTGCCCGATGTACGAGGCCATGTCCTCGTCGTCGGCGGCGAGGGCGTCGATGCCGTCCTCCCACTCGGTGGCGTCGTCGAGCAGGGTGCCACGGGGCACGGTGACGTCGGTGAGCTCCTCGATCTTGTCGAGCAGCGAGAGCGTGGCCTTGGGTGACGGCGAGTTGTGCACGTAGTGCGGGACCGAAGCCCAGAGCGACAGCGTGGTCAGCCCGGCCTTGTCCATCGCGTCGGCCAGGACGCCGAGGATGCCCGTCGGACCCTCGTACGAGGACTTGTCGACGTCGAACGCGGTACGGACGCCGGCGTTCTCGCTCGAGACGAAGACCGAGATCGGACGGGTGTGCGGCACGTCGGCCAGCATCGCGCCGACGAAGACGACGGCGTCGATCGAGTACACGTCGGCGAGGTCGATGATCTCGGCGCAGAAGCCGCGCCAGGTGCGCGAGGGCTCCGGACCGACGAGGACGAACACGTCGCGGTCGGTCGGGGAGCCGGTGGCGCCGATGACCGGACGGCCCTCGGCCCCGGGGCCGTGCAGCACGATGCGGGGCCACTGCACCCCGCGGGCTCCGGTCTCGTCGGACCCCATGGTCGGACGGTTGAACTGGTAGTCGACGTACCGCTCCCCGTCGAGCTCGCGCAGCTCGTCGAGCCCGAGGGACTCGACTATGCGGCGGGCGAGTCCGCTCGCGGCTTCGCCGGCGTCGTTCCAGCCCTCGAAGGCGACGACGAGCAACCGGCCGTCGCTGAAGGGGGAGTGCTGTGGCACGGAGCGGACCTCCTGGTGGTGGAGCGGAGCGGGGCGGGCACGACGAGGCACCCGGCCGGACACGATGCAGGCATCCACTGTAGGCCCCGGCGACGCCCGCGGGCATGCCCGTCCGCGCCCAGCGGAACGGCCCCGGTAGACTCGTCGCCCGTGACCGCGCATCCTCCTGCCCTCGTCCCGCCCGCAGCCGTGCTGTGGGACATGGACGGCACGATCATCGACACCGAGCCGATCTGGCAGCGCTCCCAGGTCGACCTGACGAACCGCTACGGCGCCGAGTGGACCCACGAGGACGGCCTGTCCCTGGTCGGCTCCGGCCTCGAGCGCTCCGGCGAGCTCCTGCGCGCCAAGGGCGTCGACATGGAGGTCGAGGAGATCATCCAGTGGATGACCGACTACGTGATGGAGCACCTGCGCGCGGGTGAGCTGCCGTGGCGCCCGGGAGCCCGCGAGCTCGTCGAGGAGCTCCACGCCCGTGGCATCCCCACCGCGCTGGTGACGATGTCCCGCCGCAAGATGGCACTCGTCGCCGCCGAGGCACTGGGCGAGCGCGGGTTCCGCGTCGTCGTGGCCGGTGACGACGTCGACCGTCCGAAGCCGTACCCGGACGCCTACCTCTCCGCCGCCGCCCAGCTCGGCGTCGAGCCGACCGCGTGCGTCGCGATCGAGGACTCCGCCACCGGCGTCGCCTCGGCCGTCGCCTCCGGCGCCGTCACGGTCGCCGTGGAGCACATCGTCCCGCTGTCCGAGATCGCCGGCGGTGACGTGCACCTGACCACCCTGTCGGGTGTCGACGTCGACCGCCTGGTCGAGTTGACGGGGCCGGCGCTGGCCGCGCGCGCTGCCGTGACGGGAGGCCCGGCTCCTGACCCGGCGCACGCTGCGGACACCGAGGGAGTCACCCGATGAGCCACACCGACGACCCGACAGCGGCCCTGCCGCACACCGCCGGAGGCGCACCCCACACGCCCCCGCGTGGCCCGTTCCGGGCCGGCGACCGCGTGCAGCTCACCGGCCCGAAGGGCAAGCTCACGACGCTGTCCCTCGAGACCGCCGGCGAGTACCACACGCACCGCGGGGTCCTGCGGCACGACGACGTCATCGGCCAGCCCGACGGCTCGGTGATCCGGGCCAGCACGGGCGACGAGTACCTCGCGCTCCGTCCGCTGCTCAACGACTACGTGATGTCGATGCCGCGCGGTGCCGCCATCGTCTACCCGAAGGACGCCGCCCAGATCGTGGCGTTCGCGGACGTCTTCCCGGGCGCCCGGGTGGTCGAGGCCGGCGTCGGTTCCGGTGCCCTCTCCCTGTTCCTGCTGCGGGCGATCGGTCCGACGGGGCAGCTGCAGTCCTTCGAGCGTCGCGAGGAGTTCGCCGCGATCGCACAGGGCAACGTCGGCACGTTCCTCGGCGCCGTCCCGGACAACTGGTCGGTGACCGTCGGCGACCTGGTCGAGGAGCTGCCCGGCGCCGTCGACGAGCAGAGTGTCGACCGCGTGGTCCTCGACATGCTCGCGCCGTGGGAGTGCGTCGACGCCGCAGCCGACGCCCTCGTGCCCGGCGGGCTCATCGTCTGCTACGTCGCGACCGTCACCCAGCTGTCCCGCACGGCCGAGGCCCTGCGCGACACCGGCCGCTTCACCGACCCGATGCCGAGCGAGACCCTGGTGCGCACCTGGCACGTCGAGGGGCTCGCCGTCCGACCGGACCACCGCATGGTCGGGCACACCGGGTTCCTCATCACGGCCCGTCGTCTCGCTGACGGCACCGTCCTGCCGAACCTGAAGCGCCGCGCGGGCAAGGTCGAGTTCTCCGACGAGGACATCGAGGCCTGGACCCCCGGCGCCGTGGGCGAGCGCGCGACGAGCGACAAGAAGCTCCGCAAGGTCGCACGGCAGTCGGCGGCGCAGGCCCGCAAGGTCGCCGCTGCCGAGGCCGGGTCCGCAGCCGCCGCTGCCGAGGGGTCCGAGCCGGTCAGCGACGCGTCCGAGCCGACCGACGGCGAACGGTAGGCTGACGGACGTGCCCGTCCTGCATCGAACGGAAAGAGGGTCCGTGCGCACCATCCCCGCACTCCTGGTCACCATCGGTCTCGTGGCGTCGCTCACGGCGTGCGCCTCGAACGGCGCCGGCACCACCCCCTCGAGCTGCGCCGCACCCGGTGCGGCCTCCGAAGCGGTGACCGCCACCGGCGCGTTCGGCAAGGAGCCGAAGGTGTCGATCCCGAGCGGACTCACCACGAAGGGCACGCAGGTCTCCGTCCTGGAGCAGGGCGACGGCCGCACGATCGACGACGGCACCCCCGTCCTGATCGAGTACACGCTCGTCGACGGCGCCACCGGCGAGGTCGCGCAGACCAGCGGGTACTCCGGGCAGACGGCTCCGATCACCGCCGGTGCGAGCAACTACGGCGCCCTCGGCGAGTCGCTCGAGTGCGCGCAGGTCGGCGACCGCCTGGCCGTCGCGCTGCCGAAGAGCGCCCTGAGCAGCTCGGACACCAGCGCGACCACCGACAGCGGCTCGTCGACGAAGACCGAGGACGCCGTCATCGCCGTCATCGACGTCAAGCGGGCCTTCGACGCCCGCGCGACCGGCACCCCGCAGCTCGCCGGCGACAAGATGCCCGCCGTCGTGCTCGCACCGTCCGGTGCACCCGGCATCACGATCCCGTCGTGGAACGCGCCGAAGTCGAACGAGACGCACCTGCTCCGCAAGGGGTCCGGTCGCGTGCTCACCGCCAAGGACACCGCGGTCATCAAGTACACCGCCGTGACGTGGGGCGCTGACCCGTCCGTGGCCGGCTCCAGCTGGACCGACGGCTCGGGTGCGCAGACCGTGCCGCTCACCAAGGGGCAGGTCGACGAGGGCGTTCGCAACGCCATCGTCGGGCACCACGTCGGCGACCAGGTCCTGGCCGTCGTGAACCAGCAGGGCACCGCCTACGCGTACGTCATCGACGTGCTCGGAGCGATGTCGAGCTGACGCTTCCACACCGTCCACCGACCGCGGCGCGGGTGCACTCCGGTGCACCCGCGCTGCCGTAGGATCGCCTCGTGCCAGCGACCCGTGTGCCCCGTGTGCCCGCAGAGGAGCGGCTGTTCAGCCTCGTGCTCGCGCTGCTCTCGACGGAGTCCGGGCTGACCAAGGCGGAGATCCTGACCAACGTGCAGGGCTACCGCCAGCGGTTCACGCCGGGTGGGGACAACGCCTCGCTCGAGCGGCAGTTCGAGCGAGACAAGGACGACGTCCGCGAGCTCGGCATCCCGCTCGAGACCATCGAGACGCCGGGTGCCGCCGGCAACAACCAGACGCTGCGCTACCGGATCCCGAAGGGCGAGTACGACCTGCCCGTCGATGTCCGCTTCACCCCGGACGAGTCCGCCCTGCTGTCGCTGGCCGCCATGGCCTGGCGCGAAGGCGCCCTGTCCGCTGACTCACGTCGCGGGCTGCTGAAGGTGCGGTCCGCGGGCTCGGAGGACGACGACGGCGCACTCCAGCTCGGCGTCGACGCGTACGCCCCGCGACTCCGGGCCCGCGACGCAGCGTTCGAGCCGCTCCGCTCCGCCCTCGACCGCGGTGCCGCCGTCCGGTTCGACTACATCACCCCGGGCCAGCACGAGGCCCGTCGTCGCGAGCTCGCCCCGCTCGCCCTGGTGCAGCACGGCGGCCGCTGGATGCTCGCCGCCCACGAGTTCGCCACGGACTCGGACAAGAACTACCTGCTCTCACGCATCGTCGGACCCGTCACGCAGTACGACGTCGGGCAGCACACCGCCCCGGTGGGCGCGGGGGAGCGCACGCTCGCCGAGCTCGAACGGATCTGGTCCGCCCGCACGGCGCGCATCGCGGTGACCCCCGGCTCCGACGCCGAGCGGCGGCTCGCCCGCCGTCGTGACACCGAGACCGACGCCGACGGCGCACTCGTGCTGCACCACGTCGACCCGCAGATCCTGGCCGAGGAACTCGCGGCGTTCGGACCCGAGGTCCGGGTGCTCGAGCCGGAGGACCTGCGGCTGCGCGTGGTCGAGCGGCTCCGTGCGCTCGTGCGCGACCACAGCGACGGAGAGGAGTCCGCCCGTGGCTGACGCCCAACCCCTGCAGGCGCAGGACAAGCTCGCCTTCCTGCTCGCCCTGGTGCCGTACCTGATCGACCGCGAGCGTGTCTCGGTGGCCGAGGCCGCGCGCCACTTCGGTGTCCCCGAGGCCCGCATCCGTCGAGCCGTGGAGCTCATCGCGGTGTCGGGGGTCCCCGGCGAGACGATGCAGTACCAGCACGGCGACCTGTTCGACATCGCCTGGGACGACTTCGACCAGAACGAGATGATCGTCCTGACGAACCTCGTCGCCATCGACGACTCGCCACGACTGTCCGCGCGAGAAGCTTCGGCGCTCATCGCCGGGCTGCAGTACCTCTCCGCGCTGCCCGAGGCCGCTGACCGCGATGCCATCCGAGCACTCATGGCGAAGCTGTCGCGCGGTGCTGGCGGTGCCGCGTCGACGGTCGCGGTCGGGCAGGACCTGCACGACGTCGCGCTCGCCACGATCCGTCGTGCGATGGCCGGCGGCCGCGGGTTGTCCTTCGAGTACGCCGGTCCGCGCACCCAGGGCGGCACCCGTCGGGTCGACCCGCTCCGGGTCGAGTCGATCGACACGGACTGGTACCTCCGCGCCTGGGACCTCGACCGGCAGGCGCTCCGGACCTTCCGCCTCGACCGGATGTCCGGTGCACGCGTGGACGACCGTGCGGTGGAGAAGTCGGCCGACCAGGTGGTGATCCCGGACACGCTGTTCCAGCAGTCGGCAGAGGACGTCATCGTCACCGTCGAGCTCGACTCGTCGTCGCTGCCGCTCGTGGCCGACTTCCTCGCCGACACCGCGGACGCCCCTGACGCCGAGGCACGCGTGCGGATCCGGCTCGCGGCGTCGAACGGCTTCGACGGCGTGGTCCGGCTCGTCGCGGGGCTGCCCGGCCGTGCCGTGGTGCTCGACCCGCCTGCCGCGCGGGACGCGGTGCGGGACTTCGCCGCCGCCGCCCTCGCCGCCGGCTGACCGGGCCGGCTGGCCGCCTCTGCATGTGCGTTCGCACGGAGCGCGCCGAACTGTCGGTCCCCACCCCGTAGGATCGACCCATGGCTTCGACGACCGCGCGCGGGCGAGCGAGGCGGCAAGGGCGCCGTGACAACGACGCCGAAGGCCGCATGTCGCTCGGGCAGCACCTCATCGAGCTGCGCAACCGCCTGTTCCGCGCAGTGATCGCCGTGGTCATCGCCGCGGTCGGTGGATGGTTCCTGACGCCGTTCGTGCTGGACTCGCTCCGGGCACCGGTGGCCGAGCTCGCCAAGGTCGGCGGGCACACGGCCGAGCTGAACTTCCCGATGATCACGGGCGCGTTCGACCTCAAGCTGCAGATCGCGATCACGATCGGCATCGTCATCGCCAGCCCGGTCTGGCTCTACCAGATCTGGGCGTTCATCGTGCCCGCCCTGGTCCGGCGCGAGAAGCAGTACGTGTGGGGCTTCCTCGGCACCGCGATCCCGCTGTTCTTCGCCGGGTGCTACTTCGGGTGGTACATCCTGCCCCACGTGGTCGGCATCCTCGGCAGCTTCGTGTCGAGCCAGGACACCTCGATCGTCGACGCGAAGGCGTACTACGACTTCGTCATCAAGCTCATCGTCGCGGTCGGCATCGCGTTCGTGCTGCCGGTCTTCATCGTGCTGCTCAACTTCGTCGGCGTCCTGTCGGCGGCGGCGATCATCAAGTCCTGGCGCATCGCGATCCTGTGCATCCTGGTCTTCTGCGCGATCGTCACGCCGAGCGCCGACGTCATCTCGATGTTCCTGCTGGCCGTCCCGATGGTGGTGCTCTACATCGCCGCGTGCGTCGTGGCCTGGTTCCACGACCGCAGGGTGGCGAAGAAGCAGGCCAAGCTCGACGAAGAGTACGGCCTGTGACGGGCGCGGACCTCAGCGCGGCCGAGCGCTTCGCCGCCGCCAAGGTCCGGAACCGCTCCCGCAACCTGGAGCTGTTCCGCGCCGACCTGCGTTTCGACCTCGACCCGTTCCAGTTCGCCGCCTGCGACGCGCTCGACCAGGGCCGCAGCGTCCTCGTGGCCGCGCCGACCGGTGCCGGCAAGACGATCGTGGCCGAGTTCGCGATCTGGCTGGCGATGCGGCAGCCGACGGCGAAGGTGTTCTACACGACGCCGATGAAGGCCCTGAGCAACCAGAAGTACGCCGAGCTGGTCGAGGTCTACGGCGAGTCCGAGGTGGGCCTGCTCACCGGTGACACGAACGTGAACCCGCGGGCGCGGGTCGTCGTGATGACGACCGAGGTCCTGCGGAACATGATCTACGCCGACTCCGACCTGCTCGACGACCTGGCCTGGGTCGTCCTCGACGAGGTCCACTACCTGGCCGACCGGTTCCGCGGTGCGGTGTGGGAAGAAGTGATCCTGCACCTGCCGACCGAGGTCCGGCTGGTCTCGCTCAGCGCCACGGTCTCCAACGCCGAGGAGTTCGGCGACTGGCTGCAGACGGTCCGCGGCGACACCGACGTCATCGTGTCGGAAGACCGCCCGGTCCCGCTCGAGCAGCACGTCCTGGTCGGTTCGAAGATGGTCGACCTGTTCGACTCCAGCGGTGCGGCGGCGACGAACCGCGTCAACCCGGAACTGCTCCGCATGGTCGGCGGTGCCTCGCGCAGCGAACGGCACGGCGGCGGCCACCGTGGCGGACGAGGGCGTGGGGGATACCACGACCGCCGTGGGCCGCGTACCGAGAAACTGCACCGCGAACGCATCGCACACATGCTCGACGAGCGGATGCTGTTGCCCGCGATCTTCTTCGTGTTCAGCCGCGCCGGGTGCGACCAGGGCGTCCGCAACGTCCTGCGCTCCGGCCTGTCGCTCACCACGGTCCCGGAGCGCAACGAGATCCGCGAGACCGCGGAGTACCACTGCCGCACCCTGCCGGACGAGGACCTCGCCGTCCTCGGTTACTGGGAGTTCCTCGAGGGCCTGGAGCGCGGGGTCGCCGCGCACCACGCCGGCATGCTCCCCGCGTTCAAGGAAGTGGTCGAGAACCTCTTCCAACGCAAGCTGCTCAAGGTGGTGTTCGCCACCGAGACCCTCGCGCTCGGTGTGAACATGCCCGCACGCACGGTGGTGCTCGAGAAGCTCGAGAAGTTCAACGGCGAGGCCCGTGTCCCGATCACCCCGGGGGAGTACACCCAGCTCACCGGGCGTGCCGGACGCCGTGGCATCGACGTCGAGGGGCACTCGGTCATCCAGTGGACCGACGGCCTCGACCCGCAGGCCGTCGCCTCGCTCGCCAGCCGACGCACCTACCCGCTGAACTCGTCGTTCAAGCCGACGTACAACATGGCCGTCAACCTGATCGACCAGTTCGGGCGGCAGCGCACGCGTGAGGTCCTCGAGACCTCGTTCGCGCAGTTCCAGGCCGACCGGTCCGTGGTCGACCTGGCCCGCAAGGTCCGCTCGCAGCAGGAGTCCCTCGAGGGCTACCGCGAGGCCATGCAGTGCCACCTCGGCGACTTCACCGAGTACTCGACGCTCCGCCGCGAGCTCTCCGACCTCGAGCGCACGAACGTGCCCGGTGGGCGCGAGGCCTCGCACGGCGCACGGCAGGAACGGCAGGCCGCGATCACGGCGGTCCGTCGCCAGATGCAGCGGCACCCCTGCCACGCCTGCCCCGACCGCGAGGCGCACGCCCGTTGGGCGGAGCGCTGGTGGAAGCTCAAGCGCGTCAACGACAAGCTGCTCCAGCAGATCCGGTCCCGCACCGGTGCCGTGGCGACCACGTTCGACCGGGTCACGGACGTGCTCCTGCAGCTCGGCTACCTCGTCGACGCCGGCAACGGCGAGGCCACCGTGGCCGCTGGTGGTCGCCGCCTGCAGCGCATCTACGGTGACCGCGACCTGCTCGTCGCCGAGTGCCTCGAGGCGGGCGTCTGGAAGGACCTCACGCCGGCGCAGCTCGCCGCGATGGCCGCCACGATCATCTACCAGCCCCGCCGCGACGACGCCCCCGGCACCGAGCACGCACTGCCGCGCGGCGCGTTCCGTCCGGCGCTCGACGAGACCCTGACGATCTGGTCGCGCCTCGACGACATCGAGCGCGACGCCCGTCTGGCCGGGTCGGTGCCGCCCACTCCGGCGATGGCGGTCGGCATGTTCCGCTGGGCCTCCGGCTCGGCCCTCGACGACGTCCTCCGCACCCTCGACCTGCCCGCCGGCGACTTCGTCCGCTGGTCGAAGCAGGTCATCGACCTGCTCGACCAGATCCGGAACGCCGGTGACGACGACCTCGCCCAGACCGCCCGACGTGCGACCGACGCGGTGCGCCGCGGCATCGTCGCCTACGCCGCGGTCTGACGGGAGGCACGGTGCGGGTTCCGGAGACCGGTGTGCGCGGGGTGCCCGCGCGCGTGGGCCGCGGCGCGGTCACGGACGGCCCGTTCGCGGCGCTCCCGCTGGGCAGCGCGCTGCCCCTGGCCGTCATCGGCGGGCTGCTCTTCGCGCTCGCGTTCCCGTCGCCCGGTTGGTGGTTCCTGGCCTTCCCGGCGCTGGCCTGCATGCTCCTCGCGGCTATGGGGCAACGCGCCCGCAGGGCCGCGTGGCTCGGCTACGTGGCCGGTGCCGCGTTCTGGATCCCGGCCATCTCGTGGGCCGGGCGCTACCTGGGGCCCGTCCCGTGGTTCGCACTGGCGTTGTTGGAGGCCGCGTTCTTCGCCCTCGGCAGCGTCGCGATCGCCCTCGCGTACCGCTGGGTCGCGCGCGTGGTGCCCTCGACCGCCGGACGCGTGTGGGGCCTCCCGGCCGTGGTCGCCGCACTGTGGACCGGACGCGAGTGGTTCTCCGGGAGCTGGCCGTACGGCGGCTTCGCCTGGGGGCGCGTCGGCCTGTCGCAGTCGCAGGGGCCGTTCACCCACCTGGCCGCGTACGTCGGCGTCCTCGGGGTGACGTTCGTGGTCGTCTACTGCGTCGCGGTCGTCGTGTCGCTCGCCCTCGTGTCCCCGCGGGCGCCGGGCGCGACCCTGCGGCTGCCGGTCCGGGTCGCGACGGCCGGGTTGCTGGTCGCCGCCGTGCTGGCGGTGCCGGCCTGGCCGACCGCGACCTCCGGCACCATCCGGATCGAGTCGGTGCAGGGCAACGGGCCGGCGGGGTACTTCGACCGTGCTGCGCCGGGCGAGGTCCTGGCGGCGCAGGTCGCGGCGACCGACGTCGAGGCGAAGGACGTCGACCTCGTCGTCTGGCCCGAGGCCTCCGCCGAGTTCGACCCGCGCCAGCAGCCCGTGATCGCGTCGTCGCTCGACGCCGTCGTCGACTCGGTCGGTGCGCCGCTGGTCGCCGGAGCCATCACACAGACGCCGTCCGGGGTGCTGCACAACACGTCGTTCGTGTGGACCGCCGACGGCTGGCAGTCGTCCTACGACAAGAAGCGCCCGGTGCCCTTCGGCGAGTACGTGCCGGACCGGTGGTTCTTCTCGAAGCTCGCGCCGTCCCTGATCGGCCTGCTGCAGCGTGACTACACGCCGGGCACGAAGCCGAACGTCCTGCCGGTGGCGGGGATCAAGGCGGGGATCGCGATCTGCTTCGACATCGTCGACGACGGGCTGACCCGCGACATGGTGCGCGGGGGAGCGCAGGTGATCCTCGCGCAGACGAACAACGCGGACTTCTCCGGCACCGACGAGAACCTGCAGCAGCTCGAGATCGCCCGGATGCGGGCGATCGAGACCGGCCGGTCCCTCGTCAACATCTCGACCGTCGGCGCCTCGCAGGTCATCGACCCGTCCGGACGCACCATCGACCGGGTCCCCGAGTACACCGCGACCTCGATGGTGACCGACGTGCCGCTCGGTACCTCGACGACCCCGGCGTCGCTCGCTTCGGGGTCGATCGCGTTGTTCCTGTCGCTCGGCGGGCTCCTCGTGCTGCTCGCCTGTGCACCGTGGGGACGTCGCAAGCGCTCCTGATCCGCCGGCGCGTCCCTGTGCTTCCGAGGCTGTGATCCTGCGCATCGGGGCCATGCACTGGGAACGGACTGTGAATGCGCCCAGTCGGGAACGACGGGGCGTGGGACAGTGTTGTGGAGGGCAGACGAGCGAGAGGAGCACACACATGGCTGATCGGAGTCTCCGCGGCATGCGGCTCGGGAGTCAGAGCCTCCAGAGCGAAGAGGGCGTCGAGCTCTCGGACCGCAAGCGCGCGGTCTACCAGACGGATTCGGGGGAGACCTTCGACATCGTCTTCTCCGCTGACGCAGACGTGCCCCAGACCTGGTCGGAGCCACGCTCCGGCCGCGAAGGACGCCTGCTCGGTGACGACGGCATCCCCGTCGAGGTCGCAGCAGAGGACGTCAAGGCGCCCCGCACCCACTGGGACATGTTGCTCGAGCGTCGTTCGCGCGAGGAACTCGAGGAGCTCCTCGAAGAGCGCCTGCAGGTCCTCCGTGCACGACGCGGTGCCTGACGCCACCACCTGACGAACGACGATGCCCGCCCCGGTTCCCCGGGGCGGGCATCGTCGTTCGTGGTGGTGCGGGTCAGCGTCGGCCAGAGCCGTCGCTGGTGCGGTGCCCCGACGCTTCGTCGTTCGGGTGCTGCGCGGCGTCGACCTGCGGAGCCGGTGCGTCGTCGACCTTCTCGGCGGTCGCGTCGTCGGCGGCTGCGAGGTGCGCGTCGACGCTCCGGTTCGACTCGGCCAGTCGTGCGTCGAGGTCGGACTCGGGGACGATGTCCGCGGCGGTGGCGTCCGCACGCGGCATGGTCGTGCCGGCGGACCCGGCAGCGGCGGTGTTCGCCAGGCTCTCGTTCGCGAGCTTGGAGATGCGGGAGAGGAAGTCCCCGCCCGAGCCGGCGCCGGCGACCGGGCCGCTACCACTGCGTCCGCCGGAGAAGCCCTTCGCGATGCCGGACAATGCCTCGGTGAACTCGCTCGGGATCATCCAGAGCTTGTTCGCGGTGCCCTCGGCGATCTTCGGGAGCATCTGCAGGTACTGGTACGAGAGCAGCTTGTCGTCGGGGTCACCGGTGTGGATCGCCTCGAAGACCGTGGCGATGGCGGAGGCTTCACCCTCGGCGCGGAGCACCTGGGCCTTGGCGTCACCCTCGGCCGCGAGGATGGCGGCCTGCCGCTGCCCCTCGGCCTCGAGGATCTGGGACTGCTTGGTGCCCTCGGCCTGCAGGATCGCGGCACGACGGCTCCGCTCGGCACGCAGCTGCTGCTCCATGGCGTCCTGGATGGACACGGGCGGCTCGATCGCCTTGAGCTCGACACGGCCGACGCGGATGCCCCACTTGCCGGTCGCCTCGTCGAGCACGACGCGGAGCTGACCGTTGATGTTGTCGCGGCTGGTCAGGGCCTCTTCGAGGTTGAGGCCACCGACGACGTTGCGGAGCGTGGTGGTGGTGAGCTGCTCGACGGCGCCGAGGTAGTTCGCGATCTCGTAGGTCGCCGCGCGGGCGTCGGTGACCTGGAAGTACACGACGGTGTCGATGGAGACCACGAGGTTGTCCTCGGTGATCACCGGCTGCGGCGGGAACGACACGACCTGCTCGCGCATGTCGAGCAGGGGCCGCAGGCGGTCGATGAACGGGACGAGCAGGTTCAGGCCCGGCGAGAGGGTCTTGTGGTACTTGCCGAGGCGTTCCACGATGCCCGCGGTGGCCTGCGGGACGATGCGGATCGCCTTGGCCAGGACGACGATCACGAAGATGACGACGACGAGGATCAGGACGAGCAGTGCGATCGTCCCGGGTGTGATGGTCACGAGGTGGCCCTTTCTGCGAGGCGCACGACCGCGGTCGACCCCTCGATCGACTCGACGACCACGGGGGTGCCGAGTGGCGGTGTGCGGTCGATGGCGCCCACGGCGAACCGTGCGCTCCAGGTCTCGCCGTTGGCCAGGCGGACCTGACCGGGAGCAGATGATGTGAACGCGACGGCGACGGTGCCGGGGAGCCCGATGAGCCCCTCGATGTTCGTGCGGTGCGGGTCCGCGCCGCGGCCGAGCATGAGCAGCAGGCGCGGTCGCACGAGCGACAGCAGCACGAGCGCGAGCACGGCGGAGATGATGGCGGACAACCACCACGGGGCGCCGAGCAGCGCAGCGATCAACCCACCGGCGGCTCCGGCCGCGAGCATGATGAAGATGAAGTCGAGGGTGAAGATCTCGACCACTCCCAGCAGCAACACCAGTCCGATCCAGACGATGGTCTGGATCCAATCGATTCCGTTCACGCGATCTCCCTCCCTCGGTCGCGCGCCGTGGCTCGCAGCGTCGCGACGGCCGGTACAACTCCGTTCAACATATCAGGAGGGTCGGTCGGCCGTGCAGGCGATTGGTAGGCTCGGTGCGGCCGACCGGCCGGAACACGACCTGGAGAACACGACTGTGAGCAACCCCCTCGCCCCCGGATCCCTCACCGACACGCGCGCCGTCGTCACCGGCTCGTCGCGCGGCATCGGCGCCGACACCGTCGGGTACCTGGCCGAGGCCGGCGCCAAGGTCGTCGTGAACTACCGCAACAAGGCAAAGCGCGCCGAGCAGATCGCCGAGAAGGTCGTCGCAGCCGGTGGCTCCGCCCTGGCGATCGGCGCCGACCTGACCGAGCACGAGTCGGTGCAGGCGCTCGTCGACACCGTCGTGCAGGAGTGGGGCGGCATCGACCTGCTCGTCCTGAACGCTTCGGGCGGCATGGAGTCCGGCCTCGGCGAGGACTACGCGCTCCGCCTGAACCGCGACGCGCAGGTCGACATGCTCCAGACCGCCGTGCCGCACATGCCCGCCGGGTCGCGCGTCGTCTTCGTCACGAGCCACCAGGCCCACTTCGTCGAGACCGCCGAGACGATGGACGAGTACGTCCCCGTGGCCAAGAGCAAGCGCGCCGGCGAACTCGCCCTGCGTGAGCTCATCCCGCAGCTCGGGGCCGCCGGCATCGAGTTCGTCGTCGTCTCCGGCGACATGATCGAGGGCACGATCACCGCGACCCTGCTGAACCGCCTGAACCCCGGCGCGATCGAGGGCCGCCGGCAAGAGGTCGGCAAGCTCTACAGCGTGTCGGAGTTCGCGGCCGAGATCGCCCTCGCTGCGATCGAGCCGATCCCCGCCGACCACACCAAGCTCGTCGGCGACGTCAGCGGCTTCGTCGGCTAGCGTCGGGCGGGTGACTGCCAAGCCCGGCCTGCGCCGAACCTCCCGCATCATCCTGCTCGACCCCGAGGGTCGCGTGTTCCTGATGGACACGAACTCGCCGTCGTCGGACGGTGCACACCGGTGGATCACGCCGGGTGGCGGGGTCGACCCCGGCGAGGACCACCGCGACGCGGCGATCCGCGAGCTGCGCGAGGAGACCGGCATCGTCATCGACGACCCGGGCGAGCCCGTCTGGTCCTGGGACTTCACCGTCGAGTGGGACCTCGCCGACCACGACCGCGGCCACAGCGAGTTCTACGTCGTGCGCACCCCGGGCTTCGAGTTGTCGGACGCCGAGTGGACGGACGACGAGCGGGTCGACATCCTCGCGTCGCGCTGGTGGACCGCCGATGAGCTCGACGCCACCGACGAGCCGTTCGAACCGGCGGAGCTGCCGGAGCTGGTGCGTCGGTTGGCCGTGAGCTGACCCGGCCGTCGCCTGACTCGGCCGTCGTCTGACCCGGCCGTCGTCTGCACGGTGCCGGCTCCGTCGGCCGGTGCGGGGTTGGTGGCGTGGTGCGCGCTTGTGGCGCTGCACGGTGCGCGGAACCGCGCACGGGGTGAGAAGGTGCGCACGGTGCTGACGGGAGGCGCGGTGCGGGCCTGACCCGTGCCTCCCGTCCGGTGGTGGGTTGCGTCCAACGCACGGTGCCGGGTCCGTCGGCCGGCGCGGGGTTGGTCGCGTGGTGCGCGCTTGTGGCGCTGCACGGTGCGCGGAACCGCGCACGGGGTGAGAAGGTGCGCACGGTGCTGACGGGAGGCGCGGTGCGGGCGTGACCCGTGCCTCCTGTCCGGTGGTGGGTTGCGTCCAACGCACGGTGCCGGGTTGTCTTGTCGGTGTCGGTACCCGTCGGTACGCTGATCGACATGCATACCAGTTCCGGCGACGACGGCGTTCCGAGCCGGAGCGTGCACGCCGCTGACGGCCACGACCGGATCCGCGTGCGCGGTGCTCGCGCCAACAACCTGCAGGGGATCGACGTCGACCTGCCGAAGCGTCGACTCACGGTGTTCACCGGTGTGTCCGGGTCCGGCAAGAGCTCGCTCGTGTTCGGCACCGTCGCCGCCGAGTCGCAGCGGATGATCAACGAGACGTACAGCGCCTTCGTGCAGGGCTTCATGCCGTCGCTCGCACGACCCGACGTCGACCTGCTCGACGGCCTGACCACCGCGATCGTCGTCGACCAGGAGCGCATCGGCGCCGACCCGCGGTCGACCGTCGGCACCGCCACCGATGCGAACGCGATGCTGCGCGTGCTCTTCAGCCGTCTGGGCGACCCGCACGTCGGTGGTCCGAACGCGTTCTCGTTCAACCTGGCGACGGTCACCGCCGGGGGAGCGATCACCGTGCAGAAGGGCAAGGACGCCAAGGCCGAGAAGGTCTCGTTCACCCGGCTCGGTGGCATGTGCGCCGACTGCGAGGGGCGCGGACTCGTCAACGACATCGACCTGACGCAGCTGTTCGACGACTCGAAGGCGCTCGGCGACGGGGCGATCACGATCCCCGGCTACGGCACCGACGGGTGGAACGTCCGGATGTACGCGGAGTCCGGGTACTTCGACAAGGACACCCCGATCCGCGACTTCACCGAGCAGGAGCGCGCCGACTTCCTGTACCGCGAGCCCACGAAGCAGAAGATCGCCGGCATCAACATGACGTACGAAGGGCTCGTTCCCCGGGTGCGCCGCTCGATGCTGCAGAAGGACCGCGAGGCGATGCAGCCGCACATCCGCGCCTTCGTCGACCGTGCGGTGACCTTCACGACGTGCCCGGCGTGCGGTGGTACCCGGCTGAACGACATCGCCCGCTCGTCGAAGATCGGCGGGAAGAGCATCGCCGACGTCTGCTCGATGCAGATCACCGACGTCGTGCCGTGGCTGCGGGCCATCGACGACCCTGGCGTCGCGCCGCTGCTCGACGGCCTCCGCGACCTCCTCGAGTCGTTCGTCGAGATCGGTCTCGGCTACCTCTCGCTCGACCGCCCGACCGGCACGCTGTCCGGGGGAGAGGGGCAGCGAGTCAAGATGGTGAAGCACCTCGGGTCGTCCCTCAGCGACGTCACGTACGTCTTCGACGAGCCGAGCACCGGGTTGCACCCGCACGACATCGAGCGGATGAACGGCCTGCTGCTGCGGCTGCGTGACAAGGGGAACACCGTGCTCGTGGTCGAGCACAAGCCCGAGGTGATCGCGATCGCCGACCACGTCGTCGACCTCGGCCCGGGCGCCGGCTCCGGTGGCGGGACGCTCTGCTACCAGGGCCCGGTGCAGGGGCTGCGGGGGAGCGGGACCATCACCGGTCAGCACCTCGACGACCGCGTCTCGGTGAAGACTGCCGTCCGCCGGTCCGACGGGGCGATCGCGATCCGCGGTGCGTCGGCGCACAACCTGCACGACGTCGACGTGGACGTCCCCACCGGGGTGCTCACCGTCGTGACGGGTGTCGCCGGGTCCGGCAAGAGCACGCTGATCCACGGGTCGCTCGCGCATCGCGAGGGTGTCGTCGCCATCGACCAGAGCGGGATCCGTGGCTCCCGGCGCAGCAACCCGGCGACCTACACCGGGCTGCTCGAACCGATCCGCAAGGCGTTCGCGAAGGCCAACGGCGTGAAGCCCGCGCTGTTCAGCGCGAACTCCGAGGGTGCGTGTCCCGCGTGCAACGGCGCCGGTGTCGTGTACACCGACCTCGGGATGATGGCGGGCATCGCCACCCCGTGCGTGGAGTGCGACGGCAAGCGGTTCGACCAGTCGGTGCTCGGCTACCAGCTCGGCGGCAAGGACATCAGCCAGGTCCTGGGCATGTCCGTCGCTGAGGCCGTGGCGTTCTTCGCCGATGGTCCTGCCGCGCTGCCTGCTGCGCACACGATCCTGGCGCGCCTGGCCGACGTCGGACTCGGGTACCTGACCATCGGGCAGCCGCTCACGACGCTGTCGGGCGGAGAACGGCAGCGGCTCAAGCTGGCGACCCACCTCGGCGAGCGTGGCGGCATCGTCGTGCTCGACGAACCGACCACCGGACTGCACCTGGCGGACGTCGCCCAGCTGCTCGGGCTGCTCGACCGCTTGGTGGACTCGGGCAAGACCGTCGTGGTGATCGAGCACCACCAGGCCGTGATGGCGCACGCCGACTGGATCATCGACCTCGGGCCCGGCGCGGGGCACGACGGCGGCCGGATCGTGTTCGAGGGCACGCCCGCCGACCTCGTCGCAGCCCGCTCGACACTGACCGGCCAGCACCTGGCGACCTACGTCGGCGCCTGAAGCAGGGGACAGGTTCGTGCACGGAACCTGAACGTTGCCGGTGCGATTCGGATAGCGTTTGATCGACGCTCACGATCGGCTACCCGGCCTGGATCGGCGTCCTGATCGAAGGAGCTCCCATGTCCAACCCCGGCAACGCGCCCGCTCAGTCCAACACCTTCGGTGTCGTCTCCCTGGTGCTCGGCATCGTCGGCGTCGTCGGCGGCATCTTCATCGCCCTGATCGGCATCATCGCCGGCATCATCGGGCTCGTGCTCGGCATCCTGGCGCGCAAGCGTGGGGGCAGCCGCGGCACCGTCCTCGCCGGCATCATCCTGTCGGCCGTCGCGATCGTCATCGGCATCGTCGGCTACATCCTGACGGCGGTCATCCTCACCCAGTCGTGATGGAGCCCGTTCGCGGGCGCACTCGGTGCGTCCGCGGGCGTGCATCGTGAGCAGAAGAGGTCGAGTCCGTCATCCGGACTCGACCTCTTCTGCTCACCCGATGGCTTCGCGCCCGGTCCGGTCACCGGCGGTTCGCCCTTCGGCGAGGAACCCGGTGAAGGCGGCGCGCACACGGTCGAGGTCCGGCTCGAGCCCGGTGATGTGTCGGAGGCTCGCGACCGCCTGCCCGACGGCCATCCAGCCACCGTCGACCACCCGGCATCCGGCCGCACGTGCCGCCCGGACGAGCGGCGTCTCGAGCGGGAAGTAGACGGCGTCGGAGACCCAGGCGCCTCGGGGGAGCAGCGCGGGGTCGAAGGCCTGCCGCGGGTCGTCGTTCATGCCGAGCGGTGTCGCGTTGACGGCTCCGTCCGCCGTCGCGAGCACCTCGTCGGCATCGGTCATCGCCAGGACGCGGGCGTCGACGGGGGAGTCGGGCGGTGGCTCGAGCGTCGCGACGAGGGCCTCCGCGCGGCCGACGTCCGCATCGACGACGTCGAGCCGCCGGACACCGAGTCCGACGAGCGCGTGGGCGATCGCCGAGCCGGCACCACCGGCACCGAACTGCACGACGTGCTGCCCGGCGACCGATCCGAGACCGCGCTCCACGGCGATCCGGAAGCCGGTCTCGTCGGTGTTGTACCCGATGCGGCGGCCGTCGCGGAACAGCACGAGGTTGACCGCACCGATCCGGACAGCCCGCGGGTCGAGCGCGTCGAGCAACGGGACGACGGCCTGCTTGCAGGGGTGCGTGACGTTGACCGCGCGGTACCCCTCGGCCTCGGCGGTGGCGAGCAGTTCCGGCAGATCGGCAGCAGTTCGGCCCAGCACGTCGAGGTCGAGCAGGCGGTACTCGTAGTCGAGTCCGAGCACCCGGCCCTCTGCTTCGTGCATCAGGGGAGTCAGCGACCGCTGCAGTCCGGCGCCGATCAGCCCGACGAGCGTGTGCGGCATCGTTCCTCCTGTGGCGTCGACCGGCCATCCGACAGTAGCGCGCCGTGCACGGAGTCCCGACACGTCATCAGCGCGGTGGGCGTACCGTCCGGCGCATGAGCTACAGCCAGCCAGACCCAGCCGAAGAGACCACCCAGAGCGAGACACCGGAGCAGCCGGACACCGACCAGGAGAACCTGGAAGAACAGGGCGGTGAGCCGGCGGCGCTCGAGATCGACGCCGACGACGTCCCGACGAAGCCTGTCGACTGACACTGTCGCCCGGCGATGTGCTTCGTGAGCAGGAAAGGTCGGGTCCGCGCGTGGGACCCGACCTTTTCTGCGCAGGAAGTCCTTGGTGCCGCTTGTGAGCGTGCGCCGATAATGCATATTATGTCAACTCAGATTCGGACAGGGGCTCCCCGTGCGTGAACTCGTGCTGAAGATGTCGATGTCGTTGGACGGCTTCGTGGCCGTTCCCCGAGCTGAATCGGACTGGATGTTCCGCGGCGGGAGTCCGGACTCGATGGCCTGGGTGCTCGGCGTCGTCGCTGGTGCGGGCGTGCACGCCTTCGGCCGCAAGACCTTCGAGTCCATCTCAGGTTTCTGGCCGACGGCACCCGGGCCGATCGCCGAACCGATGAACCGGATCCCCAAGGTCGTCTTCACCACGCAGCGAGACTTCGATCCGCGAACACTGGCAGTCACCGACCCCGAGTCCCCCGCGGCGGCGACCTGGACGGGTGCACGCGTCGCCGCCGGACCGCTCGAAGCCGAGGTGACGGCGCTGAAGCAGGAGTCGGGTGGGTACGTCCTCGCGCAGGGCGGGACGGAGTTCGGTCGCAGCCTGGTCCGGGCCGGTCTGGTCGATGAGTACCGGCTGGCAGTCCTGCCTGTTGCGCTCGGGTCAGGCGATGGCGTGTTCGCCGCTCTGACGGGCGAGCTGGATCTCGAACTGATCAGTTCTCGAGCCTTCGCAGGCGGCGCGCTCGGGCTGGTCTACCGACCGAAGCGCTGAGCAGTTCAGACGGCGACGTCGTCTGAGCGTCGAGCCGCTCGGACACTGACGGGGTCTCGTGCGTAGCGTCTCCACCATGAGCCTCAGCGATGCCCAGATCGGCCGGAACCTCCGGGGCGTCCGCGAACGACTGGCCGGCTCTGATCAGGACGACCTGGCGTTCCGGATGCGGCTGCGCGGCTGGCACTGGGACGCCGCGACCGTGGAGTCGGTCGAGGACGGCGCACGTCCCCTGCTCCGGTCCGAAGCCGAGGACCTCGTGGGGGTCCTCGGGTACTCGGACGCTTTCCTGACGGCCGAGAGCGACGCCGAGCACGAGGCGGACATCGCTGATCAGATGGTCCAGCGAGCCGAGGGGCACCTGCGGCAGGCGACGAAGTGGTGGCACGAGGTCGCGGACCGCTACCGGGTGTCGGGGTTGACTCCCCCGACCGACATCGACTCCGTGGTCGCCGAGGCGCATCGTGCCCACCAGGCCCCTGACGCTGCGCTGGGGGTCCCGACGATCGAAGATCGCACCACGTTGGCGGACTGGGCGAACCGACCGGAACGGCCCGTACACCCGCTCGACGCGATCGAGGTCGGCGTGCCGTGGACGGACGAGCAGATCGCGATGCAGCTCGACCACGCTCTGCGCGAGGCATCGGACGCCGTCCGGTACGCCACCGTGCAGCTGCTCCGCGTCAGCGCAGACGCCTAGGAGACCGCGGCGGTCAGAAGACGGCGACGGTCATCCCGGTCGACGTGGCGGGACGGTCCATGGCGACGATCGCCCCGGGCAGATCGTCGAAACCGATCGTCCGACCGATCGAGTCGTCCGGACGCAGTCGCCCGGTGACGACGTCGGCGAGCATCGCCGCGTACTCCCCCACGGAGATCCCGTGGCTGCCGAGCAGTTCGAGCTCGTCAGCGATGACGCGGCCCATCGGGATCACCGGCTCGGCCTCGTCGTCGAGCAGCAGGCCGACCTGCACGTGGCGTCCCCGAGGGCGCAGGGAGGCGACCGCTGCGACGGAGGTCGCTCGGCTGCCGAACGCGTCGATCGAGACGTGCGCGCCGCCGTCGGTGCGAGCGCGGACCGCGGCGACTGCCGCTCCGTCCATCGGCACGGTGACGGCGCCGAGTGCCGCGGCACGTTCGAGCGCCGCCGGCGAGACGTCCACCGCGACGACCTGTGCGCCCGCCGCGACCGCGACGATGATCGTCGACAGACCGACGCCGCCGCAGCCGAACACGACCACCCACTCCCCTGCTGCGACCCGACCTCGGGCGTGCAGGGCGTGGTACGCCGTCCCGAACCGGCACCCGAGTGCTGCGGCCTCGGCGAAGCCCACGGCGTCCGGGAGCGCGACCACGTTGACGTCGGCGTGCGGGATGACGACCGACTCGGCGTGGGAACCGGGCAGCGTGAACCCGGGTTGCTGCTGGCGCGTGCACACCTGGGTGGCGCCGTCGACGCACTCCGGGCACGTCCCGCAGGCGAACACGAAGGGTGCGGTCACCCGGTCACCGACCGACACCCGGGTCACCGCGTCCCCGACGGCCGTGACGACACCGGCGAACTCGTGCCCGGGGACGTGCGGCAGCGAGACGGAGTCGTCGTGCCCCTTCCAGGCGTGCCAGTCACTGCGGCACACCCCGGTGGCCGCGACCCGGACGACGACACCGCGGTCCGGTGCCACCGGATCGGGCAGGTCGACGATCGACGGGGCGGATCCGAACTGGTCGTACTGGACTGCGCGCATCCCGCCATCGTCCCAGACGGTGGTGCCGCGTTGTCCACAGGCGACGGATTGGCCGTTGCCCGCCGATGGCGACCGCCGGTTCACTGGTCCCATGGACGAACCGACCGCACTGCACTTCTCCGCCGACCCCGCCGACCTCGACGTCGACCGCGTGCACCGCTGGCTCAGCGAGCAGTCGTACTGGGCACGGGGTCGCAGTCGTGCCACCCAGGACGCGATCATCGCCGGGTCCCGCAACTTCGGCGTCTACGACACAGCGACGGGTGCGCAGCTCGGGTACGCCCGGGTGATCACCGACGGGGTGACGTTCGGCTGGCTGGCCGACGTCTTCGTCGATCCGGACGCTCGTGGCCGTGGTGTCGGCGTCGCCCTCGTGCAGGGCGTGACCGAGGCGATCGAGCCACTCGGGTTGAAGCGGTTCGCTCTGTTCACCGCGGATGCGCACGGACTGTACGAGCGGTTCGGGTTCCGTCCGCTCCCCGACCCGGAAGGCTGGATGATGCGCCCCGGGCCGGGGTTCGGCGCCGACGTGCACGACTGAGCCGGACGCCGTGACCTCAGTACTCGACGCGGCCGTCCCGGTTGTGGAACTCCCCCGTGGGCCCGTCCGGCCCGACGGTGGCGAGCGCGACGGTCGCGTCCGTGCCCTCGGTGATCGTCTGGTGGCCACCGAACCCGTTGAACTCGGTGGCGGTGTACCCGGGGTCGCTGACGTTGACGCGGAACCCCGGCAGGTTCTTCGCGTACTGCACGGTCAACGCGATCACCGCGGCCTTCGACGCGGCGTAGGGCACCGCCGGCACCGCGTACTCGTCGTGGCCCGGGGTCGTCAACCAGCGGGCGAACCCGACGCCCGAGGCGACGTTCACGATCACGGGGTGGTCGGATGCCCGCAGGAGCGGGAGTGCTGCCTGTGTGACCCGGACGATGCCGGTGACGTTGGTGTCGAGCACGGCGGACATCGCGGCGGCGTCGAGGTCGTCGACGCCGAACGACGTCCCGAGGATGCCGGCGTTGTTCACGAGCACGTCGAGGACGGGGATGGTCGCGATCGCTGCGTCGATGCTGTCCTGGTCGGTCACGTCGAGCTGGACGACCTCGGCGCCGAGGGCGCGTGCTCCGTCGCCCGTGGCGGGGTCGCGCATGCCGGCGTACACGGTGTGGCCCGCGTCGACCAGGCGGCGGACGGTCTCGAGCCCCAGGCTGCGGTTGGCGCCGGTGATGAGTGTCGTTGTCATGCCCCCACTCTCCGCCCGAGTGGCTGACTCCCCCAGGCACCGTGCGACGGTGGGACCAGCAGTACCAGGACGGACAGGAGGCGCGGGGCCAGGATGGTGGGCATGAGCGAGTTCGCGAGTGTGTTGCGTTCCTGGCGCGACCGCGTCCGTCCCGAAGAGGTCGGCCTGCCGGCCGGGCCCGGTCGACGGACCCCGGGGCTCCGTCGCGAGGAGCTCGCCGCGCTCGCCGGGGTGAGCGTCGACTACGTCGTCCGGCTCGAGCAGGGCCGCGCGCTGAACCCCTCACCCCAGTTGCTCGGCGCGCTCGCCACGGCGCTCCGGCTCACCGCGGCCGAGCGCGACCACCTGTGCCGGGTCGCGGGCGTCGCTCCCCCGTCGCTCCAGGTCGTCCCACGGCACATCACCCCCGGGGTGCAGCGGCTCGTCGACCGGCTCGGCGACGTCCCGATCGCGGTGTTCACGGCGACGCACGACATCGTGCTGTGGAACGACCTGTGGGCTGCGCTGAACGGTGACCCCTCGCGGGCCGTCGGCATCGAGCGCAACCTGGTGTGGCGGCACTTCATGCACGCGCACGACGGTGTCGAGTGGGACGACGAGCACCAGGAGGAGTTCTCGAGCGACCTCGCAGCGGACCTCCGGCAGGCATCCGGCCGCTACCCCGCCGACCGCGACCTGGCCGAACTCGTCGCGCGGCTGCGCCGGGAGTCACCCGAGTTCGAACGCCGCTGGGACACCGGTCGCATCGCCGAGCACCGGGCGAGCCGCAAGCAGGTGCACACGCCCGTCGGCCCGATCGAGATCGACTGCGACGTGCTGACGGTCCCGGGCGGCGACCTGCGGATCGTCGTCTACACCGCGGTCCCCGGAACCGAGGACGCCGCGAAGCTCGACCTGCTGCGGGTCACCGGCCTCCAGCAGTTCACGACGGCGCCGTGACCTGAGGAACTAGCTCTCCCGCAGCGCTTCCTCGTCCGCCGCGACGTCCTTCTGCACGGCGAACTGGGTCCGGTGCAACTCCTCGTACCGTCCGCCGACGGCCAGCAGTTCCTCGTGGGTCCCACGCTCGACGATCGAGCCGTCCTCGACCACCAAGATCAGGTCCGCGCTGCGGATGGTCGACAGTCGGTGGGCGATCACCATCGCAGTCCGCCCCTCGAGCGCCTCGCTGAGCGCAGCCTGCACGGCCGCCTCGGATGTCGAGTCCAGCGCCGCGGTGGCCTCGTCGAGGATGACGACGCGCGGCTGGGCGAGCAGGAGCCTGGCGATGGTCATCCGCTGGCGCTCGCCGCCGGACAGCCGGTAGCCGCGCTCGCCGACCATCGTGTCCAGCTGGTCCGGCAGGGAGCGGATGAGCGGTTCGAGCCGCGCGCGCCGGACGGCGTCCCACACTTCGTCCTCGGTCGCCTCGGGCCGTGCGAGGCGCAGGTTGGAGCGGATGGTCTCGTGGAACAGGTGGCCGTCCTGCGTCACCATCCCCATGGTGTGTCGCATGGAGGCGAACGTGACGTCGCGGACATCCGATCCCGCCAGGCGGACGGCGCCGCTGTCGACGTCGTACAGGCGGGAGAGCAGCTGCGCGATCGTGGACTTGCCGGCCCCGGAGGTGCCGACGAGGGCGACGGTCTGCCCCGGCTCGATCCGGAACGAGACGCCGTGGAGCACCTCGTCACCGCCGCGGGTGTCCAGCGTGGAGACCTCCTCGAGTGAGGCGAGGGAGACCTTGTCCGCCGAGGGGTAGGCGAAACGGACGTCGTCGAACTCGACCGCCACCGGGCCGTCGGGGACGGTGCCGGCGTCGGGCTTCTCCTGGATGAGCGGTTCGAGGTCGAGGACCTCGAAGACGCGCTCGAAGCTGACCACCGCGCTCATGATCTCCACCCGGGCGTTCGCGAGGCTGGTCAGCGGCGCGTACAGGCGGGTGAGCAGGAGGGCCAGCGTCACCACGTCGCCCGTGTTCAGCTGGCCACCGAGTGCGAGGGCGCCGCCGACCCCGTAGACGAGCGCGAGCGCGAGGGCGGAGACCAGGGTGAGGGCGGTCACGAAGACGAACTGCAGCAGGGCACTCCGCACCCCGATGTCGCGGACCCGGGCGGCGCGGACGCGGAACTCCTCCGCTTCCTCGTCGGGCCGGCCGAACAGTTTCACGAGGGTGGCGCCGGGCGCGGAGAAGCGCTCGGTCATCTGCGTGCTCATGGCGGCGTTGTGGTCGGCGGCCTCGCGACGCAGCGCGGCGAGGCGGCTGCCCATGCGCCGCGCGGGGACGAGGAAGATCGGGAGCATGACGATCGCCAGGACCGTCACGAGCCAGGACGTGCTGAGCATGACGGTCAGGGTGAGGATCAGCGCCACGAGGTTCGTGACCACGCCGGACAGCGTGCCGCTGAAGGCCTGCTGCGCGCCGATCACGTCGTTGTTGAGGCGGCTGACGAGGGCACCGGTCCGTGTGCGGGTGAAGAAGGCGATCGGCATCTTCTGCACGTGGTTGAAGACGGCGGTCCGGAGGTCCAGGATCACGCCTTCGCCAATGCGTGCCGAGAACCAGCGCGTGGCGAGCGACACGCCTGCGTCGCCCACGGCGACCAGGGCGATGACGACCGCGAGCCAGGTGATCGTGCTGAGCGCGCCCCGGGCGACGATGACGTCGACCACCCGGCCGGCGAGCACCGGTGTCGCGACCGCGAGGACCGCGCCCACGACGGAGAGGACGATGAAGACCACCAGCTTGGCCCGGTAGGGCACTGCGAACGTCATGATCCGCCGCACCGACTCGCGCGAGATGCCGTGCTTGCCGTCCTTGGCGGTCGAGATCTTGTACAGCGAGCTCCAGGCCACGCCTTCCATGCTCATGGCAGTCAGGATACGTCGGTCCCCGTGTCCCTCAGACCGCGGTGAACACCAACGAGGCGTTCTGCCCACCGAACCCGAACGAGTTGTTCAGCGCCGCACGCATGGTCGCAGTCCGAGCCGTCGCCGCCACCACGTCCAGGTCGATCGCCGGGTCCTGGTGCTGCAGGTTCAGCGTCGGCGGCACGACCCCGGTCTCGAGTGCCCGGACCGTCAGGATCGCCTCGACTGCTCCCGCCGCACCGAACATGTGCCCGATGGCGCTCTTCGGCGCGGTGACGAGCGCACCGGTCCCGACAGCACGACCGATCGCCGCTGCCTCACCGACGTCCCCGACCGGGGTCCCGGTCGCGTGCGCGTTGACGTGGTCGATGTCCGCACCGGTGAGCCCGGCCATCCGGATCGCCGCCGTCATCGCGCGCTCCTGCTCGCTGCCGTCCCCGAGCGGGGCGGTGATGTGGAACGCGTCTGACGTGATCCCCCACCCGGCAAGCGTCCCGTGCGACCGCTGTGCGCGGGCGGCGGCGTGCGAGGCCCGTTCCAGGACGACGAACCCGGCACCCTCGCCGAGCACGAACCCGCGGCGGTCGGCGTCGAACGGTCGCGACAACGTGGTGGGGTCGTCACCGTCGGGCTTCGCGAGGGCCTGGGACTGCGCGAACGAGGCCATGGTGACCGGGGTGACCGCCGCTTCGGTGCCGCCCGCGATGACGACGTCGGCCTCCCCGGTGACGATGAGCCGCGCGGCCGTCGCGATCGCCTCGGCACCGGACGCGCACGCCGAGACGGTCGTGTACGCACCGGCGCGGGCGCCGTACTCGATGCTGATCTGCGCCGCGGCCCCGTTGGCCATGAGCATCGGGACGGTCCGGGGCGACACCCGACGCGCGCCCGAGGCGCCGAGCACGTCGTGTGCATCGAGCAACGTCTCCACTCCCCCGATGCCGGTCCCGACGACGACGGCCAGGCGGTCGCCGTCCACCGCGGGCGCGCCGGCGTCGGCCCAGGCCTCGCCGGCGGCGACGAGCGCGAGCTGCTGGCTGCGGTCGAGTCGGTTCGTACGGACGCGACCGAGTGCGGACTCGGCGTCGAGTGCTGCGTCGGCGCCGACCATGATCGGCACCCGTTCCCAGAGCTGCCCGTCGCGGTGCAGCTCGTGCACGCCGGAGCGTCCGGCGACCAGGGCGTCCCACAGCGGCGCGACGCCGTGGCCGAACGGTGAGACCGCGCCGTAGCCGGTGATGGAGATGTCCACGAGTGCTCCTTCTTGTACGTTGAACAAGTTGAGTTGTACCACGTACAATTCAGAGATGGCAACCACCGACGGCGCCCGGACGACCCGCGGCGCAGCGACCCGGGCGAGGATCCTCGCCGCGACCGCCGGACTCCTCAGCGCAGGTGCAGCCGGTGGCGCGGGCGGAGCGAGCACCGCACGCGCCAGTGACGCGGGCGGAGCGAGCACCGCACGCCACGCCGTCACCGTCAGCGAGATCGCCCGTGCGGCCGGGGTCTACCCGAACCAGATCACACACCACTACGGCTCGAAGGACCGCCTCGTCCTCGACGCCGCCTTCGCGCTCTTCCTCCGCGACACCACGCGCCTGCAGGTAGCCGGTCGGCGCGCCGGATCCGCCGACGCGTTCCGTCAGGTGCTCGCACGCACCGCGCTCGCCATGCCGTCGACACTGCTCGTCGTGCGCGCGCTGGCCGCCGCCGGTGACGACGACGCCCAGCGGGAGCGCGTGCGACTCCTGCTCGCGGTCCTGTTCCGGCAGTCGGAGCGCTACCTCGAGCGTGTCGTCGCCGAGCACGGCTGGACGAGTCCGAGTGGTGTCGGCCGTGATGCCCGGACGTTCTGGAGCGCGGTGTTCGGCGCGACGCTCCTTGCCGACGCGGGTGTCACCGGCGGGCCGTCGGACCTCGACCTGGCCGGCACGGTGTCCATCCGCTGAGCGCGGGACGACGACCGGCGAGGGCTACTCGCCGAAGCCGCTCCGCACCAGCTCCACCAGCGCGTCGACCGCGACCTGCGCATCGGTCCCGCTCGCCTCGATCGACACGGTGGCGCCCTTCGGCAGTGCCAACGCCATGATCGCCAGCAGGCTCTTCGCGTCCACGCCGTTCACGCGCACCGCTGCGTCGTACTTGGCTGCCGTCTTCACGAACTCCGCCGCGGGACGGGCGTGCAGGCCGGTCTCGTTCACCAGTTCGACGCTCTCGGACGCGGCCACGTCGTCGACGCTGGCCGCCCCGCCACCCGGTCCCGGGCCTCCCGGCTGGTCACCGGACGGACGGGAGGTAGTGCTCGCGTCGTCCGCGGAGCCTGCGGCGGACGCCGCAGCAGCGAGCACTGCCTCGGCGTCACCACCCGTCTGGGCCGCGACGGCCGCGGCGACCGCGCCCTCGACGAGGGGCGCCTGCGAGACGTGCACGCGTGCGCGGACGTCGTCGTCGAGGAAGTCGAGCGCCGTGTCGGTGGTCAGGTAGGCCGAACCGAGGTCGCACAGGACGACGACGGCGTCGGCGTCGGCGAGCTCCTCGATGCCGGCGGTGATCGCCTCGAACGACGTGCCGATGCCGCCGTCGTCGGTCCCGCCCGCGGCGACGAGCGGCACGTCGGCCGCCATCTGGCGGGCGAGCTCGACGGTGCCGGAGGCGATCGCAGCGCTGTGCGAGACGATCAGGATGCCGACGGTCACGCGGCGGAACCCGTCGTCGCGTGCACCGCGGCACGCAGGATGTACGCCGTCGACTGCGCACCCGGGTCGCGGTGCCCGACGGCGCGTTCGCCGAGGTAGCTCGCACGACCCTTGTGGGCGACGAGCGGTTCGGTGGCCTCGGCGCCCGAGGCGGCGGCGTCGGCCGCGGCGGCGAGCACCGCTGCCGGGTCGTCACCGGCTGCGGCGGCTGCGGTGGCGGCGTCGACCGCGGGGGTCCAGGCGTCCACCATCGTCTTGTCGCCGACGGCGGCCTTGCCGCGCGAGACCACGCCGTCGCGGGCTGCGGCGAGCACGGCGACGAGCGTGTCGGCGTCGAACTCGGTCGCGTCGCCAGCAGCCTGGGCTGCCTTCAGGTACGCGGTGCCGAACAGCGGGCCGGCGGCGCCGCCGACGGTCGAGATGAGCTTCGTCGCGACCGTCTTCAGCACGGCACCGGGCGTGTCGAACGACCCGCCGTCGACGGCCTCGAGCACGGCGCGGAAGCCGCGGTCGAGGTTCTCGCCGTGGTCTCCGTCACCGATCTCGCGGTCGAGCGTGACGAGCTCGGCCCGGTGTTCGTCGATCGTCGCAGCGGTGCGACGGACCCAGTCGATGGCCCATGCGGTGTCGAGCGCCAATGCGGTTCCCTTCGTGTTTCCGGCCCGGTGGGCTCGGTGTCGTGGTCGGTGGTCGAGCGGCCGTACTCGGCCGCTCAGCGGCCCCAGCGCAGTGCCGGGGTCTCCACCGGTGCGTCCCAGAGTGCCGTGAGTTCCTCGTCGAGCACCGTGACGGTGAGCGAGAACCCCTGCATCTCGAGGGACGTGACGTAGTCGCCGACCAAACTACGCGTGACGTCGTACCCGCGGTCCGTCAGCACCTCGGCGGCGCGGCGGTAGGCGATGTACAGCTCGGACAGCGGGGTGCCGCCCATGCCGTTGACGAGCAGGAGCAGCTTCGAGCCGGCCGGGGCGTCGAGGTCGGTCAGGATCGGTTCGAGCACACGGTCGACGAGCTGGTCGGCCGGTGCCATCGGGATGCGCTCGCGCCCGGGCTCGCCGTGGATGCCGATGCCGAGTTCGACCTCGTCGTCGGCGAGCGTGAAGGACGGCTCCCCCGCGTGCGGCACGGTGCCGGACGCCAGGGCCAGGCCCATCGACCGCGTGACGTCGTTGACGTGGCGGGCGATCGCGGCGACGGCGTCGAGGTCGTCACCGCGCTCGGCCGCGGCACCGGCGCACTTCTCGACGACCACGGTGCCGGCCACGCCGCGGCGACCGGCGGTGTAGAGCGAGTCCTGCACGGCGACGTCGTCGTCGACCACGACGGCCTCGACGCGGATGTCGTCCATCTCGGCGAGCTCGGCGGCGGTCTCGAAGTTCAGGACGTCGCCGGTGTAGTTCTTCACGATGTGCAGGACGCCCGCGCCGCCGTCGACGGCCTTGGTGGCCGCGACGATCGGGTCGGGGGTCGGACTCGTGAACACCGGGCCCGGGACGGCGGCGTCGAGCATGCCGTACCCGACGAAGCCCGCGTGCAGCGGCTCGTGTCCGCTGCCGCCGCCACTGACGATGCCGACCTTGCCGGCGACGGGTGCGTCGGAGCGGTGCAGGTGGATCGGGTCCTCGACCAGGACGACGTGTCCGGCGTGTGCCCGGGCGAATCCCCGGACGGTCTCGTCGACCACGGCCTGCGGGTCGTTGATGAGCTTCTTCATGCGCGTGCCTCCACGGGTACGGGGCCGAGCCGAGGCGAACTGCACACCGCCGTCGTCGACCGGAGTGCGCCCAATCTACATCCGACGCCCGGGCGCTCGTTCGTCCGGTCTGCACGTTCGTGCAGTGCGACGGGGACGCGTCACCGGCTCGCGATCCCCCGCAGCGCACGCCGGTTGCACGTTCGTGCACGATCCCGGACTTCCCTCAGGAATTCATCGCCGCGTCGTTCGCCTCGTCACTAGGCTCGGCCTCAATCACTCAACGGGGAGTGCGGCGCAGCACCACCGGACCCCCACCTCACGCACTGGAGGTCACCGATGGACGACATCGGCGTCAAGTTCCTGTCCGAGCTCGTCGGTACAGCGATGCTCATCATCCTGGGTGGCGGTGTCGTCGCCGCCGTCTCCCTCACGAAGTCGAAGGGCTTCGGGGCCGGCTTCCTCATGGTCACGATCGGTTGGGGCTTCGCGGTCTTCGCCGGCGTCCTCGTGTCCTACAAGTCGGGCGGCCAGCTCAACCCGGCCGTCAGCCTCGCCCAAGCCATCCTCGGCAACATCAGTGTCGGCACGATGCTCATCTACTGGCTCGCGCAGATGATCGGCGCGGTCATCGGTGCCGTCATCGTCTGGCTCGCCTACAAGCAGCACTTCGACGAGGAGCCCGACGCCGCTGCGAAGCTCGGCGTGTTCTCCACCGGGCCCGCGATCCGGTCGTACGGCTGGAACGTCGTGACCGAGATCATCGGCACCTTCGTGCTCGTCTTCGTCATCCTCGCGATGACGAACGGCAAGGCACCTGCGGAACTCGGCGCCGTCCCCGTCGCCTTCCTCGTGATCGCGATCGGTGTCAGCCTCGGTGGCCCGACCGGCTACGCCATCAACCCGGCCCGTGACCTCGGCCCGCGCATCGCCCACGCCTTCCTGCCCATCAAGGGCAAGGGCTCGAGCGACTGGTCGTACGCCTGGGTGCCGGTCGTCGGACCGCTCGTCGGCGGTGCACTCGCCGCCGTGCTGTCGCTCGCGCTGCTGCCCGTCGTCAGCTGAACCAACCCAACCCCGGGGTGAGCGGCCCGCGATCGCGTGCCGCTCACCGCACCGAACACCCGTAAGGAGCACCAATGGCCGACTACATCGTCGCCATCGACCAGGGCACGACCTCCACCCGAGCGATCGTCTTCGATCACTCCGGCTCGATCATCTCGACCGGGCAGAAGGAGCACGAGCAGATCTTCCCGCGCGCCGGGTGGGTCGAGCACGACCCCGCCGAGATCTGGGACAACACCCGCGAGGTGATCGGTCAGGCACTGTCGCGTGCCGACATCACGCGTCACGACGTCGCCGCCGTGGGCATCACGAACCAGCGCGAGACCGCCGTCGTCT
This sequence comes from Curtobacterium sp. PhB128, assembly GCF_004340725.1. Classification (NCBI taxonomy): domain Bacteria; kingdom Bacillati; phylum Actinomycetota; class Actinomycetes; order Micrococcales; family Microbacteriaceae; genus Curtobacterium; species Curtobacterium sp. PhB128. The sequence continues at coordinate 441,570 of NZ_SLUR01000001.1, forward strand.
GGGACAAGACCACCGGCAAGCCGATCTACAACGCGATCGTCTGGCAGGACACCCGCACGCAGTCGATCGTCGACAAGCTCGCCGACGGAGACACCGACCGCTACAAGGCCATCGTCGGCCTCCCGCTCGCGACGTACTTCGCCGGCACCAAGATCATGTGGATCCTCGAGAACGTCGAGGGTGCGCGTGAGAAGGCCGAGGCCGGCGACCTGCTCTTCGGCACCACCGACACCTGGGTCCTCTGGAACCTGACCGGTGGCGTCGACGGCGGCGTCCACAAGACCGACGTCACGAACGCGTCCCGCACGCTGTTCATGGACCTCGAGACGCTCCAGTGGCGCGACGACATCCTCGCCGACTTCGGTGTGCCGAAGTCGATGCTCCCGGAGATCGTCAGCTCTTCCGAGGTCTACGGCCACGTCGAGTCGTCCAACCTGCTCCGTGAGGTCCCGATCGCGGGCATCCTCGGCGACCAGCAGGCCGCGACCTTCGGCCAGGCGGCGTTCGACCAGGGCGAGTCGAAGAACACCTACGGCACCGGCAACTTCCTCATCTTCAACACCGGTACCGAGATCGTCCGCTCCGAGAACGGCCTGCTCACCACCGTCGGCTACAAGCTCGGCGACCAGGAGACGCACTACGCACTCGAGGGCTCGATCGCCGTCACGGGCTCGCTCATCCAGTGGCTCCGCGACAACCTCGGTCTCATCGGCAGTGCCCCGGAGGTCGAGGCGCTGGCCAAGACCGTCGAGGACAACGGCGGCGTGTACTTCGTGCCGGCGTTCTCCGGGCTCTTCGCGCCGTACTGGCGTCCGGACGCTCGCGGCGCCATCGTCGGCCTGACCCGTTACGTCAACAAGGGGCACATCGCGCGTGCGGCCCTCGAGGCGACGGCGCTGCAGACCCGCGAGGTCCTCGACGCGGTGAACGCCGACTCGGGCGTGGACCTGACCGAGCTCAAGGTCGACGGCGGCATGACCGCCAACAACGAGCTCATGCAGTTCCAGGCCGACATCCTCAACGTGCCGGTGGTGCGTCCGGTCGTCGCCGAGACGACGGCGCTCGGCGCGGCCTACGCGGCCGGTCTCGCGGTGGGCTTCTGGGCCAACCTCGACGAGCTCCGTGCCAACTGGCAGGAGGACAAGCGCTGGGAGCCGCAGCTCGACGCCGCGGAGCGCGAGCGCACGCTCCGCCTCTGGAAGAAGGCCGTCACGAAGACCTTCGACTGGGTCGACGAGGACGTCCAGTAGCGACGCAGGCGCACGCTGACCGCGTGCACTGAACGCACCGACGGGAGGCCCGGTGCCGGTTCCTGGAACCGGCACCGGGCCTCCCGTCAGTTGCGTCTACTGCGCGTCGGTCGCGGTCGGGACCGCGATCCAGTCCGCCAGCTTGCGGGTGCCGGCGCCGGAGTCGATCGCCTCGGCGGCCACCGCGAGCTGCTCGCGGAAGCGCTGCAGGATCGGTCGGTCGGACTCGGTCGGGTCCTGCGCCAGACGGAAGGAGACCAGTCCCGCTGCGGCGTTGAGCAACACGATGTCGCGCACCGGGCCCGTCTCCCCCGACAGCACGCGGTGCACGACGGCTGCGTTGTGCTCGGGGTCGCCACCGAGGAGGTCTTCGGTGCGTGCACGTGCGATGCCGAGGTCGCGCGGGTCGAGGTCGTGCTCGATGATGCGCCCGCCGGTGACCTCCCAGATGTGGCTGTGGCCGGTGGTGGTGAGCTCGTCGAGGCCGTCGTCGCCGCGGAAGACCAGGGCGGTCGCGCCGCGGGTCTGGAACACGCCCGTGATGATCGGCACGAGGTCGAGCTGCGCGACGCCGACGGCGTTCGCTTCGCACCGTGCGGGGTTGACGAGCGGCCCGAGGAAGTTGAACACCGTGGGCACGCCGATCTCGCGGCGGACCGGCCCGGCGTGCGCGAAGCCCGGGTGGAACGCGTTCGCGAACGCGAAGGTCAGTCCGACACGCCGGAAGGTGTCCGCGACACGCGCGGCGTCCATCGTGAGATCGAGCCCGAGTGCGGCGAGCACGTCGCTCGAACCGGACTTCGACGAGCTCGCCTTGTTGCCGTGCTTCACGACGGGCACCCCGGCGGCGGCGATGACGATCGCCGCCATCGTCGAGACGTTCACGGTGCCGACGACGTCCCCACCCGTGCCGACGATGTCCAACGCCATCGGGTCGACGTCCAGCGGAACGGCGGCGTCGAGGATCGCGTCGCGGAACCCGACCACCTCGTCGACGGTCTCGCCCTTCGCGCGGAGCGTCACGGCGAACGCGGCGATCTGTGCCTGGGTGGCGCGCCCGTGCACGATCTCCTCCATGGCCCATGTGGATTGCCTGATCGTCAGGTCCTCGCGCGCCATGAGCGCGCTGATCACTGCAGGCCAAGAGAGTGCGTCAGGCATGGCTCGATCGTAGTGAATTCGAGAGACCCGCCAGTCTCCTGCGAAAACACTGTCTGGGGTTTCGGCCATAATGGAGGACGTGACTAGCACCCCTCTCTCCAGATCCGCCAGCGGTCCGGCCCTGAACAGGCCGAACGCCGTTGCCGTGGGGACGATCGTGTGGCTGGGCAGCGAGGTCATGTTCTTCGCCGGCCTGTTCGCGATCTACTTCACGCTGCGCAGCACGTCCCCCGAGCTGTGGGCGGCCGAAACCTCCAAGCTCGAGGTGCCCTTCGCCTCGGTGAACACGATCATCCTGGTGCTGTCCAGCTTCGCGTGCCAGTTCGCCGTGTTCGCTGCAGAGCGCTTCCAGGTGCACCGCACGAGCTGGAACCCGCGCCACTGGGGCATGACGGAGTGGTTCTTCGTCACCTACGCGATGGGCGCGATCTTCGTCTGCGGCCAGATCTTCGAGTACGCCAACCTCTGGCACGAGGGCGTCACGCTCTCCTCCAGCGCCTACGGCTCGGCCTTCTACATGACGACCGGGTTCCACGGCCTCCACGTCACGGGTGGCCTCATCGCCTTCCTGCTGACGCTCGGCCGCGGCTTCGCCGCGAAGAACTTCGGTCACAAGGAAGCGACCACCGCCATCGTCGTGTCGTACTACTGGCACTTCGTCGACGTCGTGTGGATCTTCCTCTTCGCCGTCATCTACCTTCTCAAGTAGGAACTGGACACCCCCGAGCACATGTTCAACAGAACCAAGACCAAGAAGGGCCGCCGTTCACCGATGGCGACCGTCTCGCTCATCGTCGTCGGCCTCATGACCACCGGCGGTGCGTACGCGCTCTTCAGCTCCACGGCCAACGCCGACGACAGCACGAGCACCGTCGCGGCGACCAGCCAGTCGAAGGTGAACGAGGGCCAGAAGCTCTTCGCCTCGAACTGCGCGACCTGCCACGGCCTCTCCGCCCAGGGCACGAGCGAGGGTCCGTCCCTCATCGGTGTCGGCGCCGCCTCGGTCGACTTCCAGGTCGGCACCGGCCGCATGCCGATGGCCGCCCAGGGTCCGCAGGCCGAAGAGAAGCCCGCGCAGTTCACCGACGAGCAGGTCGACGCCCTCGCCGAGTACGTCGCCTCGCTGGGCCCCGGCCCGGCCGTCCCGTCCACCGAACTCACCAACGGTGAGGACGGCGACGCGGCCGAGGGTGCCGAGCTCTTCCGCATCAACTGCGCCATGTGCCACAACGTGGCCGGCGCCGGCGGTGCCCTGACCGAGGGCAAGTACGCCCCGAACCTGTCGACGGTCTCCGGCAAGCACATCTACGAGGCGATGCAGACCGGCCCGCAGAACATGCCGGTCTTCAACGACCTGAACCTCACGCCGGAGCAGAAGGCCGACATCATCACGTACCTCAAGTACGTGCAGGACAACAAGTCGCCCGGCGGGTTCGCACTCGGCTCCCTGGGCCCGGTGGCCGAGGGCCTGTTCATCTGGATCTTCGGACTCGGCGCGGTCGTCGCGATGACCGTCTGGCTGACCGCGAAGTCCAACTGATCGTCCGTGTCGAACGACACTGAAGGGAACACCATGGCAGAGCACGACGACGAGACGCTGAACTCGTCCTCGGCTGTCGAGAAGCACGGCACGACCACCTCCCCCGGGATCGCGGTGCTGCCCACCGACCCGTTCGAGAACCCGGGTGAGCCGCCGCACCGCGCGCGCCGCACCGACGTCGACCCGAAGAAGCAGCGCCTGGCCGAGCGTCAGGTCGCGACCTTCTTCTACCTCTCGATCGTCGGCAGCGTCCTCTCGATCGCGGCCTACGTCGCGTTCCCGATCGACTCGAACGACTTCGGGACGGTCCGCACCGCGAACCTCTTCCTCGGCCTCTCGATCGCCCTCGCGCTCATCGCGCTGGGCCTCGGCGCGGTCTACTGGTCGAAGTCGCTCGTCGTCGACCGCGAGATCACCGAGCTCCGCCACGGCACCCGCGGCACGGACGCGACGCGCGCCAAGGCCGTCGAGGCCTTCCAGCTGGCCGACAAGGAGTCCGGCTTCAGCCGTCGCAAGCTGATCCGCAACTCGATGATCGGTGCGCTGGCCGCGTTCCCGCTGCCGGGCATCGTCCTGGTCCGCGACCTCGCTCCGGCCGAGGACCCGAACGAGCTCCTGCGCCACACCTTCTGGAAGCAGGGCCTGCGCCTGACGAAGGACCCGACGGGTCTGCCGATCAAGGCCTCGGACGTGACCATCGGTTCGGTGTTCCACGTCATCCCGGACGGCATGCTCGACTCCGAGCACATGCTCGAGGAGAAGGCCAAGGCCTCCGTCCTCCTCATGCGTCTCGACCCGAAGGACCTCAACCCGTCCAAGGGCCACGAGAACTGGGGCTACGACGGCATCGTCGCGTACTCCAAGATCTGCACCCACGTCGGATGCCCGGTCGCGCTCTACGAGCAGCAGACGCACCACCTGCTGTGCCCGTGCCACCAGTCCACCTTCGATGTCTCGAACAACTGCGAGGTCATCTTCGGTCCGGCCGCACGCCCCCTCCCCCAACTTCCGATCGCGATCGACGACGACGGCTACCTGGTTGCCCAGAGCGACTTCCACGAGCCGGTCGGACCGTCCTTCTGGGAGCGTGAACGCTGATGACCAGCACCCCCACCACCACGGCACCGAGCAGCACGGCCAACAAGCCGGCTCCGGAGCGCGGATCCCGCATCATCGGCGGGGTCTCGAACTACATCGACGAGCGCACCAGCATCTCAGGGCTCGTCAAGGAAGTCGGCCGGAAGATCTTCCCGGACCACTGGAGCTTCATGCTCGGCGAGGTGGCGCTGTACAGCTTCGTCGTCGTCCTGCTCTCCGGTACGTTCCTGACGTTCTTCTTCCAGGCCTCCATGGCCGAGGTCGTCTACAACGGCACGTACGTCCCGCTCAAGGGCGTCGAGATGTCGACGGCGCTCCAGTCCACGCTGGACATCTCGTTCGACATCCGCGGTGGGCTCTTCGTCCGCCAGGTCCACCACTGGGCGGCCCTGCTGTTCGTGGCGTCGATCATGCTGCACATGGCCCGCGTGTTCTTCACCGGTGCCTTCCGCAAGCCGCGTGAGCTCAACTGGGTCTTCGGCTTCCTGCTCTGGGTCCTCGCCATGGGTGAGGGCTTCACCGGCTACTCGCTCCCCGACGACCTGCTCTCCGGAAACGGTCTGCGGATCATCGTCGGCATGATCGAGGGCGTTCCGGTGATCGGTGTCTGGATCGCCTACCTGCTCTTCGGTGGCGAGTTCCCGGGCACCGACATCGTGGGCCGCCTCTACACGCTGCACATCCTGCTGCTGCCGGCGATCCTCGTCGCGGTGCTCGGTGTCCACCTCGTGCTCGTCGTGATCAACAAGCACACCCAGTTCGCTGGCCCGGGCAAGACCAACGACAACGTCGTCGGTGTCCCGATCCTCCCGGCGTTCGCCGCCAAGGCCGGCGGGTTCTTCTTCATCGTCGCGGGCATCATCGCCCTCATCGCGTCGATGTTCACGATCAACCCGATCTGGAACTACGGCCCGTACGACCCCTCGCCGGTCTCCGCCGGTACCCAGCCCGACTGGTACATCGGCTTCGCCGACGGCGCACTGCGTCTGGTGCCGCCGCACTGGGAGGTCGTGTGGTTCGGCTACACGGTGTCGTTCAACATCCTGGCGCCCATCGCGGTCCTGGTGCTGCTCATCCTCGCGATCCTGCTGTACCCGTTCCTCGAGTCGTGGATCACCGGCGACAAGCGCGAGCACCACATCCTGGACCGTCCGCGCAACGCCCCGACCCGCACGGCGATCGGTGCCGCCGGCATCACGCTCTACGCCAGCCTCTGGGCTGCGGCGTCGTCGGACATCATCGCGACCCACTTCCTGGTGTCGATCGAACACGTGATCCACGTGATCCAGGCAACGACGGTCCTCGGCCCGTTCGTCGCCTTCTGGATCACGAAGCGCGTGTGCCTCGCACTCCAGAAGAAGGACCGCGAGATCGTCCTGCACGGCTACGAGTCCGGTCGCATCGTCCGACTCCCCCACGGTGAGTACATCGAGGTGCACGAGCAGCTCGACGAGTACGAGCGCTGGAAGCTGCTGCAGTTCAACGAGTACAAGCCGCTCATGATCCGCCCGAACGCCAAGGGGCAGATCACCGTGGTCCAGAAGGCCCGTGCGAGCGTCTCCCGCTTCTTCTTCGAAGACCGCATCGAGCCGGTCTCGAAGGCCGAGCTCGAGGCAGCGCACGCCGCCCACCACGGCCCGGACCTCGAGGGCAGCCACCAGGCCCCGCAGGTCGAGGAAAAGCGCTAAGCACGACGACAGGAACCCCCGCCACCACGTGGCGGGGGTTTCTTCGTGCGATGGGCGAAACGCCGCCCCCAGTTCACGGCTGGTTCACCGACACGTGCTGGACTCATCCAGGACGGTGTGGCAACGTGTTGCACCACGCATCCGCCAACGGAATGAGACCCCGATGGACAGCCGGACGGCCGAACACCCCAGGCCGAACCACTTCCTCCTCCACCTCAGCGACACCCACCTCGTCTCCGGCGACGGTGATCTGTACGGCGGGGTCGACTCCGCCGCACGGCTCACCGAGATCGTCGCGGACATCGAAGCATCAGGCACCCGGCCCGAAGCGATCGTCGTCACCGGCGACGTGGCCGACAAGGGCGAACCGGGTGCCTACGCCCGTGTCCGCGAGATCGTCGAGCCGGCTGCCCGCCGGATCGGTGCCCAGGTCATCTGGGCGATGGGCAACCACGACGAGCGCGGCGCGTTCCGTCAGGAGCTCTTCGGGTTGCACCCCACCGACCGCCCGGTCGACTTCGTCTACGACGTGAACGGTCTCCGGGTGATCACCCTCGACACAAGCGTCCCGGGCCACCACCACGGCGAGGTCTCCCCCGAGCAGCTCGACTGGCTGGCCGAGGTCCTGTCCGAGGCTGCGCCGCACGGCACCATCCTGGCGATGCACCACCCGCCCGTGCCGAGCGTGCAGGACCTGACCGTCCTCGTCGAGCTCCGCGACCAGCAAGCCCTGGCCGAGGTCGTGGAGGGCAGTGACGTCCTGTCGATCATCGCCGGACACCTGCACTACTCGACCAGCGCGGTCTTCGCGGGCATCCCCGTCTCGGTCGCCAGCGCCACGTGCTACACGCAGGACCTCACCGAGTTCCAGGGCGGCACGCGCGGGCGGGACGGCGCGCAGTCGTTCAACCTGGTGCACGTCTACGGCCACAACGTCGTGCACTCGGTCGTCCCGATCGGGCACTACTCCACGGTCGGCGAACCCGTGTCGGCCGTCGAGACCGAGGCCCGCCTCGCAGCGCACGGGGTCACGATCCCGCCCGCGGTCGAACCGGCTCCGGTGACCTCGAGCATCCCGGTCTTCACGCTCGACTCGGTGCCGGTCTCCCCCGTCCACCGGTAGGTCGCCGCACTTCGTGAGCAGCAATGGTCGGGTCCGCAGTGCGGACCCGACCATTTGTGCTCACCATGTGCGGTGAGCGTGCGCCCACGGCGGACGGGAGGCGCGTGGCGGGGCCGCCACGGGCCTCCCGTCCGGCCGGTGGTCATGACCCACCGCGAGATGTGTGTCGAGTGGTCAGCTTGCGTCGTCTGACGGCGCGCGTGCCGACAGGCCGTGACCGGTCGGCGGTCGGCGACGGGGCGGGGCGGTCGGGAGGCGCGTGGCGGGGCCGCCACGGGCCTCCCGTCCGGCCGGTGGTCATGACCCACCGCGAGACGTGTGTCGAGTGGTCAGCTTGCGTCGTCTGACGGGGCGGGCGCCGACAGGCCGTGACCGGTCGGCGGACGGCGGTCGGCGCCGAGCCCGGAGCCGTGGCTGGGTTTCGGCGCCGGGCTCGCAGGCTCGCCCGGAGCGCATGGCCGGGCTTCGGCGCCGGGCTCGCAGGCTCGCCCGGAGCGCGACAGCAGAACGCTGGCGCGTTCTAGACGCTGTCGCGCTCCCACGGCGCGGGGAAGGGGAAGTAGCGCTCGAGGAAGTCGGTCACGCGCTGCGTCCGCTCCTCGTCGTTGACCTCCGGGAAACTGCCGTCGTTCAGGCAGAAGAAGTCCGCGTTCCGCTTCTTGAGCAACTCGTCGAGCGACCGCAGCCCGGACTGCATCGTGGTGTCGATGTAGCGGACGTCGGCGTTCTCCTGCGTGATCGCCCGACCCGTGAGCAACGAGTAGTAGTGGTAGAGCGAGTTGGTCACCGAGATGTTCTCGGCAGCACGGAAGCGCGACGCCGCCGTGGCACGGAACTCGTCGGCGAACTCGTGCTCCATCTCCGTCATGATGGACGACCGGAGCGGGGTGGGCGCATGCTCGAGGTGCCTGGTGGTGACCGCACCGAACCGCTGCTGCAACAGGCGACGGTTGACCCGCGCGGAGTTCTCGAACCCACTGCGCGCGGCGTTGTTCACGCCGAGGCCGATGCGGGTGGTGGCGAGGATGAACTTCGACACCGACCCCGGGCTGAAGAACACCGAGGGGTCGACGGTGCGGCCGAAGAACATGTCGTCGTTCGAGTAGATGAAGTGCTCGCTGATGCCCGGGATGTGGTGCAGCTGCGACTCGACGGCCTGCGAGTTGTGCGTCGGCAGCACGGACGGGTCGGCGAAGAACTCCTCGCTGCGCACGATGCGGACCTTGGGGTGGTCGGCGAGCCAGTGCGGAGCGGGTGAATCGGTGGCGATGTAGATCTGGCGGATCCACGGTGCGAACGTGTGCACCGAGCGGAGTGCGTACTTCAGCTCGTCGATCTGGCGGAACCGTGCGGGGGCGTCGTCGCCCTCGCCCAGGACGGCCGTCGCCTGCGCTGCCTGGCGGGCGCGCTGGTACTCGATGGCGTTGCCGTCGACCCACGAGAAGACGATGTCGATCGGGAACCGTATGTCGGAGACGTGGTCGTCGAACATGTGCTCGACGGTGCGCCAGGTGCGGCCGTAGCGCTCGATGTCGACGAGCACGAACTCGTCGACCGGCAGGCTGCGGCGCATCAGCGCGTTCTCGACGGGCGCGAGCACCTCGGTGTCGGTGAGTCGCCAGAACTCGAGCTGCACGCTCGTCTCGGCGCCGTAGCGCAGCCGCCCGAGGGGCTCGAGACGCGGACGGAAGACGCGCAGCACCGGCTCGTCGACCGGCCCGAGACCGTCGTCCTGCACGAGCACGGCCGGTTCGCCCGGCGGCTTCGCGTAGAACGGTTCGTTGACGGCGGCGGCCATGACGGCGCTCTCGGCACGCTGCCGGTCCCGCTCGTCGATCGCGATGACCGGACGCTCGTCGTTGCCGCGGATGAGCAGGTGGTCGACGTCCGCCTCGGTCAGCGCGTCGTCCAGGAACAACAGGTCCTCGATCATCGACTGCTGCGGCGTCAGGTGGCCGTTGAGCAGCGTCAGTCGCCCCTTGCGGACGACGACGTCGGGCCGGTCGAGACCGCCGGAGGACGGTCGAGGGGTCAGCAGAGGACTCTCGGTCACCGGCTCGGTCTCGTCGTTCATCCATGCCCTTCGGGTCGTGCTGCCGGGTCCTGTACCCGACCCTGCGATCCTACCGTCCGCCCGCCCGGTCGGTTCCGCAGGCGGTCAGCGGAGCCGGTCAGGAGGCCCGGGGTGCGTCCGCCTCGCGCGGCACCTTGACGGCGATGCCCACCACGATGAACAGGGCGGCAGCCAGGATCTGCAACGCGGCCCACACCTGGCCGGGGATCGGCACCGTGACCAGTGGGTTCCAGCAGACGGCGACGGCGGCCATCAGCACGGCGGCCCACCACGTCTTCCCGCGCACCGCGAAGACGAGCACGATGAGGGACAGCACCGTGATGCCCCAGCGGGCGAAGACGAAGCCGGACGAGTCGATGATCGCGACGCAGGCGAGCAGGACGATCGCGGCGATGAGCGACGGCGCGAGTGCCGGCCGGGTGAACCCCGGGGTGGCACGGGTGTTCGTCGTCCCCGCGGTCGGTCGGACCGGTGCGGCGGGCACGCCGTTCTGCGACGACCCCACTGGAGGTCGTCCCTTGCGGGCAGCCATCAGGCGGGGGCCTCGTCGAGGTCGATGGCCGTGAAGGACCGGGACATCGGCGGGAGACCCCGCACACGCTCGAGCGCGGGGACCAGCTCGCCGAGGTAGGCCCGGTAGCCCTCGTCGGTGAGGTGCAGGCCGTCGTCGGTGAAGCGGTCGCCGAGGTGGTCGCCGTCGGCCAGCGCGGGCCAGGCGTCGAGGTACTGCGCGTGGCAGGTCGCGACGAACTGCCGCAGGTGCCGGTTCGCCTCCTCGATCTTCGCTGTGTACTCGGCCTGGCGGGGCAGGACGGAGACGAGCAGCAGCCGGACACCGGGCAGCTCGCGCCGCAGGGTGATGAGGATCGTCTCGACGTTGCGGACGACGTGTTCGGCGCTCGCCCGGTGGTTGCCGAAGTCGTTCGTGCCGATCAGCAGCACGATCACCTCGGGCTGTTCGGCGACGACCGCGTCGAGCCGTGCGAGCACGCCGTCCGTCGTGTCGCCGCTGATGCCCTGGTTCAGGGTCTGCTCGTCGGGGAGCCAGCTGTCCCACGACCCCTGGGCCGTGATGCTGTCCCCCAGGAACAGGACGGGACTGCGTTCCTCGGTCATGCTGCCTCCTCGTTCGCCGGTTCCGGACTCCCATTGTGCTGGGTCCGGTTGCGCTGCGTCGACTCGGTGTTGTCCGACTCGCGCTCGGCGGCCGCGGTGATGCGCTCGACCATGCCCGGGAAGATGATCCCGTGGAAGGGCAGGATCCCGTACCAGTACAGCCGTCCGGGCAGGCCCTGCGGGAAGTAGATCGCCCGCTGGTGGTAGTCGCTGCCGCCCTCGGGGTTCGGGGTCACGGTCATCTCGAGCCAGGCGCGCCCGGGTGACTTGAACTCGGCGCGGAGCCGCAGGTAGTGACCGCGCTCGAGGCGTTCCACGCGCCACCAGTCGAGGGCGTCGCCCTGCTCGAGTCGGTCCTGGTCACGACGACCACGGCTGAGCCCGACGCCGCCGGCGACCTTGTCCATCCAGCCGCGGGCGACCCAGGCCAGCGGGAACGAGTACCAGCCGTTCTCGCCGCCGATCGACTCGACGACGCGCCAGACGTCCTCCGCCGAGGCGGTCGAGTGACGCTTCCGGTCGTCGACGTAGACGGTGTGGCCGGCCCAGTCCGGGTCGGTCGGCATCGGGTCGGCCGAGGCGCTCGACAGGGTGGCGCTCCGCCAGCTCGTCTGCACCTCGCCGGACCGCATCTTGTTCAGGGCCAGTCGGACGGCGCGGCGGTACGACGTGAGCCCGCCCTCGGGCTGCGGGACGACGTCGTCGATGTCGTGCTCGCGCTGGACGCACTCGAACTGCAGCGACTCGATGATCGGCGTCGCCAGCTTGCGCGGGATCGGGGTGACGGCGTTGAACCAGTGTGCGGCGAGGCGCGGGGTGAGCACCGGCAGGACCGTGATCGGGCGCTGCCGCAGCTTCGCCTCGACCGCGTAGCCGTTAAGCATCTGCCCGTAGCGCAGGACGTCCGGCCCGCCGATGTCGAAGGTGCGGTTGACGTCGGCGGGGACGTCGAGCGCCGCGACCAGGTAGTACAGGACGTCGCGCACGGCGATCGGCTGGATCCGGTTGCGCACCCACCGCGGTGCCGGCATCCACGGCAGGACGTCGGTCACGTGCCGGATCATCTCGAACGAGGTGCTGCCGGAACCGATGACGACGCCGGCCTGGTAGGCGATCGTCGGCACGCCGGAGTGGAGCAGGATCTCCCCGACCTCCTTCCGGCTGCGCAGGTGCTTCGACAGGTCGCCGTCGGGGTGCAGGCCGCCCAGGTAGACGAACCGGCTGACGCCGGCACGCTTCGCCTCGTGCGCCATCGTCTCGGCCGCCTGCCGTTCCGCGGACTCGAAGTCGCCGTCGGCACCCATCGCGTGGGCGAGGTAGTACACGGCCTCGACGCCGTCGACCGCGGCGCGGACCGCGTCGGCGTCCTGCAGGTCTCCTTCGGCGACGTCGACGTCGCTGCTCCACGGGACGTCCTGGAGCTTCCGGGGGTTGCGCACGAACACGCGCACGGAGTGTCCGGCTTCGAGGAGACGGGGGACGAGACGACCGCCGATGTACCCGGTGGCGCCGGTGACGAGGACCTGCATGCCCGGAACGCTACGCGGCACGCCTGACGGGTAGGCTTGCCGGGTGGACAACGCAGCCTTCCCCGTCACCGCCGATGCCGTCCGCGGCCTCATCGACCACGCGATCCTGAAGCCCGAGCTCACCCGCTCGGACGTCGACGCCCAGCTCGACGAAGCCGCCGCGTACCGGGTCTTCAGCGTGTGCGTCCGGCCCAGCGACGTCGCCTACGCCGTCGAGCGTCTCCGGGGCACCGGCGTCGGCGTCGGGACGGTCATCGGCTTCCCGCACGGCACCACGTCCACCGCGGCCAAGGTCGCCGAGTCGCTGCAGGCCCTCGCCGACGGCGCCTTCGAGCTCGACATGGTGCAGAACATCGGCGCCGCGAAGTCCGGCGACTGGGAGCGCGTCGAGCAGGACATCCGCGCCGTCGTCGACGCCGCCGGGTCCACCGTCGTCAAGGTGATCCTCGAGACCGCGTTCCTGACCGACGACGAGATCGTCGCAGCCTCGCGTGCCGCGCAGTCCGCCGGTGCCGCGTTCGTGAAGACCTCCACCGGGTTCGCCGGCGGCGGGGCGACGACCGAGCACATCGCGCTGATGCGCCGCACGGTCGGTGCCGACACGGGCGTGAAGGCCTCGGGCGGTGTCCGCGGGCTCGACACCCTGCTCGAGATGGTGGACGCCGGGGCGAACCGCATCGGCACGAGTGCGTCCGCGCGCATCCTCGACGAGGTCGCGCACCGCGTCGAGACCGGTGCCGCGTCGTCGCAGGGCGACGACACCAGCTCCTACTGACCCACCGCGACATGACCTGATCCACCGCACGACGACCTGACCCGACCGACCCACCACCTGCCAGGCCGGGGCCCACCGGACGCGACGCCGCGTCCGGGAGCCGCCCCGGGCCTCCAGACCGCCGCATCGGAGCGCGCATGTCCAGCACCGCACCCCAGCCCCCCGCCCTCGCACTCGCCGTCGACCTCGGCGGCACCAAGGTCGAGGCCGCGCTCGTCACCGACCAGGGCGTCGTCCTGCCGGGCACGCGCTTCCGCAGCCCCACCGGGCCGCAGCGTACGTCCGACGAGCTGCAGGCCGCCGTCGACGAGGTCGTGACGAGCGCGCTCGCCACGGTCCCCACCGACGCGACCCTGGTCGGCGTCGGGGTCGGCTCGGCCGGCCCCGTCGACGAGGAGCACGGCCTCGTCTCCCCGCTCAACATGCCGGTGTGGCGCGGCCACCCGCTGCGCGACCGCATCGCCGCGCTCGTGCCCGAGGGGGTGCCGGTCACGCTGCGCATGGACGGCCTGGCGATCACGCTGGCCGAGCACTGGGTCGGTGCGGCCCAGGGGTACGACCACGTCATGGGCATGATCGTGTCGACGGGCGTCGGCGGTGGCCTCATCCTGCACGGCCGCACCGTCAGCGGCCCGACGGGCAACGCCGGGCACATCGGGCACGTGGAGTGCGGCGGCTACGACGACCCGTGCGCCTGCGGCGGCACCGGCTGCCTCGAGGCGATCGCCAGCGGCCCGAAGACCGTCGCCTGGGCGCAGCGCCAGGGCTTCGACGGGTCCACCGGCGAAGAACTGTCGGCGGCGTACGCGGCCGGCGACGAGATCGCGGTCGCCGCGGTCAAGCGCAGCGGCCGGGCGCTCGGGCAGGCGATCGCGGCGGCGACGAGCCTCGTCGACCTCGAGGTCGTGGCGATCGGCGGCGGGTTCTCCCACGTCACGCCGGACCTGTTCGAGTACGCACGCGAAGCGGTGGCGGAGCGCGTCGAGTTCGGGTTCGTGACGAAGGTGCGCATCGTGCCGACGGCGCTGTCGCAGGACGGCCCGCTCATCGGCGCCGCGGCACTCGTGCACCGCGCCGACGTCCTGCGCTGATCGGACCGCGCCGACGCTCTGCGCTGACGTCCTGTGCTGAGCGGCGCTGCCGACACCGACCTGCCCGGCCTCTCCACAGGGGGTGTCGGCCGGGTGTCGGTGTCCGGCAGGATGACGGGGTGCCCGGTTCCCGTCTCCTGACCACGGACGCCTGGCCCGAAGCGGAGCTGCGCGCTGCCGTGCTCGCGGGCGAGTTGGTGCCCGTCGGGCCGTGCTGGGCCTCCCCCGCGACGCCGCAGGACCCGGCGCTGCGCGCGACCGCGGCATCGTGGGTCTTCGGCGACGCGCGGCTCGTCGCCTCCGGCCGGACCGCTGCGTGGGTCTGGGGCGCGGCGTCGCGGCCACCGGACCCGATCGAGGCGAGCGTCCCACCGCAGCTGCGCATCGCGGTCGGGCCGGGCCTGCACCTGCGCGAGGTCGCGCTCCAGCCCGTCGACGTGGTCCGGTTGGGGTCCGTGCAGACCGTCGTGACGACGCCGGCGCGCACCGCCGTCGACCTGCTCCGCACCCCGGGTGACTGGGATCTCGAGCGGGCAGCGGCCGTCGACGGCCTGCTGACGATCGGGGCGGTGTCCGTGGACGAGCTGCACGCGCGCCTGAGCGGCCTCGGGACCATCCCGATGGCGCGGCAGGCCGAACGGCGGCTGCGCGGGCTGCTCAGCGCACGCTGACGCGGGCTCGGGCCGTGCTGAGCGCGCGGCGACGCGCGCTCGGGTCCTGCTCAGCCCGAGGCGACGCGTGCTCGGGCCGTGCTCAGCCCGCGCTGACGCGGTAGACGTCGTAGACGGCGTCGATGCGTCGGACCGCGTTCAGCACCCGGTCGAGGTGGATGGTGTCACCCATCTCGAACACGAACCGACTGAGCGCCAACCGGTCGGACGAGGTCGAGACCGTCGCCGACAGGATGTTGACGTGGTGGTCGGTGAGCACCCGGGTGACGTCGCTGAGCAGCCCCGACCGATCGAGCGCCTCGATCTGGATCTGCACGAGGAACACCGACTTCGACGACGGGGCCCACTCGACCTCGATCATCCGGTCGGGCTCGTTCATCAGGGACTTGACGTTCGTGCACGACGACTGGTGCACCGAGACGCCCTGCCCGCGGGTGATGAACCCGACGATCTGGTCGCCCGGCACAGGGGTGCAGCACTTCGCGAGCTTCACCAGGATGTCCGGCGCACCGCGCACCAACACGCCGCTGTCGCTCGTGCGCAGCTGACGGCTCGTGACCTGGCGCGGGAACGTGAGCTCCGGCTCGTCGGTCTCCGTGTCGCTCTGGACGCTGCCCAGGACCTTCTCGATGACCGACTGCGTCGAGACGTGCCCCTCGCCGACCGCGGCGTACAGGGCCGAGACGTCGTCGTAGCGCATCGAGGAGGCGACCTCGGCGATGGTGTCCTGGCTCATGATCCGCTGGAGCGGCAGGTTCTGCTTGCGCACGGCGCGCGCGATGGCGTCGCGGCCCTGCTCGATCGCCTCTTCGCGGCGCTCCTTGGTGAACCACTGCTTGATCTTGTTGCGTGCCCGAGGGCTCTTGACGAACTTCAGCCAGTCCTGCGACGGACCGGAGTCGGGGTTCTTCGACGTGAAGATCTCGACGACGTCGCCACTCGACAGCGAACTCTCGAGCGGGACGAGGCGACCGTTGACCTTGGCGCCCATGGTGCGGTGCCCGACCTCGGTGTGCACGGCGTACGCGAAGTCCACCGGGGTGGCGCCGGCGGGCAGGCCGATGACCTTGCCCTGCGGCGTGAAGACGTAGGTCTCCTTCGCGCCGATCTCGTAGCGGAGCGAGTCGAGGAACTCCCCCGGGTCGCTCGTCTCGGCCTGCCAGTCGGTGATGTGGGCGAGCCACGCCATGTCCTGGTCGTCGGTGGTCGACGAGGTGCCGACGTCGCGGCCCGCAGCGCGCTGCTTGTACTTCCAGTGCGCGGCGACACCGAACTCGGCGCGCTGGTGCATCTCGTGCGTGCGGATCTGGATCTCGACCGGGCGCCCCTGCGGCCCGAGCACGCTGGTGTGCAGCGACTGGTACAGGTTGAACTTCGGCGTCGCGATGTAGTCCTTGAACCGGCCGGGCAGCGGCGTCCACCGCGCGTGCACCGAACCGAGCATGGCGTAGCAGTCGCGCACCGTCGGCACGAGCACCCGGATGCCGACGAGGTCGTAGATCTCGTCGAACTCGCGACCCCGCACGATCATCTTCTGGTAGATCGAGTAGTACTGCTTCGGCCGCCCCATGACCTCGCCGCGGACCTTCGCGGCCTTCAGGTCCTTCTTGAGCGTGCCGATGACGTTCTGGACGAACTGCTCGCGCTTCGGCTGCCGTTCCTTGACCAGGCTGTCGATCTCGACGTAGAGCTTCGGGTGCAGGACCGCGAAGGACAGGTCCTCGAGCTCGAGCTTGATCATCTGGATGCCGAGCCGGTGCGCGAGGGGCGCGTAGATCTCGAGCGTCTCCTTCGCCTTGCGGGTGGCGGAGGTGGACTCGACGAAGCCCCAGGTGCGGGCGTTGTGCAGCCGGTCCGCGAGCTTGATGACCAGCACGCGGATGTCCTTCGACATCGCGATGACCATCTTGCGGACCGTCTCGGCTTGGGCGCTGTCGCCGTACTTGACCTTGTCGAGCTTCGTGACGCCGTCGACGAGCATGGCGATCTCGTCGCCGAAGTCGACCTGGAGCTGGTCGAGCTGGTAGTCGGTGTCCTCGACCGTGTCGTGGAGCAGCGCGGCGGCGATCGTGATCGGCCCGATGCCCAGGTCGGCCAGGATCTGGGCGACCGCGACGGGGTGTGTGATGTACGGCTCGCCGGACTTGCGCTTCTGACCGTCGTGCGCGCGCTCGGCGACCGAGTACGCGCGCTCGATGAGCGTGACGTCGGCCTTGGGATGGTGCGAGCGCACCGTGCGGATCAGGGTGTCCACGGCGCCGGCCGGCTGGGCGCGGGAGAACAGGCGCGGCAGCAGCGAGCGGAGGGAACCGAGGTTGCCTGTCGTGTTCGGTCCGAGGGGGCTGGTCGGCCGCTGGGCGGAGCCGGGGCGGCTCGGCGCGGACGGCTCTTCGCGGGTGTCCGTCATGATGCGCCTCCCAGGACTCGGTCCGAGAGCTCGATCCGAGCTCGATCCGCCAACACTACGCGTGTCCGGTCAGTGCTCGTGAACCGGTTCGCCCTGGGCGTCGCGGACCACCGGGGCGCCGGACTGCTCCCAGGCGACCATGCCGCCGGTCAGGTTGACCGCGGAGACACCGGACTGTTCGAGTGCCGCGACCACCCGGGCCGAACGAGCACCCGAGTGGCAGACGATGATCGCCGGTTCGTCGCCGCCGTCGATCTCCTGCCAGCGGTTCACCAGCTCGGACATCGGGACGAGCGTGGCCTCGGGAGCGTGGACCTCGTCCCACTCCCCCTGCTCACGGACGTCGAACAACCGCGACCCCGACTCGAGCCGGCGACGCGCCTCGGCGACGTCGACCTCGGTGATCTCGATCGGCATCAGGCGGTCGCCTTCGCGTCGGCGTCGGCGTCGACCTCGCGCTGGCGCTTCTCTGCCGCCTGGATCTTCTTGGCGTCGGCCTGCTTGATCTTCGGCTCGTTCTCGCGCAGCTGGGCGTACATCGGCGACGCGATGAAGATCGTCGAGTAGGTACCGACGATGATGCCGATGAACAGTGCGAGCGAGATGTCGCGGAGCGTGCCCGCACCGAGCACGTACGACCCGATGAACAGGATCGCCGCGACCGGCAGCAGCGCCACGACGGAGGTGTTGATCGAGCGGACGAGCGTCTGGTTCACCGCGAGGTTCACCGACTGCTTGAACGTGCGGATCGATTCCTGCGCGGTGTTCTCACGCACCTTGTCGAAGACCACCACGGTGTCGTAGAGCGAGTACCCGAGGATCGTCAGGAATCCGATCACCGCCGCGGGCGTGACCTCGAGCCCGACGATGCCGTAGACACCGGCCGTGATCAACAGGTCGTGCAGCAGCGCGGCCATCGCGGAGAGCGACATCTTCCAGGTGCGGAAGTACAGCGTCATGAACACGGCGGCCAGGGCGAGGAAGATCACCAGACCGCGGATCGCCTGGGCGAGCACGTCGGCGCCCCAGGTGGCACCGATGAACGTCGCCGCGACCTGGCTCTCCGGCACGTCGTACGCCTCGGCCAGGGCGTCCTGCACCTCGGTCGTCTGACGGTCGGTGAGTTGGCCGGTCTGCACGCGGATGCCGTGCGTGCCGAGCTGGGAGACGCGCGGGATCTCGTCCGAGACGACACGCTCGACGGTGTCCGTCGCGATGCTCTGGTCGGTGTTCTTGACGTCCGACAGGGTGAACTCGGAACCACCGGTGAACTCGATGCCGAGCTGGTACCCGCCGCGCAGCCACGGGGTGGCGAGCGAGATCACGATCATGATGAGCGCGATGAGGTACCAGGTCTTGCGTCGCCCGATGATGTCGTACGACCGCTTCCCCGTGTAGAGGTCGCTGCCGAACTGGCTGAAGCTGGCCATCAGTCGTCCTTCCCGTCCGGCGTCGAGCCGTTGTCGCCGGAGGCCTGCTGGGCCTTCCGCTCCGCGATCGTCTGTCGGCGCTGCGCCTCACCGGCACTGCGCTGGCGCTTGCCGTCCACCACGGGGGCGCGGAACTGCGCACGCCCCTTGTAGACCGCACCGAGCGCCGCTGGGTCGAGCCCGCTGAACTTGTGCCCCTCGCCGAAGAACCGGGTGCGGGAGATGAGCTGCATCATCGGGTGGGTGAAGAGCGCGACCACCACGATGTCGATCAGCGTCGTGAGGAGCAGCGTGAACGCGAAGCCCTTCACGTCGGCGACCGCGAGCACGTACAGGGTGACGGCAGCGAGGAAGTTCACCGCGTCGGACGCGAGGATCGTGCGGAGTGCACGCTTCCAGCCGGACTCGACCGCGCTCTCGAGCGCACGACCGTCGCGGAGTTCGTCACGGATGCGTTCGAAGTAGACGATGAACGAGTCCGCCGTGATGCCGATCGCGACGATCAGACCCGCCACACCCGCCAAGGACAGGCGGTAGTCGACGCGCCAGGACATGATCGCGATGACCAGGTAGGTCAGGACGGCGGCCACTCCGAGCGAGAGCACCGTGACGAACGCGAGCGCCCGGTACTGGATGACGGAGTAGATGATCACCAAGCCGAGGCCGATCAGGCCCGCGACGAGACCGCCGATGAGCTGCGCCGTGCCGAGCGTCGCCGAGATGTTCTCGTTCGACTGCACCTGGAAGTTGATCGGCAGTGCACCGTACTTGAGCTGGTCGGCGAGCGTCTTCGACGACTCGGCCGTGAACGAGCCGGTGATCTGCGCCTTGCCGTTGGTGATGGCGGAGTTCGTGGACGGGGCCGTGATGACCGAGCCGTCCAGCACGATCGCGAACTGGTTCTGCGGTGCCTGCAGCGAGACGAGGCGGTTCGTGACGGTGCGGAAGTCTTTCGTGCCCTGGCCGTCGAAGGTCAGGTTGACGGCCCACTGGCCCGTCGACGTGCCCTGCGAGTCGGTGGCCAGACCCGAGGTGGCGTTGCTGATGTTCGCACCGGAGACCTCGACCGGGCCGAGGATGTACTTCGACGCACCGTCGGCGTCACACGTGACGAGGGGCTCGTCGTCCGGAGCAGAGGTGACGTCGTCCGGAGCCGCGCAGTTGTAGTTGGTGTACAGGTCCTGCAGCGCCGGGGTGATCCAGTTGACGTCGCTGGCGTTCGTCGGCTTCGCGCTCGGCGTCGCCGCGAGCGATGCGGGCGGCGAGTACGGCGTCGGCGAGGCGGTGGACTTCCCGTCGTCACCGACGGCGGAGTTCGTCGCGGCCTCGGTGAAGAGCACGGGGCGGAACGTCAGCTTCGCCGCTGCCTCGATGCGGTCGATCGTGGCCTTGTCGGGCCGACCGGGGATCGACACGACGATGTTGTTCGCACCCTGCGTGTTGATCTCGGTCTCGGAGACGCCGGTGGCGTTGATGCGCTGGCGGATAATCTCCACCGCCTGCTGCAGCTGCTGCGAGGTCACCGAGTCGCCCTCGGTGTTCTGCGCCGCGAGGGTCAGCTGCGTGCCGCCCTGCAGGTCGAGTGCGAGCTCCGGAACCCAGCTCGCGCCCTGGTACCACTTGTCCGTGTCGTCCTTCGAGCTGCCGGCGAGGATCGTCGCGGCGGTGTTCAGGCCGGCGAGGATCGCCATCAGGATCACCAACCAGGTGAGCGAGCGCAGCGCCTTCTTGACGGGTGTCGATCGTGCCACCGGTCGTCTCGTCTTTCTGTTCAGGACCGTCGGCGCTCAGGCACGACGGCAGAGGGAAGCCGCCGGGTCAGACGACCCGGCGGCCGAGGGCGTCAGTCGTCGGACTTGCGCTTCGAGTCGGTCTCGTCGAGGCGGTCGTTGTCGACCCGCTCGCCGTAGACCGGCTCCCCGTTGAGTTCGGCGACGGGCTTGGCCTCGTCCTCCGCCGTCGCGGTGGTCTCGATGTCCGAGGCGCTGTCGTCGACGACGCGCGACAGGGTCTGGCGGTGCACGGTGACGACGGTGCCGGGGGCGATCTCGACGTCGGCGGTGACCTTCTCGTCGTCGACGGAGAGGAGCGTGCCGTACAGGCCGAAGGACAGCATCACGCGAGCACCCGGCACCATCTTGGTGGCGAGCTCGCCCTGCTGCTTCTTGCGCTTGCGGCTGTTGTAGAACATGAAGGCCGCGAACGCCACGACGATGACGATGAGGATGACTTCTTGACCCATGATGCAGTTGCCTTCTCTGGTTGCTCGGTTTCGGGCCGTAGCAGTCTAGGGCACGCCACTGTGCGTGGCATGTCACCCGACCGATCGGCCGCTAGTCGGTGGTGTCGGTGTCGTCGAACAGGCCCGGGAGCGGCCCGACGCCCTGCCCGGGGGTGAGGCCGAGGTGCCGCCACGCGACCGGGGTCGCGATGCGGCCGCGCGGGGTTCGCGTGACCAGACCGACCCGGACGAGGAAGGGTTCGACGACCGACTCGATGGTCTCGGACTCTTCTCCGACCGAGACCGCGAGGGTGTTCAGCCCCACCGGTCCGCCGTCGAAGCGGGTCAGCATGATCTCGACCACGGCGCGGTCGAGGCGGTCGAGCCCGAGCTCGTCGACGTCGTACAGGTCAAGTGCACCCTGGACGGCCGCCATGCCGTCGGTGGTGCGGTGCACGAGGGCGTAGTCGCGGACCCGGCGGAGCAGCCGGTTCGCGATGCGCGGGGTGCCCCGGGAACGCCCGGCGATCTCCCGCAGCGCCGATCGGTCGATGTCGAGCTCGAGCAGGTGCGCGGCGCGGATCAGGACCTGTTCGAGTTCGTCCTTCTCGTAGAACTCGAGGTGCGCCGTGAAGCCGAAGCGGTCGCGGAGCGGGTTCGGCAGCAGGCCGGCGCGGGTGGTGGCACCGACCAGGGTGAACGGCGCGAGGTCGAGCGGGATGCTCGTCGCGCCGGCGCCCTTGCCCACCATGACGTCGATCCGGAAGTCCTCCATCGCCAGGTAGAGCATCTCTTCCGCCGAGCGCGCCATCCGGTGGATCTCGTCGATGAACAGGACCTCGCCCGGCACGAGCGACGACAGGACGGCAGCCAGGTCGCCCGCGTGCTGGATCGCCGGACCGCTCGACATCCGCAACGGACGCCCGGTCTCGTGCGCGACGATCATCGCCAGCGTGGTCTTGCCGAGGCCGGGAGGACCCGCCATCAGGATGTGGTCCGGGGTGCGGTCCTGCATGCCCGCGGCTTTGAGCAGCAGGTCGAGCTGCCCGCGCACCTTCCGCTGGCCGACGAACTCGTCGAGCGACCGCGGCCGGAGTGCACCTTCGAACGCGAGTTCTTCCTGCGACTCGGCTCCGGCGGACGTGATGCCGCTCATCGACCGGCACCGGCGGGCCGGAGCGCACCGAGCGCGGCGCGGAGCAGCGCCTGCGTGCCCATGGCCGCGGCCCCTGGCTCGTTCGCGACGGTCTCGTCGACGGCGGTCTGTGCTGCGTCCTCGCGCCAGCCGAGGCCGATCAGTGCGGAGACGACGTCGGTCGCGGCCGGGTGGGCAGCAGTGCCGCGGCCGGCGGTGACGACGGCGGCCTGCTCGAACGCGGCGAGCTTGCCGGTGAGCGCGAGGATGATGAGCTTCGCGGTCTTCGGGCCGATGCCGGAGACCTTGCGGAAGGCGCCGTCGTCGTCCTTCGCGACGGCGTTCGCGACCTGCGACGGGTCCATGTGGGCCAGGACGCCCATCGCGGACTTGGGCCCGACGCCCGTGACGCTGCGCAGCAGGTCGAACACCTGGAGGGCGTCGGTCGACTCGAAGCCGAAGAGCAGGTGCTCGTCTTCGCGCACGATCATCGCGGTGCGCACGAACACCTCGGACCCGTGGCGCATCGTCAGCGCGTGGGCCGGGGTCACGGTGACGGCGTACCCGACTCCCCCGGCCTCGATCACCACGCCGGAACCGGCGATGTCGATGCAGGTACCCCGGAGACTCGCGATCATGCCCCGAGCCTACGGCCGCCCACCGACGCGGCCGACGAGCCACGCGGCCGGGCCGCGGCAGCGGCCGCACGGGCGAGCGGGGAGTCGACGGTGCCGCCCTGTGCGTCGCGCCACGCGCGTTGTGCCGGGGTGAGGTTCGTGGCACGTTCGCCGGCGACGTCAGGTGATCCGAGCCTCCAGGCATGACACACGGCCAGCGCGAGCGCATCGGCGGCGTCGGCCGGCTTCGGGGCCTCGGCCAGACCGAGCACGCGCGCGATCATCGTCTGCACCTGGCGCTTGTCGGCGTTGCCGTAGCCGGTGACGGCCGCCTTGACCTCGGACGGCGTGTGCAGGCCGACGGGCAGCCCGCGGGCCGCCGCGGCGTGCAGCGCGAGCCCGGCCGCCTGGGCGGTGCCCATCACGGTGCGGACGTTCGCCTGGGCGAACACCCGCTCGACGGCGACCGCGTCCGGGTGGTGCTCGTCGATCTCGGCGGCGATGCCGTCGGCGATGCGGAGCAGCCGCTGTTCGAGCGGCATGTCCGCCGGGGTGCGCACGACCGTCACGTGGACGAGCCGTGCGCGCCGGTTCGGTGCGACCTCGACGACGCCGACGCCGCACCGGGTGAGCCCGGGGTCCACCCCGAGCACACGGAGCACGGCTACTCGCCCTCGTCCTCGTCGAGCTCGGCCTGGACGTCCGCCGGCACGTCGAAGTTGGCGTAGACGTTCTGCACGTCGTCGCTGTCCTCGAGCGCGTCGATCAGGCGGAAGACCTTGCGGGCGGTCTCGGCGTCGACCGGCACCTTGAGGCCGGGGACGAACTCGGCGTCGGCCGAGTCGTAGTCGATGCCGGCGTCCTGCAGCGCAGTGCGGGCCGCGACGAGGTCGCTGGCCTCGGTGATGATCTCGAAGCCGCCGCCCTGGTCGATGACGTCCTCGACACCGGCGTCGAGCACGGCGGTCATGACGGTGTCCTCGTCGAGGCCGTCGGTCTTCGTGACCGAGATGACGCCCTTGCGCGAGAAGTTGTAGGCGACGCTGCCCGGGTCGGCCATGGTGCCACCGTTGCGGGACATCGCCGTCCGGACCTCGGCCGCTGCGCGGTTCTTGTTGTCGGTGAGGCACTCGATCAGCATCGCGACGCCGTTCGGGGCGTAGCCCTCGTACATGATCGTCGTGTACTCGATCGACTCACCGGTCAGGCCGGCACCGCGCTTGACGGCGCGGTCGATGTTGTCGTTCGGGACCGAGGTCTTCTTGGCCTTCTGGATCGCGTCGACCAGCGTCGGGTTGCCCGACAGATCGGCGCCGCCCATCTTCGCGGCGACCTCGATGTTCTTGATGAGCTTGGCGAACGACTTGGCACGGCGGCCGTCGATGACGGCCTTCTTGTGCTTGGTCGTCGCCCACTTGGAATGCCCGGACACGGTTCTCCTTGCGTCTTGCGGAAAGTCGGGGTCAGTTTACCCAGCCGGGAGGCCCGGCGCCGCCCCGCCCCGCCGGTGCGGGCATGCAGGCGGTCGGGCCCAGGGCCCGCGGCGCACGTCAGGCGCTGCGCACCATGGCGAGGAATCGGCGGTGGAAGCGGTCCTCGCCGGCGACCTCGGGGTGGAACGCACTGGCGAGGACGTTGCCCTGCTGCACCGCGACGACCTGCCCGTCCGCCAGCGCGCCGAGCACCTGGACACCGGGGCCGTGCTGCTCCACCACCGGGGCACGGATGAAGACCGCGTGCACGGGGGCGTCGCCGAGCTCGGGCATCGGGACGTCGACCTCGAACGAATCGTTCTGGCTGCCGAACGCGTTCCGACGAACCGTGGTGTCGAGCACGTCGAGGGTCTGCTGACCGCTGATGCCGTCGGTGATCCGCGACGACAGCATGATCATGCCGGCGCACGTGCCGTACGTCGGCAGGCCGTCGCGGATGGCAGCAGCGAGGGGCTCGGCGACGCCGAACGCCCGGGACAGCTTGTCCATCACGCTCGACTCGCCGCCGGGGATCACGACGCCGTCGAGCGCCGCGACCTCCTCGGGGCGACGGAGCGGCACCACGTCGGCGCCGAGCCCCGTCAACGAGGCGATGTGCTCGCGGAAGTCACCCTGCAGCGCCAGGACCCCGATGCGGGGCCGAGCACTGCTCGCCGTGCTACCAGCCACGCTCGGCGAGGCGGTGCGGCGCGGGGACGTCGGCGACGTTGATGCCGACCATCGCCTCGCCCAGACCACGCGAGACCTCGGCGATGACCTTGGGGTCGTCGTGGAAGGTGACGGCCTTGACGATCGCGGCGGCACGCTTCGCCGGGTCGCCGGACTTGAAGATGCCGGAGCCGACGAACACGCCGTCCGCGCCGAGCTGCATCATCATCGCGGCGTCGGCCGGGGTGGCGACGCCACCGGCGGTGAAGAGCACGACGGGGAGCTTGCCGGTGCGGGCGACCTCGCGCACGATCTCGAACGGCGCCTGCAGTTCCTTGGCGGCGACGTAGAGCTCGTCTTCCTTGAGGTGGCGCAGCGCCGCGATCTCCTTGTTGATCGTGCGGATGTGCTTCGTGGCCTCGGACACGTCACCCGTGCCGGCCTCGCCCTTGGAACGGATCATCGCAGCGCCCTCGGTGATGCGACGGAGCGCCTCGCCCAGCTCGGTGGCACCGCAGACGAACGGCGTGGTGAAGTTCCACTTGTCGATGTGGTTGACGTAGTCGGCGGGCGAGAGCACCTCGGACTCGTCGATGTAGTCGACGCCGAGCTCCTGCAGGACCTGCGCCTCGACGAAGTGGCCGATGCGGGCCTTCGCCATGACGGGGATCGACACGGCGGCGATGATCTCCTCGATCATCGACGGGTCGGACATGCGGGCGACGCCGCCCTGTGCGCGGATGTCGGCGGGGACGCGCTCGAGCGCCATGACCGCGGTGGCGCCTGCTTCTTCCGCGATGCGGGCCTGCTCGGCGTCGACGACGTCCATGATGACGCCGCCCTTGAGCATCTCGGCGAGGCCGCGCTTGACGCGGTCGGAGCCGGTGATCGAGGTGCCAGGGGTGCCGGAGGTGCTGGTGCTGTCGCTCATGATGCCGATCAGTCTAGTCCGCTGCCGGCCAGCCCTCGGCGACCAGTCGGCGGGTGTCCCCGAGCATCTGGGACATCGACTTCGTCCGCGCGATGATCGGGAAGAAGTTCGCGTCGGACTGCCACCGCGGCACGATGTGCTGGTGCAGGTGTGCGGCGATGCCGGCCCCCGCGACCTCGCCCTGGTTCATGCCGATGTTGAAGCCGTCGCAGTGCGACACGGCGCGCAGGACCCGCATCGCGGTCTGGGTCAGCTCGCCCATCTCGCGGAGCTCGTCCGGCGTGGCCTCGTCGTACAGCGGCACGTGGCGGTACGGGCAGACCAGCAGGTGTCCGTTGTTGTACGGGAACAGGTTGAGCAGCACGTAGGCGTGCTCGCCCCGGGCGACGATGAGGGCGTCCTCGTCGGACTTCCGCGGTGCCTCGCAGAACGGGCAGTCGTCTGCGTGCCCGCGGCCCGTGCCCTCGCGCCCGGCGTCGATGTACGCCATCCGGTGCGGGTTCCACAGGCGCTGGAAGGCATCCGGGACGGCCGCACCGGTGGCGGCGTCCCGGATGACCAGCGGGTCCTGCTCGTCCGTCATCAGACCTGCGCGCGCTCGCGGATCGCCGTCAGGATGCGGTCGACCGCTTCGTCCACGGGCACGGCGTTGTCCTGGCGCCCGTCACGGAAGCGGAACGAGACCGCACCGGCGTCGCGGTCGTCGCCGCCGGCGATGAGCTGGAACGGCACCTTCGCCTTGGTGTGCGTGCGGATCTTCTTCTGCATGCGGTCGTCCGAGTGGTCGACCTCGGCGCGGACGCCGTGCGACCGGAGCTTCGCGATGACCTCGTCGAGGTAGTCGCCGTACTCAGCCGCGACGGGGATGCCGACGACCTGCACCGGCGACAGCCAGGCCGGGAACGCGCCGGCGTAGTGCTCGGTCAGCACGCCGAAGAACCGCTCGATCGAGCCGAACAGCGCGCGGTGGATCATCACCGGGCGCTGGCGGGAGCCGTCGGCCGCGGTGTAGTCGATGCCGAAGCGCTCGGGCAGGTTGAAGTCGAGCTGCACGGTCGACATCTGCCAGGTGCGGCCGATGGCGTCGCGGGCCTGCACCGAGATCTTCGGGCCGTAGAAGGCGGCCCCGGCGGGGTCGGGCACGAGCTCGAGACCGGACTCCTCGGCGACCTCGCGCAGGGTGTTCGTCGCGACGTCCCAGACCTCGTCGTCGCCGACGTACTTCTCCGGGTCCTTCGTCGAGAGCTCGAGGTAGAAGTCGTCGAGGCCGTAGTCGCGCAGCAGCGAGAGCACGAACTCGAGCGTCGTGGTCAGCTCCTCCTTCATCTTCTCCTGCGTGGTGAAGATGTGCGCGTCGTCCTGGGTCATGCCGCGGACCCGGGTGAGGCCGTGGATGACGCCGGACTTCTCGTTGCGGTAGACCGTGCCGAACTCGAACATCCGGAGCGGCAGGTCGCGGTACGAACGCGGCTGCGACCGGTACGCCAGGATGTGCATCGGGCAGTTCATCGGCTTGAGGTAGTAGTCGGCACCCTGACGCGTGACGTTGCCGTCCTCGTCCTTCGCCTCGTCCATGTGCATGGCCGGGAACATGCCGTCCTTGTACCAGCCGAGGTGCCCGGAGGTCTCGAACAGGTCGCCCTTGGTGATGTGCGGCGTGTAGACGAACGAGTAACCGTTCTCCTCGTGCCGACGGCGCGAGTAGTCCTCCATCTCGCGGCGGATGATGCCGCCCTTCGGGTGGAAGATCGCCAGGCCGGAACCGATCTCGTCGGGGAACGAGAACAGGTCGAGTTCGGCACCGAGCTTGCGGTGGTCGCGCTTGGCGGCTTCTTCGAGGCGCACCAGGTAGGCCTTGAGCTGGTCCTTGTCGGGCCAGGCGGTGCCGTAGATGCGCTGCAGCTGCGGGTTCTTCTCGGAGCCGCGCCAGTAGGCGGCCGCGACGCGCATGAGCTTCGCGGCGTTGCCGATCCAGCGGGTGTGCGGCACGTGCGGGCCCCGACAGAGGTCCTGCCAGACGACCTCGCCCGACTTCGGGTCGACGTTCTCGTACACGGTGAGCTCGCCGGCGCCGACCTCGACGCTCTCGCCGGAGTCGCCGTCGGTCGCCGCGCCCTTGAGCCCGATGAGCTCCTGCTTGTACGGCTCCCCCGCCATCAGCTCCCGCGCCTGCTCGTCCGAGACGACCACGCGGCGGAAGCGCTGGGCCTGCTTGACGATGCGGTCCATGCCCTTCTCGATGGCCTTGAGGTCCTCGGGGGTGAAGGGCTCGGCGACGTCGAAGTCGTAGTAGAAGCCGTCGGTGACGGGCGGCCCGATGCCGAGCTTGGCCTCGGGGTTGATCTGCTGGACGGCCTGCGCGAGCACGTGCGCGGCCGAGTGACGGAGGATGTCGAGCCCGTCCTGCTCCTGCAGGGTGACGGCCTCGGCGGTCTCGCCGGCGGCGACGTCGGCAGCGAGGTCCTTCAGGACACCGTCGACGCGGATCGCGACGACGCCGCGCTCACCGTCGAAGAGCTCGGTGCCCGTCGTGGTCGTCGTCGCGGTGCGGGGCTCGGGTGCCTGGGGCACGGCTGCGGGCTCGGCGCTCTCCGGCGCTGCGGCGACTGACTCGGTCACGATGATGGGACTCCTCGTTCGAAATGGTGCGTCAAGACTAGTGCGCGCGTGGGGCTCAGGCGGGCACGGCGCCGAGCGTCGTGACGGGCAGGCGCGGCTCGAGTCGCTCGCGTCCGTTAAGCCCGTCGAGCTCGAGCAGCGCGGCGAACCCGACCGCCTGGTAGCCCGCGCGTTCGAGCAGCGTGATGGTGGCGGCGCCGGTCCCACCGGTGGCGAGGACGTCGTCGACGACGAGGACCCTGGTGCCCGCGGGGAGCTGGCCCGGACGCAGCTCGAGCTCGGCCTCGCCGTACTCGAGTGCGTACTGCTCGCTGAGGACCTCGCCCGGCAGCTTGCCGGCCTTGCGCACGGTGAGCACGCCCACCTGGTGCTGCGCGGCGATCCCGCCGGCGAGGGCGAAGCCCCGCGCCTCGATGCCGGCGACGGCGTCGAACCCGGCACCGACGGCGAACGGCGCGGCGAGTGCCTCGCACACGCGGCCGAACGCGACGGCGTCCGAGAACACCGGCGTCACGTCGCGGAACAGCACCCCCGGCTTCGGGAAGTCCGGGACGACGGCGGTCAGGCGTTCGACGAGTGCAGCTGCGGTTTCGGTCACCCGCCAACGGTACGGGAGGCCCGGGGTGCGTCCGACACGTCGGCGCACGATGCGAGGTCGGTCGCGGCGTGCGCCGTCGTCGGTGCGGCGCACAGTGCGGGTTGCGTCGGCCGGTGCGCCGACGGTGGCTCGGTGCGGGGCTGTCCCCTCGCACCGAGCCACCAAGCGGGCACGGGACGGCGACGGTCGCACGGTGCGACGGTGGGGTGTCCGATCCGGCTCAGCGCCAGGCGCGCATGAGTGCGGCCTGCAGGAGCAGGTCGTTCTCGCGCTGCTGCCGCTCGCGGTCGAGCTGCAGCCGTGTTGCGTGGTCGATCACCGGACGGTCCCGGCGGGTCCGGCGGCTCCAGATGATGAGCGACATGCCGATGCGCAGCGCGATGCGGTCGGTGAGGGAGACCCGGTGGCGCGCTGCGCGGGTATCGGGAGGACGGGTGGCGGTCTTCGATGACACGGTGATCCCTTTCAGGGCATGACGGAGCTGCCCGGCACACGGGCAGGAGTGGATCGCCCGGAACACGGGCAGGACAAAATGAATGCGTGAGAATGCATTCCGCGGTCACCGGAGGAATGTCCGACGACGCGGTACTGAATGACTTCCGGTACCGAGAGCGTCGCACCGACCGCCGACATTCTCCGGCCACGATCGACGCAGTCCGATCGCGTGCACGGAGCACACGGATCGGGACCGATCGGCGATCGACGGAGCCGGTTCGACGCGAGCCAGAACGGCTCAGCGCGAAGTGTCAGGCGACGGACTCGTCACGAGACGAGGATCGAACGACACAGATGTCGGCAGAAGGCGGAACGCTCCGGGTCAGCGGACGCGGAACGGGGTGCCGACGCGTCCACGGATTCCACGGAACGGAGTGGTTGCGGTGATCATCATGGTCGGCCCCCTTTCGGTCTCGAGCTGTCGGAGTCGTTCCCCGGCTGCACTGCAGCGGTTCGCGACGAGTGAACACTATCGGCCCCGCAATTCGCAGCGCAACCCCTTTCTCCGATTTCTCCGGAATTGCATTCCCGAACACCCCGCACCGCACCCGGACGCCACGAAGGCCCGGTACCGAATCGGTACCGGGCCTTCGTGGGCGAACGGCTGCTACAGCGTCGCGGGTTCCGCCACCGCTGCCGTCAGCACGTCGTCGACGACGTCGATCCGCACGGTGTCCCCGGCGGTCACGCCACCGTCGACCACGAGCGTCGCGATGCGGTCGTCGACCTCGCGCTGGATGAGCCGGCGGAGCGGACGGGCGCCGTACTCGGGCTCGTACCCGTGGTCGGCGAGCCAGTCGACCGCGGCGTCGGACACGGAGAGCACCATGTCCTGCGCGACGAGCCGGAGCGCCGTGTCCTGCAGCAGCAGTGACACGATCGACGTGATCTGCGACCGGTCGAGCTTGCGGAAGAGCACGATCTCGTCGATGCGGTTGATGAACTCCGGCCGCATGGCCTCGCGGAGCTTGCCCATCACCCGGGCGCGGAGGTCATCCTCGCCGTACCCGTCAGTGGAACCCACGGGCGCGAAGCCGAGGGCGCCCGACCGTGAGGCCAGGAACTCCGAGCCGATGTTCGACGTCATGATCACGACGGTGTTCCGGAAGTCCACCGTGCGCCCCTGGCCGTCGGTCAGTCGACCGTCGTCCAGCACCTGCAGCAGCAGGTTGAACACGTCGGGGTGCGCCTTCTCGACCTCGTCGAGCAGGATCACCGAGTACGGGTTCCGACGCACGCGTTCGGTGAGCTGCCCGGCCTCGTCGTAGCCGACGTACCCGGGAGGCGCCCCGACCAGCCGCGAGACGGTGTGCCGCTCGCCGAACTCGCTCATGTCGAAGCGGAGCATGGCGGACTCGTCACCGAACAGCGACGACGCCAGGGCCTTCGCCAGTTCGGTCTTGCCGACGCCGGTCGGGCCGAGGAACAGGAAGCTGCCGACGGGTCGACGCTGGTCGCCCATGCCGGTCCGGCTGCGTCGGACGGCCTTCGCGATCGCCGCGACGGCGTCGTCCTGGCCGACGACGCGCTCGTGCAGTTCCTGCTCGAGCACGGCGAGCCGCGAGCGGTCGCCCTGGGTCAGGCGCGTCGCCGGGATGCCGGTGGCACGCGACACCACACCGGCGATGTCGCGTTCCGTGATCGAGGTGCCCACGGATTCGGGACGGGAGGCGCGGGGAGCGTCCGCCGACGTGGCGGCGGCGATCCGGGCCTCCAGTCCGACCGTCTCGTCGCGCATGCGCGACGCCTCTTCGTACCGTTCCTCGGCGACCGCGCGGTCCTTCTCGGCGAGCAGCTCGGCGACCTGGTCGCGCAGGGCCTCGACGTCGACGGCACCCGAGCGGGCGAGCCGGCGCCGTGCACCGGCCTGATCGATGAGGTCGATGGCCTTGTCCGGCAGGTGCCGGTCGGTGACGTACCGGTGCGAGAGCTCGACGGCGGCGCGCAGCGACTCCGGCGTGTAGACGACGCCGTGGTGCTCCTCGTACCGGGGTGAGAGGCCGGTCAGGATCGCGACGGCGTCCTCGACGCTCGGCTCCCCGACCGTGACCGGCTGGAAGCGACGCTCGAGTGCGGCGTCCTTCTCGATCCGGCGGTACTCGTTCAGGGTGGTCGCGCCGACCAGGTGCAGGTCGCCGCGGGCGAGCCGGGGCTTGAGGATGTTGCCGGCGTCCATCGAGCCGCCCTCACCGCCACCACCGGCGCCGACGACGGTGTGGAGCTCGTCGACGAAGACGATGAGCTCGTCGGCGTGCGCCGCGATCTCGTCCATGGCCTTCGTCAGGCGCTCCTCGAAGTCGCCGCGGTACCGGGTGCCGGCGAGCATGCCGGGCAGGTCGAGGGCGACGACCCGCTTGCCCTGCAGCAGCGACGGGACGTCGCCGTCCACGATGCGCTGGGCGAGTCCCTCGACGATGGCGGTCTTCCCGACGCCGGGCTCGCCGATCAGGACGGGGTTGTTCTTGGTGCGACGGAGCAGGATCTCGACCGCCTGCTCGATCTCGTCGGCACGACCGATGACGGGGTCGATGCGACCGTCACGGGCCCGCGCGGTGAGGTCGGTGCCGAACTGGTCGAGGGTCGGGGTGTCGCTCTCGCCGTCGGTGTCGGCCGTTCCGGTCGCTGCACCGGTTCCTGGCATGGGGCGCCCCTCTCGTGCTGCTGCCGCGGCCTGCTGGGCGTAGTCCTGCATGGCCTGCGGGGTGACACCGGCGCTGGCGAGCAGCTGCCCGGTGACGGTCTCCTGGTCGGTCACGAGCGCGAAGAAGACGTGCTCGGGGTCGGTGTAGGTGCTGCCGAAGCCCCGCGCGGCCTGGGTGGCCTCGACGAGGATGCGCTGCGCCGTGCCGGTCAGGGCAGGACGACCGGTCTGCTCGGGCTGCGGCTCGCGGGCCATCGGCAGGCGCTGCTCGATCTCGGCGGCGAGGCGCTCGGGGTCGACCCCGGCGGAACGGACGACGGCGTCGAAGGGCTCGGTGCGGACGAGCACGTGCAGCAGGTGCAGCGCGTCGAGCTCGTGCTGCCCCTGCGACACCGCGTACTCGGCGGTGTGCTGGAGCAGCTCGTGGGTACGGCGGCTGAGGAGCCGCGTGATGTCCACCGGTCGGCCGAACGCACGGGGGCGCTGCGGGTCACCGGCGTTCTGCGCCGCGAGGAGGCGGGCGAGGAACTCGTCGAACGAGTCACTGCCGCCGGTCGGGCCGAACGTCTCTGGCAAAGGGACCTCCTGGGGAACTTGAGTGCCTTCGACTCAATGCAACGCAGGAGTGCCGGGGTCATTCCCGGTCACGGGAGAAACTTGCGGCGACTCGACTCAGGTCCGCGCGATCGCTGCCGAGATCGCCTCGGTGACCCGCGCGAGGTCGGCCGGAGCCACCTCGATGTCGAACCCGCGGCGCCCGCCGGAGACGAAGATGCTGTCGTACGCCAGGGCCGACTCGTCGAGCACGGTCCGGATCCGGGACTTCTGGCCGACCGGGCTGATGCCGCCGACGACGTACCCGGTGCGCTTCTCGGCGAGGGCCGGATCGGCCAGCGTCGCCTTCTTGCCACCGACCGCGGCCGCGATGGCCTTGAGGTCGAGCCGGTTCGCCACCGGCACGATCGCCACCGCCAGTGCGCCGTCGACCGAGACGACCAGGGTCTTGAAGACCTGCTCCTCGCGGAGGCCGAGTGCGGCGGCGGCCTCCTCGCCGAAGTTCGTGGCGCTCTCGTGGTGGTCGTACACGTGCGGCGTGTACGACACCCCGGCTCGGTCGAGCGCGACGGTCGCTGGGGTGCTCGGCGAACCTGCGGTCATGCGGCGATCCTCTCCCGCGCTGCCGTCCTGTCCGTGGCGGCACGCGGGCGTTACGCTGAACCGACCATGACCGTCACTCTGCTGATCCTCCGCGCCGCCGCCGCGCTGGTGCTCGGTGCGCCCACAGCGGGCGACCCCGCAGCCGGCGTCCTGCCGCTGCTGGCAGTGGCCGCGCTCGGCCTGACGGCCGTCGCCGTGGCGGTCGTCGTCGCGCAGGTCATCGCCACGGTGCTGGCGACGGTCCTCGGGCTGCGGTCGACGGGCGTCGAACACGCTGCGGTACCGGACCTGGTCACCCGCATCGCGTGGAGCCACCCCGATGCCGACGGGCACGTCCGATCGCGTGCTCCGGGAGTCGTCGCCCCGGCCTGACCACCGACCGGTGGCCGGGCCCCTCGTGACCCCTCCTGCGAACCACCAACGATCGGAACCGTCATGGACCTGTCCACCCTGCCCCTCGTCGGCCCGCTGCTGCACGGCGGCGCGGACCTCGTCGCCGCCCTGACCGCGGCCCTCTCCCCCGCCACCGGATCGTTCGCCGCGGCGATCGCCGTCGTGCTCCTCACCCTGGCCGTCCGGGCCGTGCTCGTGCCGCTGTCGGTCCTGCAGGTCCGAGCGGAGCGCGACCGCCGTCGGCTCGCGCCGCAGCTCGCCGCGTTGCGCAAGCGGCACGGCAAGAACGCCGAGCAGCTGCAGCGCGCGGTCCAGCAGCTCTACACGAACGAGAAGGTCTCACCCCTGGCCGGATGCCTGCCCGTCCTCGCGCAAGCCCCGGTGCTGTCCCTCGTCTACGCCCTGTTCACGCACGCGTCGATCGGCGGCACGGTCAACGCGCTGCTCGAGGCGACCCTGGTCGGGGTCCCGCTCGGGCACTCGCTCGTCGTCACGCTCACGTCGCCACTGTGGGTGCACGCCTGGGTCGTCGTCCTGCTGCTGGCCGTGCTCGCCGTCGTCGTGGAGCTCAGCCGCCGCGCGAACCTGCGCTGGAACCCGGTGCCGACGCCCGAGCCGGGCGCACAGGTGCCCGGTGCGGCAGCGACCGTCGCGATCGGGCGGTTCGCCCCGTTCGTCACGGTCGTGTTCGCCGCGATCGCCCCGCTCGCCGCCGCGCTGTACGTCGTGACGAGCGCCGCGTGGACGGCGGGCGAGCGGGCCGTGCTGCGCCGGGTGATCCGGTAGCGCGGGCGCGTGGCGTCGGGCCCGGCGTCAGCCGCCCTGGCCCTCCTGCTGCGGCCCCTGGTCGACCGGGTCGTACTCGGTGCCGCGACCCTGCTCCTCGTCGGCGGTCGGCACGTGGCGCTCCGTGCCGGTCCCGCCGGGGCTCGTCGCCACGTAGTCGGCCTCGCCGGACTGGGTGTCGTGGCTCAGCGGCTCGAGGGTCTCCGGGTCGGCGTCCTGCCGCGGTTCGGGTTCGGTGCTCATGCGTCACGCCTACTCCCCTCGTTCTGGGTGCGCGCCGCCGCCCCGGCAGTGCCACGATGAAGGGAGTCCACGCGACCGGCAGATCGGGAGTGCGCATGGCCCACGACGACGTGGCAGCGGAACGGGCACGGCTCGAGGCCGTCGCCTGGGGAGCGGCATCGAGCCCCGCCGACGCGGCGCGCGCCCGGATCGCGCTGCAGGACCTGGCGAGCGGGCGGCGGTCGGGTGGTCGGCGAGCGGTCGCGGGCGTCGCCTCCGACACGGGGCCGGACGGGCGGCCGGGAGGCACGGCCCCGGCCAGCGGGCAGGTCGCGTCCCCCGAGCGGTCGGCTCCACTGCTCGGCTCGTCTCCGGAACTGACGGCTCCACCGTCCGTGCCCTTGCCGGAGCGGTCGGTCCCGGAGCGCGCGGCGGCTGTCGCGGAACCGGACCCGACCCCGCGAACGGAGGCCGGACCGTGGGCGGCGACCGAAGCCCGAGAACCCGACCGTCCCGACGACGCGGGTGATGACGGCGGGGGCGAGTCGGGCCTCCCGGTCGGGCCGACGCGACGGTCCCGGTGGCGCACGCTGCTCTGGACGGAGCGGCCACGCGTCTGGATCGCGCTCGGCGCGGCAGCGGCGGTCGGTGTGGCGTTCGCCGCCGGCACCGTCGTCGGGCCCGTGCGCGGCGACGTCGCGGCAGCACCGAGCGTCACGCCGACGGCGGGCACGGTCACGCTCGAGCAGCTGCTCGACGTGCCGCAGACGTACGCCGACCAGCTGCCGGGGCCGGTGGAGGCACCCGTGAGCCTGCACTCCACGCGGCTCGTGTTCACGAACCGCGCGTTGGACGGCGGCTCGTTCGACACGCCGTGGGCCGTGTGGGCCGGGGTCGGCACGGACCGGTCGACGATCTGCCTGGTGGCGACTGCGAACCGGATCGAGTCGTCGACGGCGTGCTTCCCCCGCGAGGCGGCACTGCACGGCTCGGTGTCGATGTCGGCGCAGTCGATGAGCGGGACGTTGACGATCGCGCTGCGGGGCGGCGGCGTGCAGGGTCGGGTGACGAACGAGAACTGAGGGCGCGGGCTGTTGGACGCGCTGTTTGTTGGAGCGCTCCGAGAATCTCCTCTGACCCCCTCGCGGGCTGCGGTCCATCGTGCAACACTGGATGAGCGCACTCGCCGTGGAGTCGTACCCACATCACCCACATCCACAGCGAGCGCGCCCCGCAGACCTCCCGGTCATCGTCGTTCCCCTGAACGGCACCGTCGCGCGCTCGCCCGTGCCCCGGAGGAGGTCAGCAGCGTGTCCACCAACACCACCACCTCGGCCGTGTCGACGAACACGCGGCCGATCACCGTCACCACCCAGTCCATCGTCGGCATCGCCGTGCTCGGGCTGGCGACGTTCTTCGCCATCACCACCGAGCTCATGCCCGTCGGGCTGCTCGGCACGATGAGCGCCGACCTCGGTGTGTCCGAGGCCACCATGGGCATCGTCGTCACCGTGTACGCGGGGGCCGTGGCACTCCTGGCGCTCCCGCTCACCGCGTTCACCGCGAAGCTCCCCCGCAAGGCCGTGCTCGTGTCGACGCTCATCGGCTACACGGTGTCGAACCTCATGATCGCGTTCGCACCGTCGTTCGCCGTCGTCTGCGCCGGCCGGGTCGTCGGTGGCATCGCGCACGCGCTGTTCTTCTCGGTCGCCTCGGCGTACGCCACCCGGATCGTGCCACCGCGCCTGGCCGGTCGCGCCATCGCGTTCGTGTACTCGGGCAGCTCGCTCGGCTTCGTGCTCGGCGTGCCCGTCGCCACCTGGGTCGCGCAGCACATCGGCTGGCGCCCCGCCGTGTTCTCGATCGGTGTCGCCGCCGCCGTGCTCGCCGCCGTGGCGCTGCTGTTCCTGCCCGCCGTCAGTGGTGCCTCGTCGCCGCACATCGGGTCCCCGAAGGCCTGGGCGCGCACCGGGCTGCTGTCCGTCGTGATCGCCGACCTGCTCCTGTTCGCCGGGCACTACGTCGTCTACACCTACGTCGGGCCGTACGCGATCGACGCCGGACTCGACGCCTCGATGGTGAGCGGCGCGCTGCTCGTCCTGGGCGGCACCGGGGTGATCGGCCTCTGGCTCGCGGGCATGTTCGTCGACCGGGCGCCCCGCCAGACCCTCATCGCCGCCGTCGCCGTGATGGCCGTCGCGTTCGCCGCGATGCCGTTCGTGCACGGCTCCCTGGTCGGCACGATGGTCGTCGCCGGCGTGTGGATGGCCGCGAACGGCACGACGGGCACGCTCTTCATGGCTGCCGCGATCCGCTCCGGAGGCGTCTCCCCCGACATCGCCGGTGCGCTCATCAACGGTGCGTCGAACATCGGCATCGCCGGCGGCGCTGCCATCGGTGGGCAGGCGCTCGGGATCGTGGGACTGCAGTACCTGCCGTTCGCCGGTGGTGCCGTGCTGCTCGGGTCGCTCGGGGTCGTCGTGCTGGCGCGCCGGGGCTTCCCGGTGCACACGGTCGGGCAGGAGCATCTGTCGACGTCGTCGATCGAGGCGATCACGTCCTCGCTCGCGGTGGTCACCACGTCGGTGCCCGTCGTCGGTCGGGCGATCCAGACCCTGACTGGCTCGGTCGCGACGGTCACGGGCTCGCACCGCACGCAGTAGCGCGGCGCGCGGGGTCGGCGCGGGGGGTCGTCGTCGTCGTCCTCGCGCTGCGCCGAGGTTCCGAAATCTCGGCATCTCGACGGTCCTGGCGGCGATCCGTGGAACCTCGGCGGTGCAGCGGCGGCATGTCGTGGTACCTCGGCGTCGAGGCCCGGGCGTGGCGTCGTCGCGGCGGAGTGAGTTGGCATGTGGCGAGGGGCCGCGCCGACATGCCGTGTGCGTGGCGTTGAGGTTCCACGAACCGCCGTTGGCACCGCCGAGATGGGCAGATTTCGGAACCTCGGGGGTGGGGCGGCGGCGTGTTGCGGGGCGGCGGCGCGGCCGTGCGACCGTGGGGGCCCGGGGCGCAGACCAACGACGAAGGGCGGGCCGGCATCGCGCCGGGCCCGCCCCTCCTCGTGACCGATCAGTCCTGCAGGTGGCTCCGGCGACGGTTGCGCACCGCGCGGAAGGTCAGCAGCGCCGCACCGAGCAGCACGAGCACCCCGGCCGCGATGAGCCCGGGCTTCAGGTCCGCACCGGTGTAGGCCAGCGGCCCGCCGTTGCCGACGTCACCCGAACCGGCGGCCGGCGCGTTGCCCGAGCCTCCGGCAGCCGGCACGGTCGGCACCGCGGTCGGCGAGTTGCTCGGCGTCGGTGCACTGGGCGACGGCGACGGAACCGGGGTCACCGCGGCCTCGACCACGAAGGCGAGCGGGGTCGCAGCGCCGTCCTCGGGCGTGACGACGGTCACCGGGGTGGCGCCGTCGACGTCGACCGTGATCGTGTACTCGGTCGTCGGCTGCAGGTCGACCAGGTCGAACGCGCCGTCGGAGTCGGTGGCCACGGTCACCGGCGGGCCAGCTTCCGGGTCGGTCGGCGTCGCGACGACGTCCACGCCGGCGACCGGGTCGCCGTTCGTGTCGACCACGGTGCCGGGCTGGTCGGTCGTGATGACCTCGGGCGCGGCGGCGGACGTGAACGGCAGGTCCGACGTGACGCTGGTGCCCGCGACCGCGGCGATGCCGGTGTTCGCGGTGTCACCGGTGGCACCCGCAGCGGGGACCACCGTGCGGACCGTGTAGGTACCGGCGGACGTGGCGAACGTGTAGCGGCCGTCGGCGTCGGTGGTGTCCGATCCGACGACGGCGCCGCTCTCGTCGAGGAGCTCGACGACCACGCCGGCGGGCACGGGCGTGCCGTCGAGCGACACGACGCCGGTGATCGTCGCGATCACGGCGGGCGGGGCGACGATCGGCTCGGGCTCGACCGGTGCTGCATCGGCGTCACCGGTCGTGATCGACACGGGCGGCTCGTCGGCGACGGAGACGTCCAGCTCGGTGCCGGCGGGCAGGTCGGAACCGGTGTAGACGCCGTCGCTGTTCGTCGTGGTGTCGACCAGCGTGTCGCCGGTGTCCGGGTCGGTGATGACGACCGGGACGTTCGAGACCGGGTTGCCGTCGTCGTCGGTCACCGTCCCGATGACGGACGTCGTGTCGTCCGGCGACGTGAACGCGAAGTCGGCGGTCTTGTCGACGCCACCTGGTGTGCCGGCGACGGCGAGCGAGACACCCGTCACCGTGGCGTCACCGTCAGCACCAGCGGGCGGGGTGATCTCGACGCGGTAGTTCGCGATCACCGGCAACTGCGGGAACACGTAGTTGCCGTCGGCGTCGGTGGTCGTCGTGTAGACGGTGCCGCGGGGTGCGGTCACGGTGACGGTGGCTCCCGGGATCGGCGTGCCGTCGAGGGTCGCGGTGCCGCTGATCGCCGCGGTGCGGTTGGCGAACCAGGTCTGGTACACCGGGAACCCGCTGCGCTGCTGGTACGTGATGGTCAGGCTCGTCAGCGACGCGGTCGGCGTGAACCAGGCCGAGGCGCCCGCGGTGTCCGACGCGGCGGCGTTGCCGGTCAGCGTACGCGTGGCGGCGTCCCAGGTCGGCTGGTCCTTGCCGGTGGTGCCGTCGGGGTCGGGGGTGCACGACCAGCCGCCGGCCGTCGGAGCAGCCGAGCACGAGTTGTAGGAGCCCTGGTACCCGAGCTGCTCGGCGGTCGCGGCACCACCGCCGGCCACCGTGGCGGAGATCGTCGCCTGGTCGGCGTCGATGTCCCCGAGGACGAACGACCAGCTCTGCGCGCCGGGCGTCGCGCCGTCGAACGTGTAGGTGGTGGTCGAGGCCGAGTCCCCGTTGGGACGATCAGCCTGGGGCCGCTGGTTCATGTACGTCTGCGCACGACTCGTGCCGTAGACCCCACCGACCGGCGTCCCCGCGGACTGCCACGTCGACGCCCCGCTGATCACGGTCGACTGCCGCGAGTTCGAGGTGAACGTCGTGGCGGGGAACCCGGGCAACGTCATCGTGCCCGTGTACGCCTTCGACGCCCCGCTCAGGGTGAACGTGCCCCAGTTGCCCGCGGGCTCCGCCGAGGCGCTCGTCGCGCCGCCGATCGCGAGTCCTGCTCCGAGCGCGAGGGCGGTGAACCCTGCTGTGACCGTGCGCCAGCGCCGCATGTGTACTCCCCTGGTGGTCGCGCCGGCCCACCCGACACCCGGTCAGGTTATCCACGCCCCCGTGACCCTGTCCGCACCGTCACCACATCGTGACTCACCCGCAACGGGCGATGCGCTCACCGGGCCGCATCCGGCCCATCGAGCAGTGCATCCACCGCGGCGACCTGGCCCGCGACGAGCAGCTCCCGCGCCTCGGCGACCGGCACCCACCGGGCGTCGTCGACCTCCGGCACGTCGACGAACCGTCCTGAACCGCGTGGCAGCTCGAGCCGGACGGTGTTGCTCCGCACGACGACGACCTCGAACGCCGGGGCCGGGGCGGCGAACACCCGGACGCGCTTGCCCGAGGCCTGCCGGAACTCGCCCAGGTCCGTGACGTCGTCGGCGGCCACGGGTGCGGGGACCCCGATCTCCTCACCGAACTCACGCAGGGCCGTCTCGAGCGGGTCCTCGCCGGGTTCGACGAGTCCCTTCGGGACCGACCAGGCACGTGGCCGGCTCCGCCAGAACGGCCCGCCCATGTGCGCGACGAAGACCTCCGGCCCGGCCGGACCGGTCCGGTGCAGCAACAGTCCGGCGCTCACCACCACGCCTGCGAGACTACGCGGCGTCGGACGGGAGGCCCGGCTCACGTCCGCCGCTCGCGGTCACCACCGCGCACGGCCGGTTCCACCGCTGCGCACGGTCGGTTCCACCGCCCCCGACCGGAGTACCGTGTGGCGCACGGAGCGCCAGGTGACGCCCCCGAAGCCTGCGACGGAGGAGGCCGATCGGGATGGACGAGCGATGGACGACGGTGACGTTGGCCGCCGATGCGGCGATGCCCCACGACGAGGCGCTGCGGTGGATCGTGGCCCGAGCCGGTGCCGGTGTCGAGCGGCTGCGGATCATCGGCGCCGACCACGCGCTGGAGGGCCGGACGCCGGTCGCCGACCAGCTCGCCGAGGCCGCGCGGACCGCTCTGCCCGGTGTGGCGGTCGAGGTGCACCGGCACGCGGGCCCGTTCGCCGCAGCCCTGGTCGAGGAGTCGGCCGGCGGTGACCTGCTCGTGATCGGGAGCTTCCGCCACCGGCGCGGATCGACGGCCGGCGGTGACCCGGCGCGGGTCGCCGAGCGTGCTGCCGTCCCGACCGTGGTCGTGCCGGAGGGTCCGCACCCGATCGACGGCGACGTGGTGCTCGCGGTGGAGGACCCGATCGACGAACGTGCGGTGTCGATCGCCGTCGACGAGGCCGTCCGGCGGAACCGACGGCTGACACTGCTGCGCGCGTGGGAGATGCCCGTGCTCACCCGGACGGGGCTGACCGACTTCGCCGAGGACCCGCTCCGGTGGCGCACCAGCAACGCCGAGCTGCTGCAGCGGGTGACGTCCGTGCTGGCCGCACGGTACCCGTCGCTCCGCCTCCGTCCGCTGCTGGTCGAGGGCCACCCGGGTCACGCGATCGCCTCGCACACCCGCCGGGCGTCGCTGGTGGTGCTCGGTCGCGGGCACGTGCGCGCGCTCTCGGGCTCGTTGCTGCACGACGTCGTCCGCGAGACGGCAGCCCCGGTCTGCGTGGTCCCGCCGGCGGCGCACCCGGACAGCCGAGCGGCCACGGCGACCGAGACCGCCGGTGGGATCAGCCGGCGAGGGCGCGGATCGCGGCGGCCATCCGCGCGGTCAGGTACGTGACGCCACGCTCGTTCGGGTGCAGGGCGCCCGCCTTCAGGTCGATCTTCCGCAGGTCACCGGAACCGGTGAGGGTCACACCGGCCACGTAGCGCTCCGACGCGGCGCACGGCGAGTGGTCCTGCGTGCTCGCGAAGACGTCGACGAACCGCACCCCGGCGGCGGCGGCAGCGGACCGGGAGACCTCGTTGAGCTCGTCCTGGACACCGTGCAGGTACTCGACGTCGGTGTCCGTGAACGGGTAGGTGTCCGACGGGAACGAGCCCGCCAGGGTGCCGAGGTCGAGTGCGGACCGGAAGCAGCCCTTCGCGGGGGTGTCCTCGGCGTGCGGGAAGATCGCCGGGTACCCGAGGAACACGACGACGGCGTTCGGGGCGGCCCGCTGCACCGCGCCGAGGGTGTCGGCGATGCCGAGTGCCACGCGCGACTGGATCTTCACGGCGAGCTGGTCGACGCCGTCCTGCACCAGGGTGCTCTCGCACGACGGGGCGTCGCGGCCCGAGAACACCGGGCCGTTCGCGGAGATCGCCAGGCACGAGGCCGCCGTGCCGAACAGGTCGGCGTCGTTGCCGCCGATCGTCAGGGTCACCAGTCGGGTGCGGTCGGACAACGACTCGATCTGGGGTGGGACGCCCTTGAACTGGTGGCCCGTGGTGACGTCGTCGCTCGTGGCGCCGGCGCACGTGACGTCGGTCAGGGTGAGCCCGAACTGCGCCGCGAGCCGGTGCGGGTAGTCGCGCGCCGACTGCACGCAGGCGTTCGTCGGCAGCCCGGTGCGGTCCCCCAGGCCGTACCCGGCCGAGTAGGAGTCGCCGAGCGCCACGTACTCACTGCCCGGCGGGACCGCGTCGAGCGTCTCGGTGGGGTCGGCGGTCACGGGGTACGGCTCGGGCACCGGCCACATCGGTGCCGCGGACGCCGGCGGCGCGCCGACGGACCCGCCGAGGCCCGCCGCCACGAGACAGACGGCGCCGACCACCGCCAGGGCAGCGCGCAGTGGACGGCGGGCGATCCGGAGCAGTCCCGGCCTCAGCGGCGTCCGAGGCGACGCTCGCCGCCGCTGCCCGTGCGGTACTCGAGGCCGTAGTGCTGGAACAGCTCGGGCTCGGTCGCAGCGTCGAGCTCACCGTCGGTCGCGATGGAGGGCGCGTCCTTCACGAGCTTCTTCGGGAAGGTCACGCGCAGGTGCTTCGGTGCGACGGTCGCCCCGACGAGGGGGACGAACACGAGCTTCTGGAAGCCGACCATCCCGGTCGTGAGCGCACCGAACGCCGGCTCGGACGTGGCGGTGTCGTAGTAGATGCTCTCGAGCGTCCCGACCTTGTCCTCGGCCTCGTCGACGACCGGCAGGCCGATCCAGTCACGGATGTTGGCGGCTTCGAACACGAAGGACTCCTTCCGAGTGCCCGGTGGGTCCGGGTGGCTCTCGGTCGACGCTACCGGTCGGTCGCCTGTGCGGTCACCCCGAGCACGTCGAGCCGGCCCACCGCGGCGAGCACGTCGGCCGCGCCGACCGCCAGGATCGCCGGGTCGGGGTCCTCGGCGAAGACGTCGCCGCGCCGGACCGAGGCATCGGTGAGCACGATGTGCGGACCCGATGCGGGCGGTCCCCAGGCCTCCGGCGGCGCCGGGCCGAAGAGCACCACCGACGGCACGCCGTACGCGGTCGCGAGGTGCGCCGCACCGGTGTCGACGGTGACGACGAGCCGCGCCGCGGCGACGACGCCCGCGAACTCCTGCAGCTCCAGGGAGCCGGCCAGGACCGCCCCCGGCGCCAGGCCGGCCGCGTCCGCGACGGCACGTGCGCGGACGACGTCGTCCGCGCCTCCCGTCAGGACCACGTCGGCACCGCGCTCCCGCAGTCCGCGCACCACGTCGGCGAAGCGGTCCGTGGGCCAGTGCCGCGCCCCGTGGAAGGCACCGACGTGGACGACCGCGGCGTCGGCGACCACCGGCGGTGCCGCCGGACGGTCGACGGCCACGTCGTCGGCGTCGGCGGGGACGCCGTGCCAGGTGAGCAGGTCCGCCCAGCGGTCGCGCTCGTGCACGTC
Organism: Curtobacterium sp. PhB128; assembly: GCF_004340725.1. Taxonomy (NCBI): domain Bacteria; kingdom Bacillati; phylum Actinomycetota; class Actinomycetes; order Micrococcales; family Microbacteriaceae; genus Curtobacterium; species Curtobacterium sp. PhB128. The sequence continues at coordinate 485,354 of NZ_SLUR01000001.1, forward strand.
CGTCGGCCACTCGGGACCGTCGTAGCCGTGGGTCGGGTCGGCGTGCCCGATGACCCGACGGGGCTGCAGGGCGGCGATCAGGTCGGACGACTCGGGGCCGGCGCCGTGCAGGTTCACCGCGACGTCGACCGTGCCGGCGGGGACGTTGATCGGGTGGTCGAGGCCGTGCTGCGCCAGGTGGACGTCCACGGCGGGGACGAGCTCGACGACGGGTGCCAGCCACCCGGTCGTCGCGAGGGTGATGCGGTGGTCGGGGAAGGCCCGTCGCAGGGCGCGGAGCGCGGGGACGGCGACCAGGAGGTCGCCGAGCTTGATGGCGCGGAGGACGACGAGCTCCGGGCGTCCGTCGGCGGCGGGCAGGGTCTCGAGTGCGGTCACGGGCGCGACGGTAGGCGGTGCCCGCTGGTGGCGTCGGCAGCGGGCGCGTTCCCCGGCTGTCCTGAACCGGCACGCGGCCGCCGACCGGTACTCCGGTGCCATGCCCCTCGCTCCGGACCGCGCGATCAGCGGCCTGCTCTTCGACCGCGACGACACCCTCGTCGTGGACTTCCCGTACAACGCCGACCCGCGCCTGGTGGTGCCCGTCCCCGGTGCCCGTCGCGCCGTGGAGCGGGCTCGTGCAGCCGGGCTGCTGCTCGGCGTGGTCACCAACCAGTCCGTGATCGCGAAGGGCCTCGCGACGCGCGAGCAGGTCGACGCGACGAACGCCCGCGTGGACGCGCTCGTCGGGCCGTTCGACGTCTGGTGCGTCTGCCCGCACGACGCCGGCGACGACTGCGCCTGCCGGAAGCCGCGGCCGGGGATGGTCCTCGATGCCGCCGAGCGACTCGGGGTCCCGCCGGACGCGCTCGTGCTGGTCGGCGACATCGGTGCCGACGTGCAGGCGGCGCGGGCCGCGGGAGCGCAGGGCGTGCTCGTGCCGACCCCGCGCACGCGACCCGAGGAGGTCGACGACGCCGAGACCGTCGCGGCGACCCTCGCCGAGGCCGTCGACCTGGTGATCGCCGCGGCCGGACCGTCGACCGTCGAGACGGACCGCACGTGAGCCGTCCCCGCGTCCTCGTGGCGCGCCTCGACTCGTTCGGTGACGTCCTCGTCGCCGGCCCCGCCGTCCGCGCCGTCGCCGCCGGTGCCTCGCACGTCACGATGCTGTGCGGACCGCAGGGCGCCCCGGCCGCCGACCTGCTGCCCGGTGTGGACCGCGTCCGGGTGTGGGCAGCGCCCTGGGTCACCGAGACGGCGCGGCCGATCGACGACGCCGTGCTCGCCGAGTTCCGCGCGCTCGTCACCGAGGAGCGACCCGACGAAGCGGTCGTCCTCACCTCGTTCCACCAGTCGCCGCTGCCCCTGGCACTGCTCCTGCGCCTCGCCGGTGTCCCCCGCGTCTCCGGGGCCTCGGTCGACCACCCGGGGTCGCTCCTCGACGTCCGCCTGCGACCCGGCGAGGACCTGCCCGAGGACGTCCCCGAGCCCGAGCGTGCGCTGCGGATCGCCGACGCGGCCGGGTTCCGGCTGCCGCCGGGGGACGACGGGAGGCTCGTGGTGCGTCACGACGCCGTTGCACCCCGGTCCGTGGCCGGGCTGGGACGGTACGTGGTCGTGCACCCCGGCGCCAGCGTCCCCGCCCGGTCGTGGCCGGCGTCGCACCACCGGGAGCTCGTCGCCGCGTACGCCGAGCGTGGCGTGCCCGTCGTCGTCACTGGCTCCCCCGGTGAACGCGACCTGACCGCGGCCGTCGCCGGCGCCACCGGCATCGACCTCGGCGGTCGGACCACGCCCGCCGAGCTCGCCGCGGTCCTGGCCGGTGCCGAGGTCGTCGTCGTCGGCAACACCGGGCCGGCGCACCTCGCCGCGGCGGTCGGCGCACCGATCGTCAGCCTCTTCTCGCCCGTCGTCCCCGCCGTCCGGTGGGCGCCGTACGCACCGCTGGTCGAACTGCTCGGGGACCAGGCGGCTCCTTGCCGGCTCAGCCGTGCCCGCGAGTGCCCCGTCCCCGGCCACCCGTGCCTGTCCACGGTGCGCATCGAGGACGTGCTCGCGGCCCACCGACGACTGCTCGACCGCGCTTCGCGGATGGAACCGAGAAGTCTGCGGAGCGCGCCAGAAGGTGCTGCGTAGCGTCCGCCACTGCTCCCCCTTCTCCTCGTGCCCGACCGACCGAAAGGCCCCGCATGCGCATCCTCGTCTGGCACGTGCACGGCGGCTGGATGGACGCGTTCGTCCGCGGCCCGCACGAGTACCTGATCCCCACCACGCCGGCGCGCGACGCCTGGGGCCTCGGTCGTGGCGGGCGCGCCTGGCCGGCGTCGGCGATCGAGATCGACCCCGCCGACGTCGCCGACGCCGAGGTCGACGTGGTCGTCCTGCAACGCACCGAGGAACTCGACGCGGCGAAGCGCCTGCTGGCCGGTCGCGACGTGCCGATCGTCTTCGTCGAGCACAACGCGCCCCGCGTCGACGTGCCGAACAGCCTGCACCCGTTCCGCGACCGCGACGACCTGACCATCGCGCACGTCACGCACTGGAACGCGCTGATGTGGGACTGCGGCACCACGCGCACCACGGTCGTCGAACACGGCGTCGTCGACCCCGGCCCGCGCTACACCGGCTCGCTCGACCGCCTCGGCGTCGTCATCAACGAGCCCGTGCGTCGGGATCGCGTCGTCGGCACCGACCTGCTCCCCCGCTTCGCGGCCGTGGCACCCGTCGACGTCTGGGGCATGGGCACCGAACGGCTGCCGGAGCTCGGCTTCGGCGACGCCGTGGTCGCCCGCGGTGACGTGCCCTCCGACCCGATGCACGCGGCCCTCGCCGAACGCCGTGCGTACGTCCACCCGAACCGGTGGACCTCGCTGGGCCTGTCCCTCCTCGAGGCGATGCACCTGGCGATGCCGGTCCTGGTGCTCGCGACGACGGACGCGGCCCGCACGGTGCCGGGCGAGGCCGGCGCGATCGCGACGGACGTCGAGGAGCTGGTGCGGGCCTCCCGGATCCTCGTCGAGGACCCCGACGAGGCGCGCCGACGGGGTGCCGTGGCGCGGGAGGCCGTGCTCGCACGACACGCGCTCGGCCGCTTCACCGCCGACTGGGACGACCTGCTCGACGACGCCGTGACCCGCGGTGCCCGGCGCGACCGGGTGGCCTCGGCCGCGACTTCGGCCACGTTCGAGCGGAGCCTCCGATGAAGATCGCGATGGTGTCGGAGCACGCGAGCCCGCTCGCCGTGCTCGGCGGCGTCGACGCCGGTGGACAGAACGTCCACGTGGCCGAACTGTCCGGAGCGCTCGCGGACCGCGGGCACCAGGTGACCGTCTACACCCGGCGTGACGACGCATCCGCGCCGGTCCGGGTGCCGCTGCGACCCGGGGTCGACGTCGTGCACGTCGACGCCGGTCCGGCGCGGCACGTGCCGAAGGACGAGCTGTTCCCCTTCATGGGGACGTTCGCGTCGGTGCTCGCCGCGGAGTGGTTCGTGGACCGACCCGACGTCGTGCACGCCCACTTCTGGATGTCCGGGCACGCGGCACTCGACGCCGTCGCGCAGGTGCAGGCCCGGACCGGCGGCACCCGCATCGCCGTCGCGCAGACCTTCCACGCGCTCGGCGTCGTGAAGCGTCGACACCAGGGCTCGGCCGACACGAGTCCCGCCGAGCGCGAGTGGCTCGAACCGGCCGTCGGACGGAGCGCCGATCAGGTCGTCGCGACGTGCTCCGACGAGGCCTTCGAGCTGAAGGCCCTCGGCGTCCCCCTGCAGCGCATCTCCGTCGTGCCGTGCGGTGTCGACGTCGCGCTGTTCCGCCCCGACGGGCCCGTCGAGGAGCGCGGCCGTCCGCAGCGGGTGCTCACCGTGTCGCGGCTGGTCCGGCGCAAGGGCGTCGGCACGACCATCGCCGCACTCGCCGCCCTGGTCGCCGAGGGGCGCGACGTCGAACTCGTGGTCGTCGGCGGTGCCGGTGTCGCCGGGGCCGACCTGGTGGACGACCCCGAGTACCAGCGGCTCGACGCGCTCGCCCGGTCGCTCGGGGTCCGTGACCACGTGACCTTCCGCGGACAGCTGGGACAGCACGAGATGCCCGCCGTGTACCGGAGCGCCGACGTCGTGGTCTGCGCACCCTGGTACGAGCCGTTCGGCATCGTCCCGCTCGAGGCGATGGCCTGCGGTCGACCCGTCGTCGCGTCGAGTGTCGGTGGCCTCATCGACACCGTCGTCGAGGACGGCACGGGCCTGCACGTCCCGCCGCGCGACGAGGCCGAGGTCGCCGCTGCCGTCGGCGCCCTGCTCGACGACCCGGACCGCCGCGGATCCCTCGGGCGGGCTGGCCGTGCACGCGCGGAGTCGCGCTACACGTGGCAGAAGGTGGCCGCGGACAGCGAGCGCGTCTACGAGCGGCTGCTGGCCGGTGCCGTCGCCGTGGCCGCACCGACCACCACGGCGGGCACACCGCAGCGCGCCGCCACGGCGGGTGCACCGCAGCGCACCGCCACCCACGCCGGACGGGTCCCGCGTGCCGCACAGCCGACCGAGAGGACCGCCCGATGACCATCGACCAGCAGCCCGGCATCGACGAGCACACCACCGCGAGTGCACGCATCGTGCTCGACCACGTTGCCGCCTCGGTCCCCGTGATCGCCTCGCTCGTCGACCACCACGACCACATCGCCGCCTGGGCCGACGACATCGCGGCCCGACTCGTCGCGGGTCGCCGCCTGCTCGCCGCGGGGAACGGCGGGTCGGCCGCCGAGGCGCAGCACCTGACCTCGGAGCTCACCGGACGGTTCGACGGCGACCGCCCCGCCTACTCCGCGATCTCGCTGCACGCGGAGACCTCGGCCGTCACGGCGATCGGCAACGACTACGGCTTCGACCAGGTCTTCGCCCGACAGGTGTCGGCGCACGCACGGGCGGGTGACGTCGTCGTGCTGCTGTCGACGAGCGGCAGGAGCCCGAACCTGCTCCGCGCCGCGGAGGCCGCCCGTGCCGTCGGCGCCCGGACGATCGCCATGACCGGGCCCCGGCCGAACCCCCTGGCCGAGGCCGTGGACGACGCGATCTGCATCGCTGGGCAGTCCGCCAACGTGCAGGAGGCGCAGCTCGTGCTCGTGCACGCCCTGTGCCGGGCGATGGAGCCCGCTCTGCGCCGCGGGGTCCGGCGATGACGCCGCAGCGACCGGCCGCGCAGCACCCTGCGGATCGTCGTCGCCTGCGGATCGTCGTCGTCGGCGACACGTTGCTCGACGTCGACGTGGCCGGCACCAGCGATCGGCTCAGCCCGGACGCACCCGTGCCCGTCGTCGACGTCACGACCGACGACCGCCGCGCCGGGGGTGCCGGACTCGTCGCCACGATGCTGGTGCGCGACGGACACGACGTCACCCTGGTCACCGTCCTGGGCGACGACAGTCGTGCGCAGGAGCTCCGCGACCTGCTCCCCGACGTCACCGTGGTCGCCGGTCCCTCCGGTGCCCCGACGCCGGTGAAGACCCGCGTGCGCGTCGTCGACCACGCGCTGGTCCGCATCGACGAGGGCTGTGCGACCCCGCCCGTGCCCGAGGCCACCGACGCCATGACGGCCGCCCTCGACGACGCCGACGCGATCGTGGTCGCCGACTACGGTCGCGGGGTCGCCGCGGCTCCGGCGCTGCGGGAGGCCCTCGCACGCGTCGCCGAGCACACCCCCGTGGTCTGGGACCCGCACCCGAAGGGCGCCGCACCCGTGCCCGGCATCACCGTGGCCACCCCCAACGCCGCCGAGGCCCGCCGGTTCACCGACGTCGACGGCCACGGCGCGCCCCTCGCGACCGTGCCCCTCGCGACCGTGCCCTTCGCGACCGTGGCCGCGGCGGCCCTCGTCGAGCAGTGGGGCGTCGGCGCCGTCGCGGTGACGCTCGGCGACCGCGGAGCACTCCTCGCCGACGACCGTTCGGACAGCCGCTTCGTGCCGGCACCCTCCGTCACCGCCGGCGACCCGTGCGGCGCCGGCGACCGGTTGGCGGCCGGTGTCGCCGTCGCACTGGCCGGTGGAGCGGACGTCCCCGACGCCGTCGCCGCCGGCGTGGTCGCGGCCTCCGAGTACCTGGCTGCCGGCGGCGTCACCTCGCTCTTCGCCGACGACGGCCCCACGCCGCTGCGGGTACCGGGAGCCGACCGCGACGCGCTGCGCACCGTGCACGAGGTCCGGAGCGCCGGCGGCACCGTCGTCGCGACCGGCGGCTGCTTCGACCTGCTGCACGCCGGGCACGCCCGCACTCTGTCGGCGGCGCGGGCACTCGGCGACTGCCTGGTCGTGTGCCTCAACTCGGACACCTCGGTCCGCGCGCTCAAGGGTCCGGACCGGCCGATCATGACCCAGGACGACCGCGTCGAACTGCTGCTCGCCCTGGACTGCGTCGACGCCGTCGTGGTGTTCGACGAGCACACCCCCGACGAAGCACTCCGCCGGTTCCGCCCGGACGTCTGGGCGAAGGGCGGCGACTACACCGCGAGCGAGCTGCCCGAGGCCGCGACCCTCGCCGAGTGGGGCGGACACGTCGTCACCGTCCCGTTCCACCCCGGCCGCTCGACGACCCGCCTGGCCACGGCCCTCGAACACGTCGGCTGAGCCCGACGGATCCACGCCCCTACGGAAGGAAGTCCATGCCCGTCCCCACCACCCCCATCGGTCGCGTCCTCGTCACCGGCGGCACCTCCGGACTCGGCGCGGCGGTCGTCGCCGCGGTCGTCGAGGCCGGCGGCACCCCGATCGTCCTCGACCTGCGCGTCGACGCGGTGTCCGAGGGCATCGACGCCGTGGCCGTCGACGTGTCGGACACCGACGCGGTCGAGCAGGCGGTCCGCCAGGCGGCCGAGCGTCACGACGGACTCGACGCGGTCGTGACCGCCGCGGGGATCGACACTCCCGCACCGATCGACGCGATCTCCTCCGGCAACTGGGAGAAGATCGTCGCGGTCAACCTCATCGGCACCGCCTCGGTCGTCCGCGCCGCACTGCCCGCCCTCGAGGCAGCGCACGGACGTGTGGTCACGATCTCGTCCTCGCTCGCCCTGCGCGGCGTCGGCGACGGCACCGCCTACTCGGCCTCGAAGTTCGGCGTCCGCGGCTTCTCGCAGGCCCTGGCCGCCGAGACCGCCGGTCGCGTCGGTGTCACCAACGTGATCCCGGCCGGCATGCGCACGAACTTCTTCGCCGACCGCACCGAGCAGTACAAGCCGGGTCCGGACGCGCAGCTCATCGAGCCGGAGTACGTCGCGAACGCGATCCTCTTCGCCCTGTCGCAGCCGGCCGGCTGCGAGATCCGGGAGCTGTCGATCATGCCCGCGACGGAGCCGAGTTGGCCGTAGGCGCTCGCTGCGCGCCGCGCCGGTGCCTGGCGCGTTGGTCGTCGCCACGGGGCGGACGGGAGGCACGTGCCGGGTTGGCACCGTGCCTCCCGTCCAGCGGTGGACCGGACCACCCCGCCGAAGCGACAGATCTCCGCGGCGCCGGTCCGTCCCTGCCGCGAACGCGACAGTTCCGCGCGGAACGTTCGCGGGAGACTGTCGCTTTCCGGAACCGGGCGGGACCAGAGCGCCGCGGTCAGACGGTGCGGAGCAGGTCGGCGACGTCGTCGAGGACCTGCTGCGGGTCGACCTCGTCGACGTAGGACGGGTCGTGCGCGCAGCGCTCGGCCGTCCACCCCACCTGCGTGACGTCGATCCCGCAGACCGGGCAGCGCGTGACGTAGGACAGGTGCACGCGGTGGCGCCCGCGGTCGAACGGCCCGGCGTTGACGACGTTGCCGAACCAGAACACGCCGACGGTGGGCGTCCCGACGGCGACCGCCAGGTGCCGCGGGCCGGAGTCGTCGCCGACCATGACGTCGGCGGCGGCGAGCACGGCGGGGAGCTCGCGGAGCGGCACGGCACCGGTCAGGTCGTGCACGCGTCCGGCGAGGTCGGCGGGCAGCGCGTCGACGATGGCGGTCGACGCCGGCACGTCGGACGCGTCGCCGACGAGCACCACGTCGTCCCCGGCGGCGAGCCGGACACGGGCGACCTCGGCGAAGCGCGAGGGGCTCCAGCGCCGGCGCGGGTCGGTCGCTCCGGGGTGGATCGCCAGGAGCCGGGTGCCGTCCCCGGCGACGCCGAGCCGCTCGCGGACCGCTGCCCGCTCGTCGTCGGACACGCGCACCCGCGGGTCGAGCGTGACGGGGGCGGCCCCCGCGAGCGACACGACCTCGAGGGCACGCAGGACCTCGTGCTGGTAGTAGACGTAGCGCACCCAGCGCTCGAGGACCTCGGCGTCCTCGGTCGCGGTGCCGACGGTGTGCCGGGCGCCGAGCCGGAGCAGGAACGGGTTCGAGTTGCGACCCCCACCGTGCAGCTGCACCGCGAGGTCGAACCGGCCGGACAGCCGCGCGAAGAAGTCCTCGGCATCAGGAGCGTCGGCGCCGACGTCGCGGACACCCGGTGCGACCGGGAGCTCCTCGAAGGCGTGCACGGCGTCGGTCCGACCGCCCAGGACCGCTGCCGCGGCGGGCGTGCCGAGGAGGGTGGTGCGCGCGTCCGGGTAGGCCGCGGCGAGGGCTTCGAGGGCGGGCACGGCGAACATCAGGTCGCCGAGGCCCCCGCCGCGGAGCACCGCGATCTCGGTCACGCCGTCGAACCGTTCTCCGCCCACACCGATCTGCTGCACGCCTCTCGTCTACCGGTCGGATGCCGGTGGGACGTCCAGCACCGGGCGACGGACGGCCACCGATGGACACGAAGCGCGGAGTCGAGTCGGCACACAGCGGTGTCCGAGCACCGTCTGACCCCCGTACGCCCTCCGGAAGGACACCATGACGATCGCACCCGCAGCTGCCGACGCCGCCACGGACCTGGTGGTGACCGACCCCGTCGACGGGACGGTCGCGTCGACCGTGCCCCGTGCCTCCGAAGCCGAGGTCCGTGATGCCGTCGCCCGTGCCCGGGCAGCTGCCGGCGCCTGGGCGCGCACGGCCCCGGCCGAGCGCGGCGCACTGTTGCACGCGGCGGCCGAGCACGTGCGCGCACACGCCCAGGAGCTCGCCGACCTGAACACCCGCGAGACGGGCAAGGTGCCGGGTGACGCACTCGGTGGGGTCGAGGCCGGCATCGGGACCCTCGTGCAGTACGCCGAGCTCGGACCGGTGCACCGCGGCGAGGCGCTGCGCGGGCAGTTCGGGGCCGCCGACTGGGCCGTCCCGCACCCCCGCGGCGTCGTCCTCGCGCTGACGCCGTGGAACGACCCGGTCGCCGTGGCCTGCGGGATCCTCGGTGCCGCGATCGTCACCGGCAACACCGTGGTGCACAAGGGCAGCGAGCGGTCCCCCGCCACCATCGCACGCCTGAACGCGCTGCTCGCCGAGGTCCTGCCCGACGGCGTGCTCGTCGGCGTCGACGGGGACGGCTCCACCGGCGAGCTGTTGCTCGCCCAGGACGGCATCGACGTGTACGCCCACGTCGGGTCCACCGCGACCGGTGACCGGCTGTCCGAGGTCGCCGTCGCGACCCGCGCCCACGTGGTCCGTGAGAACGGCGGGAACGACGCGGTCGTCGTCGACGCCGACGTCGACCCGGAGTGGGCCGCCGCCCAGGTGGCGCTCGGTGCGTTCGCGAACACCGGGCAGATCTGCACCAGCGTCGAACGCGTCTACGTGCACCGCGACTCCGCCGAGCCCTTCGTCGCCGCCCTCGTGGCCGAGGCGGAGCGCCGCACCGCCGCACCCGCGACGACCTACGGGCCGCTGGTCGACGACCGGCTGCGCAGCACCGTGCAGTCCCACGTCGACGACGCCCTGCAGCGCGGTGCCTCGGCACGGACCGGTGGGGTCACCCCGGGCGGCGCCGGGTCGTTCTACCCGGCGACCGTGCTCACCGGGTGCACCGACGACATGCTCGTGATGACCGAGGAGACCTTCGGTCCGATCGCGCCGGTCCGCGTCGTGGCTGACTTCGACGAGGGCCTCCGGCTCGCCGCCGCCGACCGGTACGGCCTGGCCGCCACCGTCCTGACGAACGACACCGGTCACGCCCTGCGCGCCGCCGCGGAACTGCCGGTCGGCACCGTCAAGGTCAACGCGGTGTTCGGTGGTGCGCCGGGCGGCAGCGCCCAGCCACGCCGTGCCTCCGGAGCGGGTTTCGGGTACGGCCCGCACCTGCTCGACGAGATGACCACCACGACGGTCGTGCACCTCGAGCCCGCCCCCGCACGCACCGTCGGCGGCACGCGATGAGCGTCGACGTCCGGCTCGTCCGCGACCTGGTCGCCACGATCGACGACCGCGAACCGCTCGTCGTCGTGATCGGCGACTGCATCCTCGACCGGTGGACCGTGGGCGAGGCCGAGCGGGTCTCGCGCGAGGCACCGGCACCCGTCGTCCGGGTCACCGGGACCATCGCGGTGCCCGGTGGTGCCGCGAACACCGCGGTGAACGCCCGCGCGCTCGGCGCCCGGGTCCGGCTCGTCGGACTCATCGGCGACGACGAGGCCGGTGACGTCCTGCGCGAACGGCTCGAGACCGCGGGCGTCGACACGACGTTCATGGTCGAGATCGCCGGTGCACGCACCACCACGAAGTCCCGCGTGGTCGGTGGCGACCGGGTCGTGGTCCGGGTCGACGACCTGGCCGGAACCCCGACCGCCGACCACCACGAACGGCTGGCACGTGCCGTCGCCCGAGCGGTCCGGTGCGCCGACGCCGCGGTCGTCTGCGACTACGGACTCGGCGTCCGTGCCGAGGACGTCGTCCCGGTGCTCGACCGCGACCGCCCCGGGGCGATCGTCGTCGACGCGCACGACCTGCCCCGCTGGGCGTCGTTGCGACCCGACCTCGTCACGCCGAACGCCGGCGAGGCCGCAGCACTGCTCGGACACGACCTCGGGACCGGCGCCGACCGGGTGGCCGCCGTCCTGGGCGCACGGGCCGACGTCCTCGCCCGGACCGGTGCCCGCGCGGCAGTCGTCACGCTCGACCGCGACGGCGCCGTGCTGCTCGAGCCCGACACGGACGAGGGCTTCCGCACCCGCGCGGTGCCGGCCTCGGAGCAGCAGGCGTCCGGCGCCGGGGACACGTTCTGCGCCGCCGCGACGGTGGCGCTCGCGGTCGACGCGTCCGTCCGTGATGCCGTCTCCGTTGCCCAGGCCGCCGCCGACGTCGTCGTCCGCGAGGCCGGTACGTCGGTGTGCAGCGCCGCCGCCCTGCTCGACTCGGTGTCGGCACCGGCAGCCACCGTCGTCGACCACGACGAACTCGCGGCCGCCGTCGAACGGGCCCGCCAGGCCGGTCGGCGCGTGGTGTTCACGAACGGCTGCTTCGACGTCGTGCACCGTGGGCACACGACGTACCTGCGCCAGGCTCGGGACCTCGGCGACCTGCTCGTCGTCGCGTTGAACGACGACGACTCGGTGCGGCGGCTGAAGGGCCCGGAACGCCCGATCAACCCGGCCGAGGACCGCGCCGGGGTGATCGCCGCCCTGGCCTGCGTCGACCTGGTGACGGTGTTCGCGACCGACACCCCGATCCCGCTCATCGAACGGCTGCGCCCGGAGGTCTACGTCAAGGGCGGCGACTACTCACCCGAGATGCTCCGCGAGACGGCGGTCGTCCGCGGGTACGGCGGTGAGGTGGTCATGGTCGACTACGTCCCCGAGCACTCCACGACGGCCGTGGTCCGGCGCATCCGCGAAGCCGCGGCAGCGTCGGCAGCGACCGCAGCCGCGCCCGACCCCGAGGGGACCACGCACGGAAAGGTCATACCGCAGTAGGGGGTCGTCGAGACCCCGGCGGGATGGCAGCGCTCCCGGCGCTCCGTAGCGTCGAACCCGTCGACGAGGTCCGTCGGCGGAGGGAGCGTCGCCGTGTTCGACCAGATCACCCCGTTCGTCGTCGAGTTGGCCGCGAGTCCGCTCGTCTACGTCGTGCTCGTCGCCCTGTGCTTCGTCGACGGCTTCTTCCCGCCGGTCCCGAGCGAGTCCGCGCTCGTAGCCGTCGCCGCCATCGCCGCGACGTCCGGCCAGCCCGTCCTGGCCGGGGTCCTGGTGGCCGCCGCGGTGGGTGCGATCGCGGGTGACTCGGTGGCGTACTGGATCGGTCGCCGGATCGGACTCGCCCGCCTGGCGCAGTCCCGACGGCCGCGGATCGCTGCGGCCTTCGCGTTCGCCGAACGGCAGATGCAGCGCCGGTCCGCGAGCCTGATCCTGGTCGGCCGCTACATCCCCGTCGGCCGGGTCGCGGTGAACATGACCGCCGGCGCGACCCGGCTGCCCTACCGTCGCTTCCTCGCCATCAGTGCGATCGCCGGGACGGCGTGGTCCGCGACCTCGGTCGGGATCGCCCTGGCCGCGTCGCAGGTGCTGCACGAGCCGCTCGTCGCCGCCCTGGTGTCGATGGTGGTCGCGGGCGGCCTCGGCATCGCGGTCGACCGGGTGATCGGTAGCATCAGCCGCAGGCGCGATGCCCGTGCCGCCCGAGCGGCCGCCGCGATCGTCCCCACGACCGGCGTGCCCATGACCGGCGTGCCCACGACCGACGTGTCCGCGACCGACCTGCCCTCCGCGAGCACCACGCCCGTCACGCACGCCCCGTCCGCCACACCCCGAATCGTCCCCACCGGAGAGATCGTCCGACCGTGACCACCGCCCTGCTCCGCCCGCGACCGACCTGGCTGCCGCTGGCGACCCGGATCGCTCTCGTGGTCGCGGTGGTGTCCCTGTTCAGCGTCGCCGCCCCGGTGACCTCGGTCTACTACGCCGTCGCGGTCCCGCTCTCCCTGCTCGTGTCGGCGGTGCTCGCGGTCAGCATCGGCATCGCCCCGTTCGTCCCCCGAACCGCAGCCGCCGCCCACCTCGTCGGTCTCGTCGCGCTCGGCCTGCTCACCGCGCCGGTCGAGACGAGCCCGTGGCCGATCCCGGTCACCGGCATCATCGGCCTGAGCGTCCTGCTCGTCGTGCTCGGGGTCCGCTCGACCTGGCGGCTGACCGCGATCGTGTGGGCCGTCGCCGCCGTGCTCCCCCTGCTGCTCGTCGCCGTGACGCCGGGCCGCTGGGACCAGCCCGCCGTGTGGGCGACGAGCTTCGTCGTGTCCGCCGGCGACACGCTCCTGGTCGCCGCGGCCGCCGTCGTCATCGGGCAGCGCCGCAGCATCCGCCAGGAGCTCGTCGCCGCCCGCCGCGACGCCGAGCTCGAGCAGGCCAGGCGCCGCACCGTCGAGGAGCGCTCCCGGATCGCCCGCGAGCTGCACGACGTCGTCGCGCACAGCATGTCCGTCGTGCACATGCAGGCGGAGTCGGCCCCGTACCGGGTGGCCGACCTGCCGCAGGAGGCCCGCGCCGAGTTCGCCGCGATCGCCGAGACCTCGCGCACCGCGCTGCGCGAGATGCGCCAGCTGCTCGGCACCCTGCGCGGGGACACCGCCGCCGAACGCGCGCCGCAGCCGGACCTCGCCGACCTGCCCGCGCTCGTGCAGGCCACGCGCGCTGCCGGCATGCCGGTGGAGCTCGACGTCGACGTCGCCGACGACGTCGACCGGCTCGCACAGCTCACCGTCTACCGGGTCGTGCAGGAGGCGCTCGGCAACGTCGCCCGGCACGCGCCCGGCGCGTCCACCGTCGTGACGGTCAGGAGGCACGGCTCGCGTCTCCGGGTCGAGGTCGCCAACACCGCTCCACCCGCTGGCACCGTGCCGGCCGCTCCACCCGACGACGGTGGCTTCGGCCTGGCCGGGATGCGCGAGCGGGTGACGGCGCTCGACGGCACGATCGAGCACGGCCCCGTGGCGGACGGCAGCTTCACGGTCGTGGTGACCCTGCCCGTCCGCGTACCGGCGGCCGACGGGGGAAGCTGATGACGCGGGTGATGGTGGTGGACGACCAGCAGATGTTCCGCATGGGACTGCGGGCGATCCTCCAGGCCCAGGACGACGTCGAGGTCGTCGGCGAGGCCGCGAACGGTGCCGAGGCGGTGGTCGCGGCGATCCGGCTGCAGCCGGACGTGATCCTGATGGACGTCCGGATGCCGGAACTCGACGGGATCGAGGCGACCCGACGGATCACGGCGGCGCCGACGGACCGACCCGTCCGCGTGGTCATGCTGACGACGTTCGACATCGACGACTACGTGTTCGACGCTCTGCGGGCCGGGGCGAGCGGCTTCCTGCTCAAGGACGCGAGCGCCGACGAGCTGGTCGCGGCGGTGCGCACGGTGGCTGCGGGCGAGGCGCTGCTCGCTCCGCGCGTGACCCGGCACCTGGTCGAGGCGTTCGTCGCCGGACCGGTCACCGCCGCTCCGCGCACCGAGGTGCTCGACGTCCTGACCGACCGGGAGCGCGACGTGTTCCTGCTCATGGCGCGCGGGCGGTCGAACGGCGAGATCGCGGGCGACCTGTTCATCGCGGAGCAGACCGTCAAGACCCACGTGGGGCGGGTGCTGGCGAAGTTGCAGTTGCGCGACCGGGTGCACGCCGTGGTGCTGGCGTACGAGGCCGGTCTGGTCCGCCCGTCCGCCTGACGCGCCGCCGCGCCGCTCACGTCCCCCGAGGTTCCGAAATCTGCACATCTCGCGCGCCGAAACGTCGGTCCGTGGAACCTCGGCGTCGCGCCAGCGGCGTGTCGCGCGATCTCGTCGGTGTCGCAGGTCCGGCACGGGTACAGGTCGCGCGCGGGTACTTGCGCGCGCAACCAGCGACGTCGCCGATGTCGTACGACATCGAGTTCGTCGCAACTGCGCGCCCGCAACGGTTGCACCCGCGGAGCGGCGACAGGGTCGTTGTCGAACGACATCGAGAGTGTCGCACGGGGTCGACGCGGGTCGCGGTGGGCCGACGCGACGACAGACAGACGGGAGGCCCGGTGCCAGCTGGCACCGGGCCTCCCGTCAGGGGTTGGTCGCGACTCAGGCGGCGAGGTGCGCCTGCAGGAACCAACGGTCCTTCGTGAGACCGCGCTCGATCTCGATGACGACGTCCTGGCTGTTGAGGTCGACCTCGTCGAGACCCTCGACGGCGCGACGGACCTGCAGCAGGGCCGCGTCGATCTGGGCGATGACCTCGGTGATGGTGACGTCGGAGTTCTGGAAGCCCTGCGACAGCGGCGGCAGCGTCGTGTTGGCGGCGACGGTCGCGATGCGCGAGTCGACCGGCAGGCCGAGGGCGACGATGCGCTCCGCGGCGGTGTCGGCGTAGGCCTGGGCGTGCTCGACGATGTCGTCGAGGAGCTCGTGCACACCGACGAAGTTGCGGCCGCGGACGTGCCAGTGCGCCTGCTTGCCGTTGACGACGAGTGCCTCGAGGTCGATCACGACGGGGGCGAGGAACTGTGCCACTCCGGCGGCGAGCTCCGGCGTCGTCGAGAACGGGGACGTGGTGGTCGTGGTGCTGGTGGTAGTCGTGGTCATGTCTGAACCTCCTGCGTCGTGGTTACACCGGATCGCTGGGCCTGTCCTGACCAGTTCGGTGCTGCCGATGGACACAACCATGCCCGCTTCTCTTGTATGCCGCAAGGAAGCGGAGGCTGCCCTTACCGGCGGCGAGCAGCCGCCAGCCGGCAGCGGTCAGCCGACGAGCGTGTCGAAGCCGGCGTCGCTCAGCTCGATCTGGACGGCGGAACGCGCCCGCTCGACCCAGGGGCTGTCGGTGCACCCGATCCAGACGCTCGTGCGCGGCTCGCAGTCGGCGACGCACCACTCGGCCGCCCAGCCGGTCAGGGCGTGCGCGAGGGCCTCGCCGTGGTCGGCGAAGACGAGCGGCGACACCGCCGAGGTGCGGGCGCTGCGGACCAGCCACGTCACGGTCACGCGGGGCGGCGCGGGCAGGATGCGGATCTGCTCGTCGAGGGCGACCTCGACGAAGACCTGTCCGTACGCGTTCTCCGGCAGGTCTTCGAGCTGACGGCGGATCTCCGGCAGGTCCTCGACGCCGCCGGCGATGAGGATGCGTTCGCTGGGCTGTCGCCGGGTCCGTGCCATGCTGCAACGGTAAGGCAAGCCTTACCTCATCACAAGGGCTGCTGGCCGGTTCCGGCGATCTCCACAGCCGGCACACCGAGTTCGTGCGCCAGGAAGGTCCACATCCACGACAGCGCGACGGTGTTCGTGAGCCCCGGGACGCCCTGCGCGATCTGCGTCGCGACACCGTCGCTGTAGGCCGCGAGCTTCAGCGCCACGGTGTCCGGCTCGATCGGTCCGGCGCCGCCCGGGAACGTGCCGGCGTCGGCTCCGCGGCGGATCACCCGGACCAGACAGGCCTCCCAGACGCGGATCCGCTCGGCGTACTCGGCGGCCACCTCGGGCCGGCGGGCGACCGCGGTCCAGTAGTCGGACCAGATCCGCCAGTGCTGCCGGACCTGTTCGGTGTCGTCGAACAGGGGCGCGACGAGCATCCGCAGCGCCTCGACGGGGTCGGACTCGGCGTCGACGGCGATGACGATCGCCCCGTAGAAGCGCTCCGTCTCGAGCACGACGACCTCGTTGAGGATCTCCGCCACGCTGCCGAAGTGGTACGTCACGGTGCCGACGGACACTCCGGCCTCGGCGGCGATGTCCCGCAGGCCCGTCGCCCCGACGCCGTTCCGGACGATGACGGCACGGGCGGCCGCGACGATCATCGCGCGCCGGACCGCGGGACGCTGCCGGACGCGCGGCGCCGCACCCGCTGCGGCGTCCGCTGCGGCGCCCGGTGCAGCCCCCGCTGCCCCGGTCACGCCGAGGTCCTCGGGACGTCGTCGGCGAAGGTCTGCTCGGTGACCAGCACCTCGGGGGCGTCGGGGCCGCCGTCACGGGCCCAGGCCCGCACGGTGTTCACGACGTGGAAGGCCTCGGCGTCGGCGGTGACCTCGGAGGACGTCTCGAGCCGTGCCGACCAGTCCGGCTTCTCCAGGCCGATCGCCCAGCGCGACGATGCCACGGCCGAGTTCGGGTCGTCCGACCGGATGCGGTACGTCTCGCGGGCGTCCTCGCTGAAGACGAGCCCGTCGGGGTAGACCCGTCCGCCGCCGTACCCGGGGTCGACGTCGAGGGTCCACTCCCCCGTCTCGACGTCGTGCGTGACGGTGCGCTGGGGCAGCTGCTCGGTCGGTGCCACGCGCCCGATCGCGAGCGGCGTCGACCGCTCGGGTTCGTCGAAGCGCACGTCGTCGTCGGTCTCGCGCGTCCAGACCGGCAGGCACACCTCGGACGCCGTCGGGTCGATCGTGACGGTGGCCTCGGTGCCGTGCGGCCAGACCCAGGGCCAGTAGGACGACGACACCGCGATCCGCAGGCGGTGCCCGGCGGCGAACCGGTGACCGGTCGCGACGAGCTGCACCGGCAGCGACGCCGGCTCACCGGGGACCAGCGGGTCGTTCCGGTCCATGCCGTCCCGCTTCGCCGCGTTGAGCACCCCGCGCGTCACGAGGGTCGACGAGCCGTCCGGCGCGACGTCGCACAACCGCACCGTCAGGGTGGCGCGGGGCTGGTCGCTCGTGACCGACAGGGTGACGAGCGCGTTGCCGAGCAGGTCGAACGCCCGGCCGACGGGCAGGTCGAAGCAGACGGAGCGGCCGTCCTCGGCACGCTGGTCGGGTGGCAGGTCGGTCGCGTTGCCGAACGGGAAGAACCGTCCGGCGTCGGCGCCGGTGTGCTGCGGCGACCGGACGACGACCGGCCCGTCCTCGCCGCCGCGGAGCGTCGCGAGCGGCAGCGCACGCCGGTGCGTCGCCGCCGAGGGCCACGCCTCGGCGCCGACCCACCGGCCCCGTCGCGAGGCGTAGTACGTCGCCGGGGCTTCGCCCTCGTTGATCCAGGCGCGGAGTGCGGGGTCCTCCTCCACGCCGGTGTCGATCCCGCGGAGCCAGCGGTCCCACCAACGCAGCGTCTCCTGCAGGAACCCGATCGACGGTCCGGGTGCGAGACCGCGGTCCGGGTACTGGTGCGACCACGGCCCGACGATGCCCTTGACCGGGGACTGCACGTTCGACACCAGTCGGAGCACGGCGTCGCGGTACGGGTCCGCCCAGCCGCCGACGGCGAGGACCGCTGCACCGATGTTGCCGTAGTCCTCGGCGGCGCTGCCGTGCCGCCAGTAGTCGTCGCGCTCCTGGTGCGCGAGCCACACCGGCGTCATCGGGCGGTTCGACTCCAGCCGCTCGCGCCACCGGTCGACCCAGTCCGTGCCGACGACCTCGGGCCGGGGCGGCCGCGAGTTGAACGCGAACATGGTCGCGCCCCACGCCGCCATGTCGATGCCGAGCACCGCTCCGCCGACGTAGTGCACGTCGTTGTCGTACCGGTCGTCGGTCGAACACACCGTGACGATGGCCTTGAGCGCGGCGGGCGCACGCGCTGCCAGCTGCAGGGCGTTGAACCCGCCCCACGAGATGCCGAACATGCCGACGGCGCCCGTCGACCACTCCTGCTCGGCGAGCCAGGCGATCACGGCCTCACCGTCGCGGAGCTCCTGCTCGCTGTACTCGTCGTCGAAGAACCCGTCCGACGAGCCGCTGCCCCGGATGTCGACCCGGACCGAGGCGTACCCGTGCTGGGCGTACCAGGGGTGCCGTTCGGAGTCGCGCGGCGCGGTCCAGTCGTCGAGTCGGTACGGCAGGTACTCGAGCAGCACCGGCACCGGACCGTCGGGCGACGCCGGCGACCAGATCCGGGTGTGCAGTCGGACGCCGTCGGGCATCGGGATCCACTCGTCGCGGACGGTCACGCCGTCCGGCAGCGAGTCCGGCGCGCCGATGGCGGTGAGGGTCGAAGCGTCGGCGTACACCGAGCGATCGCGGCTCATGCGTCCTCCCAGTTCCGGGTCAGGTGGCCGTCGCTGTGGTCCGTCCAGCCCTCGGTGTGCCGCCAGCGCGGTACCCCGTCGCCGACGTCGGGCAGCTCGGTGCTGCCCGGCTCGAGCGTCGCGGCCAGCAGCGTCGACGTGTACGGGTGGTTCGGGCCGGTGAAGACCCGCTCGGTCGGTCCGATCTCGACGATCCGGCCGCCGGTCATCACGGCGACCCGGTCGGCGACGCCGCGGACGACGGCCAGGTCGTGGCTGATGAACAGGCAACTGAGCCCGCGCGAGCGCTGCAGGTCGGCGAGGAGCGCGAGGATCCCGGCCTGCACCTGCACGTCGAGCGCGGTGGTGATCTCGTCGGCGATGACCAGGCGCGGCTCGGCGGCGAGGGCCCGGGCGATGCCGACGCGCTGCCGCTGCCCGCCGGAGAGCTGCGCCGGCAGCCGCTCGGCGAACTCCGGGCCGAGGCCGACCTGGGTGAGCAGCTCGCCGACGCGCTGCCGCGAGGACGTGCCCGTGAACAGCTTGAGCGGTCGCCCGATCGCCGCGCCCACGGTGCGCCGCGGGTTGAGCGACGTGTCGGCGTTCTGGAACACGAGCTGCACCGCACGACGAAGGTCCGGGGACCGTCCGGCGATCGGCTCGCGCAGGTCGCCGCTCACGGTCCCGTCGTCGAACGAGAACGTGCCCGACTCGGCCGGCACCAGGCCGGCGAGGGCGGTCGCGAGCGTCGACTTGCCACTTCCGGACTCCCCCACGACCGCGAGCGTCTCACGCGGTGCGATCGTGAAGGAGACGCCGTCGACGGCGGCCGGCAGGCCGCGTCCGTAGCGGATCACCAGGTCCTCGGCGGTCACCACGGGACGGACGAGCGGTTCGGGAGGAACGGTTCGGCCGGCCGTGGAGGCGACCGTCGACGAGACGGTCGCCGTCTCGGGCACGTGCCCCGATCCTCCCGGCCGTCGCCCGTCCGGCACCGCGGCCAGCAGGGCACGCGTGTACTCGTGCTGCGGGGCGGCGAAGAGCGCCGCAGTGGCGGCGTGCTCGACGATCTCGCCGTCGCGCATGACGGCGATCTCGTCCGCCATCGCCGACACGACCCCGAGGTCGTGGCTGACGAGCAGGACGGCCATGCCGAGCTGCCGGCCGAGGTCAGCGATCAGGCCGAGGACGGCGGCCTGGGTGACGACGTCGAGCGCCGTCGTGGGCTCGTCGAGCACGAGCACCCGCGGGCGTGCGGCGACGGCCATCGCGATCGCGATGCGCTGCTGCTGCCCACCGGAGAGCTGGTGCGGGTAGCGGCGGACGATCGCGTCGGGGTCCGGCAGCCGGACCAACCGGACCAGCTCGGCGACGCGCTCGGGGCCGTCGGGTTCGCGGTGGGCGCGCAGGGCCTCGCGGATCTGCTCGCCGACACGCATCGACGGGGTGAGTGCCTGGCCGGCGTTCTGCGCGACGACGGAGGCAACGCCGCCGCGGAGCTCGCGGCGGCCGGACGGTGACAGCGCGAAGACGTCGTCGCCGCCGACGCGGACCGAGCCGCCGACGATGGTCGAGCCCGCCCGGAGGTGCGCGAGCAGGGTCCGGGCGACGGTGGACTTGCCGCTGCCGGACTCCCCGACGAGGCCGAGGGTGCGCCCGGCGGGGATCGCGAAGGAGACGCCGCGCACCACGGGGACCAGGCGTTTGCCGGCCGCGTAGGAGATCGCGAGGTCGTCGACGCGGACGATGGGGTCCGTCGCGGTCGCCGGTGCGGCCGGTGCGGTGTCGGTGTGCGTCATGCGCTCACTCCCTTCGTGGCGCGGTCGACGCCGAGCGACTTGCTCAGGCCGTCGGCGGCGAGGTTGAGCCCGATCACCAGGGTCGCCAGGGCGACGATCGGTGCGAGCGTGCCGAGCGGCACCACGGTCAGCGCGGTGCGGTTCTCCTGCACCATCAGCCCCCAGTCGGGCGTCGGTGGGTTGGCGCCGAAGCCGAGGAAGGACAGCGACGCGACGAGCAGCACGATCCACGAGGCCCGCATGGCGTACTCGACGAGCACCACGTCGAGGACGTTCGGCAGGATCTCGCGGAACACGATCGACAGCGCGCGTTCACCCCGGGCCCGGGCGGCCGTCACGTAGTCCTGCGTGATGACGGTGCGGGCGGCACCGCGGACGACGCGGGTCACGGCGGGCGCGTAGACGACGGTGACGGCGAGGACGATGACCCAGAGCCCAGCGTCGAAGACCGTGACGACGACGAGCAGGGCGAGGATCGACGGCACGCTGAGCAGGGCGTCGACGACGCGCATGACGGCCTCGTCGAACCAGTTGTCCGCGTACGCCGTGATGCAACCGAGCACCGTGCCGACCGCGACGGCGATCGTCGTGGCCAGGAAGGTCACGAGCAGGGCGTACCGGCCGCCGTTGAGCGTCCGCGACAGCACGTCACGGCCGTACTGGTCGGTGCCGAGCCAGTGCGTCCAGGTCGGGCCGGCGAGGACGTCTCCGGCGTTCGTGGCCACCGGGTCGTACCCGGCGATGACCGGTGCGAGCAGGGCGAGCACGACGTGCAGGGCGATGAGGCCGAGGCCGATGCTCAGCGCCGTCGAGCCGCGCAGGGGCGCGAGGGCCCCGGCGAGGACGACGCGTCCGGGGCGGCGGGTGGCGGTGGCGGTCATGCGGCGGCCTTCCTGGTGCTGCGCGTCGTACGGGTGCGCGTGCGCGGTCGCCGCTGGCGGGTCCGCAGCTTCGGGTCGAGGGCGAGCGCCACGAGGTCGGCGGCGAGGTTGCAGACGACGTAGATGACGGCGCTCAGGAGCGCGATCGCCTCGATCGTCGGCAGGTCGCGGTTGAAGACCGACTCGAGCATGAGCTTGCCCATGCCCGGGTAGTTGAAGACGTTCTCGACGACGACGACACCGCCGAGCAGCCAGGCGACGTTGAGCGCGACGACGTTCAGCGTCGGCAGCAGCGCGCTCGGCACCGCGTGCTTCCAGACCACGCGGCGCATCGTCAGGCCCTTGAGCTCCGCCGTGGTGACGAACTCGGACGCCATCACGTCGATGGTCGAGGAGCGGGCGGTGCGCACGATGTAGGCGGCCATCGCCAGGGTGAGCACGATGATCGGCAGCCAGATCGTCGGCAGGAGTTCGCCGACCGTGGCGTCGCTCCCCCGCAGCACGACGGCGGGGAAGACCGGCAGGCCGATCGCGAAGAGCAGCACGAGCACGGTCGCGACCATGAACTCGGGCACGCTCATCACGACGAGGCTGACGATCGAGATCACCTTGTCGGACGGGCGACCCCGACGGACCCCGGCGAGGACGCCGAGCGTCAGGGAGACCGTGACGCCGACGAGCATGGCGGGCACGGCGATGAGCATGCTGTTCCGGAAGGCGGTGAACAGCGTCGGTGCGACGGCCTCGCCGCTGACGAGCGAGGTGCCGAAGTCGCCGTGCACCGCGCCACCGAGCCACTGCAGGTAGCGGAGCCACACGTTCTGGTCGAGGCCGAGGGTCTCGCGGAGCTGCTTGACGGCGTCGGGGGTGGCGTTCTGGCCGAGGAGCTGCTGCGCGACGTCGCCGGGCAGTGCCTGCACCGCCAGGAACACGAAGAGCGAGGCGAGCACGACCGTGAGCACGGCGATGCCGAACCGGCGGAGGACGGGGACGAGGACGTCCGACGGGGTGTTCTTGGTCGTCATCGGCGCAGTCCGATCCGGAGGTAGTCGAACTCGAAGCCGTACTCCGAGTAGTTCACGACGTCGCGGGACAGCCCCACGAGCCGGTCGCCGAACATCGGGGTCATGTCGGCCCCGTCCTCGACCACGAGCCGCTGGGCGTCCTGGTAGAGCGTCAGCCGCTTGGCGTCGTCCATCTCGGCGCGGGCGTCGTCGAGCAGCCCGTCGAAGGTCTCGTTCGACCACGCGCTCTCGTTGTAGGACGAGCCCGTGCGGAAGATCTGGTTGAGCAGCTGGTCGATCGGCCGGCCGGTGAACCAGTAGCTCACCATGAGCGGCTTCTGCATCCAGATCTGCGTGTAGTACGAGTCCGAGCTCGCGTTGCGGACCGTCAGGCGGATGCCCGCGTCGGCGACGGCGTCGCGGTAGGCGACCGCCATCGGCGTGAAGACCGACTCGTAGCTCGACGTGTAGATCGAGGTCCGGAACCCCTCGTGACCGGCCTGCTTGAGCAGTGCCTTCGCCTTGTCCGGGTCGTACTCGCGGTGGTCGTCGACGAACGCGGCGAGCTGCGGCGGGACGGGGTTGTCCCACCCGGGCGAGCCGGTGCCCTGCAGGGCGGTGTCGACGATCTGCTGCGGGTCGTAGGCGAGCTTCATCGCCTGGCGGACCCGCGGGTCGCTGAACTCGTCGCTCGTGGCGAGCATCGGGATCGTGTACCACTGGGCGTTCTTCGACCGGGCGACGGTGGCGCGGTCGGAGGCGGACACCACCCGAGCGGTCGCGAAGTCCAGGTTCGTCTGCGAGATCAGGTCGATCTGGCCGGCGAGCAGCGCGTTCACCCGGGCGGTGGTGTCCTGGATCGAGTAGAAGTCGATGCCGTCCAGCGCGGGACGCCCGGCGAAGTGGTCGTCGAACGCCTCGACACTGCCGGCACCGGCGGGGGTGAACGCGGAGAGCCGGAACGGGCCCGTCCCGATCCCGGTGCGGCCGATGTCGGCGATCGCGGCCGCCGGCACGATGTAGCACTGGTACGCGGTGAGCAGCGACGGGAACTCGGCGTTCGGCTTGGTCAGCGAGAACCGCAGCGTGTACGGGTCGGTCGCACGCATCGAGTCGGCGTCCATCACCTCGCCGAGGACCCCGGCCTGCGGGCTGCCGGTCTTCTCGTCGAGGATGTGCCGGATGCTCGCGATGGCGTCGTCAGCGGTGAAGCGGCTGCCGTCGTGGAAGGTGACGCCACGGCGGAGCGAGAACGTCCACTCGGTGCCGTCGGCGTTCGCGGACCACTCCTCGGCGAGGTCGGGCACGGTGGTGCCTTGCTCGTCGAGCTTGACGAGCCGGTTGTAGAGCGCGCCGAGGTACTCGTACGCCGACAGGGAGCTGGCGGAGTCGAGGGTCTCGGCGGCCGAGGCGGCCGGACGCGCGATGCGCAAGCGACCGCCGCGTCGGGCGACGCCGGTGGCCGCCGCCTCGGGGATGGTGGGCGTGCCGGCGTTCGCGCCGGAGCTGCACCCCGTCAGGGTGAGCAGGCCGAGGCCGGCCAGACCGGCGGCGCCGGTGAGGAGCGCTCGGCGGCTCGGGCCGCGGGCGTTCCGGGGTTCGGGGACGATGGGCTGCATTCGGGGTGGCCCCTCCTGTAATCGTTCCGGTGAACGATAGAGGGAGACCGGCGATCCCCCAACTCCTGCTCCTCGTCCTCCGGAGTGTTTACGAACTCGTTACACGGGCGCCGCCGGCTCGGAGCATGATCGGACCATCCCGTCCGAGGAGGATCATGGCGACGTTCACCAGGGGGTTCGGTGGCCGTCGAGCCGACCGCGACGACACCCGCATCCCGCCCGGCCAGACCCTGGTGCGCGACTGGCCCGTCCTGTCGGCCGGTGCCACGCCCGACGTCGATCCGGCGTCGTGGGTCTTCTCGATCCGCACCGAGAACGGTCTGCACACCTGGACGTGGGACGAGGTGCACGCGCTCGGCGTCGAGGACGTCACCGTCGACATCCACTGCGTCACCCACTGGACCAAGCTCGACATGCCGTGGCGCGGCGTCCCTCTCGACCGCCTGTTCGAGAACGTCGAGACGTCGCTCGACTACTGCATGGTGCACAGCACCGGCGGGTACACGACGAACGTGCCGCTCGACGAGCTGCTGGACGGCAAGGCGTGGATCGCGTTCGAGGCCGACGGTGAACCGCTCGAGCCCGAACACGGCGGTCCGGCGCGCCTGCTGGTGCCGCACCTGTACTTCTGGAAAAGCGCGAAGTGGGTGAGCGGGATCGTCATGCAGGCGGACGACGAACCGGGCTTCTGGGAGAACGCGGGCTACAACCTGCACGGCGACCCGTGGAAGGAAGAGCGGTACTGGTGACGGTTCCCGACACCGGCGTGTCCGCCGGCGTGTCCGCCGGCGTGTCCGCCGACCCGTCCACCGACCTGGAGGCCCGGATCGCGCCCGCCACCCGGCCCGCGCCCCGCAGGCGGCCGGCCTGGCACCCCGCGACGGTCGCCTCGGTGGAGCGCGAGACCCCGAACGCCCGTCGGGTCGTCCTGGACGTCCCGACGTGGCCGGGGAACGACCCGGGCCAGCACCTGGACCTGCGACTCACGGCCGAGGACGGCTACCAGGCATCCCGCTCGTACTCGATCGCCTCGGCGGGTGACCGGACCGACGTCGTCCTCGCCGTCGACCGCGTCGAGGGTGGCGAGGTGTCCCCGTTCCTGGTCGACGCGGTCGAGGTCGGCGACGTGCTCGAGGTGCACGGGCCGCTCGGCGGCTGGTTCGTGTGGCGCCCCGGCGCGTCCGACCGTCCGGTGCAGCTGATCGCCGGCGGCTCGGGGATCGTGCCGCTCGTCGCCATGGTCACCGCGCACGCCGAGGCCGGGGACCCCGCACCGTTCCGGTTGCTCGTCGCCGTCCGGACCCCCGACGACGTCTTCTTCCGCGCCGAACTCGACCGGGCCGTCGCTTCCGACGCTCCGCTCGAGGTGACCACCGTGTACAGCCGGACCGCTCCACCCGGGTCCGCCGTGCCCGCGGGACGGCTGACCCGCGATGCGCTCGCCGCCGCGGTCTTCCCACCCGACGCCAGGGCGCTCGTCTACGTGTGCGGCTCGACGCCCTTCGTCGAACAGGTGCTCCGTTGGCTCGCCGACCTCGGACACGACACCACCGACGTCCGTGCCGAACGGTTCGGGGGCAGCTGATGACGGTCGTCGACGGCAACGCGCTCGCGGGGGTCCTGTCCGAGGTGCTCGGTCCGGAGCCGACCGTGACGGTGCTCTGCTGCGCGGGGTGCGGGTCCCGCGGAACGGTCGCACGTACCGCCGTGTACTGCTCGGCGATGGGCTCCGTCGCCCGGTGCCGGACGTGTGACACCGTGCTCGTCACAGTGGTCGAGGCCGGATCCGCGCGCTGGATCACCCTCCCCGGTACCCGTGCCACATTGATCCCAATACCCGAGGATCGCGGCTAGCGCAATCACCGACCGCATCGCGTGCGGAGTTCTTGCGGCTTTCCGCATGCCCCGAACTGGGGTCCAATCCGACCGAGACGATGCTCCGGATCACTCTTCGGGACATCGCTGGGCCACCCACCCAGCGTCTCCACTCGGGGCAGTGCGGCCTCTGCGTCCGGTGGGCGCGGGTACCCGAAGCCTGCGCCCCCGGATGCGCCCGCCCACGGCGCCCGGGAACGACAGAACCCCCGGTGCTGCTCTGTGAGCAACCCCGGGGGTCCTGTTCCGTCCGAGCGGATGACGAGATTCGAACTCGCGACCCTCACCTTGGCAAGGTGATGCGCTACCACTGCGCCACATCCGCATTCGCACGCCGTGTGGGCCGTGCGGAGTCGACTGTACCCGATCCCGGCCCTACGGACGTGTTCTGCGGCAGATCCGGGCGTGTCCGGTGTCGCGAGGCGCGGTCCAGCGCGGCCCTGCGCGGCCCGGCGCGGCCCGGCGCGGTCATCAGGCGCGGTCATCAGGCACCGAGGAGTTCGATCGGAGCATGAGCTACGTGCACGACAACCCGGGCGGGACCGAGGCCCACGGCGTCGACCTGATCGACGGTGACACCCCCGCCATCCGCATCCTGGTGCACGGCGACCTGCCGACCACGATCGAGCACGAGGGGCGGACCTGGCTCGCCACCGGCGACGCGCACGACGACGGTGACGACCAGGCGCCCCCGATCGCGATCTACCGCCCGGTCTGAGCCGCGCTCTGCGACGAGCCGGGCGCTCGACTGCGGTCAGTGCCCGCGGACGTCGCCCGTCAGGATCGCGTGCTCGGCGCCGGCCGACAGTTCGTCGTGCAGCGCGTCCGCGAAGAACTCCCCGGCACCGAGGCTGACCAGGTGGGTGAGCGCACCGGTGACGTCCGCCAGGGCGGGGTTCCACTCGTCGTGGAGGGACGCCCGGACGTGCCCGGACTCGTGCACGACGACGACCCCGATGTGGTCGTGGGCATCGCCGACCTCGAGCACGGCGTCGTACACGACGGGTTCGGTGTCCTCGCCGAGGGGCTCCAGGTGCACCTCGCCGATCCCGGGCCACTCGGTGCGGAACACGGGCAGGTCCGGCGCGTGCAGGTGCGGGGCGCGTTCGTCGGTGACGGACTCGATCTCCCCCGACGTCAGGTACTCGTCGACGACCTCGTGGATCCGGTCGTGCAGTCCGGGCTCGTACTGCCACCAGCGCTGGTGCACCGCCCGGAGCCAGTCCTGCGTCGCGGCGTCGGCCGAGGCCGAGGTCCCGACCAGCTGCGGTGCCGTGCCGGGCGATCCGACGACCTCGAGCTGCTCGTCGTGCGTCTCGACGGTGATGGACCCGGTGGCCTCGTCGGGGTGCACGCCGTGGACATCCTCGGGGGCCGCGGCCCAGATGCTCGCCGGCAGCTTCGGCGGCAGGGCGAACGCGACTGCGATCGCCGGACGTGCCAATGCTTCGTCGAGCGCGTCGCCGAGGTGCACCTCGTCCGAGCGGGACCCCATGACGATGCCGCCGGTCGGGGGCACGGCGGCCAACCGCTCGAGGTCCTCGTGGTCGGCGTTCATCGACGCGAACACGGGGGTGTCCGCCCACTGGACGAACTCGCCGGCCGCACGGTCCTGGTCCTCGAACGGCACGTTCCAGACCGAGGGGTCCGCGAGCACCCACGACGCCGATCGACCGGCGGGGCCACGGCGCACGGCGTCGACCACGGCGGGGACGAGTCCGGGCAGCCCGCGGTACGCCGGTCGCACGGTGAGGCGGTCGAGCGCCAGCAGGTCCGGCTTGCCGAGCATCTCGGCGGCGTGCGTCTGCAGCGACAGGAAGGTCTCGCCGGTCGCGTCCGGCACGACGATCGCCGCGGCGAAGTCACCGTCGACGTCGGAGACCTGGTACCCGAGCACCAGTGCCTCGACCGACTCGGGCGAACGGCTCGTGTACGCGGCGACCTCGGCGACCGACACCGCTTCGGCCTCGTCGTCGGTGATGGGCACCCGGACGTCGATCACCCACCGGTCGACGTCCTGGCCGGGGTAGGCGTCGCCGTCCTCGTCCGAGATCGTGATGTGCACGAGCCGCAGGGAACCGTCCCACGCGTCGTGGACGTGCTGGGCGATGGCGGCTTCAGGGTCGTCGGTCACGGACGCCACCGTATCGGTGGCGGACCGGGCACGTGGTCAACCGTGCTGCGCGACCATCGCGTCGACGCTCCGCATCGCGGTCGCCAGGATGGTGAGCACCGGGTTCACCCCGCCGTTCGTGACGTGCACCGAGCCGTCGGTCACGCGCAGGTTGTCGTGTCCCCACACCCGGCCGAACGGGTCGACGACCGACGTCGCCGGATCCGTCCCCATCCGGAGCGTGCCGGCCTGGTGCTGGCCACCGCTCGTGCCCCGGACCGGACCGTGCAGCTCCGCCACGCGCGTGGCGCCGGCCGCGCGCAACCAGTCGCCGCTCCGGGCGCTGGTGTGGTCGCGAGCACGGACGTCCTCCGGGTGGACCCCACCGCTGAACGACGCCACCGGGATGCCGTACCGGTCCGTCACCGCGGGGTCGACCCGGACGCGTGCGTCGGCCGTGGTGACCTCCTGGATCGGCCCCATTATCCGCATGCTGCGCCGCGCCAGGTCCCGCATCGCGTGCTTGCCGTCGAGCCCGGATCGCGGCGCGAGCCCCGTGCCGACGAGGTACTGGTACGTGTTCGACGGCGTCGCGATGAACTCGTTCGCCAGGATCCCGCCACCGATCTGCCCGGGCACGCCGTGCCGGTAGTCGGTGGTGGCGATCGACGGCCCCGGTCCGAGACCGTCGTCCACCACGTCGTCGAAGACCCCCATCGCGCCGCCGTAGACGTGGCCCTGCAGGTGCCGGCCGACCTGGTCCGCACCGTTGCCGATGCCGTCGGGCTCCTGGTCGCTCCGGCTGTTCAGCAGGAGCCGTGCCGACTCCACCGCTCCGGCCGCGACGACGACCTCGGCGGCGTCGACCTCGGCCCGCCAGTCGCGGCCGTCCGCGGTGCCGACGATCGTGACGCCGACCACGCGGCCGGCATGATCCGTGCGCAGTCGGGCGACCCGCGACTCGAGCACGATCGACGCGTTCCCGGTGGCGAACGCGCGGGTCAGCATGGTGTTCTGGCTGCCGTTCTTGGCGTCGACCGGGCACGCGAAGCCGACGCACATGCCGCACTGTTCGCACGCGCGGCGACCCAGGTACGGCGTCGAGTTGATCAGGAGCGGGACGTGCACCGTCGAGATGCCCAGGGCGTCCGCGGCGGCGGCGAGCCGGTCCCGCGCTGCCCCGGACGGCAGCGGTGGCATCGGTCGCGCGCGCGAGCGCTCCCCGGACCACGGACCGTCGACGTCACCGCCGCTGACCCCGATCTCCCACTCGGCGCGCTCGTACCAGGGCTCGAGGTCGTCGTACCCGAACGGCCAGTCGGCCAGCGCACTGCCGTCCGGCACGCCGTACGTCGATGCCATCGCGAAGTCCCGCGGCCCGAACCGCCAGGCCTGGGCGCCGTAGACCCGTGTGCCGCCGCCGGCCGTGACGGCGTTGTTGTGCCACCCCGGCGACGAGGGCCGGAGCACCAGGAGCTCGCGACCGTCCGCCACCGTCCGCGGGTTGCCGACGTCGGACGGCCCCGACCGCGGTGCGACGCCCCAGCTCGACCGCGGGTTCCGGATGTGGTCACGGCTGAGTTCCGCGGTGCCGGGCCACCCACCGGCCTCGACCACGAGCACGCGCCGACCGGACTCGGCGAGCCCGCACGCCGCGACACCCCCGCCGGCGCCCGACCCGACGACGACCGCGTCGTACCGGTCGGCCAGCTGCGACGGGTGCACGACCGAGGGCGCTGCGGTCGCCACCGGTACCGGCACGCTCCATCCGTCCGGCGGACCGGGCTGCCACCCCACCATGTCCCAGGACCGCTCCCCCGCGTTCCCGCCGTTCCCCGCGTCGGCGTAGTACCCCGCGGCGACGAGCTCGGCGAACCAGGTCCAGTCGGGATCGTCCTCGTCCCGGGGCTCGTCGACGCCCTCGTGGTCGTCCGCGTGCGCGACGACGGCACGGAGACGGTCCAGCCAGTCCGGCCGGTCGACCAGGACCCCGGCCAGGAAGTCGAGTGCGCCGGCCTCGGACGCCGACGGGTACTCGTCCGCCGGCACCACCCGGTCGACCAGGGCACGGAGCCGTTCCTCGTGCGTGCGGAGGAACTCCTGCGCCGCGGTGGCCGCGTGGTCCGTCATCGGTCCTGCCTCTCGAGCAGCGCCGGTGCCGCCCACGAGCACCGTAACGGACACGGCGGGGTACGGGCCGGGCTCAGCCGCCGATGCCCTCGAGGTCAAGCAGGTCGTCGTCGCTCAGCACGACGGAGGCACCCTCGATGTTCTCGCGCAGGTGCGCCCGCGACGACGTGCCCGGGATCAGCAGGATGTTCGGCGACCGGCGCAGCAGCCATGCCAGGGCGACGGACATCGGCGTCGACCCGAGCCGTGTCGCCACGGTCGAGAGCACCTCGGACTGCAACGGGGCGAAGCCGCCGAGCGGGAAGAACGGCACGTAGGCGACTCCCTCGGCCGCGAGCCGGTCGATGAGTGGGTCGTCCTGCCGATTGGCCAGGTTGTACATGTTCTGGACCGACAGGATCGGTGCGATCCCCTGCGCTTCCGCCACCTGGTCCGTCGTCGCGTTGCTCACCCCGAGGTGCCGGATGACCCCCTGTCGCTGCAGGTCGACCAGCGTCTCGAAGGCCGGGGCGATCGGCCCCGCGACCGGACCGTTCGCATCGCCCAACCGCAGGTTGACCAGGTCCAGCACATCGACGCCGAGCGTCTCGAGGTTGTCGTCGACCTGCGCACGCAGTTGGTCGGGTTCCCGAGCAGTCGGCCAACCGCCTCGGGCGTCGCGCCGCGCGCCGACCTTCGTCGCGATGACGAGGTCGTCGGCGTACGGGTGCAGCGCCTCGTGCAGCAGCTCGTTGACCACACGCGGGCCGTACGTCTCGGCGGTGTCGATGTGCGAGATGCCGCCGGCGACGGCGTCCCGGAGCACGGCGACGGCCTCGTCGTGGTCCTTCGGCGGCCCGACGACCCACGGACCGGTGAGCTGCATCGCGCCGTAGCCGAAGCGTGCGACCGGCCGGTCGCCGAGGGTCCAGGTGCCGCCCGGCAGGCGAGGGGTGGTGGTGGTCATCGGATCTCCTTCGAGGACTTGTGGAGCGGTTGCTCGTGTTCCACTCTTGACGAACTGCTTCCCGTTCGGAAGGAGTTACCCAGAAGTGCGTTGCTACCCGAGGAGCCCTGTGCCGACCACGACCGCCGCCGAGCAACGAGCTGACGCCAAGGCGCAGTACAACGCCTACCTGGCAGCCTGCCCGAGCCAGCAGCTGCTCGCACGGGTCTCCGGCAAGTGGGTGACGCTCGTGCTGTCGGCACTCGGGAGCGGCCCGGACTGCGACGGCGACCCGAGGCCGATGCGGTACTCCGAACTCGGTCGCGTCCTGGCGGGCGTGAGTCCGAAGATGCTGTCGCAGACGCTGAAGTCGCTCGAACGCGACGGCCTCGTCGTCCGCACGGCGACGGCGACGGTACCCGTGACGGTGACGTACGAGCTCACGGATCTGGGGCTCTCGCTGCACGGCACCGTGCGGCAGCTCAAGCGCTGGTCGGAAGCCCACCGCGACGAGGTGGCCGCGCACCAGGAGCGCTACGACGTCACCGGCTAGCCTCCGGCGCGCTTGCACCGGACGTCCGGCGGGACGTATGGTCTTCGCAGAGGGCAAAACGCCTCGTCGCTCCGTCGGCCAGGCACCCACACGCGGTCTCGGACGAGTCGCCACTTCTTCATCGAAGGAGTGCACGTGTCCACCCGTTCCCCCGCCCGGCTCCGTGACGCCGGGATCGCCCTCGCCGGCCTGTCCGCCGTCTTCCTGTTCGAGATGCTCGACAACTCGGTGCTGAACGTCGCCCTGCCCACCATCGGCCGTGAGCTCCACGCGTCGACGCCCGGCCTGCAGTGGGTCACCGGCGCCTACTCGGTCGTGTTCGGCGCCCTCATGCTCCTGTTCGGTGCGGTCGCCGACCGGTTCGGCCGACGCCGGGTGATGCTCGTCGGCCTGGTGCTGCTCGCGCTCACCGCGCTGGCGACCACGCTCGTCACCACGACCGGCGAACTCATCGCGGTCCGCGCGCTCATGGGGCTCGCAGCGGCCATGACGACGCCCGGGTCGATGGCCCTGGCCTTCCGGCTCTTCGACTCCGACGCCCTGCGGGTCCGGGCGCTGACGGTCATCTCCACCGCGGGCCTGGTCGGGCTCGCGGTCGGTCCGACGGCGGGCGGCTTCGCCCTCGCGGTGGCGCCGTGGCAGGCCCTGCTCCTGGTGAACGTCCCGATCGCGGCGCTCGCGTTCATCGGCATCCGAGCCGGCGTGCCCGCTGACCGACCGGAGGACCTGCACCCCGACCGGATCGACGTGACCGGCGCGCTGTTCGGGACCACGGCCCTGGTCGGTGCACTCGGGACGCCCACCCTCTTCGCCGAGGCGGGCAGCGCCTCCTGGCCGGGGTGGACCGGGGTCGTCGTGACGGTCGCGGCGGTGGCGGCCTTCGTGCAGCGGGAGCGCACCGCGGCACAGCCGCTGCTCGACCTGCGCCTGCTCGCCCGTCCGCTCGTCGCGAGCGGTCTGGCGTACAAGGCGGCCTCCGGACTGGCCGTTTCCGGCCTGTCCTACCTGGTGACACTGCAGCTGCAGTTCGCCTGGGGGTGGTCGCCGGCGCTGGCCGCGATCGGGACCCTGCCGCAGGTGGTGGTGCTCCTGGCGTCCGGGCGATTCGTCGGCCCGTTCGTGCAGCGGGTGGGCCTCGGCCGCGCGGCATGGCTGAGCGCCGGCGCCGTCGTCGCAGGACTCGCGCTCTTCACGGTCGGCGGCCGTGCCGGGTACGGCTGGGTCGCCGCGGCGCTCGTCCTCGTCGCCGCGGGGATGCGGGTCGTCGGGGTCGTCGCGGGCAACAACGTGCTCCAGGGCCTGCCGTCGAACCGGACGTCGGTCGGTGCGGCGCTCGTCGACACCGCGAGCGAGCTCGCGACCGCGGTGGGCATCGCGGCGACCGGGACGGTGCTGGCGCTGCTCGTGCCGGGCAGCATCGCGACGACGTCCTGGAGCGTCGATCGGCTGGCCGCGTTCGAAGGCGGGATCACCGTCGCGGGCGTCGTCCTGACGGTCGTCGCCGCCGTGCTCGTCGCCGTCGGCATGGCCCGCGCGACGACCCGCGCGGGCACGCCGGTGGCCGAACCGGCTCAGACGGCGCTGTAGCCGCCGTCCGCCACGAGCACGGATCCGGTGATGAACGACGCCGCGTCGCTCGCCAGGAACACGACGCTCGGCGCGATCTCCTCGGGCAGGGCGAAGCGCTGCTGCGGTGCGTCCTCGATCCAGTACCGCCGGAACTCCGGGGAGTCCACCGGCGCCATCTCGGTCTTCACGTACCCGGGGGCGACGGCGTTCACGCGGATCCCGTACTTCGCCCACTCGACCGCGAGCGACTTCGTCAGGTGGTGCACGGCGGCCTTCGACGCGTTGTACGCCGGCTGCCACTGCGGCCGGTTCACGATGAGGCCAGACATGCTGCCGATGTTCACGATCGAGCCCGAACCGGCGTCACGCATGTGCGCGCCGACCGCCGTCGACGTCTTCCACAGTGCGCGGACGTTGAGGTCGAACACGTCGTCCCACTCGCTGTCGGGGACGTCGAAGGCGTCCCGGTGGTGGCACGTGCCGGCGTTGTTGACGAGCACGTCGAGGCGGCCGAGGGCCGCCATCGCCTCCTCGGTCATGCGCGCCACCTGCTCGCCGTCGGTGATGTCCGCCGTGATGGTGACGAAGTCGTGGCCGGCATCCGCGGCCTCGGCGGCGACCCGGGTGTTGCGCTCCGCGGAGCGCCCGACGATCGCGACGCGGGCGCCGGCCTCGGCGAGGCCGAAGGCGAAGGCCCGGCCGAGTCCCTGGTTGCCGCCGGTGACGAGGGCGGTCCGGCCGGTGAGGTCGAAGGGTGAGGTCATGGTGCGGGCGCCTTCCTGAGCGGGGTCGGCGCGGTGCACCGCGTCGACGAGGTACCGCCCTGCGTACACGACCCGGCCGGGAGGCGCGGCGTGCGTCCGCCCCGCACCGCGCCTCCCGCGCTGGTCACGTCCACCGCCTCTGGTCGCTCAGTGCGTGTCGGTCACGCCGCCGCCGACGAACGTCGAGCCGACCGTGGCGTCGGTGAGGGTGCAGTTGTAGATCGCCCACGGGTCGGTGTGGCCGTCCGTGAACAGCTTGATCGGGTACACGAGCAGGTACTTGCCGTCGCTGGTGTACCCGGACGGCTCCGCGGTGAACTCCAGGACGACCGCGGCGTCGTCGGCGCCCTTGTTGCACTCGTCGTAGATGTGCTGGGCGAGCGCCGAGACCGTGGGCGTCGCGGTGGCGGTCGGGGCCGGGGACGGTGCGGTGGCGGTCGGGGAGGGCGCAGTCGTCTCTGTCGGCGTCGGGCTCGTCGACGTGCTGGTCCCGACGCGGTCCGGCGTGGAGGTCGCCGGGCCGGCTTGCGATGCTGCGGCACAGCCGGTGAGTGCGACGACGAGTGCGGTGGCCGCCGCAGCGGCGACGAGGGGACGGACGTGGGTCTGCATGGTGCTGACTCCTTCGAGCGATCGGATCGGTGCTTCTCCTGAGAGATGTCCCGAACCCGCTCGATCCTGACAGCGTCCACCGATCCGGCTATCGGGACGGCTCTTCGCCACCGTCGTGGCCGGGATGAACGATGGGTTCGCGAGGTTCAGCTCACGCTGAACGCCCAACCCCGTCTGAGCGGGATCCTCCCGTGTTCCTCGCGCTGGGAGCTATCGCGCTCGTCCTTGTCGGCGTCGGATCACTTGCAGCCGGGTTCGGAGCCGGGTGGGGCTTCTTCCTCCTGGCGCTCGATGCGCTACTCCTCGTCGGGTTCACGGCGTGGCTTGCACGGCGCCCTTTCCCAACGGACTGACGCGGACGGACTGTGTCCCTCTCCGCCGCCGCGCGGTAGTCGATTCATCATCGGCGCGGGACCGCCTCTACTTGTTGAGATCGGTTCGATGCGCGCACTGGGCCGTACGCTCGACGCGTGAGTGATCCGAGAGAACCTCTATTCCGTGAGGAGCAGGTCGATGCGAGTTGGGTCGCTGCCGCGCAGCAAGCCAGGGTGCTTGTAAACCGAGGGCCGATAGTCGTCGGTCCATCAGTGCAGGCCGTCCTGACCGGACTAGCCCTCATCTTCTTCGCGCTCGGTACGACCCTGTCGATACTCGAGCCATCGCCTTGGAAGGCAATTGTCAGCGGCGCGGGGGTCACCATCGCTCTGCTCGGGTGGTTCTGGGCCCGCCGGCACGAAGGTTTGGAGCCCTTCCTCGGCAGCGGCGAGCGAACCCCCGCCTCACTCCTCGAGCGTGATCAACGGCGTGCCGTCCGCTTGCAGATGCGCGGGAAGACACCGCCCACTCCGCACTCGATGGAGCTCGTCGACCTCCTGACGCGTCGGCAGCAAGCATCGGCGAGGAACCTTTGGCCAACGCTCATCGGGTTCGGAGTCGCCGTCGTTGGCGCGAACCTCACCTCGGGGGTTCTTTTGCTCGGCTTCCTGGGCGTCAGCGTCTTCATCGCGGTCGTCAGCTGGATCGAACGACGTCGGTGGCAGCGAGTGCGTGAGGCAATCGCGCACGTCCCTGGCGTTCAACGCGAGGACGGCTGAGACTGTCTGACGCCGCCCTCCGCGACACGAACGGGAGCCGGTCCCTGGCACCGCTTCGACGGCACGAGTGGTCACTTGCGGCGGCGGGCGTTCGGAAGGGGATCGCTCTGCGGGATGAAGCGATCCCGGTAGCATCCGAGCGTGTCGACGCCGCAACCA
Organism: Curtobacterium sp. PhB128; assembly: GCF_004340725.1. Lineage (NCBI taxonomy): Bacteria > Bacillati > Actinomycetota > Actinomycetes > Micrococcales > Microbacteriaceae > Curtobacterium > Curtobacterium sp. PhB128. Next base: position 521,190 of record NZ_SLUR01000001.1, read on the forward strand.
TTCGCTGCTCTTCCTCTGTCTCAGGACAACGTCTCGTACGAGTACGGACCTGACTCTGTGACAAGGGTCGGCGTTGAGCCAGGCTCGACCGAACAGTTCGAGCTCGAAGAGAGCCAGCGTTTCCCGGGCACCACGCGAAGTGTGTGGGTGCACCGCCCAGCAGGGCATCGGGCCGACGAGCCGAGCGCGGTCATGTTCTTCAACGACGGCTGGTGGTACCTCGATCCCGACGGCGACGTCCGCGGTGGGATCGTCCTCGACAACCTCGCTGCCAACCGTGATTTGCCACAGATGATCGGCGTCTTTGTGGACCCAGGCGTGCTCGATGTCAACGGAACGCCGAAGAAGCACCGCAACGCCGAGTACGACGCGTTCAACGACGCCTACGCCAGCTTCCTCCTCGACGAGGTGCTCCCCGTCGTGCGAGAGCGCTACGTTGTCTCGGACGATCCGATGATGCGCGGTATATGCGGTGGCAGTAGTGGCGGGAACGCTGCGTCACCGCGGCGTGGAGTCGACCCGAGGGCCTGGGCCGAGCGATCGCCTTCAATCCGAGCTTCGTGCAGATGCCCGGTGGCAACCCGTACCCGGCCCTTTTTGCTACCGAACCGCGCAGGCAGACACGTCTGTTCCTCCACGCCGCTCACCGCGATCTGCACTGGAACGAGCGTGAGTGGAATAGGTTCGCCGAGAGCCTGGACACCGCGGCCTCACTCGCGCGCGAGGGCTACGACTTTCGCCTCGTTGTCGGCGACGGCGGCCATTCACCCAACCACGGCGGAGTACTTCTCCCCGACGCTCTCCGCTGGCTCTGGCAAGCTCACCCCGCGTCCGTTCGATAGTCGATTGGCTTGCGGGATCGCTCGAACCAAGCGCGCCTTCAAGCTGAGTAGCGTTCCCTGCGAACGGAAAGGGAGCGTCGGATGCCTGGACGGCAAATCGCGATGATCGCCGCGGGGGCCGTGGTGATCGTCGCCTGCGTTGGAGTGATAGCAACCTCCCGTGGACTCGCCCGCACCATCTACGAGGCATCCTGGGGCAGGCTCGGCGTACCGTTCCGGCCGCGACTCGCGCGCATGGGCATCATCGGTGCCGGCGTAATCGGAGTCTTGATCGGCGCAGGAGTCGTGGTCCTGGCGCTCACAATCGCCGCCTCCTGAAAGGAGGCCGGTCGACGATCGGCCATCGGACGGATGGCGCAGACGGGGAAACCTTCGAGCACACGCTTCGTCGGGCGACCTGGAGCAACGTCGTATGGTCGGGTGATGCCTGGCTTCGAAGACGACGTGGTTGCAACTCGGGCCGCCGGGACGTTCGATGATCACGCGGCTCCGGAGTCGGTATGCCTCGTTGCGACCTGTCACGACCCGCTCGGAGGATTCGCCGCAGGTATCGAGGCCGCCGTACCCGCCCTCGCGGAGGTGTTCGGTGCTGTGGCAGTGAACGCCACCGCTGAAACTCATCCGGCGACGATCGCGGCACTTCGTGCGCTGGCTGTGCCGTTGCTCCTCGACGAACACGCTGCCGGCACGATCGGGATCGGAACGGCGAGGAAGAACGCGCTGGCCCTCGGGTTGCAAAGCGCTTGCGGATGGCTGTTCCACTCGGACCTGGACCACATGCTGCGATGGGTGAGCGGTGCTCGAGGGGAAGTGGAGCGCACGCTCGCTCGACGCGACGTCAACTTCCTCGTCGTTGGACGCTCCGCCGTGGCGATGGAGGCTGCCCCAGATCGGCTTCGCCGAACTGAGGAGATCGTGAACCACGTGTACGGGCTTGCAAACGGACTCGCGAATCGGTGGGACTTGTTGATCGCCATGCGCTTGATGACCCGGGACACCGCACAGTTGATCGTCGATCAGAGTCGCGACACCTCGATCACGAACGATGTGACCTGGCCGATGCTGGTCCGTGCACACGGGGCGAGCGTCGGCTACGTCGAAGGCGACGGAATCCGGTTCCTGGCTCGAGATGACTTCGGTGCCATCGACCGTCGCGACGAGGATCCTCGGGAATGGCGAGCTCGCATGGTCACGGCGACCGCCCACGTCGCAGCGATCGTCGACTTCGACCTCGGTTGAAGCATCGAGAGCACGGGCTCCTCCCGCCTGTTCTCCCCGCCATATGGAGGTCAGCCAGCCGACAGATCAGACTTTGCGGGTTCTTTCGGATCGACGATCGGCGATCGAGACGTCAACGGAACGCGTTGGCCCATGCTGATCCAGGGTGCGCCCGTGTGATCGCCTCGTGGAGCCACTGACGCGCCTCGTCGTCGAGCAACGGTGTCACTGCTGCTCGGTCCGATTCGTCTTTCGCGGACGGGTCGGCGGATTTCCAGAGCAGTTGCACCTCGGGCGCGACGACCCGTAATCCCTCGACGTCGAGGACGGCCGCGGACCACAGGCGCTGGACCGCCGGAACTCGGCGGTAGAGCCACCTGTCGCTGTCGCCGGCCTCTCGATTGATCTGCAAGCACCAGAGTCCCGTTCGTTCGTCGAGACACCAGATGTTGTCCAGCGGTTCCGTGTCGACGGCTTCGTCGATCGGCGCGAGCTGCCCTGACTGCGCGGCGAAGAGCTGCATCCAACCGGGCAATGCCGCGGCGAGGGCGGGGAAGTCCTCATCGACGATGCTCACGTCGATATCGCCATGCGCGCGTGATGTGTACCCGAGGAGGGCATCGAGGCCGAACCCACCGGAGAGCCACGCTGGGCCACCAGCGATGACGTCTCGCACGCCCGCCACAGACAATGGTGCCCATCGGTCCACGGATGGGTCGTAGCGTCGGCGCATGCCGCCACCATATGTGCCCGCCTGGCGATCGGCCATCGGGCATCGCGCTCACTCCTCGTCGGCGCACTCCGCTCGAAGGGCTCGCCTGCCTGCAATCCGCTGAAGAAGTTTCCGTAAGAAGACGAGCTCGATCGCCACCATCACCGCCAGGCCGAACAGAGCGAAAGCGATGCGCGCTGGGCTGAAGCCGCCGCTGAGCACGATCACCGGCAAGCCGACGAGCAACGCGGCCCCCGCAATGACGTTCCACCATGATGCGAGGAGCCCCGCGGGGGCGCGGTTCGTGAGTTCCGGGCGGTCAGTTGGATCGGTGCGATCCCACCAGGACGTCATGCGGGTACGCTACCCCGCGATCCATGAGTTATCAGAAGCCCGACCGCCGGTAGAAGACCAGGCGGATGCTCGTTCAGGAGCTCCTCGCACCTGCCCGTTAGCTTGTCGTTCACCGGGCGCATTCGACAGCTGCACGGCTTCCGGCGGTCGATGGGGCGGGTCGCGTTCAGGCCGATGCGGGCGTCGCCGGCGCCGCGAGCCACGTTCGGTATGCGGCGTCGATGCGTTGCTTCACCCGTGCATCAGGCGAGTAGTCAGTGATCTTGGAGGCACCCATAGCGATCGGGATCGTGATGCGGCGATCATGACCCTGCTTGCTCGTAACGACGACGGCCCCCTCCTCAACCCGGAGCACGTTCATCCGCGGTACCCGTCGGACAGACACCAGGCCAATGAGGACGAGCTCGTCCGAAGCGAACACGACCTTCAGAGCGAAGAGCCGCCACCAGAGCAAGACCAGGAACGCCACCAGCACCAACATCCGAGGGTCAGCGAACGCGGCGAGGAGGGCGGCGCCGATGATCAGGAACGAGAGCAGTCCAGAAAGGAGATACTTCGTCGCCCGGGGGAACTGTACTACCTCGTTCACAGTTTCCGCCACGGCGAGACGACCGCATAGACGATGGCTGCGACGATCAGCCGGACGCCCACCCACGGCACCCAACGGAGCACTCCAGCACCCATTGTCATCCCTCCCGCTCGCCACGTCGGCAGTACCGAATTGCAATCAACCTAGCTAGTAACGCCGTGCGGGGCGGTTCGACATGGTGCCGGTAAGCCGGTCGGCTCGACGAACGCCGCCTGGTCGACTTGCTTCTGCCCGGAACGGGATCGGCTTCCGGACGGCCGTGGGCTCGCTGGTCCTTGAGAGCATCAGAAGTACACGCGCCCCCGCGCGATGTCAGCCTCGGCCTGCCGAAGGCCCTCCGCGACTTCGGGGTCAGTTCCCTCGAACTTCGCCGCCCGAGAGCCAAAGTTCGTGTAGCGGTGCATGACGAACCACAGCACGAGAAGCACCGCCAAGACCAAGCCGGTTCCGATCCACCACCACATGCGGGCAGCGTAAGTGCGACCAACCGCGGGCGCAAGCAAAGCGATGCTCCGTTAAAGGATCCACATTCGAACGGCGAAGATCAGCTATTCGCTCTGCCGAGGGCGAGCACTTCTCTATGGACCCGTTGTGCCAGACCTGTCTGAGTAGGGTCGGCGGCGACCGCAGCGTCGATGAGGACGAACAACCGGTCCGTCAACGCCCCGCCAGGATCAGTGGCCTCCACCCGCTCCAGCCCTCGCTGGACCAGCCCGTCGATGTCACCGCGCTCTCGATGTGACGCTTTCACGGCAGCGACCGCGTTCATCAAGGCGCTCTCTGCCCGTGACCATCCACAATCCCAAGGTGCGCGCCCGCTGCGCAACGAACCGACCACCTCGAGGTCCACCCGCTGGAACAGAGACCAGTTTCTGAACCGTACGAACACCAGACGACGATCCGGACCGAGTTCGGGGTCGAGCCGAAGTGACTCGACCTGCCCCGCCGCCTTGAGTGTGTGCGGCAGGGCGTTGAGTGCGTCGTCGCCGTCGCTCACCCGCCACGAAAGGTCGATGTCGCTCCACGCATCCGCAGTCCCTTCCGCAAGTGAGCCTCTGACGCTCGCGACCGATCCGGGCTGAGCTGCTTGGAGGGCCCGACGAAGTTGCACGACGCGGTTGGCGCGCTCGACTTCAAGGTCCATGCCGCCATCCTCACGTATCGCTGCCGAGAAAGCTGATGTGCCGGCCAAAGCCGTCCCGGTAGCGGATCGGCTATCTAAACGCACGGCACCCCCTTTTTCACAGCCTGGAACGTCTGTAGCCCAACCAGGCGCTCGCCATGATGACGATGGCGCTGATGAGGGTGATCCATCCGAACGGCCTCGATGATTCGTGCGCGAACAAAGCGGCTGTGGCTCCAAGGAACACCACGCCGAGCAGCGCGAACATGAGCCACAGGGCGTTCGAACGGTTCATGGGGTCACCGTACCTCCGACCGTCCCAGTAGCGGATCGGCCTCCGGGACCCCGGTCGGGCATTCAGTTGTATTTAGAACGACGACACCGAGCGAAGCTGCCCATACCTGCGACGAGTACAGCGACGTCAGCCCTGGGTCCCTTCTTGCGACCGTTCTGGTCTTCGCGCCGACGGCGCATGGTGGCCAGGCGGTACCGCGGCCCCTCGGGAGGCCGTCCGCTGGCTCACCAGGTCAGTGAGTGCGCGTCCCCTGATCTCTGTCACGTCGGGCCCTACGCCTCGTTGCCCGACGGAAGCCCATGAGCACGGCGCCGCACACAACCGTCGCGATGATGCCAATGGCCGTGTCGCCGGTCGACTCGCTTCCGTAGTTTGACCAGGGCAGCCCGAGAGCCCATTGCAGAGCAGGGCCCAGCACGAGTAACGCTCCGGCCGGCACGACGACGATGAGCAAGGCGCGGCGGCCGCTCCAAGCAGGATGAAGCAGAACGACCACGGTGGCCGCGGCGACGACCGCGAAAGCACCGTAGATCCACGATGCTCCGGACATCCGCCAGCCGTCGTGTGCGAACCAGTTTTGGACTCCACGGATGGTCCGTGCCCAAGCATGCTGACCTCGGCCATGTGTCGACGAGATGACAGGCAACGGCCACCCGATGATCGCGAGAACTCCGGCGATTGCGCTCGCGATTCCGAGCAAGACCGCCCCGGAGCGCGACCCGGTTACGGGCTCGACGTCGAAGTCGGAGAGGCTCACGCGGAGGGGGCTATCGGGCGAGAGCGACGCGCGGAGGGACAGCGCGGTTCCGATGCGGTGGGACAGCAGAACGTGCCAGCTCGGTGCCGAGTGTCCTGCGTGAACCAGAGGACGTGGCCGCAGGAACACAAAAACCCCCGGCCGGACCTGATGGTCCTGCCGGGGGCTTCTCGGTGGTGGGCGATACTGGGATCGAACCAGTGACCTCTTCCGTGTCAGGGAAGCGCGCTACCGCTGCGCCAATCGCCCAGATTCCCTGTCTGAACCGGGGTTCGTACAGGATCTGGAGGGTGTTGCTGGAGGTGGGGACGGGATTCGAACCCGCGTGGACGGCTTTGCAGGCCGCTGCCTAGCCTCTCGGCCACCCCACCATCGAGGTTCACGTCTCCGTGAGTACCCGAACGGTGGGATACCCTCTGGTGAGTCGTGGGACTTCGAGAAGCCCCACACTCGAGCGGATGACGAGATTCGAACTCGCGACCCTCACCTTGGCAAGGTGATGCGCTACCACTGCGCCACATCCGCACTTGTCTTTCCGCTGTCGCGGCGACGACGTAAACTCTATACGAACCCAGGGGCATCCACCAAAATCCTTCCCGTTCACCGGGCGTGTCCCCCGAGTTCATGCGGATCCGGCCGGTTCAGCACCCCTCGCAGACCGCGCGCCACACCCGGGGCGCGCGCCGTGTTCGATGCACCGCCGGACTTCCGCTACTATCGACTCGCACGAACAGTGCAGGGGGCGATTGGCGCAGTTGGTAGCGCGCTTCGTTCACACCGAAGAGGTCATCAGTTCGAGTCTGGTATCGCCCACCCTTGAGACAGAGCCCGACGCAGCAGCGTCGGGCTCTTGTCATCTCACCCGGCCGCAGTACGCGGGCGACACCACCAGCACGATCGGACGAAGGGGCGCATGACCGACGTCGACCTCGAGTTCGCCCGGGTCCGAGCGGTCCTCGACCGTCCGACCCTGCGCCTCATGTCCCGCCCGACGAGCGCGACGGTCCTCGCCGTGTTCCGCACGGTGTTCGACCGCGACGTCCAGTACGTCCCCGCCGACCGCATGCACCTGCAGGTCGAGGAGCACGTCGCCCGCCTGCAGGCATCGGGTGCACGTGTGCCCGCGAGCGAACAGCACGAGCAGAGCGAGCAGGACCCCCGACCGAACGGCCGTGCCCTCTGCCGTGAATGGGTGGCGGCACAGTGGCTGGTCCGCTCCAACTCCCCCGACGGCGACGAGCAGTACTCCCTGACGAGTCACGCGCTCGAGGCCCTGAGCCTCGTCGACGCCCTGTCGGCCGACCGCGCACTGATCAGCGAGAGCCGCCTCGCGATGATCGTCGACGCCGTGCACCGCTGGGCCGCCCGCGCGGAGCCGGACCCCGACGTGCAGATCCGCCGCATCGACGCCCAGATCGCCGAACTGCGGGCCGAGCGTGAGCGCCTCGAGCACGGCGACGACGTCGTCACCGTCGAGGACGACCGGATGCGCGACGGGTACACGAACATCTCCGACCTGATCCGGCAGCTGCCGAGCGACTTCAAGCGCGTCGAAGAGGCCGTCGCGACGATGCACCGCTCGATCGTCGAGGACTTCCGACAAGAGGTCCGCCCGATCGGCGAGATCCTCGACGACTACCTCGCGCGCACCGACAACCTGATGCAGGCGACGCCCGAGGGCCGCGCGTTCGAGGGCGCCTTCGAGCTCCTGCGCGACGACGCCCTGCTGCTCCGCCTGCGTGACGACATCGCGACGATCCTGTCCCACTCCTTCGCCGACGGCCTCGGAGCCGGTGAGCGTCGGGCGTTCCGCAACACCGTGACGATCCTGCGCCAGGGCATCGAGGACGTCCTCGCCCAGCGGCGTCAGCTCACCGCGACACTGCGAGACCAGATCGTCGCCCACGACGTGGTCCGCGACCGTGAGCTCGACGCCGTGATCCGCTCGATCAACCGCGGCCTGGCGACACTCATGGACCAGGGCGGTGCGCGCGACCGCATCCCGCTCCCGCTGCTGCCGGCGTCGGCCGAGGTCGGCACCCTGCGCGAGCGCTTCTACGACCCGGACGCCGAGTCGGTGCCGCCACCCATCGAGGAACCCGACGACGACGTCTTCGAGGACCTCGACGTCGAGATGCTCCGCAAGCACGGCGGCCCGCTCCTGACCGAGCTGCGTGCCGCGCTCCGGTTCGCCGAGGCCGACTCGAGCGTCGACGCCTTCCACGGGCTGCCGCCCGAACAGCGTCGACCGGTCGAGCTGTTCGGCCTCGCCCACCTGCTCACCGGACGCGACGACTTCGAGTCCGCCGCGCACGTCGCGGAGCACCGGACAGTGCGTCCGGACGGCAGCCCGGTCACCTTCCACATGCCCACCGCTGCGCTCGCTGCCGAGCACGCGCCGGTCGGCGATCCCCACGACGACAACGCACAGGAGGCACGGTGAGCGACACGACGCCGGCACCGGTCGACGAGACCGTCCCGTACGACGACCCCGCAACGGTCGTGCAGGACGACGAACGCGACGAGTCCAGCTTCGCCCTCTTCGAGGGCGACGAGGGCCGGCTCGACGAGCACCAGCGCCGCGCGCTGGTGGCGCTGCTCCGGCACTCGTACGTCAGCTCCCGGACGCACCCCGACGAGTGGCGTGCGGTGCTCGACGCCGAGTACCAGTTGCGGTCGCGTCTGAACGACCTGTTCCTCGAGCTGCACGTCGACCGTGACCGCGAGGTCGCGTGGAAGCGCCAGGCCCGGTCGGAGAGCCAGCGCCGCACGTTCCCCACGTTGCTGCGCGACCTGCCGTACACCCGCGAGGAGACGATCGTCCTCGTCTACCTGCGGATGCGCCTGCGCGCCGACGCCCGACCGGGTCCGGACCAGGTGGTCGTCGACCGCTCGGAGATCCTCGGGCACGTCGCCGGCTTCCGACCGGCGACCGCGACCGACCGCACGCGCGACGAGGGCCGGGTGGCGAAGGCCGTCGAACGCCTCGTCACGGCGCGCATCCTCATCCGCACCTCGGACCCGGACCGCTTCCGGGTGGCGAGCGTCGTCGAGGTGCTGCTCCCCCTGGAGCGCCTGCTGGAACTGGACACGTGGCTGCGGACCACCACCGCGCAGGAGGACCCGGCCGACCAGGGCGGCGAGCCGACCGACGGAGCTGCCACGGGCCTCCCGGCAGACGGCGAAGCCGAGACCGACACCGACGACGACGGCGAGACGGAAGCATGACCGACACCTTCCAGATCCCCGCGCTGTTCGACACGGTCGCGCAGTGGCGCGCCGAGTCGATGCAGGTCGTCAACTGGGGCGGGTTCCACGGCCACCGCCAGGTCGAGCTGTCCGGCACCGCGACGCTCATCTCCGGCGCGTCCGGCACCGGCAAGTCCACGCTGATGGACGCGTACCTGGCCGTGATGATGCCGTCCGACGTGCCGTTCAACGGCGCCTCGAACGACGCCACGACGGGTCGCGCGCGGAGCGCCGACCAGCGCAACCTGCTCACGTACCTGCGGGGCAAGGTCGACACCCGCCGCGATCCCGAGTCGGGTGCCCTGCGCGACGTGAACCTGCGCGGCGACGACCAGACCACCTGGGGCGCGGCCGCGGTCACGTTCCGGAACGACGACGAGCGGCGCTTCACGGTGCTGCGGGCGTACATCGTGCCGAAGCGCGCGCGTGGCGTCGGCGACATCCAGATGACCATGGCGACGGTCGACGACACCTTCGACCTGCGTCGGCTCGAGGAGTTCGTGCCGACCCGCTTCCACCACCTGGAGCTGACCGGTCGCGTGCCGGGGCTGGTGATCCGCGACACCTACCAGGAGCTCGCGTACACGCTGCAGACCCGGCTCGGCATCGGCGACTCCGGCGGCGGGAACCGGGCGATGCGTCTGCTCGCGCGCATCCAGGCCGGGCAACACCTGCCGACGGTCGATGCGCTGTACAAGTCGCTCGTGCTCGAGACCCCGGGCACCTACGAGGCGGCCGACCGTGCCCTCGCGCACTTCTCCGCGCTCGACGAGGCGTACGAGGCGATGGACACCGAGGAGCGCAAGGTCCGCATCCTCTCCCCGATCACCGACCTGCACGACGAGATCGAACGCTCGAAGGCCGCGGCCGAGGCCCTGGACGGCATCGCCACCGGCGCCGAGGTCTCCCCGTTCGCGCACTGGACGGCCTCGCGGAAGCGGGACCTGCTCGACGCCGAGGTGGACCGCAACGGCCGGGAGCGCACCGCGTCCCGCGCCGAGGTCGCCGCTGCCGAGGCCCGGCACGCCGCCGTGGAGATCGAGCTGCGCGACGCCGAGGCACGGCTGCGCGACCAGGGCGGCAACGCGCTCGCCCAGCTCGAGGACCGCATCGAGCGACTCACCCGTGAGCGCGACGCGGTGGTCCGGACCCGGGCGACCTTCGACGAGCGCACAGCGGTGCTCGGCACGTCCGTCGCGACCGAGGCCGACTTCACTGCCGCGCAGCGCAGCTCGCACGAATTCCTCGGGTCTTACGCTGCTTCGCGCTCGTCGTTGGACGACCGCCGCGACGCCCTGACGCGCGAGGAGTACCCGCTGCTCGACCGGGAGCGCTCACTGCGGCAGGAGCGGCAGTCGCTCGAGCACCGTCAGGGCGCGATGCCCCTGCCGATGCACGAGGCCCGACTCGCGATGGCCCGGGCTGCCGGCATCGACCCCGCAGACCTGCCCTTCGTCGCGGAACTGCTCGACGTGCAGCCCGGCGAGGAGCGCTGGCGCACGGCCATCGAGTCCGTGCTGGCCCCCGTCGCCCGCACCCTGCTCGTCGACCAGGACCGCCTCGGCGCGTTCAGCGAGGCGATCGACGCACTCCGCCTGCCCGTCCGCGTGCAGTTCGAGGGCGTGCCGACCGGACCACACCTGGACCTCGACGGCGACCCCGCGATGGTCTCCGGCAAGCTCGCCATCAAGCACTCGCCGTTCAGCACCTGGGTGCGGGAGCGGATCGAGTCGGACCGCACCGACGCCCGCTGCGTCACCGACGCCTCGGAGCTCGGTGGTGGTGGCCGTCGGGTGACCGAGTCCGGCCAGCTCCGCGACGGCCGGCGTGGTGCGCACGGTGACCGCCGCCAGGCGAACGTCATCGGCTTCACGAACGAGGCCCGAGTCGCCGCCGTCGAGCAGGAGCTCGCGTCGATCGCGCAGGACCTCGCCACGCTCGAGGCCCGTCGCACCGACGTCGCGCAGGACCTCACCGCACTCGACGTCCTCCGCGCCGCGCACCAGCACGTCGTCGACGTGACGTGGGACGCCATCGACGTCCAGGGAGTCGAGACCTCGCTGGCACGCCTCGACGAGGAACGGCAGGCGCTGCTCGCCGCCGACGACGGCCTCCGGACCCTGCGCGCCTCGGTCGCCCGCCTGCGGAAGTCGCTCGACGAGACCGCCGACCGCCGCTCTGCCGCGCGGCTCTCCGTGCAGCGCCTCGAGGAGCGGCAGGCCGTGCTCGTGGACGGCCAGGACGCCGCCGCCGAGATCCTGTCGCGTTTCGACGACACCCCCGAGTCGTTGCCCGACGACGAGCAGTCGCGACTCCTCGCCGAGACGTTCGCCGAGGTCGGGGCACCGGACGGTGTGGACGGTTTCGACGACGCCACCCGACGGCTCCGACGACGCCTCGAGGAGCGACTGTCGCAGGCACTCGACGGTGCCGCAGCGGCCTCGACGTCGTTGACCCTCACGTTCCAGCGCTACCAGGACGCCTGGCCGGACCCGAACCTCGGCACCGGCGTCGCGTCGTACCCGGACTACCACGCCATCCTCGACCAGATCGTCGCGACCGGCCTGCACGCCCGCCGCACCGAGTGGCGTCGGCGGCTGTCGCAGTGGAGCGGCGAGGACCTCGTTCCGCTCGCCGGCGCCTTCGACCGTGCCGTAGTCGAGATCGAGGAGCGCCTCGAACCGGTCAACGAGATCCTGCGGGACCTGCCGTTCGGCGCCAACCGCGACCGTCTGAAGATCCAGATCCGGCGGGTCACCCGCGAGGACGTCACCGCGTTCCGCCGCGAGCTCCGCGCCCTGTCAGCCTCGGTCGACGCCGAGCTGACCGACGACGTGCTCGAGACCCGGTTCCGCCGGCTCCGGCGGTTCATGGCCGTCATCCGCCCCGACCCGGACGCCGCCCGTGGCCGCACCACGCAGCGCGACGCCGTGCTCGACGTCCGACGGCACATGGAGATCACGGCGGTCCGCTACGACACGTCGGGCAACGACCTCGGTGTGTACTCGTCGCTCGGTGACAAGTCCGGTGGTGAGACGCAGGAGCTCGTGGCGTTCATCGTCGGTGCGGCGCTCCGCTACCAGCTCGGCGACGAGACCCGGCCCCGGCCGCGGTTCGCCCCGGTGTTCCTCGACGAGGCGTTCATCAAGGCGGACTCGGAGTTCGCCGGTCGTGCGGTCACCGCGTGGCTCCGGCTCGGGTTCCAGCTGGTGGTGAGCGCGCCGCTCGACAAGGTCACGGCGCTCGAGCCCTCGATGGAGCGGCTGCTCTCGATGCGCAAGCACCCCGAGACCGGTCACTCGTCCATCACCGAGATCGCCCGGGTCCCCGCCGACGCCTGACGCTTGCCGAGAGGTCACGAACTGTCGGATGGCGGCGGCGCCGCCGACAGTTGGTGACCACTCGACGCGCGTCAGGCGGCGTGTCCTGACCACCCGGCACACGCTGTGGGAACGGCCGACGGCGGCCTGGAGGCGCGGTGCGGGCCCGCCACGGGCGTCCCGGCCGCTCGTCCGCCGGTCGCAACACCCCGCTCACCTTCGCGCACTGGTCACGATGCGTCGCCTGGCGGCGCCGCCGCCGACGGCCTGCGACCACTCGGAGCACGGCCGACGGGATGTCGTGGCCACCCGGCGGGTGCTTCGTCAGCGTGTCGACAGGCGCCGCACAGACGTTCCTTCACCACTCGCCACTACGGTGAGGGCGTGTTCGGACGCCGCTCCCCCAAGCCCCGCCCCGACGACGCCCCCGGCCTCGGCATCGGTGCGCTCGTGCAGGTCATCGACTCCGCGGAGGGCGGCGAGCGGTGGGCCGACGAGCCGATCGGTGTGATCGTGGCTCCCGGTGGCAACCAGATCGTCGGCTACCCCGGCGTCGGCGAACCGCTGTCGTGGACCGTCGCGTTCGAGGAGCCCGTGTACACGAAGGACGGCCGCGGCCCCTTCGAGCGCGCGACCGTCCTGAGTCGTCAGTTGGTGCCGATCACGACCGGCAGCGGCGAGTAGCCCAGCGGGCTCAGTACTCTTCGGAGCCGCTCTTCATCATGGCGGCGACCGCCATGCAGCAGCCCACACCACCGAGGACGCCGATGCCGATGATGATGCCGGCGATGAGTTCGAGCATGGGGTGACTCCTTGGTTGCTTTGGCCGTGTGGCTTCCCTCAGGTTAGCGGATGCCGCGACGGATCAGCGGATGCCGCGACGGATCAACGGATGCCGCGCATGAGCTTCAGCACCGGCTTGGCCAGGACGAGCAGGACCACGCCGACCGCGACGGCGACGAGACCGAGCACGGCGAAGTACGGCGCCTCGTTCGCCGGGTCGTAGTACTGCGACAGCAGCCCGGTGACGGCGGTGCCGAGCGACACGGACAGGAAGAACAGCGCGACCATCTGCGTCTGGAACTTCGGCGGCGCGAGCTTCGTGGCGACGGACTGCCCGACGGGTGACAGCAGCAGCTCGGCCAGCGTGAAGACGAGCAGGATGCCGACCAGGGCGAGCAGCGGCGTGCCGTTCTGGCCCGACCCGACGAAGGGCAGGAACAACAGGAACGCGACGCCCATGATGCCGGTGCCCAGGCCGAACTTCGTCGGGGTCGACGGCTGTCGGTCGCCGAGCTTGGTCCAGAGCGCCGCGAAGACCCCGGACAGCACGATGATGAAGACCGGGTTGATCGACTGCACCCACGAGACCGGCATCTCCCACCCGAAGAGCGAGCGGTTCAGTCGCTCGTCGGAGTAGACCGTGACGACGGTGAACTGCTGCTGGTAGAGCGACCAGAACACGGCGCTGCCGATGAAGAGCGGGATGAACGCGAACACCCGCGAGCGCTCCTGCGCCGTGATGCCGCTCGTCAGGATGACGACGAAGTACCCGATCGTCGCGAGGATCACGATCGCGACGACCACGGTGGGCAGGTTGCCGACGTTCAGCAGCCCGGTCAGGACGGCGACCGCGATCACGACCAGGGCGACGACGACCCCGACGCCGATCAGCGGCAAGCGTCGGCGATCGACCGGGTTCGTGACGTGGCGGACTGTGTCGGGCAGGTTCTTCCGACGGATGGCGTACTGGACCAGGCCGGCTGCCATGCCGACGGCGGCGAGCCCGAAGCCGTAGTGGAAGCCGAGCGAGCTCTGCAGCAGCCCGGTCAGGAGCGGCCCGAAGAACGCACCGAGGTTGACGCCGAGGTAGTACAGCGAGAACCCGGCGTCACGGCGGGGGTCTTCGCGGCTGTAGAGCCCACCGACGATCGTCGTGGCGGTCGCCTTGAGTCCGCCGGACCCGAGCGCGATGAGCACGAGCCCGACGCCCACGCCGGCCACCCCGGGGATGAGCGCCAGGGCGATGTGGCCGAGCATGACGACGATCGCGCTGCCGAACAGTGTGCGGTCGGCACCGAGCAGCCGGTCGGCGATCCACGCGCCGATGATCGTGAACAGGTACACGGCGCCGCCGTACGCGCCCATGATCCCGGTCGCGATGCCCTTGTCGATCCCCAGGCCGCCCTGCGTGACCGTGTAGTACATGTAGATCAGGACGATGCCCTGCATGCCGTAGAACGAGAACCGCTCCCAGAGCTCCACCGCGAAGGGCGTCGACAGCTCGAACGGCTGTCCGAAGAAGGTGCGTTTGGGCTTGGGATCGTGTCCCGTGGTGGAGCCTGACATGTCGGCCAGTCTGCCCCGCGGGCCGGTGGCGCGCCCAATCGTTGATGGGTGCTCATCAAATCGATCGACGCGTGCAGTTGGAGGGTTCCCACCATCGTGGTCGGTCCGTGCCGGGCAGCGTTGTGCGGCCCGCACGGCGTTCCGCCGGCTCCCGGCGGTGGTGTCTAGCGTGGGGAGCGCAACACCGGACACCGCAGTTCAGGAGGACTCCGACCATGGTCGACACCGCATCCGCGCAGCACACCGGCACGCCCACGGCGAAGCACGACGCCGGCGTGAACCCGGGCACGAACGCCAGCGAAGAATCGGGCAAGAACGCGAGCAAGCACACGAGCGACAACCCGAGCAAGCACACCGACATCCGCATCGACGTCGACATGGTCGAGACCCTCCTGCTCGGCCGCTGGGCCGAGGACCGCCGGATCTCCCGCCGCCTCGTGCTCGACCCCGCACTGCACAAGACCGAGGGACTCGGCACCATCGAGCACCGTGCCCGCGCGTTCGAGCAGCTGCAGATCCTGGTCGACGCCGGAGCCATCCAGCGCCCCTACCCGCCCGAGCTCGGCGGCCAGGACAACCACGGCGGCAACCTGGCGGCGTTCGAGGAGATCACCACCGCCGACCCGTCGCTGCAGATCAAGGCCGGCGTGCAGTGGGGCCTGTTCGGCTCCGCGGTGCACCACCTCGGGACCGCACGGAACCACGAGGAGTTCCTGCCCGGCATCATCGGGTTCGACGTTCCCGGCTGCTTCGCCATGACCGAGACCGGCCACGGTTCGGACGTGCAGAACATCGCCACGTCGGCCACGTACGACCCCGCCACGCAGGAGTTCGTCGTGCACACGCCGTTCCGCGGGGCGTGGAAGGACTACATCGGCAACGCGGCCCTGCACGGCAAGGCGGCCGTCGTCTTCGCGAAGCTCGTCACCCAGGGCGTCGACCACGGCGTGCACGCGTTCTACGTGCCGCTCCGTGACGACGACGGCGCGTTCCTGCCGGGCGTCGGCGGCGAGGACGACGGCGTCAAGGGCGGCCTGAACGGCATCGACAACGGCCGGCTGCACTTCGACCACGTCCGCGTCCCCCGCACGAACCTGCTGAACCGCTACGGCGACGTCGCCGAGGACGGCACCTACAGCTCGCCGATCGACTCGCCCGGACGCCGCTTCTTCACGATGCTCGGCACCCTGGTGCAGGGCCGCGTGTCGCTCGACGGTGCCGCGGTCGTCGCCCAGAAGATCGGGCTGCAGATCGCGCTGACGTACGCGATGCAGCGCCGGCAGTTCCCGACGGCGGGCGGTGTCGAGGGCGTCCTGCTCGACTACGGCCGGCACCAGCGCCGACTGATCCCCCGTCTGGCGACGGTGTTCGCGCAGTCGTTCGCGCACGAGCAGCTGCTCCGCACCTTCGACGACGTGTTCAGCGGGCGCGCCGACACCCCGGAGCGCCGCGAGGACCTGGAGACCCAGGCCGCCGCGTTCAAGTCACTGTCGACGTGGTCCGCGCTCGACACCCTGCAGGAGTGCCGCGAGGCCTGCGGCGGCGCGGGCTTCCTCGCCGAGAACCGCCTGACGAGCCTGCGCGCCGACCTCGACGTCTACGTGACGTTCGAGGGCGACAACACCGTCCTGCTGCAGCTCGTCGGCAAGCGTTTGCTCACCGACTTCCGGAAGCGCGCGCCGCGCGACGCCGCGTCGACCGCGAAGTTCGTCGCCTCGCAGGTGGGCGCGAAGCTCGCGGACGCCTCGGGCCTCCGCCGCCTGACCCAGACCTTCGCCGACCGCGGGTCGCTCGCCGCGAGCGTCATGGACCTACACGACCCCGCCACCCAGCGCGCGCTGCTCGCCGGCCGCGTGGACACCATGGTCACCGAGATCGGGCTGCGGTTGAACACCGCCGGCAAGGACCGCGCCCGCCAGGCCGTGCTCCTGAACCGGTCGCAGCACGAGCTGATCGAGGCTGCGCGCGCCCACGCGGAACTCATGCAGTGGGACGCCTTCACCGAGGGGCTCGACGCGGTCCCCGAGGGCGACACCCGCCGGGTCCTCGTGTGGCTGCGCGACCTGTTCGCGCTCGGGCTGCTCGAGCAGCACCTCGACTGGTACCTGGTGCACGGCCGCCTGAGCGCGCAGCGTGCCCGTGCGGTGTCGGCGTCGATCGACCGGCTCGTGGCGCGGCTCCGTCCGGTGGTCCCGCAGCTCATCGAGACCTTCGGCTACGAGCCCGGCCACGTGCGGGCGCCGATCGCGCTCGGCGAGGAGCAGGCGCGCCAGGACGAGGCCCGTGCGTGGTTCGCCGCCGAGGCGGCAGCCGGACGACTCCCCGAACAGGAGAAGAAGCCCCGCGCGTAGCCGCCCGGCCCGCGCCCCGCCAGCGTCATCGCGCCCCGAAGAGTCGGGGCGCTATGCCCGCCACGGGGCGCGCTCGCCGACGACGGTGCGACAACGACCGCGCCCGGCCCGGACTACGCCCGGTCGGCCCCGCCGCGGTCGCCGAGCGCGGCACGCAACCGTGCCTCGGCGTCGTCACCGGAGGCACCGGTCGCGCCGGCAGCCGCAGCGGCCTCGGCGTTCGCCTCGGCGACCGCCCGCACGACCTCTTCACGCTGGATCTTCACCCCGCGTGGTGCGTCGATGCCGATCCGGACGCCGTCGCCCCGGGCGTCGAGGACCGTGATGACGATGTCGTCACCGACGAGGATCCGCTCGCCGACCTTCCGCGTGAGTACCAGCACCCGCTCAGCCTAGCGACAGGACGGGGACCCCCAGCAGGTCGACGGACTCCGGCGTGGCGGTCTCCCCCGCGCCGATCGCGACGACACCGGCCACCGGCAGCCGTGCGGCCACCGCGGACACCATGGCCGCGGTGTCCTCGGGCTTCCGTCCGACGTCGACGACGACCCAGACCTGGTCGGCCTCGATCCCTTCGCCGGTCGCGCGGTCGTCCCACGCGGCGACGGCGAGCACCGCGTGGCCGTCGCGCACGCCGTCGGCGCGGGCGAGGATGGCGGACCGCCGGTCGGCGGCGTCCGTCGGCCGCAGCGCGTGCCGGACGGCGAACAGCCCGGCCGCGGCGTCGACGTCGTTCGCCCGGCCGACCAACAGGACCAGGTCACCGTCAGCAGACCGCACTGCCGGGACAGCAGACCGCACGGCAGGCGCCGTGGACCGGGCCGCGCGCCGGCCGGGCGCGACGTCGGCGACGGTGGCCGGGCCTCCTGGCAGAGTGTCGGTGACGGCCTGGAGGCGCGGGTCGACGTCCGCAGGCCCGTCCGCTCCGGGCAGTGCGCGCGTCGGGCGCGGGGCGCTCCCCGTGATCCCGTCCGCCACGAAGCCGTCGAGCACCGACGCGAACGCGTCGGCACGCGTGGCCTGGGTGCCGTCACCGCGCGCGATGCGGGCCTCGGCCGCGTCGGCGTCGGCGAGCAGCGCCGCGATGCCGATCCGCTGGACGGGTGAGTCGGCGATCACGACGCGTGCGGTCGGGGTCTCCCCCGGTTCCGGCACCTCGACGGTGGCCTCGACGTGGGCCTTGCGGAACAGCCCGCCGATGCCCGGCGTGGTGACCCGCTCGGCGGCGACGATCCTCGCGCCCGCGCCGAACTCGGTCCGGACGGCGTCGCGGACCTCGTCGAGCGTTGCGCCGTTACGCTGCAATCGGGTCGGCGGCACGGACCACTCCCACGGTCTCGATGGTGGAGCCCGCGGCGGTGGCCTCCTGGTACGACAGCACCGGGAGCCCGTTCGACTGGGCGGCGACCATGCGGTGCACGGCCGGGCGGAGCTGCGGGGCGCAGACCAGGACGGCGGACAGGCCCTGGTCCTCGATGCTGCGCACGGCATCGCGGACGGAGCCCAGGACCTGCTCGATGCGGTGGGCGTCGAGGACGATCTGGCTGCCCTGTTCGGATGGTCGCAGGCCCTCGAGCATCGACTGCTCGAGCAGCGGGTCGATCATGATGACGCGCAGGGTGCCCTGGTCGGTGTACCGGGCGGCGAGGGCGGGGCCGAGTGCGGCGCGGGCGGCCTCGACCAGCCCCTCGGGGTCGGTGGAGGCCTTGGCGCGCAGGGTCAGCGCCTCGCAGATCCGGCCGAGGTCGTTGATCGGCACGCGTTCGGCGAGCAGGCCCTGCAGCACGCGCTGGAGTTCGGCCATCGAGAGCATGCCCGGCACGAGTTCCTCGACCGCGGCGGGGTTGACCTGCTTGACGCCCTCGGTCAGGACCTTGACGTCCTCGCGGGTGAGCAGGCGGGCGGCGTTGTCGCCGATGACGGCCTGCAGGTGCGTGACGAGCACGGACACCCGGTCGATCACGGTGGCGCCGGTCATCTCGGCGGCGTGCCGGAGTTCGGCGGGCACCCACTTGCCGGTCAGGCCGAACACCGGCTCGACCGTCGAGGTGCCCGGCAGGCCGTCCAGGTGGTCGCCGAGCGCCAGGACGCTGCGGGCCGGGGCGGTGCCGCGGCCGGCCTCGACGCCGGCGATCCGGATGGCGTAGGTCGACGGCGGCAGGTCGATGCTGTCGCGGGTGCGGACCGGCGGCACGACGATGCCCATGTCGACGGCGATCTTGCGACGGAGGGCACGGACCCGGCCGAGCAGGTCGTCGGAGGCGCCGGACACCATGTCGACAAGGTCGGGCGCCAGCAGGATCTCGAGGGCGTGCACGCGCATCTGCTCGATGAGGTCCTCGGGGGTGTCGCCGGAGGGCGCGGCGGCCTCGAGGGCCTGCTGCTCGGCGGCGGCCGACTCGGCGTTCGCGGCGTTCCGGCCGATGCGCCACGCGGTGAACAGCAGGGTCGCACCGACGAGCAGGAAGGGCAGGATCGGCATGCCGGGGATGAACCCCATCGCGATCGCGGCGACGCCGGCGATCATCAGGGCGTTGCGCGACTGCGACAGCTGGGTGGCGGCCGAGGCCCCCATCTCGGACTCCGCGCCGGAGCGCGTGACGATCATGCCGGTGGAGACCGCCATGAGCAGGGCCGGGATCTGCGTGACGAGGCCGTCGCCGATCGTCAGGATGCCGTACTTCGACAGGGCGTCGGTGGCGGAGAGCCCGTTCTGCAGCATGCCGATCGCGATGCCGCCGACCAGGTTGATGATGATGATCAGGATGCCGGCGATCGCGTCGCCCTTGACGAACTTCGAGGCGCCGTCCATCGCGCCGTAGAAGTCGGCCTCGGCGGAGACCGCGGCGCGGCGGTCCTTCGCCTGCTGGTCGGTGATGAGCCCGGCGTTCAGGTCGGCGTCGATCGCCATCTGCTTGCCGGGCATGGCGTCGAGGGTGAACCGTGCCCCGACCTCGGCGACGCGCTCGGCACCCTTCGTCACGACGACGAACTGGATGACGATGAGGATCAGGAAGATCACCGCGCCGATGATGATCGACCCGGACACGGCGACGTGGCCGAACGCCTGGATGACGTCGCCGGCGAAGCCCTCGCCGAGCACGAGCCGGGTCGACGCCACGTTCAAGCCGAGGCGGAACAGTGTCGCGACGAGCAGCAGCGACGGGAACACCGAGAAGTCGAGCGGCTTCTTCACGAACAGCGTCGTGAGCAGGATCACCAGCGCCAGCAGGATGTTGATGATGATCAGGAAGTCGAGCAGGAACGACGGCACCGGCAGGATCAGCAGCAGGATGATGCCGACGATGAACACCGGGACGACGAGCTTCGGCAGGTCCTTGCGGTTCATGCGGGGAGTCCTTCGGTCGGGGTCTCGGCGATGCGCGGTGCGCGGAGTTTGCGGGGGCGGAGGTCACCGGTCAGCGTGGCCGGGTCGATGACGCTCGCCACCTCGTCGGGCGTGGTCGGCCTCGGCGGTGCGTGGGTGCCGGCAGCGGCGCCGCGGGCCTTCAGAGCCATCACGAACGACAGCACCCGGGCGACCGGCGTGTACAGGTCGACGGGGATCTCGTGCCCGAGCTCGCACGCGGCGTGCAGCGCTCGGGTGAGCGGGACGTCGCGCACGATCGGCACACGGTCCTCCTCCGCCCGGGCACGGATGACGTCGGCGACGGGCCCGGCGCCCTTCGCGACCACCCGGGGCGCGGCCTTGCCCGGCTCGTACTTGAGCGCGACGGCGTAGTGGGTCGGGTTCGTCATGACGACGTCCGCGGTGCCGACCGCCTGGATCATCCGGTTGCGGCTCATCGCGAGCTGGCGGGAGCGGCGCTGACCCTTGACGAGCGGGTCGCCGTCGCTCTTCTTCTGCTCGTCCTTGACCTCGCGCTTGGTCATCATGGTGCGCTTGCGGTTGCGGCGGATGACCACGAGCACGTCGATCGCGGCGAGGACGAGCCCGGCGGCGATCGCGGCGCGGAGCAGGGTGCCCGCGCCGTCCGCTGCGGCCTCGAGCACGGCGGACAACGGCAGCGAGCCGCTGGTCATGAGCACGGGCATCAGGCCCTGCACGGCGAACCAGAGCACGAGGCCGACGACGGTGGTCTTCAGCAGCGCCTTCGCCCCGTTCCAGAGCGCCTGGACGCCGAACACGCGCTTGAGGCCCGCGATGGGGTCGAAGTGCGACGCCTCGGGCGCGAGCTTGCGGATGTGCACCCCGCCCTGCGCGACGGCAGCCGCGGTGACGGCGACGAGCACCACCGCGAGCATCGGGCCGAGGGTCGCGCCGACGCTGGCCATCGCGTCGCCGAACAGGTGGTTCATGGTGCCGATCGTCGGGTTCGCGATGACGGACTGCACGGCGACGAGCTGTGCCGTACCGGCGGCCGCCGCGTTGCCGATCATCGACGGCACCATGAGGGCGACGACGGCGATGCCGATCCACGCACCGAGGTCCTGGGACCGGCCGAGCTGGCCCTTCCGGTGGACCTCCTGCATGCGCTTCTGGGTGGCCTTCTCGGACTTCTCACCACTGTCGGACACGGCGCCTCACCCCCGTCCCGTGATCGCCTGGACGGCGTCGCCGGTCAGCGACGACACCACCGAGGGCAGGGCCATGAAGAGCGCTCCGGCGAACAGGACGGTCAGCCCGATCTTGATCGGGAACCCCATCTGGAACGCGTTGAGGGCCGGTGCGACACGGGTGAGCAGGCCGAGGCCGACGTCCGCCAGGAACAGCACGACCACCAGGGGGCCGGCGATCTGCAGCGTCGCCAGGAACATCTGCGACATCGCCGCCACGAGCAGGTGGGCCAGACCGTCGACCGCGAAGCTGCCGGTGAGCGGCACGGCATCGAAGGAGCGCACGAGCCCACCGACGATGAGCTGGTACCCGCCCGAGGTGAACAGGAGCGCGAGCGCCGCCATCTGGAACAGCCGGGTGAACTGGGCGCCGTTGACCTGCGACTGCGGGTCGAACGCCTGCGCGAGCGTGAACCCGCCGAACAGGTCGATGAGCGCACCGGCGGACTGCACCGCGGCGAACACCAGGAACACCAGGAAGCCGAGCGACAGCCCGACGACGAGCTGGGTGAGCAGCGCGAGCAGGAAGGGCCCGGTGTCGAGCGACTCGTAGCCGACGGCGACGCGCGGGGCGACGCCGATCGCCAGGCCGAGCCCGAGGATCACCTTCACGGTGCCGGGGAACGCCCGGTACGAGAACGGCGGCGCGATGATGAAGAACGCGACGAGCCGGACGCCGGCGAGCATGGTCGCCTCCAGACGGTCGGCGTTGATCGCGAGCTCCATCAGCCGCTGCCGAGGAGCTTCGGGATCATGTCGAAGGCGACGTGCGTGAACGCCACCATCTCCGAGATCATCCAGTTGCCGCAGACGACCAGGGCGATCGCGACGGCGACCGCCTTCGGCACGAACGAGAGCGTGACCTCCTGGATCTGGGTCACGGACTGGAACAGCGAGATCGCGAACCCGACGACGAGCGACGTGACGAGCACCGGAGCGGCGAGCTTGCCCGCGACCAGGAGCGCCTGGAGGACCAGGTCGATGACGGCCTGCTGGTTCATGCCCGCCCCCTAGACAACGTGGTAGCTCTCGATGAGCGACGTGATGATGAGGCCCCAGCCGTCGACCAGGACGAAGAGCAGGATCTTGAAGGGCAGCGAGATCATGACCGGCGGGAGCATCATCATGCCCATCGACATGAGTGCCGCCGAGACGACGAGGTCGATCACCAGGAACGGGATGAAGATGACGAACCCGATGATGAACGCGCTGCGGAGCTCCGAGATGATGAACGCCGGGATGACGGTCGTCATCGGCACGTCGGCCATCGACTTCGGGTTGTCGAGCCCTGCGGCGCGGGTGATCAGGGCGACGTCCTCGTCACGGGTCTGGTGCAGCATGAAGGTCCGCAAGGGTTTCGTGCCGATCTCGACGGCCTGGTTGAAGTCGAGGTGGCCGGCAAGGTAGGGCTGCAGGGCGTCGTCGTTGATGTGCCCGAGCACCGGCGCCATCACGAACAGCGACAGGAACAGCGCCAGGCCCGCGATCACCTGGTTCGGCGGGATCGACTGCAGTCCGAGCGCGTTCCGGGTCATCGCGAGGACGACGAAGATCTTCGTGAACGACGTCATCATGAGCATGAGCGCCGGGGCGACGCTGAGCAGCGTGATGCCGATGAGCGTCACGACGGCCGACGACGGGGTGCCGTCCGGGCCGTTCACGCTGACGCTGAAGTCGCCGTTCGCGGGAGCGGTCGGCGTCGCGGGGGCGGTGGGTTCGACGACGCCGGCGGCGTGGGCACCGGTCGCGGTGAGCATGAGGAAACCGGCGACGACCGCCAGCCCGAGCAGGACGAGTGCGGCGGTGCGTCCGGTGCGGACCGCGGTCACCCCGCGCGCCGGTTCCGCAGGGCGGCGGCCGCCTGCCGCCAGGTGTCGACCGACAGGATCGAGCCCTGCAGCTGCTGCGCGGTCGGCACCGTGGTGCGCTGCGGACGACGGTTGCGCGGGCGCATCGGCAGCGGCGTCGCCGCGTCGGCCGGGAGGCTCTCGGTTGCGTCCGTCTGCAGTGTCAGTTCCTGACCGAACGCGTCGGTCGACGGGGCGGGACGCACGGGCAGCTGCACGGGTCCGGTCACGATGGTGAGCTCAGGAGCGGGCGCCTGCCCGCTCGTCAAGAGGCTGACACCCTGCTCGGAGACCCCGAGCACCAGACGCTCCCCCTCGACGTCCACCACCACGACGCTCGCCTTGCCGCCGAGGCCCTGGCGACCGACGACCTCAACGGTCGCCGCACGGCGCCCGGAGGTCTTGCCCGCGAAGCGCTTCTTGCTGGCACGGTGCAGCACCCACATGAGGGCGAGCACGACGCCGAGCGACAGCGCGACGCGGAGCGTGATGAGGAGGGTGTCCACGCGGGGCTCAGAGGGATTCGGCGACGTCGAGGATGCGGGTGATCCGGACGGCGTAGTCCTGGTCGACGACGACGACCTCGCCGTGCGCGATGAGGCGACCGTTCAGCAGGACGTCGGCGGGCGCACCGGCGCTGCGGTCGAGTTCGACGACCGCGCCGGGCTCCATGCCGAGCACGTCGCGGACCGACATGCGGGTGCGACCGATCTCCACGGTCAGGGTCATCTCGACGTTGTTGATGCGGCCGAGGTTGCCGGCGGGCACCCCGACGGGCGCGGCGGCGGAGACCGTGCCGTGCTCGCGCACCCGGATGCCGAACCAGCCGCTCGGGACACCACCGGCGGTCAGCTCGAACACCACCGTGTCGGGGTCGGCCAGCAGCGCCGCCGCCGACTCGCGGCTCGCCTCACCGAGGACCCCCACGCCAAGCACGGACGCGGCGGCCTCGAGCGACGGACGCAGCACGTCGGTGACGGCCACGATCCCGTGGTCGGTGCCGCCGGCCGCGATCACGGCCTCGAGGTCGGTGAGCACGAGGGCCAGATCGGCCGACAGGCCGCCGACGAACGACGCGACCACGGCGTCGGTCGCCGCTTCGAGCACGACCGGGGTCGCGCCTCCCGGCAGCAGCAGCGCACCCAGCGGGACGGCCGTCGGGAGCTGCGCCGCGAGCGACTCGGCCGCGGTGGTCTGGAGGGTGGTCGTTTCGGTCATCAGTGCTGCTCCGTGCTCGTGGTGGTGACGACGATGCCGGCGAGGCGCGAGCCGTTCGCGCCGACCGCGGCGGTGCCGACGGGTTCACCGTCGACCGCGATGGTGAGGGGGCGGTGCTGCGGGTGCGGCAGCGGCAGGACGTCGCCGACGGCGAGCCGGAGCACCTGCGTGGGCAGGACGGTCGCCGGGGCGAAGCGCAGGCTGACGCCGACGGGGACGCCCGCGAGCTGCGCGTCGAGCAGGGCCTGGGCGTCGGCGGGCGACACGTGCGCGGCGGCCTCGCCGAGCTGCGGCAGCACGGCCTCGGCCGGCAGCGCGAGCGTGCCGGGGGCGACGCGGTCGCCGACGCGGATCGAGAACGCCGCGACGATCATCAGGTCGCCCTTCTGGGCGGCCTGGGCGAACTGCGAGTTGAACTGGAAGCCACCAGCCGTGACGTCGTGCGCGAGCAACCCGCCGAACGAGTAGCGGAGGTCGTCGAGGGCGTCCTCGACGATCTTGCGCACGAGGGCCTGCTCGATGGGCGTGAAGGTGCGCTCCGGGGTCGGCAGCGGCTTCGACGCGCCGAGGGCGTGCGAGACCCAGGTCAGCGCGGCGTCGAGCGGGACCTGCAGGACGCCCTTCGGGGCGATGTCCGCGATCGGCAGCAGCACCATGCCGGTGAGCGCGGGCAGCGAGGCGGCGTACTCGTCGTACGTCACCATCTGCACCTGCTCGCAGGTGACCTGGCTGACGGCACGCACCTTCGCGGTGAGCTGCGTGCCCCACTGCCGCGCGAAGGTCTCGAACGCGAGCTCGAGGACCCGGGCGTGCTCGCGGGCGAGCGTCGACGGGCGCGCGAAGTCGTACACCTCGGGCGCTGGCAGGGTCTCGGTCACGGGTGCGTCTATCGGTCGCCTGTGCGACACCCGTCAGTGCTGTACCCCGTACTGGGGATGCGGGTCTCCAGCCCCGTCGATCGTGCGTCAGCCCTGGCGTGCTCCGTCCTGCGCCTTCGCCAGTGCCGGCATCAGCGCGCTGACGTCCTGGTCGGCGTTGGAAAGGACCACGATGTCGACCCGTCGGTTCAGGGCGAGGTCCTGGTCGGTGCCGCCCTTCGCGAGCGGCCGGCTCGACCCGAAGCCGACGCTCTGCACGTGGTCGCCCGGCATCCCGCCACGCTCGACGAGGTCGCGCAGCACCCCCGTCGCCCGAGCGGCGCTGAGCTCCCAGTTGGTGGCGTACGGTGCCGTCGAGTTCCGCTGGTCGGCGTGCCCCTCGACGCTGACGTCGTGGTGGCTCGTCTGCAGGACCGGGGCGATCGCGTCCATGATCGACTTCGCCTGGTCGGACAGGTCCGCGCTGTTCGTGCCGAAGTAGGTCTCACTGCCGACGAGGCGGACGATCAGGCCACGGGCGTCGACGGTGAACTGCACGTTCGCGGTCTGCCCCGCCTTCGCGAGGTTCTGCTTGATCGCCTGCTCGATCGCCGTGAGGTCGTCGAGCTCCTTCTGGGCGTCGGCGAGGTCCTGCTTCGTCGCGGTCACCGGCACGACGGTCGACGCGGGGTCGACGTTGGTGTCCTTCGTGCCGGACGACGCCGTCGAGTGGTCGGCCTGCGACTTGTCAGTCGAGTACCCGGAGCCGTCCTCGACCTGGTCCTTCGTCACCACCGTGCCGCTGGCGGTGTCGACCTTCTGCGACTTCACCTCGCCGAAGCCGGTCGCCAGGGAGTTCTTCAGGGCGATGTACTTCTCCTGGTCGACCGTCGACATGGCGAACAGCACCAGGAACATGCACATCAGCACCGTGATCATGTCCATGTACGAGGCCATCCAGCGCTCGTCGGGGTGCTCGGCGTCGTCGTGGCCCTTCTTCGCACGACCGCGGCCGCGCCCTCGGGGGTTGGCGCTCATCGTCAGGCCGCCAGTTGCTGGTCGTCGGCGTCGGCGTCTTGCTTGTTCTTGCCGGCCTTGCTCTTCGAGGTGTCGGTGCGCGCGGCCGGCGGCACCATCGCCTTGAGGCGCTCACCGAGTAGGCGGGGCTGGCTGCCGGCCTGGACCGCGAGCAGCCCTTCCATCAGGAGCGTCTGGCGGTCCGACTCGAGCTGTGCGAGCTTCCGGAGCTTGCCGCCGATCGGCAGCCACATGAAGTTCGCGGTGAGCAGGCCCCACAGGGTCGCGACGAACGCACTCGCGATGAGCGGGCCGAGCTCGTCGGGCTTGCCGAGGTTCGCGAGCACGTGGGTCAGGGACACCACGGTGCCGATGATGCCGACCGTCGGGGCGAAGCCGCCGAGACCCATGAAGAACGCACTCGCACTGCGCGTGGGGGCCGCGTTCGACTCGATCTCGTCCTCGAGCAGGATCCGCAGCTCGTCGCCGTCGGTGCCGTCCGCGATGTTCTGCAGCGCCTTCTTCATGAACGGGTCGTCGTGCTTGTCGGCCTCCTGCTCGAGGGCGAGCAGACCGTTCGACCGAGCCGTCTCCGCCAGGCCCACGACGTCGTCGATGACCGACTGCGGCGGCGTGACCTTGCCGGTGAACGCCTTCGGGACGGCCTTGAAGCTCGCGATGGCGTCCTTCAGCGTGGTGCTCGCGATGCCGCAGCCGATGGTGGCACCGAACACGAGCAGCATCGGCGCGGGCAGGAACAGCCCGGCGAGCTCGACGTGCTCCATCTCGACCATGCCGAACAGGGCACCGAAGGCGAGCAGGATCCCGATGATCGTCGCGATGTCCACGTCAGCGTCCCCCGTCCTGCGTGCGGAGGGGTGCGACCGCCGCGAGCGTCGGCTGGGGGCCGGTGGCGTTCCGCGTGTTCGGCAGGTCGGTGCCGTACGCCATGCCGACGATGCGGGCGCGGTACGCGGCGATCAGGTCGATGACGTCGGCCATGGACTCGCGGACGATGTACTTCGCCCCGTCGACCATGATGAGCGTCGTGTCCGGCGTCTCGTGGATGCGCTCCACGAGGTCGGGGTTGACAGCGAATGCGCTGCCGTTGAGTCGTGTGACGACGATCATGGCCCGTCCTGGTTCTCGATCGTCCCGCCGCCGTCCGTGGGGCGGGATGCTGCCCGTCCGTGGGCCTGCACGGAGGTCTATCGGCGGGTGGGGCCGGGGCGTTAGCAGCGGTCTGGCGGCGGCTCGGCTGATCCGCACGGATCCGGTGCATCCGATCGGGGTCCACGGCAGGTAGTGGGGGTACGACGTCGATGACGACGCCGTCCGCTCCGGCCCGGACCGGCCCGAAGGAGAACGCCATGCGCAAGACACTCGTCACCGGCCTGAGCGCCGGTGTGCTGTTCGCGGCCGCCGCGGTCGTACTGCCCGCGACCGCCGCGACCGCCGCCACCGGTGAGGCGACACTCTCGGTCCTCCACGCCGTCGCGGACGTCACCGTGGACGTGTACCTCGACGGGAAGCGGGCGATCGACGACTTCACTCCCGGCACCCTCGCCGGTCCGATGATGGTGCCGGCAGGTGCACACCAACTCGCCATCACCGCCTCGGACGCCGCCGACGCGTCGAAGCCGATCATCGGACCGGCGGACGTCTCGTTCGACGCGGGCGGCAACTACACCGCGGTCGCACACGACGCGGCGGACGGATCACCGACCGCCACGGTGTTCACCAACGACACCTCCGCCGTGCCCGCCGGCCAGGGGCGTCTCGTCGTCCGGCACGTCGCGGCCGCACCCGCGGTCGACGTCCTCGCCGGCGGGAAGGCCGTCGTCACGAACCTGTCGAACCCGGACGAGCAGGCACTGGAACTGGCGGCCGGCACGGTCTCGGCGACCGTCGCCGCGACCGGGACGACCGACCCCGTGATCGGCCCGGCAGACGTCGCGGTCACGGCCGGCGCCGACACCATCGTGTACGCGTGGGGCAGCCTGGACGACTCGAACCTCGCGCTCGCCACGCAGACGATCTCGGACCTCGGTGGCACGCCGAACGGTGTCCCCGCCGGCAACGCGGGTCTGGTGGCCACGAACGGTCAGGACTCCCTGCCGCTCGTCGGTGGTGCAGCAGCGGCCCTGGCCGCAGCCGCCGCGATCGGTGCCGTGCTGCTCCGTCGACGCACCGCAGCGGCCCGCCGCTGAACGTGCGGTTCCCAGTGCGGTCCGTCACGGTGACGGCCATCGTCGTCGCCGTGGCGGTCGCATCCCTGACCGGGTGCTCGTCGGCCGGATTCGCCCCCGACGGGCAGCCGCCCGCCCTGCCGACGAGCACCCCCACTCCGGTCCCGACGGCGTTCTCGACCGCGGTGCCGCAGCAGGCAGCCACCATCCCCCCGGTCCGGCGCGCACCGGCTCCGACCGGCATCGTCGTCGACCACGACGGCATCAGCGCCCCCGTCCAGCCCGAGGGCGTCGACGGCAGCGGGGCGATGGGCCTCCCGCCCGACCCCGCGACCGCCGGGTGGTACCGGTTCGGCCCAGCGCCGTCGTCACCGGAGGGCACCGTCGTGATCGCCGCCCACGTCGACGCCGTCGGGTACGGTATCGGACCCTTCGCCCGGCTCCGGGACGTCCCCCGCGGGACGACGGTCACCCTCACCGACGCTGCCGGTGCCGACACCCGGTGGCGGATCGACTCCGTCAGCACGCTCGAGAAGCAGGGCCTCCCCTGGGGAGACGTGTTCCGCGACGACGGACCGCGCCGACTCGTCCTGGTCACGTGCGGCGGCCGGTTCGACACGAGCACCGGACACTACGAGAGCAACCTCGTCGTCACCGCGGCACCGATCTGACCGAGGCGACCGACGGCCGCTTACGATCAGGTCGTGGTCGACGACGACCGCACCAGCGACAGGAAGACGTGACGACCATCCTCTCGGACGACGGCGAACTCTCCGACGCGTTCAGCGCCGGGGGCGAGCACGCCCTGCGCGCCGTCTACGAACGCTGGTCGTCGCTCGTGTACTCCTTGGCCCTGCGGGCGCTGTCGGACCCGGCAGCCGCGGAGGACGTCACGCAGCAGGTCTTCGTGAAGGCCTGGCAGCGGAGCGCCAGCTACGACCCTGCCAGGGGTCCGCTCGGCGCCTGGCTGGTCGGCATCACCCGCAACTGCATCGTCGACGCCCTGAACGATCGCCGTCGGCACGCCAGCGCAGCCGACCCCGAAGTCGTCGAAGCGACGACGCCCGCACCGGAACCGGCGTTCGACCTGGCGGAGCGCGCACTGGTCGCGGGCGAGCTCGACCGACTCGACGAGACACCGAGACGAGTTATGCGACTGGCGTTCTACGACGACCTCAGCCATCGTGAGATCGCCGAACGGCTCGACCTGCCGCTGGGCACCGTGAAGAGCCACATCCACCGGAGTCTGGCTCGGCTCCGAACACGTCTGGAGGTGATCGAATGAAGCACGTCGACGACGAGACCCTGGCGATGCTCGCGGTCTCCGACCAGGTGGCTGAGGACGACGTCGCCGAACACCTGGCGTCCTGCGCCCGGTGCCGCGACGAGGTCGCCGTGCTGCAGCGGGTCGCCGCCGTCACGCGGGCGTCCGACGACCTCGAGCTCATCGCGCCACCGGACCACGTGTGGGACCGGATCGCGGCCGAGATCGCGCAGACGCCGCAGCAGGTGACCGCCCCCGTCGACCCGCGGTCCCACGTCGTGTCCCGTCGACCCCGGTCGGCCACGCGTCTTCGTCGTCTCGTGACGGTCCTGATCGCGGGTGCCGGCGTCCTCGCGGTCGTCCTGGGCATCGGCGTGGCGACCGGCGTCGTCCCCGGGTTGCCCCGTGGGGGCACCGAGACCGTCCTCGCGAACACCGAACTCGCGGCGCTCCCCGGCTGGTCCGGCACGTCCGGTACCGCCGAACTCGAACGCGACCGGGACGGGCGGGTGACGCTCGTGGTCGACCTGCACGGTGAACGCGGTCGATCCGGTACCGGTCCGCTCCGCGAGGTCTGGATGATGCGGTCCGACCTCGCCGGCCTGGTGAGCGTCGGCTACCTGGACGGCGACCGCGGCACCTTCACCGTGCCCGCCGACCTGGACACCGCGCGGTTCCCCGTGGTCGACGTCTCCGCCGAAGCGGACGACGGCGACCCGGCGCACTCCGGCGACTCGATCGTGCGCGGGACGCTGACCGATCCCTGAGCGTCTTCGTCCCCCGAATTCTCAGCTGTGATGTATTCGAGACCTCGGGACGGGCAACGGGCGTCGTTCTCCAGCCGTTTTATCTCATGAGCGTGTTACGTTGGCGCCATGTCCGACACCACCACCGTCGTCTCGCCGGCCACCCCGGCATCCGCCGCCCCGCTCCGCGAGGTCGGTGCCCTCATCCGGGGCGCCCGCAAGGGCCGCAGCATGACCCAGGCGCAGCTCGCCGAACGCGTCGGCACCAGCCAGAGCGCGATCAACCGCATCGAACAGGGCGGCCAGAACCTGTCCCTCGAGATGCTCACCCGCATCAGCGACGCCCTCGACCAGCAGATCGTCTCGATCGGCGGCGCCCCGCAGCGTGCCCACCTGCGCGTGCAGGGCGGGCGGAAGCTCAGCGGGTCCATCGCCGTCAACTCGAGCAAGAACGCCGCCGTCGCGCTGCTCTGCGCCTCGCTGCTCAACCGCGGCGTCACCCGCCTGCACAAGGTCGCCCGGATCGTCGAGGTCGACCGGATCATCGACGTGCTCCGCAGCCTCGGCGCGAGCGTCACGTGGTCCGAGGACGGCGAGACCCTCGAGATCGTCGCACCGTCCGACCTGCACCTCGACGCGATCGACGCCGACGCCGCCCGCCGCACACGCAGCGTCCTGATGTTCCTCGGCCCGCTCAGCGGCCGGTACGAGTCCTTCCGGCTCCCGTACGCCGGTGGCTGCGACCTCGGCACCCGCACGGTCGAGCCGCACCTCATCGCGCTGCGCCCCTTCGGCGTCGACGTCGAGGCGACCTCCGGCTGGTACGAGGTCGGCGTCGCGAACCAGGACGTCCCCACGAAGTCCGTCGTCCTCACCGAGCGCGGCGACACCGTCACCGAGAACGCGATCCTCGCCGCGGCCGCCCGCGACGGCGAGACCGTCATCCGCAACGCCAGCCCCAACTACATGGTGCAGGACCTCTGCTTCTTCCTCGAGCTGCTCGGGGTGCAGGTCGAGGGCATCGGCACCACGACGCTCCGCATCACCGGCAAGAGCCGCATCGACGAGGTCGTGGACTACTGGCCGAGCGAGGACCCGGTCGAGGCGATGAGCCTGCTGACCGCCGGCATCGTCACCGACTCCACGCTCACCGTCACCCGGGCGCCGATCGAGTTCCTCGAGATCGAGCTCGCGACCCTGGCCGAGATGGGCCTGCGGTTCGACGTCACCGACGAGTACCCGGCAGCGAACGGCCGCACCCGCCTGGTCGACATCACCGTGCACCCGTCCGAGCTGCACGCCCCGATCGACAAGATCCACGCGATGCCGTTCCCCGGGCTGAACATCGACAACCTGCCGTTCTTCGTGGTCATCGCCGCGATGGCCGAGGGCACCACGCTCGTGCACGACTGGGTGTACGAGGGCCGGGCGATCCACCTGCTCGACCTGACCCGTCTCGGCGCGAGCGTCACCCTGCGCGACCCGCACCGCCTCGACGTCACCGGTCCGACGCACTTCTCCGGTGCCGAGATCAGCTGCCCGCCGGCCCTCCGCCCCGCGGTGGTCATCCTGCTGGCGATGCTCGCGGCGAAGGGCGAGAGCGTCCTGCGCAACGTGGGCATCATCGCCCGCGGCTACGAGCAGCTGCAGGAGCGCCTGAACTCCCTCGGCGCGTCCATCGAGACGTTCCACGACTGAGGCGACCGCCTACCCGCGTGACCCGACGGCCCGTCCCCGCAAGTGGGGACGGGCCGTCACCCGTTCTGCGCGGATCGACCCGTGCCTCCAGGCTGATGCGCAGGAGCGCTCCACCACCCACCCAGGCGACCAGTGCTGGATGGGGTGATGGCCACGAGATCGCTCTTGACCGTCCCCCTGTTCACCACGGTCGCGGCCGCCGCGGCGGCCTGGTTCGTCCTCGGCCCCGCCGCCGCCCTGGCGTTCGTCGCGCTCGCGCTCCTCGAGATCGCGATGGCCGCCGACTCGTCGGTGCCGATGGCCGGCATCGCCGGACGGCTGCACTCCCCCGCCCGACGGCTGTTCCTGTCGCTCGGGATCGTCGCGGGCGTCCTCGCGATGCGGCTGCTCCTGCCGCCGGCGGCGGTCGCGGTCGGCGACGCGACCGACCCCGCGAGCTCCGTGCAGGAGGCCGTCTTCGCGCCCGGCTCGTTCTCGGCGCACCTCGCCGAGGTGCGCCCCGCCCTCGCCGCCTTCGGTGCCGCCTTCATCTGGCTCGTGTTCGCCGAGTACCTGTTCAACACCGACCGTGCGTCGCGCAGGTCCTGGCTGGGCCGCCTGGAGGCCCGG
The DNA here is from genome assembly GCF_004340725.1 of Curtobacterium sp. PhB128. NCBI lineage: Bacteria > Bacillati > Actinomycetota > Actinomycetes > Micrococcales > Microbacteriaceae > Curtobacterium > Curtobacterium sp. PhB128. The sequence continues at coordinate 554,372 of NZ_SLUR01000001.1, forward strand.
CTCGCCGCCGTCGCGCGTCCTCGCGTCTGGTCCCTGGTCACCGCTGCGACGGGGGTCGCCGTCACGGCCGTCCTCGTCGGCGTCGACCGCGCGTGGTCGCCGGGTGCCCTGCTGCCGGTCGTGCTCGGCGGTGCGGCGGGCATCGCCGCGTACCTCGGGTCGAAGCGCGTCGCCGCCTGGGCGCTCGACGGGGTCGGCTCGGACACCGCGTCGATCGGGGTCGGGCGGGGTGCCTGGCGGATCCACGCCTACGCGTCGACCGTCGTGTTCGAGCGGGGGCTCGTGGTGTTCATGCTGTTCGAGATCCTGGACGGCGTGTACAGCCTGTCCGGGTCCGGGACCCTCGGCGCCGACGGCCTCGGAGCGCTCGAACAGGCGGCGGTCGCGGTGGCGGCGATCGGCGTCGGTGCCGTGTTCCTGGCGCGGTTGACCTCGCGGCTGGACGAGGCCGCGGGGCTGAAGCGGCTGCGGTACCTGAAGGCCGGTGCGGCGTACGTGCTCGGGGTGCTCGCGGTGCTGTTGTGGGCGAGCCTGCTCGTGCCGGTCCCCGGGGTCGTCGTCGCCTGGTTCGGCAGCGTGGTGATCGGCTCGGCGCTCGCGAGCTCGTTGCCGTGGCGGGCGTGGTGGCGTCGCGTGGCGCGGGGATCTGCGAGGTCGCGCAGCAGCAGCGGTCTCGCTCCGTGAGTCAGCGGTGGTCGCGGCGAGCGGCGGCTGCGGGAGCGTCATCGCGGACACCGGCGGCGAAGAGTGCCTCCTGCGCGTCGGCGAGGTCCTTGCCCTCGATCGAGAACGCGTCGAAGACCGCGTGCCGGAACCCGAGCCACCCGACCACGACACCGACCGCGACGAGCGCCGTGAGGATGCCGTACATGACCTCGGGGTGGTCGAGGAGCAGCGGGGTCACGAACGCCAGCAGCGCCGCGGCGATCCGGGCCACCGCGATGATCGTGCCCTGGACCGAACCGCGGAGCAACGTCGGGAACGACTCCTGCGACCAGACCTTCATGATCGCCTCGAAGGCGAACGCGTTGCCCACCGCGCCGAACGCGAGCATCGCGACGAGGGTCGGCAGCGAGAAGCCGAACACGAGCGGCAGGCCGTAGCTCACCACGAGGCACACGGCGCCGACGATGTAGAACGGCATCCGCAGCTGACCGTCGACGATGCGCATGAACCAGAACGCGAGCAGCATCCCGATCGGCACGCTGACCAGGTTCATCGTCGAGAAGAACGGCACCGACAGCCCGACGACGTTGACGGCCACGTAGGCGCCGAACTGCCCGCCGGTGTTCGCGCCGAGGTTCGTCAACGTGTAGAAGACCAGCAGGGACAGGAACGGCAGCAGGAAGATGCGCTGCGTCAGGACGTCGCGGATGCCGTGGCGGGCAGCACGGACGGTGTGTGCGCCCGCGGCCTTCTCGGCATGGGCGTCGGACCACGTGGTGGACTCCGGGATCGTGAAGCGCAGGACCATCACGACGAGTGCGACGACCCCGACGTGCGCGAACATGATCTGACCACCGGCACGGCCGAGGTCTCCGACGCCCGCCGAGATGGCGTAGGTCGCCAGGATCCCGGCGAACCAGAGCACCTGGGAGAAGCCGACGAGCCCGCCCCGGTTCTCGTCGGTCGCCGCCTCGGAGATCGTCGCGAGCGAGACCGGCAGGTCCGCCCCGGTGCCGAGGCCGACGAGGATCGTGCCGACGAGCAGCCCTGCGAACGCCGGGCTCGCCACCAGGACCCCCGCACCGACGACGGTCATCGCCATCGTCACGATGAACACCGCCCGACGACCGAACAGGTCACCGAGCCGGCCGCCGGAGAGCGCGCCGATCGCGATGCAGAACGTGAGCGCGCCGGAGAGCACCCCGATCTGCGTGCCGGTGATGCCGATCGACTGCTGGTACAGGACGAGCGCGGTGCCGGAGCTCACGATCGCGGCCGCGTCGATGTACGAGGCCATCCCCGAGATGACGGCGACCCACCAGGGGTGCGGTCGCCGGGCGGGCTGCTGGGGTCGGTTCACTGCGTTCTCCCTTGAACGTCGGCCGAACACCGGATGAAACGGTTCAACCGGTCGGCGGCACTGTAGCCCGCCGAGTACCGCAACCGCAAGGATCGTTCACTCCGCCTGCTGTCCACAGCCTCGCTGTTCGTTTCCTGAGGACATTGACTTCCGCGACTCCCAGAACCTACGGTCATCGCAGCAGCACCGTCGCCGCGCATTCCCGAGGAGAACACCATGTCGATCGAGCACCTCGCCCGTGGCGTCGCCCATCCGGCCATCGAGTACCGTCCGGAGCTGCGGTGGTGGCTCGCCGAGGGCCTGCACACCGACGTGACCCTCCGACGCGAGGTCGACACCGCCCACGCACTCGGGTTCGGCGGCATGGAGTTCCTGGCGATGGACGAAGGGGCGATCGACCACGGCCGGTACGGCTGGGGGTCCGAGGAGTGGGTGCACGACTCGCAGATCGTCGTCGAGGAGACCACCGCCAGGGGCATGTCGGTGAGCTTCACGTCCGGGACGAACTGGTCGAACGCGAACCTGCCGACGATCGACGCAGACCACCCCGCCGCTGCGCAGGAACTCGACGTCGTGCACGAGGACCTGCCCGGCGGGACGAGCCGCTCGGGTGCGCTCCGTCGGATCGACCTCGACGCGCCGATCGCACAGACGACGCTCCCCGGCGAACGCGGGACGGTGCGCGTCCAGACGCTCGTCGCGGTGGTCGCGACGCGCGTCGTCCCGGACCCCGCCGGTTCCGGCGCCGCGACCGTGCTGGACCCCGACTCGGTGGTGGACCTGACCAGCGCGGTCACCGACGAGGCGCTCGACTGGACCGCACCGGAGGGCGGCACCTGGCGGTTGTCCACGTTCTGGAGCCACGGCACCGGCCAGACGGCGTCACCGTCGGCGACGGTCAACTGGACGGTGAACTACCTGGAGCGAGCGGGCGTGGACGCCGTGATCGACTACTGGGAACACGTCGTCCTGACCCCTGGCCTCCGCGCCGAGATCGCTCGCAATCCCCGTGCCCAGATGTACATGGACTCCCTCGAGCTGTCGACCTACGGCGCCGGTGGCCTCTTCTGGGGAGCGCACGTCGCCGAGGAGTTCCGGACGCGCCGCGGCTACCCGATCACGCCGTGGCTGCCGTTCCTGACCCGCAGCGCTCCGTTCATGGCGTCGAGCACCACGTACCACGCCGAACCGGTGCCGGACCGGGCGGTCGACGTCGAGAAGGTCCGCTTCGACTACGTCCGGACGCTCACCGACCTGTACATCGAGAACATGCTGCGCCCGTTCGCGGCGTTCCTGCACGCCAACGGCATGACGCTGCGGTCCGAGATCAGCTACGGGCTGCCGTTCGAGTTGACGCGCCCCGGGCCGGAGGTCGACGGGATCGAGACGGAGTCGCTCGAGTTCGCCGCCCAGATCGACGCGTACCGGCTGCTCGCAGGGCCGGCGCACCTGTTCGGCAAGCAGTACTCGTCGGAGACCGGTGCGACGACCCGCAACCACATGCTCGACCACCGGTTCTACGACCAGATCGTCGCGACGCAGCTCGCCGCCGGCATCACGAAGACCGTCCTGCACGGCTGGGCGAGCACCACGGGCGCCGAGGGCGTCACGAGCTGGCCGGGACACGAGGGCATGTGGAGCATGTTCTCGGAGCGCTTCGACGCCCGGCAGCCCGCTGCCGAGTTCTACCCGCTCTGGAACGACGCGATCGGCCGGTACCAGTACGTCCTGCGCCAGGGACGCCCGCGGATCGACGTCGGCATCCTGCACACCGACCACTTCACCGACAACGCGTCCGGCATGGTGTTCCGCGACGCCGACGGCGGCCGTGTCCCCGACGAGGTCGCCTACGGCCAGTACTGGATGCGCGACCGGCAGAACCACTGGTGGCGCGACCTCGGCATGCAGGACGCCGGGTGGACGTACGAGTTCCTCGACGGGTCGCTGCTGCTCCGCGACGACGTCCGGGTGGACGGCGGCCTGGTGCAACCGGACGGCCCCGGGTACCAGGCGCTGCTCGTCTTCCAGAGCGCGCTCGACGCCGACGTCGCTGCACGCCTGCTCGCCTGGGCCGAGGACGGCGTGCGGATCCTCGTCGTGCACGGCACGCGCGAGCTCAAGTCGCTGATCGCCGGGACGGACACGCACCACCCCCGAGCGGCCGCCCGCACCCCGGGCCTCGACGGGCGCGACGCCGAGCTCGCGGACACCGTCGAGCGGCTGCTGGCCCTGCCGTCGGTGACCGCGATCGACGACGCCGCCGAAACCGTCGCCGCCCTGCGCGGCCTCGGGGTGACCGGCCGCGCCGAGTTCGTGACGGAGGACCGGAGCGTCCTGTCGCACCTGCGCGAGGACGGTGACCTGCTGCACGTTTACCTGTACCACTTCCTGTACGAGACGACCTCGGCCACCACCGTGGAGGTCGCGCTGCCCGGCGCCGGCGCGGTGTACCGCGTGGACGCCTGGTCCGGCGCGGTGTTCCCCCACCCGGCCGCACGGATCGAGGGCGACCGGACGATCGTCACCGTGGACCTCGCGCCCGGTGAGACCGCGGTGTTCACACTCGACCGCAGCGATCCTGCGCTCGAGACCGCACTCGACGCCCGGCTCGGCGGACGCACGACGACCGACGTCGTCGTCGAGATGTCCGACTGGCGGATCGTGGTCGAGAGCTGGGACGCGGGCGGTGAGGAACTCATCACCGAGGACCGCGGCCACGGCTACGTCACGCGCGAGGTCCGGCCGCTGACCGACGTCCGACGACTCGACGCCGGTACCGGTCCGCTCCGTCCATGGAAGGACCTGCCCGCCGTGGGACCGGAGGTCTCCGGGGTCGGCGAGTACGCCACGTCGTTCACCGTCGACACGGTGGACGACGACGGCGCCCGGTTCCTGCTCGACCTCGGGTCGACGGCCGGCGGGCTCGGTTCGGTCGTGCTCAACGGCGGACCGGCACGCGGGTTCGACACCTCGCACCCGGTGGTCGACGTCACCGACGACCTGCGCGTGGGAGAGAACACGGTGGTCGTGCGGGTCGCCAGCTCACTCAACAACCGGTTGCTCGCCCGCGGGTACTACGAGGACGTCCCCGACGTCATCGCGCAGCTGCTCGGCGACCCCGACGCGGTGCAGACGACACACGTCCGCGACCACGGCCTGCTCGGTCCCGTTCGTCTGGTGGTCGGATGACCCGTCGCGGCGGACGACCGAGCGGTGTGGACCTGCGCCCCGTCATCACCCCCGACCCGTTCGACATCCGGGTCGCGCTCGCGGGCATCGTGCACTGGGCGGACAGCCCGCAGGTCCGGCAGCGCATGATGACCGCGATCGACTTCCCGGTGGCCGATCTGTCGATGTTCCTGGTGGTCAACCAGCTGACCTACCGCGGCGCGACGAAGCCGAGCGTGCTCGCGGGGGCGTTGGGCACCGGTCGTGCCAACCTCACGAAGATCGCGAACCGGCTCGAGGACATCGGGCTCGTGGTCCGGGTACCGGCTCCCGATGACGAGCGCAGCGTGTTGATCGCGCTCACCGCCGAGGGCCGCGGGTACGGCGAGCGGATCAGCGACCAGCTCAGCCAGGACCTCGATGCGGTCCTCGCCCACTGGGGTCCGAAGGACGTCGACGCCCTCCGGCGGGTGCTCGCGCGCCTGCGACACGACGCGGCGAACGGGTCCTGAGCCGAGCGTCGCTCCGGCACCCGTGTGCACGATCACCGTCGGCCGCGTTGACTGGAGTGTCGGTCGAACGAGGAGTGCACGTGCTGGGTCCTGAACTGGTGGTCGTCCTCGGCCTCGCCATCGCATTGACGGCGGGGATCGCGGACCGGATCCGGGTGGCCCCTCCGGTCCTGCTGCTCGTCTTCGGCGCTGCGCTGGCCTTCGTGCCGGAGTTCGCGGACGTCGAGCTGCCGGCCGACGCCGTCCTGCTGTTGTTCCTGCCGGCGCTCCTGTACTGGGAGAGTCTGACGACGTCGCTGCGCGAGATCCGGAAGAACCTGCGCGGCATCGTCCTGATGGGCACGCTGCTCGTCGTCGCCACGGCGGGCGCCGTCGCCGTCCTGCTCCACCTGCTCGGCATGCCGTGGGGTCCGGCCTGGGTGCTCGGCGCCGCCGTGGCCCCGACCGACGCGACCGCGGTCGGAGTGCTCACGAAGATGCTGCCGCGCCGGAACGTCACCGTGCTGCGGGCGGAGAGCCTGGTGAACGACGGCACGACCCTCGTCGTCTACGGCATCGCGGTCGCCGTCACGGTGGGCACGCAGGAACTCACGTTCTGGGGCGTGTCGGGGATGCTCGTCCTGTCGTACCTCGGTGGGGTCGCCGCGGGGCTCGCCGCGGCGTGGGTCGGCACGCTCGTGCTGCGCCGGGTCGACACCGTGGTGCTCGAGAACCTCGTCACGCTCCTCGTGCCGTTCGGTGCGTTCCTGGCTGCCGAGGCGATCGGCGCCTCCGGTGTGCTCGCCGTGGTGGCGGCCGGCATCGTCGTCAGCCAGGTCGGGCCGAAGCTCGACCGCGCCGAGACCCGGCAGCAGGTCCGCGCCTTCTGGTCGTTCCTGACGTTCCTGCTCAACGGTGCACTGTTCGTCCTGGTCGGCATCGAGGCGATGGTCGCGGCCCGGGCGCTGACGCCGTCCGAGCTGCTCCGCGCCGTCGGCGTCGTCCTGGCCGTCGCGGTCGTGCTCGTCGTGGTCCGGTTCGCGTTCCTCAACGCCGCGGGCGGCACCGTCTGGCTCGTCACCCGTCGCACGGGAGGCGCGCCCCGCGAGGGCCACCGCGACCGGCTCGTGAGCGGCTTCGCCGGGTTCCGCGGCGCGGTCTCGCTGGCGATGGCCGTCGCCGTCCCCCGCGTTCTGGAGTCCGGAGCGGACTTCCCGGACCGCGACCTCATCGTCTTCGTCACGGCGGGCGTGGTCGTCGTCACCATCGTCGGTCAGGCACTCGTGCTGCCGGCGGTCCTGCGGCGGGCTGCGCTGCCCGAGGACGAGTCGGTCGGTGAGGAACGTCGCTACGCCGAGCGGACCGCGATCGAGGAGGCCCTCGACGCCCTGCCGCGGTTGGCACGGTCGACCGGAGCCGACCAGGCCACCGTCGACCGGGTGCGCAAGGACTACGAGGCGCACCTGGACGTCATCCAGGCGCGCGAGGAGGACGACGACGAGCACCCGGCGGTGCAGCGGCACGACACCGCCGTCGCGCTCGAGCTCGCCCTGGTGCAGCACAAGGCCGCGACCCTGCTGCGGCTCCGTGACTCGGACGAGATCGACGACCTGGTGCTCCGCCAGGTCCGCGCCGGCTACGACGCGGAAGAGGCGCGACTCGACGGCATCACCCCCGCGTAGCGGGACACCGGACGGGGCGGTCAGACCGGTCGCGCGCGGTCAGACCGGTCGGGGGCGGTCAGCCCGCGATGCGGAAGCCGATGTGGCTCATCCCGGTGTCGGACTCCTGGCCACGCCGTGCCGCCGGACGGTACCGGCGGCAGTAGCTGTCGGCGCACAGGAACGATCCGCCCTTCACGACCCGGCGCTCGACGGTCACGGCCTCGGACGCCGGCGCACAGCAGTCGTGCTCGGCGGCGGGGTCCACGTACCGGTCGCTCGTCCACTCCCAGACGTTGCCCGCCGTGTCGTGCAGACCGTAGCCGTTCGGTGGGAACGACCCGACCGGCGACGTCCGTCCGTACCCGCGTTCCGCGCGCCAGGGGAAGTCGCCGTGCCAGTAGTTCGCGCGCCGCTCCCCGGGGCGCTCCGCCTCGTCCCCCCAGGTGAACTCCGCGCCCTCGAGGCCACCGCGCGCCGCGAACTCCCACTCGGCTTCGGTGGGCAGTCGCCCGCCCGCCCACACCGCGTAGGCAGCCGCGTCCTCGTGGGCCACGTGCACGACCGGGTGGTCGGCGCGGTCGGCGATGGTCGAGCCGGGACCGGAGGGACGACGCCAGTTCGCGCCGGGCGTCCACGCCCACCACTGGCTGAGGTGTCGGAGGTCCACCGGCCCGCTCGTCCCGGTGAACACCATCGAGCCGGCGTGCAGGTTCTCGGCCGGGGCACCGGGGAACTGCGCCGGGTCGAGGGGCCGCTCCGCCACCGTGCGGTACCCGGTGGCACGGACGAACGCCGCGAACTCCCGGTTCGTCACGGCCTGCGGGGCGATCTCGAACGCGGCGACGGTGACGCTGCGCGCCGGGGACTCCTCCGGGTAGTGCTGGTCGGAGCCCATCGTGAACGCGCCGCCGGCGATCCGCACCATCGAGGAGCGGATCGCCGTGGCGGTGGCCGGGCCGGTGGTGGTCGGCACCGTCAGTCGCCGCCGGCCAGGAACGACTGCAGCTTGTCGACCGCCTGGTCGATGCTGAACGTCGCCGCGCGCTGTCGTGGCGGGAACTCCTCGAAGGTGTCCAGGAACTGGGTGACCAGCGTCGTGGCGGCGAGCAGCAGGTAGTCGTTCTCGAACAACCAGTCGAAGTACGTGTTCGACGTCTGGTCCGCTCGTTCGAACGGGTCGGTCCGCAGGTTGTAGAGCTTCGGGACCCGCAGCACGACGAACGGATCGAACCAGACCTGCAGGGTGCCGGTGACGCGCTGCTCCATGAACACCGCCTTCCAGTTGTCGAACCGGAGCGCGAGGACGTCGCCGTCGTCCGAGAAGTACACCAGGCCCGGTCGCGGACCCTGCTCGACCTCCCCGGTCAGGTACGGCAGGAAGTCGTAGCCGTCGATGTGCACCTTGTAGGTCCGGTCGCCGATCGTCTTCCCGACCTTGAGCTCCTCGACCGTGGTCGTGTCCCCCACCGCCGCCAGGAACGTCGGGAGCCAGTCGTGGTGCTGGATGATCGCGTTCGAGATCGACCCCGCCTCGATGTGGCCGGGCCAGCGGATCATCTGCGGGACCCGGAACGCGCCCTCCCAGTTCGTGTTCTTCTCACTGCGGAACGGGGTCATCCCGCCGTCCGGCCACGTGTTCATGTGCGGGCCGTTGTCCGTGGAGTAGATCACGATCGTGTCGTCCGCGATCCCGAGCTCGTCGAGCTGGTCGAGGAGCGAGCCGACCACCAGGTCGTGGTCGATCATCGTGTCGTGGTACGGCGACTGCCACCGGCCGGCCTGCCCCCGGCTCTCCGGCTTCGGGTGCGTCCGGAAGTGCATGTGGGTGGTGTTCATCCAGACGAAGAACGGGGTCTCGGACTCCGCCTGACGCCCGATGAAGTCCATCGCGGCGTCCGCGAACTCCTCGTCGATGGTCTCCATGCGCTTCTTGGTCAGCGGGCCGGTGTCCTCGACGCGCTGCTTGCCACGTCGTCCGTATCGACCGTCCTCGGTGTCGTCGTCCTCGTCGGTCGACCACGAGTGGATCACGCCGCGCGGCCGGGCCCGCTCGTTGAAGGCCGGGAACTCCTCGATGGACGGCCAGTTCGCCGACTCGGGCTCCTCCTCCGCGTTCAGGTGGTACAGGTTGCCGTAGAACTCGTCGAACCCGTGCGCCGTCGGCAAGAACTCGTTCTTGTCGCCGAGGTGGTTCTTGCCGAACTGCCCGGTGGCGTACCCGTGCGGCTTCAGCACCTCGGCGATCGTCGGGTCCTCGGCGCGGAGCCCCAGGTCCGCGCCGGGCATGCCCACCTTGCTGAGCCCCGTGCGGAACACGCTCTGTCCTGTGATGAAGGACGACCGGCCGGCGGTGCAGCTCTGCTCCCCGTAGGAGTCGGTGAAGCGCATGCCCTCATCCGCGATCCGGTCGATGTTCGGTGTGCGGTAGCCCATCAGGCCATCGCTGTAGGCGCTCAGGTTCGTGATCCCGATGTCATCGCCCCAGATGACCAGGATGTTCGGCTTGTCCTTCGGCATCGCTGTCCTCCTCGTTCGTGTGGTCGTGCTCGTGCATGGATCGTGCTCGGGTGCGCTCCGGTGCGGGCCACCCCGACCGGGTGAGATCGTGGACGTCGTCTGCTCAGCCCGTCAGCAGCGCGACGGCCACCGCGACGGCGGTCGCCAGCGCACACGCGATCGGCAGGAGCCCGAGTCCCTGGGCCGCCGTGGCGGTCGACCGCACCACCAGGTGCCGACCGTCGAACCGGCGCAGCAGGAACCCCAGGACCACGACGACCACGAGGCCGACCCCCGCGATCGGGAGCGTCCACCACCAGTCGAGGGGCGCCACGAGGCCGAAGACGACGAAGAAGGCCACGGTGGACACGAGCGACGCCGCCGTCACGAGGACGAGTGTCCGAGCCGATGGACCGACTGCGCTCGTCACGGGTGCCCACCAAGGTCGTGCGCGATCGCCCGGAGGTCCTCGTCGGAGAGCGTCGTCCGGAGCACCGTGCCGCCGAGGTCCGTCATCGCGCCGACGAGCCGGTCCCCGTCGACCGACGCCACCGAGACGATGACGGCCGCCCCGCCCCGCGCCAGCTCGGCGGCGAGACGCTCCCGGAAGTCCGCGTCCACGCCGGCACGGTCCAGGCTCGCGAAGAGCGCCCCCACCGCACCGCCGACGACGAGCCCCGCGAACGGCATGAGGAACAGGAACCCGAGCACGGTGCCGAACACCGCGCTCGAGGCCGCCCGTGCACCACGCTGCGAATCACGCCCGGTGGAGTCGACGTGGGTGCGACCATGCTCGTCGACGTGCACGACGGCGATGCCGTCGAGGGCGATCTCCGCGCGGCGGTCGAGGCGCAGTGCGGCGTCGTGCGCCGCCCGGGCGCCGTCGTCGTCGTCGAAGGCGATGACGACGAGCTCGGTCGCCCGGTCGCTCACGCCGCAGCCGGTGCCGGCGCCGCGCGGGTGCTGCCGACCGCGTTCGCCTTGATCGCGTCGAACTCCGCCGCCGTGATCGTGCCGGCGTCGAGGAGCGCGCGTGCCTTCGCGATCTCGTCGGACGGGGACGTGCCCGCCACGGTGCGGATGTAGCCGTCGGCGGCGTCCTTCTGCCGCTGGGCGGACTCCGCGCTGCGGTCCGCCATCCCACGACCGCGTGCGATCAGGTAGACGAACGTCGTCAGGAACGGCACGAAGACCAGGAAGAAGACCCAGATCGCCTTGTACCACCCGCTGAGCGAACGATCCCGCACGAGGTCCGCGAGGACCGAGAAGAGCGCCATGAGCGAGGCGATGAGCGCCGAGATGAGCAGCCCGTACCAGATCACTGCCCAGAACGTGTACCAGAAGTCCATGATCGTGTTCCCTTCAGGAGTGCGTGGGCGTGCTGTCTAGCGCCGACGGCGCGCGGCCGGCACCACCCGCTTCGGGCGATCCGGCGCGACGGGCTTCCCGGTTCACCCGATCAGGATGGTGCGCACCGGCCCGCGCGGCCGGACGATCCGGGGCATGGACACACTCCCCTCCTGGCGCCCGGGGCACGCCCGCGACGCCGTCGAACAGTTCCTGGCCCGCACGACCGGCGGGGACACCCCGCTGCCGGTCGACGACCGCGTCGCCGTCTTCGACAACGACGGCACGCTCTGGAACGAGAAGCCGATGCCGACCCAGCTGCACTGGCTCGTCCAGCAGTGGGCCGCTGCAGCGTCCGCCGACCCGGAGCTCGCTCGCACGCAGCCCTACGCGGCCGCGCAGTCCGGTGACCTGTCGTGGATCGGGGGCGCCGTCGACCGGCACGCGAGCGGGGACGACTCCGATCTCCGGCTACTGCTGGCGGCGGTGGGGCGTGCGACCGCCGGCATGAGCGTCGACGACTACCGACGGCTCGTGTCGGACTTCTACGCGCACGCCGAACACCCCGTGCTCGGCGTTCCCTACGCGGCGACGGTCTACCAGCCGATGGTCGAGCTCGTGCGGCTCCTGCACGAGCACGGGTTCACCTGCTACGTGGTGTCCGCGGGGGAACGCGACTTCATGCGTCCCATGACGGAGCAGAACTACGGCATCGCCCCGGAACACGTCATCGGCTCCGCCATGGGCCTGGAGTACGTCGACGGCGAGGTCCGCTACGTCGACGCACTCGCGTTCTTCGACGACGGCCCGGAGAAGCCCGTCCGGGTCTGGAGCCGGATCGGACGGCGGCCGGCGGTCGCGGTCGGGAACTCCGACGGCGACCGGGAGATGCTCGAGTACACCGTGCCCGGCCACGCAGGACTCCGTCTGCTCGTCCACCACGACGACGACACCGGCCGCGGCGACCAGCCGTACGACAAGGGCGCCGAGGTCGTGCTCCGTGAGGCCGACGAGCGCGACATCACCGTGGTCAGCGTCCGCGACGACTGGGCCACGGTGTTCCCGACGTGAAGCGCATCGGCCGGAACCACGTGCTGCGCTCGGCGATCGCCGCGACGACCGCGGTGCTCCTCGCGACCGGGGCGATCGTGACGACAGCGGTCCCCGCATCGGCTGCGGACCCTGCGGCGATCGAGGTGAACAAGCTGGTCGACGGCGGCAAGAGCGCCACCCTCGGCCCCGGCGACGAGTTCACCTTCACGATCCGACTCGGGTGCGATGACGCCGACTGTGTGGACGCCCGGATCGTCGACACCCTGCCGGCGGAGCTCGAGGGCTTCCCGATCGTCGACCTCAGCGCCACTCCGCCCAACCCCGCCGCGCCGGCAGACCCGGACTGGGTCGTCACCCACACCGGCTGCGGCGGCACACCGGCGACGGTCGTCACCAGCGACCCGCCGTGCGTGGGCACCCTCGAGTTCGTCCAACCGCTCGCCGACGGCTCCCAGGGCCTCGCCGCGGGCCAGGCGTACACGCTCACGGCGACCCTTCGGGTCCCCGCCGACCTCCCGCCGACGTGGCCCTACAACGGCCAGCCGATCACGAACACCGGTACCGGCACCGCGGACAACGCCGCGACCGCGTCCAGCGCCGCGACGGTCACCGTGGACATCCCGACGACCGTCGACGTCGCGACGACGAAGTCCTGGACGCCCACGAACGAGCAGTACTCCCCCGGCGCACCGTCGACCATCGAGCTCTCCGCCTCGAACGCGTCGAACGTCCCCGCCACGTCCCTCGTCGTCCAGGACCCGTCGAACGCGGCGGAGGGTGCGGCGACGCTGGACGCCACGAACCCGTTCCGGTACGTCGACGTCACCGGACCCGGCACGATCGCCCTGCCCGCAGGAGCGACCGCCGTGCAGGTCGACGCGTACGTGCTCGACCCCGGGACCGGCACCTACCGCTGGGTCACCGGGACTCCTTCGGCGCCGGGATCCGCGACGTTCCCGGCCGGCGTCGACGACGCCGACGTCGCCGGGGTCCGGTACACCTTCACCGGCCCGGGCGGGGCCGTCCTCACGCCCGGCGATCCGGCTGCCTCGATCCAACTCGACGTCGGACAGCGCAGCACCGAGCGGGACTCCGACGTCGAGCTCGGCGAGGGATGGTCCGCCACGAACACCGCCGCCGCCACCGTCTCGGTCCCCGGGCAGGACCCCGCGACGAGCACGGCCTCCGCCGAACACGCCGTCTCACCGACGAACCTCGGAGCAGCGGTCACCAAGTCGATCGACCCGGCGCGGGTCCCCGCGGGCACGAACGCGGTCGGCAGCGTGACCGCCACGAACACGTCGGACGGACCGGTCGAGGAACTCCGCGTCAGCGACCTCGACTACTTCACCGCCGACGTCGGCTTCGCCGGGTTCAGCAGTCCGCTCGCGTACCCCGCGACCGCCACCGGCGCCGACGTCGTCTGGCACTTCAGCGACGGGACGACCCGCACCGATCCGTTCGCCGACGGCGACACCCCGGCGGCCGCGGCCCCGGACGGCACCTTCGTGACCGGGTTCGAGATCGTGTACGACGGCCCGATCGATGCCGACGCGACGACGACGACGCGCTTCGGCATCGACACCGCGCTCGATGCTGCCGACGACGCACCACTCCGGACCACCAACCGTGCGACGGCCTCCGTACGCAACGGGCGTGCGACCGCCGACGACGGCGCGTCCGCGCCGCTCGACGTGTTCCGCCCGGACATCGAGATCGCGCTCTCCAAGACCCTCAGCCCGCAGGAGCCGATCGCACCGGGCGGGACGGTCGTGGCCCAGCTCCCGGCCACGACCAGCACGGACTCCGCGTTCGTGACCCCGACGACGATCACCATCGAGGACGTCGCGCCGACGCCCCACGACGACGGATCGTTCTGGAACGCGTTCGACCCGGTCGCGATCGCGCCCACGCAGGTGCCCGCGGGCACCACGCTGACCATCGACTACACGTCCGACGACGGCGCCACCTGGCAGCCGCTCCCGATCGACGGCCTCCCCGCCACCGGCCCGACGAACTTCTCCGGCACCGTCCCCGCCGACCTCCGAAGCGCGATCACCGGACTCCGGTTCGTGTTCACGAACCCGGACGGCTTCCCGCAGGGCACCACCGTGCAACCCAACGTCGTCTCGCAGGCCCGTGCGGACCAGCGGTACGGCGGTGGATCGACGAGCACCCCCGACGCCGGTCCGTCGACCTACACCAACACGGCGACCGCACAGGGCGAGGGTGCCGTCGACGGCGGCACCACCATCGAGAGCGACGTCGTCGAGGCCGACGCCGACGCCGACATCGAGTCGACGACCGGGACGGGGAGCACGATCGCCGGGAAGCGGTGGACCGACACCGACTTCGCCACCGACCGGACCACCGTGGACAGCCAGTCCGGCGAGCAGGTCGGGTCCGTCCTCGAGTGGGGCTCGCGGACGACCGGGACGTCCCAGATCGTCGTCACCGATCCAGCAGGCAACGCGGGGAACCCGGCCGCCACCGTCTTCCAGGCGTTCGACCTCGAGTCGATCGACCCGATCGCGGTGAGCACCGACCCGCTCTGGCGGTGGGACACCGTCACCTCCGTCGAGCTCTTCAGCGACGGGACGTGGTCCACCGTCCCGGCGCCGACCTCCGGCTGGGTCGACCAGACCGGCTTCGTCGGGTACGCGCTGACGAGCGAGCAGACCGCTGCGACGACGGGCGTCCGGATCACCGTGGCGCCCGACGACGACGCCCGCGCGGCGAGCACCGACCCGACCCGACCCGTTCCGGGGTCGGGGATCGCCACGAGCACGACGCCGCGACCGTTCCACCTCACCTGGGAGCTCCGGAACTCCCTCCGAGCACCGGGCACCGCCGACGTCGAGTGGGTGAACGGCACCACCGACTACAACCTCAGCACCGCCGGGTCCGTCCGCAACGCGGTCGACGTCACGGCCACGACCGACGACGGAGACCAGAGCTCCACTGCGGTCGACGACCTCGTCATCCTCGACCGGCCGCCCCTCGTCGGGCTCGCGAAGACCTCCGAGCACGACAGCCTCGCCGTCCCGGCACGCGGTGACGTCGACCCCGACGAGTACCCCACGAACGACTTCACCGTCACCGCCACGAACGGCTCCGCCTCGCGCGCGTCGTACGTCCGCGTGACCGACCCGATGCCGTGCACACCGGCGACCCTCTCCGACTGCACGAGCGACCCCGACGCGTGGTCGGCGGACCCCTTCGACGGAGCCGACTCCACGACCGGCAACCCGTTCGAACGGTTCACCCTCACCGGACTCGACTTCAGCGTCGACGACGACGAGGTCGACGCGGACGCATCGACGGTGACGTTGCTGCACCGGAGTGACACCGGGACGACCTCCAGCAGCACGACCTCGATCACCGGCGCCCGGGCCCAGACCGCGGCACAGCTCGCGGACGTCGTCGGCGTCAGCGTCGTCTACCAGGGCACGGACCCCACCCGCACCGGCGGGACCATCTCCACCGGCCGACCGCTGACCATGACGATGCACACGCAGTTGCGGGCGACGCTCCGGAGCCTGCCGTCCGTCCCCGTGACCGCGACGACCACCGTCACGAACCGGGCGTTCGCGCAGTCGTACGACCCCGTCCTGGCGCCGTCCGGTCAGACCAGCACCCCGACGGACACGGCCTCCGCGGCCGTCGCGCTGGTCCGCGGCGTCCTCGACGTCACCGCGGAGAAGACCTTCACACCGGACACCCTGCTCGAGGCCGACCGCAGCGACACGATCGACGTGCGCCTCGACGGTGCGCAGGGCGACGACGCGACGGTCTCGCCGGACACGGTGACCATCGAGGACACCGACCAGGACTTCTGGAACGACGTCCGGCTCGCAGCGTTCTCCGCGGACGACGTGACGTTCCCGGCCGGGGCCGACCGGGTGCGCGTCGACGTCCAGCTCGACGGCCAGCCTGCGTGGGAGCTCGGGGCGGCGTCCGACTCGGCGACGTTGCCGACGTCTGACACGGCCGCGATCACGGGCATCCGCTTCGTCTTCGACCGAGCGGACGGCGACGTCCTCTCCCACGCCGACCCGCCGGCAGCCTGGACCGCCGCCGCGGTGCTCCACGTCGTCGTGCTCCCGGTCGGCCGGGACGGTGCACCCGTCCGGTTCCCCGGCACCCTCGACGACTCGGCGACCGTCACCGCCCACCGCAGCGACGACACGCTCTTCCCCGACGCCACCGCCGCCGCGGACGACACCCTCACGCTCGACCCGGGCACCCGCCAGCTCGACGTCGCCAAGGCGCCCGCGAACGACCAGCACACCGTGCCGGTCGGGACCCCGGTCCCGTGGACCGTCACGATGCGCAACACCGGGACCGGCATCGTCACGCTGACGTCCGTGCGCGACGAGCTCCCCGAGGGCCTCACGTGGGACGGGACGGACCCGACGTTCCGCACCTCGCCCGACGGGACACTGTCCGCCGACGTCACGACGGTCCAGGACGGCCGGACGATCACGTTCACCTGGCCCACCGACGACGACCGGATGGCCCCGGACGAGACGTTCACCATCACGATCCCCCTGACGCTGGAACCCGGTCTGCACGAGGACGAGCGCGCCACGAACTCGGCCGTCGCCGTCACCGGCTCGGCGCTCGACCGCTGCACGAACGACTCCGGCAACGGGCAGGGCACCATCTCGGGACTCCCTGCCGAGGAGTGCGGCACGACCAACTACGTGCAGCCCACGCCCGGGCCGGCGCTGCAGACGAGCAAGGCGGTGCGTGGCGACGTCGTCGACCCGCTCGTCTCGGGTGCGTCCGACCCGTCGGACCCAGGCACGTCCTGCACCCCGGACGACGACGGCTTCACCCTCCCGCCCTGCGTCGCCGCCACGCGTGTCGGCGGGACCGACGAGTGGCGCGTCCGGACGACGAACACCGGCACCGTCGACCAGGACCGGGTCACCTTCGTCGACCCGCTCCCGCAGCCCGGCGACCGGCTCCTCGCGACCGGGGCTCCGCGTGGGAGCAGCTACCGGCCGGTGTTCGACGACTCCTTCGGCGTGGAGGTCGACGCACCGCTCGGTGCGACGACGACCTGGCAGGTCACGAGCGACCGCACCGTGTGCTCGACCACCGACTCGACGACCTGGACGGACGACTCGCTCTGCTCGACGAACACGTGGACCGCGAACGATGCGTTCACCGGCGACTGGGACGACGTGACGGGCCTGCGCGTCTCGGTCGACCTCGGGTCCGTCGGCGGGCTCGACCCGGGCGAAGCCGTCACGGCCCGGTACCGCACCGTCGACGAGCCGGTGACCGCCGCGCACCCGGACGGTGTCCCCACGACGGTCCCGCTCCGCGACGAGACGGCCTTCAACCAGGTCGGGACCACCGCCACACTGAGCGACGGCGGACTCCCGATCGCCCAGGCGCCGGTGAAGGTCGGCGTCGCACCGTCCGTCGGGTCGATGCTCATCCGGAAGCAGGTGACGGGCGCCGGCGCAGGCCGAGCCCCTGATCGGTTCGACGCCGACGTCCGGTGCGAGGTGGCCGGTGTCGCGCTCGACCTGGGTGGTGCCGCCGTGGTGGCCCTCACGTCCGAGAACGCCCTCGAGGCGCGCATCGACGGCATCCCGGTCGGCGCCACCTGCGACGTCGCGGAACGCGGTGCGGTGGGCGCGTACGGGGAGGACGCCCGGACCGTCACTCCGGGCACGGTCCGGGTGCTGGTCGCATCGACAGCCGACCAGAGCGTGCCGACCCTGCAGGTCGTGACGATCACCAACGACTACGACTTCACCCCCACCCCGCCGACGCCGACCCCGACCCCGACACCCACACCGGCACCGGGCCCTCCGTCGGTGACACCGGGTGGGGACGGCAGCGGGTCGGGTCCGGTCGGCCCCGCTCCGGACTCCCTGGCGTCCACGGGCTACGACGGTCGTCAGGCGGTCGTGGCGCTCGCCATCGCCGCGCTCCTGCTCACCGGTGGCATCGCGATCCGCCGTTCCACCCGCCGTCGGCGTCGAGACGGGACCAGGTGGTCCGGGTGAGGACGCGCCCGGGTGCGGGGCCGACGAGACGAGCCCGTCGCGGCGACGATCCGTCGAGCGGGTGGGCCCCGGACGTGCTCGGTCCCGACTTCGAGGCCCGCTCGTTGCCGCTCGAGGACGACGACGAAGGACCGGTGACCGCGACCCTGGTGCGGCGCACCCGGACCCACCGGCTCCCGCGACGGTGGCGGACCGCGATCCCGTGGCGGTCGGGCCACCTCCCCCTGGGCGGCGCCGACGTGCTCTACGTCCACGGATGGTCCGACTACTTCTTCCAACGCGAGATGGCCGAGCACCTCGAGGCGCTCGGCGCGCGCTTCTTCGCACTGGACCTCCGCAAGTACGGCCGGAGTCTGCTGCCGCACCAGACCCCCGGGTACGTCGACGACCTCGCCGTCTACGACGAGGACATCGCTGCGGCACTCGACACCATCGGGCACGGTGACCCCGAGCACGGACGTCGGCGACTCATCCTGTTCGGCCACTCGACCGGCGGGCTGACGCTGGCGCTCTGGAACAGCCGCCACCGGGGTGTGGCCGCCGGACTGGTGCTCAACAGTCCGTGGCTGGAGTTCCAGGCGACCGGCTTCGCCCGCGAGCTGATCGCTCCGCTGATGAAGCTCGGCGCGCGACGCAACCCCCTTGCTCCGCTCCCGACCGTCGACCCCGGCTTCTACACCCGCGCCGTGTCGAGCGGGTCCGACGGCAGCTGGACCTACAACCAGGCCTGGCGTCCGGAGCGCGGCTTCCCGCTCCACCCGGGGTGGCTCGCGGCGGTGTTCGCCGGTCAGGACCAGGTCGCCCACGGGCTCGGTGCCGAGACCCCGACGCTCGTGCTGCTCAGCACGCACAGCCTGCTGTCCCCGAAGTGGTCGGAGGAGATGACCCACGTCGACGTCGCACTGAACGTCGACGCCGTCGCGCACCGGGCACTCTCGCTGGGCGACGACGTCAGCGTCGCCCGGATCCACGGCGCCCTGCACGACGTGATGCTCTCGGAACCCCGGGTCCGCGAGACCGCCTACACCGCCATCCGACGGTGGGCACGCACGCTCCCCCTGCCGGGCGCCTGACCGACCAGGACGATGACGATGACGATGACCGAGAAGCCCGAGCGCCCCCACTGGACGCGCCGACGCGAGGTGGCGACCGTGGTCCTCCTCTCGATCACCGCGGTGGTGACCGCCTGGTGCGGCTTCCAGGCGTCGAAGTGGGGCGGCGAGATGTCCATCTCGTTCAGCCAGGCGTCGAGCGCCCGGATCCAGGCCGCCGACGCCGCGTCCGGCGCGCGCGACGCACGGCAGTGGGACGTCACCATCTGGGTGCAGTGGGTGCTCGCCGATTCACGGGACGACGCCACGCTCCGCAGCTACGTGCAGGAGCGGTTCTCCCCGGAGCTCCGCACCGCGTTCGAGGAGTGGGACGGTACCGGTCGGACCGCGGACGGGCCGTTCGCGACGGACGCGTACGTGCCCGCCGGATCGGACCGCGCGGCAACGCTCTCGGCGAAGGCCGACCGGCAGTTCGACCGTGCCCTCGCCGACAACCAGCAGTCCGACGACTACTCGCTCCTGACGGTGCTGTTCGCCCTCGTCCTGTTCTTCGCGGCCGTGTCGGACCGAGGTGGCCGCGAGTGGGCCCGCATCGCGTTGTTCGTCGCCGCGGTCATCGGCCTCGTCGGCGGGGCGTGCCTGCTCGCCACGTTCCCCGTCCTGGTCTGAGACGGGCGCGAGCGCGGCAGGAGCGCCGACCACGGACAGGACGGGAGGCCCGGTGCCAGCTGGCACCGGGCCTCCCGTCTCGTGGTCTACGCGTCTTCGGGCGCCGCCGCGTCGGACGCGAGCGCCTTCCGACGCTGCGCGACCTGGACCGCGATCGCGACCGGGATCGCGGCGAGGGCGACCGCCCGGAGCCACGGGCGGTCGAACACGTGCCGGGTGGCGTGGTCGAGCGACACCGGACCGGGGCCGCCGAGCGCGAACATCGCCGCCGAGAAGCCGAGGAACGCCGGGAACTCGAAGCCGCCGTCCGCGTTGAAGAAGCCGTTCGGGGTGTGCACGCTCGACGCGACGCCCATCGTCGTCGCGGCGCCCGCACCGGCGATCGGGGTGGCGAGCCCGAGTGCCAGGGCGGCACCGGAGCCGGCCTCGCCGATGCCGGCCAGCACGGCGTTCCGCTTGGCGGGGCGGAACCCCATCGCGTGCATGCCCTGCGCGGTGCCCTCGATGCCTCCGCCGCCGAACGCGCCGAAGAGCTTCTGGGAGCCGTGCGAGACGAGCACGGCTCCGAGGGCGATGCGGAGCAGGGTCTTGGCGGTGACCGAAGCGGTGCCGGTGGTGTGCGAGCTCATGCGCGCGACGGTACGCCGGGACCGTACGCCGCGACCGGCGATCGTGAGCAGAAATGGTCGGGTCGCCCGGAGGCACCCGACCATTTCTGCTCACGAAGCGCACAGCGCCGCGGCGCAACGAAACGCGACGCGCGCAGCGCGCCTACCGCTTCAGGTTCGTCAGCTCCTGCAGCACCTCGTCCGAGGTCGTGATGATGCGCGCGTTCGCCTGGAACCCGCGCTGCGCCACGATCAGGTTCGTGAACTCCTGCGACAGGTCGACGTTCGACATCTCGAGGGTGCCCGCCGCGAGCGAGCCGACCCCCGCCGATCCCGGACCGCCGACGGTCGCGGTGCCCGAGTTGCCGGTGGCGCGGTAGCCCGAGGCACCGGTCTTCTCGAGGCCCGCCGGGTTGGCGAACGTCGCCAGGGCGATGCGGCCGAGGGCCAGTGACGCACCGTTCGAGAACGTGCCCGTGACGGTGCCGTCCTTCGAGATGGCGTAGCCCTGCAGGGCGCCGGCCTCGCGCCCGTTCTGCGAACCGATCGACGCGGTGTTGAGCGAGGCGAAGCCGGTGAGCTCCCCCATGTCGACGGCGATGCCGCCGACCGTGAGGGCGCCGCCGGAGGTCAGCTTGCCGTCGGTGCCGAACGTGAGCGACCCGTTCGTGGTGGTCCCCTGCCCGTTGCGCGCGGTGACGTCCCAGCCGGTGCCGGTGCGCGTGTAGGCGAGGGACATCGTGTGCTTGGCGCCCGAGGCGTCGTAGACGGTGGCCTCGCGGGTGATGGTGTCGCCGACGGCGGTCTCGGACGGCAGGTTGCCGGCGACCGAGGCCGAGGTGGTGCGGACGGCCGGTGCCGCCGCGTCGAGCGGCAGCGTGATGTCGGCGAGGCCGCCGTTGTCGTTGACGACGCCGTTGGTGGCCGGGTAGCCCTGCACGATCTTGCCGTCGGCGGTGACCAGGCGGCCGTCCGCGTCGAAGTCGAACGCACCGGCGCGGGTGTAGACGGTGTCGTTGCCGAGGCGGGTGACGAAGAAGCCGTCGCCGGAGATCATCAGGTCGGTGGCCTTGCCGGTGGCCTGGGCCGAGCCCTGCGCGAAGTTGGTGGAGACGCCGGCGACCTGGACGCCGAGGCCGATCTGCGCCGGGTTGGTGCCGCCGACACCGGTCTGCGGTCCGCCGGCACCCTGGGTCATCTGCGACAGGGTGTCCTGGAAGACCGTCGACGAGGCCTTGAAGCCGACGGTGTTGACGTTGGCGATGTTGTTGCCGGTGACATCGAGCATCTGCTGGTGCGAGCGGAGGCCGGAGATCCCGGAGTAGAGCGAGCGGAGCATGGTGCGTCCTTTCGGAGAGGCAGGGAGAGCAGGAAGGAGAAGGGGAAGGAGAACGGTCAGGAAGCCGGAGCGGTGGTGGTGATGCCGGAGATCACGTCGAGAGCGACCTCCTTCCCGTTCACGGTGACCGTGGGCACGCTGGTCGCGTAGGACACGGCCGAGGCGGTCCCGGTGACGGCGGTACCGGTCGCAGCGTCGGTGTAGCTGACCTGCTTGCCGACGAGGTTCGCGGCGGCGATGCGCATCTGGAGCGAGAAGTTCTCGTTCCCCGTCGTGGTCTGGTTGGTGATCTGCTCCATCATCGCGAGCTGCGTCTGCTGGCTGATCATCTGGTTGGTGTCCATCGGCGACGACGGGTCCTGGTTCTGCAGCTGCGTGACGAGCAGCTTCATGAACACCTCGGAGTCCATCGTCTGGGACTTCTTCGCGGTCGAGTTCGCGGCGAGGGCCGCGGCCTGGGCAGCCTGGTCCACGCTGCCGGTGATGCCGTCGATGGGCATGGTCTGGTTCCTGTTCGTGAGCCGGTCAGGCGAGGACGTCGAGTCCCGCGGAGCGGATGGTGGAGGTGGACGTTGTGGCTGCGGAGGCTGGCTGCGCGGCGGAGGTGCGCCGTGCCTCCAGGCCGGTGTCGGCACGCAGGCGGCCGTCGGCCGGTCGCTGGTCGCGACCCGCCGACGTGCCCGGGTGGTTCTGCGACGACAGGTCGAGCGTGGTGCTCAGCCCGGTGCCGGCGGCGTCGCGCCGCAGGTCCGGCAGCACCTGGCGGACCGCGTCGCGTCCCGCTTCGGACGCCGCGAACAGCTCGACGTGCATGCCGTGCGCCGTCACGTGCGCGCGGACCGTGACCGGTCCGAGGCTGTCCGGCACGACCTGTACCGTGACGACGTGTTCCCCGGGGCCGGCCTGCGCGAGCGAGAACACCGGGCGCGCGAGCTGCTGCCCGAGGGGCGCGGGCGTGGCCGTCTGGGACGTGACCGGCGCGGCGGCAGCGACGGGGGCGGGCGCGGCGGTCGGCGTGGTGGGCAGGACGAAGGGCGTCTCGCCGCCGCGCGTGGTGGTGACCGCCGGGAGGCCCGGATCACCCGCCGTCGATCCCTGCTGGTCCGTCCCGTGGCCGGTCAGCCCACCCCGCGCGGCGGTCGCCGCTGCCACCGTGACGACGGCCGGGGTCGCGGGGGCGGAGCCGTCGGTGGGCTGGGTGGGCTGGGTGGTCGGGCCGGTCGGCTGGAGCGTCGCTGCTGCTCCGGCTGCAGCGGCAGTGGCAGTGGGCGCGCTGCTCGTGCTCGTGACTCCGACGGTGCCGGTGCCGGTCGTCCCGCCGGACGGGGTGCCTGGCCTCGGGGCGGACGCCGGTGACGGTGCGGGGCCGTCCGCGGGGACTGCGGCGGTCGTACCCGGTGCCTGTGCAGTGGCGGATGCGACGGACGCCGTGGTGCTGGCCGGCGGCGCCGTGGTGGCCGGCAGCGGGACCGCGGCCCCCGTGGCAGCGGAAGACCCAGTGGCGGCGGCGGAGACGGCAGCAGTCGTCGTCGGCGTGGTCGTCTCCGGCGCCGGCGCCGGGGCCGCCGTCGTCGCGGTGAGGTCCCGCGCCGTCGGCTCGGACGCGGTCGCCGTCACCGGTGTGACCGTCTCGGCAGGGGTCGTCACCACGATCGGAGCGACCGGGGCGGGCACCGTCCCGGCGAGTGGGAGCGTGGGCGTGGACGCCTGCCCCTCCCCGGCAGCAGCGGCCGCGCCGTCAGCGGCAGCCGCCACGTCCGTCCCGGTGGCGGTCGTGGCAGCGCTCGGCGGCGTGGTCGGCCCGGTGTCGTCGGCTGCGCGGGAGTCGTCCCGGCGCGCCGGTGCACGCTCACCGGCGCGACGATCGGTCGCGGCGGCCGCGGACAGGGCGGCGTCGAACGAACCGGCACCGCCAGCGTCGGACGTGGCGCGGGCGGGCGCGGCGCTGCTCGTCGGAGCGGGCGCGGGCTGGGTGGCGATGGTCAGGCTCATGCGGCGCTCCCGGTCTGCATCATGGACAGCAGCGCGGCGGTCTGCAGGTCGGTGGCGCTGCTCGCGGCGGTGGTCGCGGTCGTCGCCGGGGTAGCGGACGCCTGCGCCGGCACGATGCGGCGGATGGTGGCGATGTCGGCGTCCGAGTACCAGTTGTCGACGATGCGGACGTCCTTGCCGGGGCGCGGCGCGTGCAGCACCTTGCCGTCGCCGACGTAGATGACGACGTGGCCCTCGCCCTTCGGGATGATCAGGTCGCCGGGCTGTGCGTCCTTCAGGGAGCCGACCTCGACGCCCATCTTCGCCTGGTCCGGCACGACCCGCGGCATGGTCACGCCGAGGTCCTTGAACACCGTCTGCACCAAGCCTGAGCAGTCCATGCCGGCGGTCGTGGTGCCGCCGAACACGTAGGGCACGCCGAGGTACTTCTTCGCGTCCGCGACGACGTCGGACCCGGTGGCGCCGCTGCCGGTCGCGAGCGTGCCCGCGCCGGCGTCGACGGACGTGGCGGGCGCGCTGCTGGTGGTCGCCGCAGCGGCGGCAGCAGCGGTCGCGGTCCCGGTGCCGGTGTTCCCGGTCGCCGTGGCCAGGGCGTCGGCGAAGGCGCTCGACGACGCGCTGGTCGACGCGGCGGACGACGACGAACTCGTCGCCGCGGCCGAGCCACTGCGCAGGGTGTCGATCTGGGAGCGGATCTCGGAGATCCGGGAGAGCACCGCTTCGACACTCATCGGGCACCACCTTCCGTGCGGCGTCGTGCCGCGATCTCGTCGAGGGCGTTCTGTTCGGTGCGGAGTTCCTCGGCGGCCTGCTCGGCGGCGTGCTTGCCCTCGAGCTTCTCCAGGCCGACCGCGGCACGGCGTGCGGCGGTGTACTCCTCCTGTGCCCGGTCGGCGTCCGCGCGGCGGGTCCGGACCACGGCGTCGAGCTCCTCGAGCATCCCGCGGGTCGCGGCAC
The DNA here is from genome assembly GCF_004340725.1 of Curtobacterium sp. PhB128. Classification (NCBI taxonomy): domain Bacteria; kingdom Bacillati; phylum Actinomycetota; class Actinomycetes; order Micrococcales; family Microbacteriaceae; genus Curtobacterium; species Curtobacterium sp. PhB128. The sequence goes on from NZ_SLUR01000001.1 coordinate 579,263, forward strand.
GCGCAGCGGCGACGGCGCTCAGGGTCGCGGCGTCCTCGATCGGCTGCGCGCCCTCGGCGTCGGCGAGGCTGCGGCGCGCGGCGATCCTGGCGTCGGCGGCGTCGCGCACGCGCTCGTTCGCGGTGGCGAGCGAGGCTGCGGCGCGGTCCTGTTCGGTGTGCCGCAGGCGCAGGAGCCCCGCGAGCGGGAAGCGGCGGGCCTTCACGACACCCCCAGCTGCTGCACGAGACCACCGAGTCGCTGCCAGGACGCGTCGGCGGTCGCCCGCTCGTCCATCCCCTGGCGCAGGAACGCGTCGATCGAGCCCTGGTGGTCGACGGCGGCGTCGACGAGCGGGTTCGAGCCGCGCTGGTACGCGCCGACGTCGAGCAGGTCCTGGGCGGCGGCACGCGCTGCCATCACCTTGCGGAGGGTCGTCGCGGCACCGCGCTGCGCGGGGTCCGTCACCTTCGAGGCCACACGGGACACCGAGCCGAGGGCGTCCACCGACGGGAAGTGCCCGGTGATCGCGAGCTTCCGGTCGAGCACGACGTGACCGTCCAGGATGCTGCGGGCGGCGTCGGCGATCGGCTCGTTGTGGTCGTCGCCGTCGACCAGCACGGTGTACATGCCGGTGATGCTGCCGACACGGTCCGTCCCGGCACGCTCGAGCAGCCCGGCGAGCACCGAGAACGTCGACGGCGGGTAGCCCCGGGTGGCCGGCGGCTCCCCCACCGAGAGCCCGATCTCACGCTGCGCCATCGCGACGCGGGTGAGCGAGTCCATCATGAGCACGACGTCCTGGCCGGCGTCGCGGAACGACTCCGCAATTCGGGTGGCCACGAACGCGGCGCGCAGACGCATGAGGGCGGGCTCGTCCGAGGTCGACACGACGACGATCGAGCGGGCGAGGCCCTCGGCACCGAGGTCGTCCTCGAGGAACTCGCGCACCTCGCGGCCACGCTCCCCCACGAGTGCGATCACGTTGACGGCGGCGTCGCTCCCCCGGGCGATCATCGACAGCAGCGAGGACTTGCCGACACCGGAGCCCGCGAAGAGCCCCATGCGCTGGCCACGGCCGACCGTGGTGAGGGTGTCGAGCACCCGCACGCCGAGCTGCATCGGGGTGTCGATGCGGGTGCGTGCCATCGCGTTCGGGGTCGCGTGGTCGAGCGGCACCCAGTCGACGGGCTCGCCACCGGCACCGACGAGCGGTCCGCGGTCGTCGATCGGCCGGCCGAGCCCGTCGAGCACACGGCCGAACAGCCCGGCACCCGTCGGCACGAGCACCGGCCGGCCCGTGGGGCGTGCGGGGGTGCCGGCGGTCACACCGGTGAGGCGGCCGAGCGGCATGCAGCGCACGCCGGTGGCGTCGGTCGCGACGACCTCGACGGCCGTCTGCACGCCGTTCTCCGGTCCGACCGTGACGACCTCGCCGACGTGGGCGTCGAGCCCGGCGATCGTCAGCCCGAGGCCGACGGCGCTCGTGACGACGCCGACCCGCTGGGGTGCGGCCTGCCGCACGGCGTCGTCGAGCCCGCGGGGGCGGAGCAGCGTGGCGGTCACGCGGACACCCCCTGCAGCTCGACACCCAGTGCAGTGCGGGCACGGTCGAGTGCGGTGGCGATCCGGGCGTCGAGGATGCCGTCCGGCAGGTCGACGACGGCGTCGCCGTCCCGCAGCGCGGGGTCCGCGACCACGGGCACCGGCAGGTCGACGTCGGCGACGCGGGCGGCGTCCGCCGGGCTGAGCCGGACGGCCACCGGGACGCTGCGGTCGATGGACGCGAGCGCCCGCCGGACGGTGGTCTCGGCGCCGGACGTGATCCGCCCCTCCCGTCCGTCATCGGTACCGACCGCCGGACGGGAGGCACGGATCTCGTACCCGACGATCGCCTCGGCCAGGTCCGTGGCCGCGCTGGCGACGGACGCCTCGGCGTCACTCAGGACGGGCGCGACCGTGGACAGCATCGCGTTCGTCGCGGCGTCGAGGACGGCGATGCGGCGGACGGTGTCCGCGCGCAGCGACGCGGTCAGCGCGGCGTGCTCGGCCTGCAGGCGGGCGCGCAGGGCGTCCGTCTCGGCCTGCGCGGCGCGGAGACCCGCGGTGTAGCCGGCGGCGTGGCCGCGGACGTCGGCGCCCGACGCACGGTCGGTCGCGGCGGCGGTGCCGATCGCGGGGAAGGCGATGCGCTGCACGGTGCCGGCGGTCGTGGTGTCAGTCAACGAGCTCGTCCTCCTCGGCTCGGTGCACGGTGATGACGCCCTGCGCCTCGAGCTCGCGCACGGAACGGACGACCTCGGCGCGTGCTTCCTCGACCTGCGAGACGCGGACCGGGCCCATGGCCTGCAGTTCGTCGTCGAGCAGCGAGCGGTTGCGCTCGGACACGTTCGCGCGGATCGTCTCGACGACGGGTCCGGCCGCACCCTTCATGGCGGTCGCGAGGAGCTTCGAGTCGATGCCGCGCAGCACCTGCTGGATGTCGCGCGACTCGAGCTTCACGATGTCCTCGAAGGTGAGCATGCGCGAGCGGATGTCCTCGGCGAGTTCCGGGTCGCGGGCCTCGAGCCCGTCGAGCACGGCCTTCTCGGTGGCGACGTCGGAGCGGTTGATGATGTCGACCAGGGGCGCGATGCCGCCGACGACCTCGACGCTCTCGCGCGGCGACACGACGGCGCCGGCGCGCTGCCGCAGGACACCCGCGACGATCCCGACGGCCTCGGGGGTCGCGCTGCCCATCGTGGCGAACGCCTGCGCGACGTCGGTGCGGACGCGCTCGTCGACACCGGCGAGGACGGCGCTCGCCTGACCGGGCTTGAGGTGTGCGAGGACGAGGGCGATGGTCTGCGGCAGCTCGCCCTCGAGCAGGGTGATGACCTGCCCGGGCTCGGCGTCGTCGAGGAAGTCGAAGGACTGGCCGGCGAGGTTCGAGGCGAGCCGGTCCATCACGCCGGCGGCGCGCTCGGCGCCGAAGGACGCCTCGAGCAGCCCGAGCGCGGTCTCCTTGCCGCCGCGCTTCTGCAGTCGGCCGCTCATCGTGATCCGGTGGAACTCCGACATGGTCTGGTCGACGACGGTGTCCTCGACGCGGCGCATCCGGACGATCTCGGCCGAGATCTCCTCGGCCTCCATCTCGGTGAACTGCTTCATCACCTCGGCCGCGCGGTCGGTGTCCATCTGCATGAGGATGAGCGCGACCTTCTGGGCGCCGGTCAGCGCTCGGTCGCTCGAACCCTTGCCGGTGCCCGGGCCGTTGCCGTTGCTGCCGCTCGGCATCAGGGCGCTCACACCGGTGCCCGGTCGTCGAGGAGCCCGCGCAGGAGTTCGGCCGTGCGCTTCGGGTCGCGTTCGGCCAGCGCGGAGATGTCCTGACGGCGGCGCTCGGCCGTGATCTCGTCGGTCGTCAGCACCTCGGTCGGCGGGTCACCGGCGGGCATCGTCGACAGCACGGCGGTGGGGGCGTCACCGGCACCGAGGGTCGCGCGGTCGGCGGCGCCGTCCATCGCGAGGGGCAGCTGGAACGTCTCGCCGGCGAAGGCGTCGAGTTCGCCGAGGTCGACGGCCTCGCGTTCCTGCTTCCGGCTGCGCCGGGCGATGACGAACATGACGGCGATGAGCGCGAGCAGGATGCCGATGACGATGCCGGCGGTGCGGATCGACGACCACAGGGCTTCCTGCTGGTCGGCCTTCTGCTGCGCCTCGAGGGCCTTCGCGGCCTGGTCGGCACCACTGGTGTCGAAGTCCATCATCGCGACCTTCACCTGGTCACCGCGGTCCTGGTCGACACCGGCGGCGGCCGACACCAGGTCGTTGATGCTCTGCAGGTTCGCGTTCTGCACGGCGTCGGCCTTCGAGTTCAGCGCGACCGAGATGGTCTGCCGGTCGAGGGACCCCGACGGGATCTGCGTGGTCTCGGTGGTGTGGTCGACGGCGTTGTTCTTGGTCGCCGACTCGTTGGTGTAGCCGTCGTCACCGGTGCCGCTCGTGGCGGTGCCGTTCGGCACCGCGATGTTGTCCGGGCCGAGGACCCCGGTCGCACCGCTCGACGCGCCCGCGGCGCCGGAGCCGTACTGTTCGGTGGTGCTCGACTCGTTGAGCGCGACCGGACCGGAGGTCGGTGACGTGTAGCTCTCCGACGTGCGGGTGCCGGACTCCTGGTTCATCGTGCCGGAGACCACGACGGTCGCGTTGCCGGCGCCGAGGGTGGTGTCGAGCAGGTCCTGGATCTTCTTGCTCGTCGCGGCGTCGTAGTCGGCGGCCTGGTCGGCACCGCTGCCGGTCGCACCGGTCCCGACGGCGGACAGCGTCTGCCCCTTGGCGTCGACGACCGAGACGTCGGTGGTCTGCATGCCCTCGACCGAGGCGCTGGTCAGGTGCACGATCGCCTGCACCTGGTCGGTGCTCAGCTGGGTCCCGTTGTCGGTGGCGATGAACACCGACGCCGTCGGGTCCTTCTCCTCGGACACGAACACGGACTTCTCCGGGATCGCGAGCTGCACGGTCGCGGTCTGCACGCCGTCCATCGCACCGATGGTCTTGGCGAGCTCGCCCTCCATCGCCCGCTTGTAGGTGACGTCCTGCTGGAACTCCGAGCTCGTCACGCCCATCTGGTCGAGCAGCGAGTAGCCGCCCTCGTTCGACGACGGCAGCCCGTTCGACGCAGCCTTGAGACGCTCCGAGTACACCTGCGCCTGCGGCACCAGGATCGTCGCGCCACCGTCGGTGAGCTGGTACGGCACACCGTCGGTCTGCAGCTGGTCGGTGATGGAGCTCGCGTCGGCGGCGGCCAGCCCGGTGAAGAGCGGCGCGTAGGACGCCTTGCCGAGCCACGACGCCAGGGCGATCCCCCCGAGCACGAGCGCGGCGATCACCAGGATCGCGATGGTGCGCTGGGCGGCGGAGAAGCCCTTCACGTACGCGGACAGGCGCGCGAAGACGTTCTTGACGGCGACGGGCATCAGGCCTGCATCCTCATGATCTCGTTGAACGCGTCGACGCCCTTGTTGCGGACGGCGGAGACGAGCTCGAGCGTGACCTGCGCGCGGGTGGCGGCGATGGTCGCGTCGTGGATGTCGTCGAGGTTGCCGGTGACGGCCTTGAGCGCGAGGGTCTTCGAGTCGCTCTGCAGCGCCTGCAGCCCGTCGACGGCGTTCCCGAGGCTGGCGGCGAACCCGCTGCCGTCGGTGCTGGTCGCACCCGTAGCGCCGGTGACGTCGCTGGAGGTGCCGGACACACTGGTCAGTGCGTTCGTCATCGCGTTGGTGGTCACACCGTTGACGGCGTCGATGGGCATCAGTTCTTCCCGATCTGCAGTGCCGCCTCGTAGGCGGTCTTGGCGCGGTCGACCACGGCGGCGTTCGCCTGGTAGCCGCGCTGGGCCATGATGAGGTCCGCCATCTGCGTGCCGAGGTCGATGTCCGGCATGCGGACGTAGCCCTCGTCGTTCGCGAGCGGGTTGTCCGGGTCGTAGGTCACGCGGCCGGCGGCGCTGCCGAACGCGGCGCCCTTGACGTAGGCGCCGGACACGCCGTTGCCCTCCTGGACCTCGACGTAGCGGGCCTGGAACGCGGTGTCGTCCATCGACTTCACGGTGTTCGCGTTCGCCATGTTGTCGGCGACGGCGTCGAGCCACTTCCGGTGCACGGTCATGCCGGTGCTCGCGATGCCGATCGCGTCGAAGGTCGTCACGAGTTCGTCCGCATCGCCGCACGGACGCTCGTGAGCTCGGAGTTCATCGCCTGCGTGGCGAACTGGTACCGGAGCACGGTGTCGACGTTGGAGAGCGTCTCCTCGTCGAGGTTGACGTTGTTGCCGTTCGTGTTCGTCGGCTCGAGGCTGCGGGCGACCGTCGGCGCGGTGTTCCCGCTGCCGTCGGTGATCGACTTCGCCAGGGCGTCCTCGAACTGGACCTTCTCGGCGTGGTAGTCCGGCGTGTTGATGTTCGCGATGTTGTTCGCGATCACCTTCTGGCGCATCGACAGGCCGTCGAGTGCGCTCTGCAGCGCGACGCTCGTCACGGAATCGAACACGGTGGTCCCCTCGTCAGGCGTCGCCCGTGGGGCGTCGCCGTGCGGTGGTGGCCGATCCGTGGCCGAACTGGTGAGCGATCCGTGCTCGTGTGGCGCTATCGGTGCCCGTCCCCGGCCGCGTTAGCCCTCGCCCCGAACGGGGGTGGCGCCACGGCGTCCGATGTGGAACGACATCCCCGTTGTCGTACGACATCGAGCGCGTCGCACCTTGCGCACGCGTCGAGTTGCGCACGCGGGTCGACGACGCTCTCGTCGTCGTACGACGTCGACGATGACGCACCTTGCACGCGCAGACAGTTGCGTCCGGGGTCGGACGACATCCTCGATGTCGTACGAAGACCACCTCGTCGCACGGTGCCAGCGCCGTCCGTTCACGCTGGGAACGGTTGCGCTCGCTGGGCAACGACAGCATCGATGTCGTACGACGACCACCCCGTCGCACCTTGCGCCCGCCCGGTGTTGCACGCGCGGGCAAGCGACACCATCGATGTCGGACGACGTCGAGCATGTCGTTCCGGGTCGAGCGCGCGACGGGTCAGGCGGACGCGTCGAGGTACACCGCGCCACGAGGCTCGCGGGTCGCGTCGACGGCGCGCAGCGCACCGAGGTGCTCGAGCGTCGCCCGTCGGTCCGACTCCAGTTCCGCGATGCGGTCGCGCTGCGCAGCGAGCAGCCGGGAGGCACGCCCCACCAACTCACGCGGCACCGGACCCAGCCCGGCCGGCTCCGACCACCCCACCACGGCCGTGGGGTCGGCCGCCTGTCGGGCGGCGTCGTGCTCCAGGGAGTCGAGGAGGGCCTCCCAGGCGAGGCGGTGGTCGACCTGCTCGGGCGACGGTGTCGTTTCACGCGACGGTGCCGGTTCACGCGACACCGAGGGCTCCGCCCGTCGACTGCTGGCGGGTCGGCGTCGCCGGCAGCGACGCGGCAGCGTCGTGCCACGACTGCCGCAGGGGTTCGAGGATCCGGATGCAGTCGCGCGTCGCCTGGACATCACGGTGCACGTTCGCGGTGATGAGGGACGTCGACGCGTAGTTGTAGACGGCGAGCAGGCCCTCGCCCCCGTCCCAGACGTCGATCCGCAGCGTGGACGACAGCTCGCCGACGATCGCCTGCGCGTGCAGCAGCTGCTCGCGGGCGGCGTCCCAGTCGGCGCTGGTCTGTGCGGCCTCGGCGCGGTGCAGGTCGAGCAGCAAGCGGTCGTAGAGCATCGTGACGAGCTGCGCCGGGGTGGCCGACAGGACGGCCTCGTTCGTGTACTGGGCGCGACGCTGGTCGGTCACGGTGCGGGGCTGCGCGGCCTGGCGGAAGGCGGCGGCCTGGAAGTCGAAGGTCATGGTGATCCCGTCAGCTCGTCGTCGCCGCGAGCTGGCTGGCGAGCCAGCTGGACTGGGACTGGAGCTTGCTGAGGCTGGTCTCGAGCGACGAGTACAGCGTCTGGAGCGATGCGCGGCGCATCGTGAGTCGGTCGGTCCAGCTGTCGATCTGGGTGTTGAGGTCCTTGGCGACCGCCTGCTGGCCGGTGATCGTCGTGGTGATGGACCCGTCGTACTTGTCGGACGCGGCGGTGGCGGCGGCACCCACGTTCGCGGCGACGCCGGACAGCATCGCCTGCGTGCCCTCGGGGTCGGTGGTGAGGGCCTTCTGGAAGACCTCGGCGTCGAAGGTGAAGCTGCCGTCCTTGGTGATCGAGATGCCGATCGACGACGGCGACTTCCCGCCGACGGGCGCCGACATGGTGCTGCCCAGGCGCTGCACGGCGTCGCGCGTGGTGCCGTCGCCCATCAGGACCCCGGCGGTCGTGGTCGTCGACCCGCTGGTGGCACTCGTGCTGCTCGTCACCGCGGTGTTCGTCTTGTAGTAGGCCGAGACCGCGTTCATCGCGTCGACGAGTCCGGACGCGACGGACTGGGCCTTCGTGGTGTCCTGTGCGACGCCGACCGTGACCGGATCCGTCGACGCCTTGGACACGGTGACGCTGAGCCCGGGGACCAGGTCGGTGAACGTGTTCGTCGCGCTCGTGATCGTCTGCTCGGCGGCGGTGCCGGCCCACAGCGTGACGCTGGCGTCCTTCGCCTGGGCGACGACCGCGGCGCCGACCTCGGTCAGCACGTTCGTCGCGGTACCCGCGGTCACCTGGTCGGCGGTCCCGCGGTACACCTCGAAACCACCAGCAGCCCCGGTCTTGGCGGACGTCAGCTGCAACCGGTAGAGCTTGGTGCCGTCGGCGGCCGCACCCGCGGCGACCTTCGTGGCGGTGACGCCGGCCCCGGACTTGTTGATCGCCGACACCGTGTCGTCGAGGGAGCCCGACGACGGCGTGACGGTGGTCTTCGTGCCGTCGGCGCCCACCAGGGTGATCGGTTCGGCAGCGGCCGACCACGTGGACATCGCGGCGGTGACCCCGACCTGGGCGGACGCGGTCGAGCCGACGCTGAACGTCAGTGACCCGGCGCTCGCGTTCGAGCCGGTGACGGCGGTGACGCCCGACGACGAGCTCGTGGCCGTGAACAGGTCGAGCGAGGTCGCCTTCGCGGCGTCCTTCGCCTTGGTCGCGAGGGCCTGCACCAACCCGTTGATCGTCTGCAGCGACGAGATGAACGAGTTGGTGCTCGTGAGCTTGTTCTTGAGCAGGGTCTGCGGCACGCCCTCGACGCTCATCAACGAGTTGATGAGGTCGGTCGTCTTGAGCCCGCTGACGAGCCCGTCGATCGCGAGGCTGGTGCTCGAGGACACGGACGATGACATCGTCGACACTCCCTGGCGTCGTGGGGATGGTCAGGAGGGCGACGCCGCCTCCCGGGAAGCCTGAACGATCCCGGAAGGCGGCGTCGTGGGTGCTAGCGCAGGAGCGAGAGCACGCCCTGCGTGCTCTGGTTCGCCTGCGCGAGCATCGACGTGCCGGCCTGGCTGAGGATGTTGTCGCGCGTGTACTTGACCATCTCCTCGGCCATGTCGACGTCGGTGATGCGCGAACCGGCAGCGGTGAGGTTCTCCTTGGCCACGTTCGTCACGTTGATGGCGTGGTCGAAGCGGTTCTGGACAGCACCGATGCTCGAACGTGCCGAGGACACGTACTTGATCTGCTCGTCGATCGCGGTGATGGCGGCCTGAGCGTTCGTCGCGCTGTCGAAGGTGAGGGCGCCGACAGCGGTCGACACGGACTCCACGTTGGACTTCGACAGGTCGACGTCGATCTGGCTCGCCGCGTCGCCGTTGGCGCCGACCTGGAACTTCAGGACGCCTGCGGTGCCGGCGGAGCCGTCGAGCAGGTTGATGCCGTTGAAGTTGGTCGACTGCGAGATGCGGGTGAGCTCCTTGGTGAGCTCGCCGACCTCGGTGGTGATCGCCTTGCGCGAGTCCTCGTTGTTCGAGTCGTTACCGGCCTGGACGGCCAGGTCGCGCATGCGCTGGAGGATCGAGTGGGTCTCGGTGAGGCCACCTTCAGCGGTCTGCACGACGGAGATGCCGTCCTGCGCGTTGCGGGCGGCGACCGTGAGGCCACCGACCTGGGACTTCAGCCCCTCGGAGATCGACAGACCGGCCGCGTCGTCGGCAGCACGGTTGATGCGGAGACCCGACGAGAGCTTCTCGAGGGACTTCGACAGGTCGTTCTGCGTCGAGTTGAGGTTCCGGTACGTGTTGAGTGCCGAGAGGTTGGTGTTGATGGACATACCCATGGTGGTTTCCTCCGTGAATGCTGGGTCGTACTACAGCCCGTCCGTGGGCTGACGTGGATGACTCTCGACCGGGTGCCGGGAGTCGTTAGGGAATCGACGGAAATACCCGTCGACGGTTCAGCTCGCCGCCACGGCGACCGGTGCGGTCGCGTCGTGGACGGCACGTGCGACGCCGGCGGCGGCGTTCGACGCGACGCGTGCGAGGTAGGCGCTCCGGCGGGCCGCGGTGGTGCGCGAGGCGGGTTCGGCGGCGGCACCGCCGTCGCCGTAGTGGGCGGCCAGTCCGTCGCGGAGCAGGCGCATCGCCTCGGAGCGCTGCTGCGAGACGGCGGAGTGCGTGATGCCGAGTTCCGCGGCGACGTCGGTCACCGAGCGGTCCCCGAAGTAGACGGCCTCGACGACGAAGCGCATCCGCTCGGGCAGTGCCTCGACGGCTGCGCGCAGGTAGCGGCGCTTCTCGGTCTCGAGCAGGTCGTCGCCGGGCAACGGCAGGTCGGCGGCGACGAGGTCGTGCACGGTCTCGTCGAGGGGCGCGACGATGCGGGCCGCGTCGCTCATGGCATCCGAGGCGGTCTGGCGGTCGACGCCCATCGCATCCGCGATCTCCTGCACGCCGACGCTCCGGCCGAGGCGGGCGGAAAGGGCCTCCTGCGTGGCGAGGGTCTCGCGGATCCGCTTCCGGGTGCCACGAGACGCCCAGTCGGCCGAGCGCATGTCGTCGGCGAGGGCTCCGGCGATCCGGGTCCGGGCGTAGGCGCCGAAGGGGACGCCAAGGGTGGGGTCGAACGCGTCGGCAGCGGCGACGAGCGCGAGGGAGCCGACGGCGGCGAGGTCGTCGCGGTCCAGGTGCGTGGCACGGGAGCGGACGTCGGCGACGATGTAGCCCACGAGCGGGAGGTGCTCCACGATCATCGCGTTGCGTGCGGTGCGGTCCATGCTGATCCCCTGATCGACCTGACGTGACTGTCTCGACTCACCCGTCCCTGGGCACGACGGACGCGGGCCTCGGATGGCCGGTGCGTACGCCGAAGACCCGCCCGGTTCCCTCCGAGCGGTGCACCCCGCGCCCCTGTGAGGCGGTTCGAGGTCGCCCTCGTGGTGCGTTCTGAATGTATCGGCTGGCAATGTCCTGAACAGGGGTTCATCCGTCCCCAGTGCGGGGGCATTCGCGGTGTTTCCCGGTCGGCATTTGGGGGGACCCAGCGCGTAGAACGCCCGTTCCCGTCCCCACATTGGGTGACGTTCGTCCGTTCTGGAGGCGCGGCGAGTGTCCGTCGCACGCAGTCGCGTCCCCCGGGCGCTTACGTCCACCGCCGCCCAGTCGATAGATCCTGGTGTCCGCATGATGGCGGACCGGGGTCCGCCCCGACGAACCACACCACACGGGAGGAGCTGATGAGCGTGAACGACCTGTCCGCCGTGCTCTGGCGCGAACGCGAACTGCTCGAGCTGCTCACCTTCAAGCTCGAGGAGGAGCAGCTCCTGCTCACCGCGGGCCGTTCCCGTTGGGTGTCGCACGCCAGCCGCGAGGTCGAGCAGGTCCTCGAACGACTCCGCAGCACCGGACTCGAGCGCGCCGCGTCGAGTGCCGAGGTCGCCGAGGAGTGGGGCGTCCCCGCCGATGCACCCCTGCGCGACGTCGTCGCCGCAGCGCCGAACGGCCCGTGGGGCGAGATCCTCGCCGCGCACCTGACCGCGATGGTCGAGCTGACCACGCAGATCGGCGCCCTGCGCGACGAGAACGACCGCTTCCTGCGCACCGCCGCCCAGGCCACCGAGGAGACCCTCGCCGGCACCGTGACGACCGCCGCGACCTACGACGCCTCGGGCACCTCCGGTGCCGGCTCCGACGGCGCTCGCCTGTTCGAGGGGACCCTGTAACCCCGTGGTCAGCACCTTCGGCTCCCTCGCCACCGCGTACTCCGGCCTCGCCGCCGCCCGCGCCGGTATCGACGTCACCGGCCAGAACATCGCGAACGCCGGCACCGCCGGGTACACGCGGCAGCGCGTCACGCAGAACTCCATCCCCGCGACGCAGACCGGGTTCATGCGCGGCACCGCCGCCCTCGCTGGTCAGGGCGTCTCCGTCGACGGCATCGCCCGCCTGGCATCGCTGACGCTCGACGTCGGCGTCCGGGTCGCCGCGGGGTCCTCCGCCTACGCCGACGCCCGTGCGACGGCACTGTCCGCCCTCGAGACCGGCCTGCACGAGCCCGGCAAGGACGGCCTGAGCGCCAAGCTCGATGCCTTCTGGTCGTCGTGGAGCGAACTCGCCAGTCACCCCGACGACCCGGGTGCCGCCAGCGCCGTCATCGGCGCAGCGGGCACCGTCGCCTCGGCACTGGCCGCCGGGTCGAAGGCCGTCGACGCGCAGTGGTCCTCGGTCCGGGGCACCGCGGCCGGCCAGGTGACCCAGCTGAACGACGCCGCGAAGCAGGTGGCCGACCTGAACGGGCGGATCCGCACCGCACTCGCCTCCGGCGGCAACGCCAACGAACTCCTCGACCAGCGCGACCAGCTCACCGAGCAGATCGCGACGCTCGCCGGCGGGACGACCCGCACCAACGCGGACGGCACGGTCGACGTCCTGCTCGGCGGCAATCCGCTCGTGCAGGGCACCGACGCCCGCGCCGTCGCTCTCGGCGGTGGCGAACGCCTCGCCGACGGCGCCGCGGTCACCCTGACCTGGACCTCCGGCACCGCCGGCGCGGTGTCCCTCAGCGGCGGGTCGATCGGTGGCACCCTCGCCGTCCTCGCCCCGGCGAACGGGAACGGCACGGGCGGCGCGCTCGCCCAGGCCGCCGCGTCCTACGACGCCGTCGCGACCCAGCTCGCCACCACGGTCAACGCCGTCCATGCCACCGGCACCACCCCAGCCGGCACCACCGGCACCGCGTTCTTCGCCCTCGCGGCGGGCGTCCCCGCAGCGCAGGGCCTGTCCGTCGTCCCGACGGACGGCAGCGGCCTGGCGACGCGGAACGCGGCGGGGCAGCTCGACGACTCGTTCGCCGACGCGCTCTCGCGACTCGGCACGGGCCCTGGCGCCGCCGACACGACCTGGGCGACGTTCGTGGCGGGGGTGGGCACCGCCTCCCGGTCGGCCGCGACGGAGTCGACGCTCACCGGACTCGCCCTGACCAACGCGCGCACCCAGCAGCAGTCGAGCGCCGGCGTCGACCTCGACGAGGAGAACGTGAACCTGCTGAGCTACCAGCACGCGTACCAGGGCGCGGCACGCGTCCTGACCGCCGTCGACGAGATGCTCGACACCATCATCAACCGCGTCGGACTCGTCGGGAGGGGCTGATCGTGATCACCCGGGTGACCACCCAGATGTCGATGGCCGCGGCCTCGGCACGGCTGCAGACCAGTGCGGCGCGCGTGGCGCAGCTGACCGAGCAGGCCACCACGCTGCAGGCGATCCAGAAGCCGTCCGACGACCCGGTCGGCACCGCGTCGTCGATGCAGGTGCGCAAGGAACAGGCCGCCGCCGCGCAGTACACGCGCAACGCGAACGACGCCGTGGCCTGGCTCGCGACCACCGACAGCGCCCTGTCCAGCGTCTACTCGGTGCTGAACAGCGTGCGGGACCTGACCGTGCAGGCGGCGAACTCCGGCACCATGAGCGACACCGACCGCGACGCCTTCATCACGCAGTTCCAGTCGCTGAAGTCCGACCTCGAGGCACGGGCCAACACGACCTACGGCACCCGCTCGGTCTTCGCCGGCGCCTCGACCGCCGCCGCCGCGTACGACCCGGCGACCGGGTGGGCGGCCTCCGGCACGGACGTCTCCCGCCGGATCGGCGACGGCACCACCGTGCGCGTCGACACCGCCGGGGCGGACGTCTTCGGCTCCGGCGCGTCGTCCGTGTTCGGGGTGCTCGACTCCATCGTCAGCGACCTGCAGAACGGGGTGAACGTGAACGCGCGGATCAACGACGTCGACGGCGCGCTCGGGGCCGTCCGCGGCGCCCAGGCCGACGTCGGTGTCCGGCACGCGACCGCCCTCGCCGCGCAGGACTCGCTGAAGACGGCAGCCGTCTCACTCGAGAACCGCCGCGCCGGCATCGAGGACGTCGACCTCGCCAAGGCCGTCCTCGACCTGCAGGTGCAGCAGACCAACTACCAGGCAGCCCTCGCCGTCACCGCGAAGGTCCTGCAGCCGACCCTGATGGACTACCTCCGATGAGCATCTCCCTGACCTTCGCCGTCCCGCCGTTCGGCCTGTCCCCCGCACCGGTCTTCACGCTGACCCCGGTGGACGGCGCCGAGGGCCTGTTCACCCTCGTCGGGGGTTCCTCGCGCTTGTTCGTGCTCGACGCCGCAGTGCACCTGCCGTCGTACTCGCCCGAGCTCACCGACGAGCAGGCCGCGGGGCTCGAGCTGACCGATCCCGCCGACGCGATGCTGCTCGTGGTGGCGAACCCCGGCGCGTCCGGCACGACCGTCAACCTGCTCGCGCCGATCGTCGTGAACGCCCGGACCGCCGTGGGCGCGCAGCTCATCCTGGAGGACCAGGACCTGCCGCTGCGGGCGGAGCTCGCGCGGGCGTAGGTGCTGCGGGGGCTCGTCGGCTGGCTGGCTGGCTGGCTGGTCGACTCGGAACGACGTCCTCGATGTCGTACGACATCAAGTTCGTCGCACCCGCGCGTGCGCAACAGTTGCACGCGCCGCCCGACGACAACATCGACGTCGTGCGACATCGATGTTGTCGCACCTTGCACGGGCGTCGGTCCGGCATCGAACACGCGTACGCCCTCGGCCCGGGGCACCGATCCCCGCAGGCCCCTGTCACCCGTCTACCCCGAACGACGTCCTCGATGTCGTACGACATCGAGTTCGTCGCACCCGCGCGGGTGCAACAGTTGCACGCCCCGCCCGACGACAACATCGACGTCGTGCGCCATCGATGTTGTCGCGCCGTGCGTCCGCCTCATCCCTCCACAGACTGGAGGCCCGGCTCGTTTCCCACAGATCGTCGCTCCGTACCGACATGGTCGGCTCGCACCGCCGATCGTTGAGACATGAACGACCGAGTCCTGGCCATCCCCCTCATCCGCACCGGCGACCATCCGAGCGCTGAACGGCGTGCGCTCCAGCGTCGCGTGCATCGCGGCTCGCTTGCCTCGATTCGGCCCGGCGTGCTGGTCGATCCGTCGCTCGTACAGGGGCTGCGGAGCGAAGACCGTCTGCTCCTGCTCGTCCGGGCGACGGTCCCGTCGGTCGGACTGCCCCGGGCGTTCTCGCACTCCTCCGCGGCAACCGTGCACCGGCTGCCCTTCACCGCAGCGGCTCCCGACCGAGTCGAGGTCGTCGACCCTCGGTTGACCAGGCCGGACACCACGGCGCTTGCCCGGGTCAGACCGGGGCATGCGATCGACGACTCCGGCGGACGATGGGCAGGGACGCCGCCGACCGTGCCGATCGAGATCGACGGGGCACCGGTGACGTCGTTGGTCCGGACGCTCGTCGATCTCTCGGCCACCGCACCGTTGGACCAGGCCGTTCCGATGATCGATCAGGCGCTGCGCGAGCGACGGGTCCTGCCGGAGATGCTCCGCGACGAACTCTCGTCCCACGAGCGCAAGGGGTCCGAGAAGGCGGGGGTGGCGATCGGGATGGGGTCGGCGCTGTCGGGGTCGCCGGCGGAGTCGGTGTGCCGGGTGCGCTTCCGGCAGGTCGGGGCGCCGGAGCCGGTGCAGCAGCACGAGTTCCGACGGACCGGCGGCGGGACGGCCGTCGTCGACTTCTGGTTCCCGCAGCAGGGCGTCGTGGTCGAGGTCGACGGCCGCGCGAAGTACGAGGACCCGGTGATGCTCGAGGGGCGGAGCACCGCCGAGGCGCACTGGCAGGAGAAGCGTCGCGAGGACTTCGTCCGGTCGTTCCCCGAGGTCCGGTTCGTCATCCGGTTGTCGTGGGCTGACCTCATGCAGCCCGACCGCGTGCGTGCAGCACTCCGCCGGGCGGGTGTCCCGTGCCGGTGACGCGCAGGCGGGCGGCTCCGAGGGCCCGGCCGGGATCAGCGGCTCGGCGCCTTCGGGTGGTGTGCACGCTGCCGTTCGACCACGAGCGGTGCACTCGGCACGCCACCGCCGACGATCACTTCGCCGGTGCCGACCCGCACGCCGTGGACCCGCCCGACACCCTTCACCACACCGGCCCGCCGATCGGGGTCGGGCTCGCGGTGGTCGCCCCCGGCTGCGAGCTCGGCGTCACGGACGGCGCCGAGCACCTGCGCACCGGCACCGAGCTCGGTGGGGCCCTCGACGAGGCAGCCGCCCGACAACCGAGCGCCGTCCCCCACGAGCACGTCCGCCCCGGTGGCCGTGATCGTGACGGGCCCCGGGCCCAGTTCGGCAGCGGAACCGATGGTCACCCGGGCCGCGGTGGCGACGACGGTGACCTGGCCCGGACCGAGCCGCGCGCCGGATGCGACGGCGATCGAACCCCCGGCACGCGTCTCGAGCACGACTCCGGGGTACAGCACCACCCCGGCTGAAAGGGTGACGTCCGCGCCGACGAGCACGGAGCCGGGGTCGAGCACCACGACCTCGGGCAGCAAGCCGCGCACCTCGGCGACTGTCAGGAACCCGGAGGCCCGACGAGCGTCGTCAGCCGGACCGGGCGCACCGTCGATGTCCATCCAGCGAGCCTCCCACATGCCCGGCGTACGGTGAGCGCATGGCCCGCTCCCCGAAGGACCAGGCGATCGTGCCGCTGCCGAACGCCCAGGTCTCCCCCATGCCCGACGACTCCCGAACCCCGCAGCCGCAACAACCCGGCGGGTGGGTCAAGTGGCTCGACCGTGCCATCAGCGTCCAGCGCCCGGTAGTCGTGGCGCACGTCAACGCGATCCGCCGACGCAAGCCGGACGCCACCCCCGCCGAGGTCATCCAGATCCTCGAGCGGCAGTACCTCACCGCGGTCACCACCGGTGGCGCAGCGGTCGGTGCGAGTGCGGTCATCCCGGGCGTCGGGATGGTGGCCGCCCTCGGGCTGAGCGGCGCGGAGACGGTCGGGTTCCTCGAGACCACCGCGCTGTTCGCCCAGTCGGTGACCGAGGTGCACGGCATCGCCCTGGACGACCCCGAACGGGCACGGACCCTGGTGATGGCGATGATCCTCGGTGCTCCGGGCGCACAGCTCATCAAGCAGCTCGGCGGGCAGATCGCCGGCGGTCAGGCGCGCACGGCGTTCTGGGGCGAGATGGTGACCTCCTCCCTGCCGAAGCAGGTCGTCAACGGCCTCGGCGGGCAGGTCCGCGACCAGTTCATCAAGCGGTTCGCAGTGCGTCAGGGGACGTCGGTGCTCGGCCGTGCACTGCCGTTCGGGATCGGCGCAGCCGTCGGCGGGCTCGGCAACCACGCGCTCGGGCGGAAGGTCATCCAAGCCTCGCGGACCGGGTTCGGGCCGCCGTCGGCACACTTCCCGATCATCCTCGAGCCCAAGCCCGCGAAGCCCGAGAAGCAGCCCAAGGACAAGCAGCCCAAGGAGAAGCAGCTGAAGGAGCCCAAGCAGCCCAAGCAGCAGAAGCAACTCGGCTGGCGCCGCGGCTCCGCGAAGGACGAGGACCTCTGGTCGGAGACGCCCGAGCGCTGAGCCGGGCGGCAGGCCCGATCAGAACGACCGACGCCCGATCAGAACGACCGACGTCCGATCAGAACGACCGAGGCCCGATCAGAACGACCGCACCGGCGTCCTGACGACCTGTCCGGCGTGCGCGAACCCGCCGCCGAAGCCGAACAACAGCGCGGGGACGCCCTCGGGCAGGTCGCCACGCGCCCACGCCTTCGACAACCCGAGCGGGACGCTGGCGGCCGAGGTGTTCCCGGACTCGACGACGTCGCGGATGACGAACTTCGACTCCCCGCCGAGTGCGGTGACCAGCGGCTCGATGATCCGCAGGTTCGCCTGGTGGAACGCGAACACCTCGATGTCGTCCATGGTGAGCCCGGCGGCCTCGACGACCTTGCGGGCGTGCCCCTCGGCCTCGGTGATGGCCCAGCGGTAGATCGAGCGCCCCTCCTGGTTGAACCGGCCGGGCGTCCCCTCGACCCGCACCGCGTCGAGCAGGTGCGGCACGCTGCCCCACGAGACGGGCCCGATCTCGGGGACGTCGGCGGCGCCGAGCACGGCGGCCCCGGCCCCGTCACCGACGAGCACGCACGTCGACCGGTCGGTCCAGTCGGCGATGGCGGAGAGGGTCTCGGACCCGATGACGAGCGCGACGTCGGTGGACCCGACGCGGATCGACTGGTCGGCAAGGGCGAGCGCGTACTCGAACCCGCTGCACGCGGTGTTGATGTCGATGGGCGCCGGACCGTTCGTCATCCCGAGCGCGGCGGCGACCCGACCGGCGGTGTACGGCGCACGGTCCTGGTGCGTGGTGGAGGCGACGATGACGAGTCCGACGGCCGAGGGCGACACGCCGGCGTCGGCGAGGGCGTTGCGGCCCGCTTCGATCGCCATCGACGTGACGGTGTCGTCCGGCCCGGCGATGTGGCGGGTCTGGATCCCGGTCCGGGTGCGGATCCACTCGTCGTTGGTGTCGACCATGGTGGAGAGTTCGTCGTTGGTCAGGATGCGTTCGGGCTGGTGGCGACCGAACCCGAGGATCCGGCTGCCACGGAGTGCTGGGGTGTTCACCGTCGTCACGGTACTCCTCCCCCGAACCAGAACATGCCCCCGACGGCATGCGGCGGCGCAGCGACGCAGGGACGCAGCACCGCGACCAGCACTACAGCGATCCAGCATGCAGAACCGGTACTCCCAGGGCCTGGCAGGGTGCCCCTCGGAGCGCGTAGACCGGACCCATGGACTACACACACCTCGGACGGACAGGGCTGTCGGTTTCACGAGCAGTGCTCGGCACGATGAACTTCGGCCCGGAGACCACTGAAGACGACTCGCACGCCATCATGGACCGGGCCCACGAGCTCGGCGTCAACTTCTTCGACACCGCCAACGGCTACGGCGGCTCGGTGGGCAAGGGCGCCACCGAGGAGATCATCGGCCGCTGGTTCGCGAAGGGCGGCGGCCGTCGCGAGAAGACGGTCCTGGCGACCAAGGTCTACGGCGACATGATCGACTGGCCGAACGGCGGCAAGCTCAGCGCGTTGAACATCCGTCAGTCGCTCGACGCCAGCCTGCAGCGCCTGCAGACGGACCACATCGACCTGTACCAGTTCCACCACGTCGACCGTGCGACCCCGTGGGACGAGATCTGGCAGGCGATCGACGTCGCCGTGCAGCAGGGCAAGGTCCTGTACGTCGGGTCGTCGAACTTCGCCGGCTGGCACATCGCCCAGGCGCAGGAGGCCGCGAAGCGCCGCCACACCTTCGGCCTGGTGAGCGAGCAGTCGATCTACAACCTGGTGGTGCGCGACATCGAGCGCGAGGTCCTGCCCGCCGCCCGCGAGTACGGCCTCGGCGTCATCCCGTGGTCGCCGCTGCAGGGCGGCCTGCTCGGTGGTGTCATCGAGAAGACCGAGAACGGCTCCCGCCGTCTGTCGGGTCGGAGCGCCGAGTACGTCGAGGGGCACCGCGACCAGCTCACGGCCTACGAGTCGTTCGCCAAGGAGCTCGGCCACACGCCCGGCGAGCTCGCCCTCGCGTGGCTCCTCCACCAGCCCGGTGTGACCGCGCCCATCACCGGCCCCCGCACGATGGAGCAGTGGGAGTCCGCGGTCCGCGCCGTCGACATCCGCCTGGACCAGCGTGCGGTGGACCGGCTCGACGAGATCTTCCCGGGGCACAAGACCTCACCGGAGGACTACGCCTGGTGAGCTGACGGAACGGGCCGGGACCACGGCCCGCGATCAGGGCCACGGACGGGAGGCACGGTGCGCGTCGGACGCGCACCGTGCCTCCCGTCCGCCGTTGCGACCACCGCACGTGGCGAGCCGCCAGGACGACGCACGCCCGTCAGAGCGCTGCGATCTCCGCGTCCGTCAGCCCGGCCCAGCGCAGGTACGCGGTGACGCTGCCCCACCGCGCGTCGACGTGCCGGACCACGGTGGTCATGGTCTCCGGCACGCACCGTTGCGCGACGGCGGTCGCCTCGGGGTCCGTGCTGACTGCACGCTCTGCGGCGAACCGATCGGCCAGCCCGACAGCGCTGGCGGCGTAGTCGTCGCCGACGGCCTCGATCGACGCACCCCAGAGCCGGGCGAGCAGTCCGCTGACGACGCCGGTGCGGTCCTTGCCGGCGGAGCAGCAGACGAGCACGTCACCGTCGGACCGGGCGATCGCACGGAAGGCGGCGGCGATCCCGGTGCGGTGGCGCTCGAGCCAGTCGGTGTACTGCTCCTCGAGCTGCACGGCCTGGGCGCCGGACTCGACGGTCGACGGGTCGAACAGCGGGACGAGCCGGTAGCCGTCGGTGGTGCCGAGCGGGTGCGGGACACGGGCGACCTCGTCGTCACGGCGCAGGTCGACCACGGCCGCGAGTCCGTGCGGGTAGGCGTCGGCACCGACGTGTTCGGTGTTGGCGCGGTACACGGTGCGGGGTCGGCTGTCCTGCAGGCCCGGTCCCCCGACCTCGCGCAGGTTGGTGAGGGTCGACGTCGTCGTCATGCCGTCAACCCTGCCAGACGCCAGACGCCAGATGACCGACGCCGGACCGCACGACGACGGGCCCCGCGCTTGCTGTGTGCGCGGGGCCCGTCGTCGTTCGGGTGGTGCTGGTGGAGCTGGTGTCTGCTGGCTAGCGGACCGAGACCGGCGAGTCGTCGGTCTGCTCGTAGAGGACGTAGCCCTCTTCGCCGTGGACCGCGGTGTCGATGCCGGCGACCTCGTCCTCGGTCTTGACGCGGAAGCCGATCGTCTTCTCGATGAGGAAGCCGATGACGAACGCCAGGACGAAGGAGTAGATGCCGACGGCCAGGGCCGCGGTGGCCTGCTTGCCGAGCTGCTCGAACGAGCCGGAGTAGATCAGGCCGGTGTCGTTGGCGAAGAAGCCGAGGTACAGCGTGCCGACGATGCCGCCGACCAGGTGGACGCCGACGACGTCGAGCGAGTCATCGAAGCCGAGACGGTACTTCCAGTCGATGGCGAAGCAGCAGATGATGCCGGCGACGAACCCGAGCAGGATGCCCCAACCCGGGGTCAGGTTGGCACATGCCGGGGTGATCGCGACGAGACCGGTGACGGCACCCGAGGCGGCGCCGACCGACGTGGCCTTGCCGTCCTTGAGCTTCTCGACGAGCAGCCAGCCGAGGATGGCAGCGGCCGGTGCGGCGAGGGTGTTGACCCAGGCGATCGCGGCGATGCCGTCAGCGGCGCCCTCGGAGCCGGCGTTGAAGCCGAACCAGCCGAACCACAGGATGGCGGCACCGAGCAGGACGAAGGGCGGGTTGTGCGGCTTGTGTGCACCCTTGGCGAAGCCGACGCGCTTGCCGAGGACGAGCGCCAGGGCGAGACCTGCTGCACCGGCGTTGATGTGCACCGCGGTGCCACCGGCGAAGTCGATGACCCCCCACGTGGCAGCCCAACCCGAGGTCAGGTTGAAGACCCACGAGGCGACCGGGAAGTAGACGACCGTGACCCAGATGCCCGCGAAGACCATCCAGGCGCCGAACTTGGCGCGGTCGGCGATGGCGCCGGAGATGAGCGCGACCGTGATGATCGCGAACGTGGCCTGGAAGCCGACGAACGCCATCGACGGGTACGCCGCCTGGATGTTCGAGGACTGCGCCTCCTCGAAGGCCTGGCCGAGGCCGATCTGGTTCCAGTCGATGCTGAAGAACCCGACGACACCGGAGACCGCCGTGCCGTCACCGTGGTTGGCGAAGGCGATCGCGTAGCCGTAGAGCACCCACAGGACGCTCACGAGTGCGATCGCACCGAACGACATCATCATCATGCTGATGACGGACTTGGCCTTCACCAAACCGCCGTAGAAGAAGGCCAGGCCGGGTGTCATGAACAACACCAGCGCCGCCATGACCAACACGAACGTCGTGTTGCCCTGATCAAGCATCTGTTCACCTCTCGATTGCACGAGCGGCTCTTGGACCGCCTCGGGTGACACCGAGTCTGGCGAGGTGACGTTTCACGAGGGGGCACGATGTGTTTCGCGGATGTAACGCGACGGCGCGGTTTGTAAACGTCGTGTTTCGCACGGCCCGATGCCCCCTGGACAGGGGGTGCACCGACCGGTCAGCGGATACCCCGGGCGGTGGGGGTCAGTCCTGGGCGCGGCTCAGGGCCACGACACGGCTCGCTGCGCGCAGGTACTTCTTGCGGTAGCCGCCGTCGAGCATGGCGTCGGGGTACACCTGGTCGAGCGGCGTGCCCGAGGCCACGATCCGGACCTGGGCGTCGTACAGCCGGTCGACGAGCGCGACCCACCGGAGCGCGTCGGTCTGGTCTGTGAACGCCCGGACGTCGGTGAGCCCGACGGCGTCGAGGTCCTCGACGAGTGCAACGTACTTCGACGGGTGCACCGAGCCGAGGTGCGCGACCACGGCCGAGAAGTCGTCGAGCGTGACGGTGCCGGCCGGCAGTGCCGCGGCCACGTCGGACACCACACCCGCCGACTCGTCGACCGCGCGGCGGCGGTAGTCGAGCCCATCGATCCGCATCGTGTCGAACCGGTCGGACATCGCCTGGATCTCCCGCAGGAAGTCCTGGGCCGCGAACCGACCCTCGCCGAGCGCGCCCGGAGGTGTGTTCGAGGTGGCGGCGAAGCGGGTGCCGGTCTCGGTCAACTCCTTGATCAGGCGGGTCATGACCATGGTGTCGCCCGGGTCGTCGAGCTCGAACTCGTCGATGCAGACCAGCGCGGTCCCCCGCAGCAGGTCGACCGTGCCCTGGAACCCGAGCGCGCCGACCAGCGCCGTGTACTCGATGAACGTGCCGAACGTCTTCCGCCCGGAGGCCGCGTGGTATGCCGCCGCGAGCAGGTGGGTCTTGCCGACACCGAACCCGCCGTCCAGGTAGACGCCCGACTTCGCAGCGGGCTCGACCGGCTGCTTGCGGCGGCCGAACAGGCCGCGACGGGGCGCTTCGGTCGGCCCGGCCGCGACGAACGCGGCGACGGCGTCGCGCACGTCGGCCTGCGAGGCGTAGTCCGGGTCCGGGCGGTACGAGTCGAACGAGGCGTCCGCGAACTGGGGCGGTGGCACGAGTGCCGCGGCCATCTGCTGCGGGGTCACCTGGGGGTCACGGTCGACGAGGTGCGCTGGCGCGGTGTTCGTGGACAATCAGGAACCCTTCCGGGAAGCAAGTCGTGCGGTGTCACGTTGCGGCTGGGGCACGGTACGTCCGCGTACCGTTGCCCACAGGCACCGACGACCGATCCTAGTCCGGTGCCGGATGACCACCTGGAGGTAGCCCACCATGACCGCACCGGTCGACCCGTCCGAGAAGTTCACCGCCTACGCCCACCCGGAGCGTCTCGTCTCCACCGAGTGGCTGCAGGAACAACTGGACGCCCACACCCCCGACCCGGTCGTCGTCGAGTCCGACGAGGACGTCCTGCTCTACGAGACCGGACACATCCCCGGCGCCGTCAAGATCGACTGGCACACCGACCTCAACGACCCGGTGCAGCGCGACTACATCGACGGCGAGGCGTTCGCCGAACTGCTCGGCAGCAAGGGCATCGGCCGCGAGACCACCGTCGTGCTCTACGGCGACAAGAACAACTGGTGGGCCGCCTACGCCCTCTGGGTCTTCTCGCTGTTCGGCCACGAGGACGTCCGTCTGCTCGACGGCGGCCGTGCGAAGTGGATCGCTGAGGACCGCGCCCTCACCACCGACGAGACCGTCGTCACGCCGGCCGAGTACCCGGTCGTCGACCGGATCGACACCGAGATCCGTGCCTACAAGGACGACGTGCTCGCCCACCTCGGCAAGCCCCTCATCGACGTGCGCAGCCCGGGCGAGTACGACGGTTCCCGCACCACCGCGCCCGACTACCCGGAAGAGGGTGCGCTGCGCGGCGGCCACGTCCCCACCGCGGTGAACATCCCGTGGGCGACCGCCGCCGCACCGGACGGCACCTTCAAGCCGCGCGCCGAACTCGACGCCATCTACCGCGAGGGCGCCGGCATCGGCGATGCGGACGAGGTCATCGCGTACTGCCGCATCGGCGAGCGGTCGAGCCACACCTGGTTCGTCCTCCAGCACCTGCTCGGCTACGACAGCGTCCGCAACTACGACGGCTCGTGGACCGAGTGGGGCAGCGCCGTCCGCGTCCCGATCGTGCAGGGCGCGGAGCCGGGTACAGTTCCGAACCGATGAACGACAGCACCGAGGCCACCCTCCCCGCCACCCTCGCCGAGATCCGCGACGACTTCCTCGCCCTGGGCCAGAAGGACCGCCTGCAGCTCCTCCTCGAGTTCTCGAACGAGCTGCCCGCGCTGCCCGAACGGCTGCAGGGGCACGAGGACGAACTCGAACGGGTCGAGGAGTGCCAGTCCCCCGTGTTCATCACGGTGACCGTGGGCGAGGACGGCGACGCACCCGACGTCGTCCGCATGCACGCGACCGCGCCGCGCGAGGCGCCGACCACGCGCGGCTTCGCCTCCATCCTGGCGCAGGGCCTGAGCGGCCTGACGGCAGCGCAGGTGCTCGCCGTGCCGGCGGACTACCCGTTGACGATCGGGCTGTCCGAGGCGGTCAGTCCGCTGCGGATCCGCGGCATGGTGGGCATGCTCGGACGCGTGCAGCGTCAGGTGCAGGCTGCGGTGTCGTAGACGCGACCCTGGGCAGACGGGAGGCCCGTGGCGGATCCGCCACGGGCCTCCCGTCTGTCTGTCCCTGCGTCTACCGCGCGCTGGCCGCCCCGCGACGCTGGACCACCTCGGTGAGCCACGCGAGGATGCGGGCGTCGAACCAGTCGACGTCGTGGTTCCAGAGCTTGGTGTGCCGGGCCGTGGTCTGCACCTCGAGCCGGACCAGGTCGGGCCGTGCGCGTGCGAGGTCGTGCGAGGCCGAGGACGGCACGAACCCGTCGTCGTCGCTGTGCAGCAGGAGGATCGGCACCGTCAGTTCGGCGGACCGGGTGACCATGTCGAGCTCGCGCAGGTCCACCGGCTGCTGCAGGCCGGCGAGCCGGTGCAGCACCGGGGTGCGGAGCAGGCGCTGGGCGACCTTGCGGACCGGCCGCGGCAACCCCATGAGCTGGCTCTGCGACTTGAGCACCGCGTGCCAGTCGACCACGGGTGACTCGAGCACCACCCCGTCGACGAGCCCGGCGAAGCGTGAGCGCAGCAGGGTCTGGAGCACGACGGCACCGCCCATCGACCACCCCATGAGCACGACGCTCTGCGCGTTCTGGGCACTGAGCCACCGGAGGACGGAGTCGATGTCCTCCCACTCGGTGCTGCCGAGGCCGTAGCGGCCGTCGACGCTCGGCGGTGCGACGCCGTCGTTCCGCCACGACGCGAGGACGACCGAGTAGCCGGCGGCACGGAAGACGGGGACGGCGCGGATGGTCTCGGCGCGGGTGACACCGCGGCCGTGCACCAGGACGGCCCACGGGGCGTCCGGGTCGTCGGCACGGACGACCCAGGCCGGTGCGGGGCCGTTCGGGGTGGGGATGTCGATGTCCTCGACGGGCACGTCGAGCTCGCCGGGGGTCAGGTAGAACCAGCCGCCCCAGCGACCGCGGCGTGCAGCGGTCGGGTCGCCGGCGTCGATCGCGATGATGCGGCGCGTGACCGTGGTCTCGGTGGTGCCGAGGACCTCGCCGACGCGCATGTGGCCGGTGCCGGCACCGAACCAGAGCGAGTACCGGCCCTGCAGCTCGGTGTCGGCGGTCCGCTCGATGGTCACGGTCATCCGGACCGGGTCGACGGCGTGGATCGGGACGCGTTCGGTGCGCTTGCGGTCCGGGGTGACGACGGCGCGGGCGACGGCGGCGACGAAGCCACCGATGACGGCCGTTCCCACGGCGGCGGCGGCCAGACCGGCGCCGAGTGCGATGAACCCGGCCGATCGTGCGGTCTCCTGGACGGCGTCCTCGGCGGGTCGCGCGGATCGGGACATGGCCCGGAGCCTAGTCTGCATGTGTGTCCGAAACCCGAGAGCCCGACGCCTTCGCGCGGCTCCGCGCGTTCGTGTCCTCCGGCAGCAGCCGTTCCGAGACCACCGTCACCGAGATCCCCTCGCCCACGCGGATCGCACCGTTCTCGATCGCCCTGGCGGCGGACGTGTCCGGCACCGCGCACGGCGTCGAGTCGGACCTCGGCACCGGGCGCTTCATCGCCCTGTACGACCCCGAAGAACCCGAGGGCTGGGGTGGTGCCTTCCGGGTCGTCTCGTTCGCCCAGGCGCCGCTCGAACCGGAGATCGGCGTCGACGAGTTCGTCGCCGACGTCACGTGGAGCTGGCTCGTCGACGCGCTCGAGACGCACGGCGCCGAGTACGACCACGCCTCGGGCACGGCCACCAAGATCATCTCGCGCGGGTACGGCGACCTCGCCGCACAGGGCGACGGCGCCCAGCTGGAACTCCGCGCATCGTGGACGCCGCGCGGTGACGACCTCACCGCGCACGTCCGGGCATGGCAGGACATCGTCGCCATGCTCGCCGGTCTGCCTCCTGCCTCGGACGGCGTGACCCTGTTGGCCCCGAGGAGGCTCGCCAAGTGACCGACCCCGTCAGTTCGACCCCCGGTGCACCGGACCCCGCGTTCGAGGACTCGCACGAGGCCGTCAAGGTCATCGAGTCGCGCGACGACTACCTGGCCGCCGTCGCGGCGATCGCTGCGGGTCACGGCCCCGTCGCCGTCGACGCCGAGCGCGCCAGCGGCTACCGCTACTCGCAGCGCGCCTACCTGATCCAGGTGTTCCGCCGCGGTGCCGGCGCGTTCCTGTTCGACCCGATCCCGATCGGCGACTTCTCCGAGCTGCAGGCGGCCATCGTCGACGAGGAGTGGCTCTTCCACGCCGCGTCGCAGGACCTGCCGTGCCTGCAGGAGGTCGGCCTCGTCCCGACCCGCATCTTCGACACCGAACTCGGCGCACGCATCGCCGGGTTCCCCCGGGTCGGGCTCGGTGCCGTCGTCGAGCAGCTGCTCGGGATCACGCTCGCCAAGGCGCACTCGGCGGCCGACTGGTCGACCCGACCGCTGCCGCAGTCGTGGCTGGTGTACGCATCGCTCGACGTCGAACTCCTGCCGGACCTGCGCGACGCCCTCGCCGCGAAACTCGACGAGGCCGGCAAGTCCCGCATCGCGGAGGAGGAGTTCGACGCGGTGCTGCACCGTGCCCCGAAGCCCGTCCGCGCCGAGCCGTGGCGCCGGCTGTCCGGCATGCACGCGCTCCGTGGCGCCCGCGCGCTCGCGATCGCCCGGTCGCTCTGGCTCGCCCGTGACGAGTACGCCCGCGCGGCCGACATCGCTCCCGGGCGCACCATCCCCGACGCCGCGATCGTCGCAGCGGCGGCCGCCGCACCCGCGTCGCGCGCCGAACTCGGCGGTCTGAAGGCGTTCACGGGGCGGGCCAGCCGGTCCGAGCTCGACCGCTGGTGGGCCGCGGTGGACGAGGGCCGGACGACCGAGGACCTGCCGAAGCTCCGCGGATCCGGCGAGGCCACGCTCCCGCCGCCCCGCGCCTGGGCCGACCGCAATCCCGCGGCCGACCGCCGGTACAAGGCCGCCCGTGCTGCGGTGACGAAGCGGTCCGAGGAGCTCGACATCCCGCTCGAGAACCTGCTCACCCCGGAGACCCTCCGGGTGGTGTCGTGGGCACCGCCGTCGCCACCGTCGACCGAGCTGGTCGGGGCTGCCCTCGCCTCGCACGAGGCCCGTCCGTGGCAGGTGGAGGAACTGGCCTCGGTCATCGCCTCGGCCTTTGTCGCTGCTGCACAGCAGCCCGCGGCGACGGATGACGTCGAGTCGTAGGAACCGCCCAACCGGCATGCGGCCGCCCAGCCTGGGGGCATAGCGTCGGGAGCGTCGCCGGGCGAGGCCCGGCCGGCCGGAGCGATGAGCGTTCCGGCCCGATCGAAGAGGATCTGGGAGGCCCGGATTGCCAAAGGCATCAGACGTCGTGTTCGTGGACGGAGTACGGACGCCGTTCGGACGAGCCGGCGAGAAGGGGGTGTTCTGGAAGACCCGGTCCGACGACCTCGCGGTGCACGCGATGCGCGGACTGCTCGACCGGAACGCCTCGCTCGACACCGCAGCGGTGGACGACGTCGCCGTCGCGGCGACCACGCAACAGGGTGACCAGGGGCTGACCCTCGGCCGCACCGTCGGCATGCTGGCCGGCCTGCCGAAGTCGGTCCCGGGGTACGCGATCGACCGCATGTGCGCCGGTGCCATGACGAGCGTCACGACGCTCGCGGGCGCCATCGCCTTCGGTGCCGCGGACATCGCGATCGCCGGCGGCGTCGAGCACATGGGACGCCACCCGATGGGCTTCAACTCCGACCCGAACCCGCGGTTCATCGCCGAGCGCATGGTGTCCAGCGACGCACTGGTGATGGGCTCCACCGCCGAGCGCCTGCACGATCGCTTCCCGGCGATCACGAAGGACCGCACGGACGCCTACGCCGTCCAGTCGCAGCAGCGCTACGCCGCCGCCTGGGCAGCTGGCAAGCTGCAGCCGGAGATCATCCCGGTCGAGGTGAACAAGGGCGACGGCTGGGACGTCGTCAGCACCGACGAGCCGCCGCGTCCGGGCACCACGCTCGAGGCCCTGGCCGCGCTGAAGACCCCGTTCCGTCCGCACGGGCGCGTCACCGCCGGCAACGCCGCCGGCCTCAACGACGGCGCGACGATGAGCTTGCTCGCCTCGGCCGAGGGCGCCAAGGAGCACGGCCTGCCGACGAAGATGCGCATGGTCTCGTTCGCCTTCGCCGGCGTCGAGCCCGAGGTCATGGGCGTCGGCCCGGTTCCCGCGACCGACAAGGCGCTCTCGAAGGCCGGCCTGTCGATCGACGACATCGGTTTGTTCGAGATCAACGAGGCGTTCGCGGTGCAGGTGCTCGCGTTCCTCGACAACTACGGCATCGCGCAGGACTCCACGAACGTCAACGCGTGGGGCGGCGCGATCGCCGTCGGCCACCCGCTGGCATCGAGCGGTGTCCGCCTGATGAACCAGCTCGCCGCGCAGTTCGCCGAGCGCCCGGACGTCCAGTACGGCATCACCACGATGTGCATCGGTCTCGGCCAGGGCGGCACCGTCATCTGGGAGAACCCCGGCTTCAGCAAGTCCGCAGCACGTTCGGCTCGGAAGGGGGCATGAGCATGACCACCGTCGACACCGACCGTCTGTCCGAACTCAGCGAGGACGAGGTCGTCACGCACTCGTTCGTCAAGCACGTCACGATGCCCTCCGGTGGCACCCTGGCGCTCATCACGCTCGACAACGGCAAGGACTACAAGCGTCCGAGCACCCTCGGGCCGCGGACGCTGCGCGAACTCTCCGGGGTGCTCGACACCCTGAAGACCGAGGCGACCGCCGGCACGATCCAGGGCGTCGCGATCACCGGCAAGGAGTACTGCTTCGCTGCCGGTGCCGACCTGTCGCAGGCAGCGTCCGTGCCGTCGCGGGACGTGGCGCACGACCTCGCGGCCCTCGGCCACGCCACCCTCCGCAAGCTGTCCGACCTCGGCGTGCCGTCGTTCGCGTTCATCAACGGCATCGCCCTCGGCGGCGGGCTCGAGATCGGACTGCACTGCACCTACCGGGTGTTCTCGTCCGCGGCGCAGGGCATCGGCCTGCCCGAGGTCTTCCTCGGCATCATCCCGGGCTGGGGCGGCGCGACACTGCTCCCCCGCCTGATCGGTCCGGAGCGCGCGCTGCGGGTCATCGTGGAGAACCCCCTCAAGAACAACCGCCTGATGGACGGAGCGGCCGCGGTCGAGATCGGCATCGGCGACGCGCTGATCCCGTCGGTGACGTTCCTGCCGTCAGCCGTCGCGTGGGCCGACGGCGTCATCGCCGGTCGTGTGTCGGTCAAGCGGCCCAACGAACCGGGCATGCTCGAGAAGGCTGCCTGGGGCACGGTCGTCAAGGTCGCCCGTGGGCAGGTCGCGTCGAAGATCGGGACGGTGCCGAAGTCGCCGTTCCGCGCGCTCGACCTCGTGGCCGCCGCTCGCGGCGGTTCCCTG
Organism: Curtobacterium sp. PhB128; assembly: GCF_004340725.1. NCBI lineage: Bacteria > Bacillati > Actinomycetota > Actinomycetes > Micrococcales > Microbacteriaceae > Curtobacterium > Curtobacterium sp. PhB128. Next base: position 609,024 of record NZ_SLUR01000001.1, read on the forward strand.
GACGAACGGTTCGCCGACGAGGACGACGCCCTCGCCGACCTGCTCTCCGGTGACCAGTTCGCCGCGTCGATGTACGCGTTCGACCTGGTGCAGAAGCGTGCGAAGAAGCCCGTCGGTGCTCCGGAGGGTGTCGAGCCGAAGAAGATCACGAAGGTCGGCGTCCTCGGTGCTGGTCTCATGGCATCGCAGTTCGCGCTGCTCTTCGCCCGACGACTCGGCGTCCCCGTCGTGATCACGGATGTCGACCAGTCCCGCGTCGACGCCGGTGTGGAGCGGATCCGCGGTGAGGTCGGCAAGCTGCTCGAGAAGGGGCGGATCTCCCCCGACGACGCGAACCGCATCACCGCACTCGTCAGCGGGTCGGTGTCGTACGACGCCTTCGCCGACGCCGACTGGGTGATCGAGGCCGTCTTCGAGGAGATGAGCGTCAAGCAAGAGGTCTTCCGGAAGATCGAGCAGGTCATCGCGCCGGACGCCATCCTCGCCACCAACACCTCGTCGTTGTCCGTCTCCGAGATGGGCTCGGTGCTGTCCGACCCGTCGCGCCTGGTCGGGTTCCACTTCTTCAACCCGGTCGCCGTGATGCCCTTGCTCGAGGTCGTCCGCACCGCCGCCACCTCCGACGAGACGCTCGTCACGGCACTCGCCGTCGCGAAGACCCTCAAGAAGACGGCGATCATCACGGCCGACCAGCCGGGCTTCGTCGTCAACCGGGTGCTCGCACGGGTCCTCGGTGAGGCGATGCGCGGCGTCGAGCAGGGCACCTCGTTCGACGTCGTGGCGGCCGGTGCCGCGCCGCTCGGACTGCCGATGTCGCCGTTCGAGCTGCTCGAGCTCGTCGGTCTGCCGGTGGGTGCGCACGTGCTCGACTCGCACCACGCCGCCTGGCCGGAGCGCTTCTACCCCGGTGACGGGCTGAAGAAGATCGCCGAGTACGGGAAGATCCTGACCCGCGACAAGAAGGGCAACGCGACCGGGTACGACCCCGCTGCCGTCAAGCTCGTCGCGCCGTCGAAGAAGGACGCGAAGCCCGTGGACGCCGCCGCGATGCAGCAGCGCTTCGAGGACGCCCTGGCCGACGAGCTGCACCGCATGCTCGAGGACGAGGTCGTTCAGCACGTCGAGGAGATCGACCTCGGCCTGATCCTCGGTGCGGGCTACCCGTTCCAGGCCGGTGGGATCAGCCCCTACCTCGACCGCAGTGGGGCGTCCGAGCGCGTCTTCGGTGGGAGCTTCCACGACCCGCTGATCGTCGGCCCGGCTTCCCGCTAGCCGGCGCGAGTCCCCCCCCCCCCGCACAACCGAAGTCACCCCGCACCGCAGATCGCCGTGGTTCGGGGTGACTTCGGTTGTGCGCCGGGATGGAGCGCCGGCCTCAGGAACGCCCGCCCCGGCGTACGGTGCAGGAGTGACGCAGGAGTGGTGGGCACCGAGAACCGCCGCAGGGCCGTCCGTGGTCCTGCCGGTCCCGCTCGACGCTGTACCGGCCCTGCTCCGGCGAGCAGTCGACGCCGTTCCGGGTGCCGCGGCCATGGAGATCCGCGACGACGGCGCCGTCATCGCCCGCCGGACGTCGTTCGCGATGCGGGCCGAGAACATCGTCCTGACCTTCCGGCGCGAGTCGGCTTCGTCGTCCCGCGTCCAGATCCTCCGCGAGGGCCGCGACGGTCTGGACTCCGGCCAGGTCCTCTGGGTGACGCCGATGGCGCGGGCGATCCTCGCTGCGCTGCGGTCAGCAGCTGCACCAGGTCCGGCAGCGCCCCCGTCGTGAGCCGCCGTCAGCCGCCCACGCAGTCGTTGCTGCCGCTGAAGCACGGCGGGACCGACGGCCGTGGTGCCGGCGGCCCGGGCGGCTCGTTGTCGTACGACGTGAAGTACGCGGCGCTGTGCGTCACGACGAGCACGTAGTCCGCCCCGCTCGCCCGGACAGCGCCGTCGCGTCGGTCGACGCCGAGACCCGGGGCGGACTGCACGACGGACGATCCCTCCGACTGCCACAATCCGAGTGACCCGTCCCAACCGCGGACCCGCACGACCGCGAACCGGTCCTGCCCGAGGTCGTTGCCGAGTGCGATCGACTGCCGCCCACCGATGTCGACCAAGTACGGTGTCGATCCGTCCGGCTGGATCGCCTGTGCCACGAGGTCCTCGTCGGTCAGGCCGCCCGTGCGCAGCGCCGGTCCGGCGATGCGCACCGCGTCGACCGGTGTGGTTGCACCGTCGATCGTGTACACCGCTCCGGCGTCGATCCGACACGTCGTGCCCGAAGCGGGCTGGAAGAACCCGGAGTTGCTCGCGTGGCCGCACGAGTCGGTCCAGGTGGCATCGACCCGGTGGACTGCGGCGGTGCCCTCCCAGTCGACCACACGGTGCATCGTCTGTCTGGCGCCGACCCGGGCATCTGCGCCGAGCTCCGGCGTGACCGTGCCGTCGTTCATCGCTGCGCACCCTGAGGACAGCGCCACCACCGCGAGACCGATCGCCACCGCCGTCGTCCTGAACCCCCGTCGCATGCGGCGATCCTGCCAGACGTCCCCGAAGGACATGCCCCTGTCGGCATGCGTGACCCTCCGCGACCCGCCTAGCGGTCGGCGGACTCCCGCGACCGCGCGGGCTTCGCCTGCGGCAACTTCGTCCCGACGACCTGGTCGATCACGTCGCGGGCGATCGCCTGCGCCGTCAGCCCGACGTCGGCGAGGATCTGCGACCGGGTCGCGTGGTCGATGAACTCGTCCGGCAGCCCCAGCTCGTTCACACCCGTGTCGACCCCGGCGGCCCGCAGGTCCTGCCGGAGCCGGGTCCCGACGCCACCGACGCGCACGCCGTCCTCGATCGTGATGACGAGCCGGTGCGTCCGCGACAGCTCGATGAGCGAGCCCGGGATCGGGACCACCCAGCGTGGATCGACGACGGTGACGCCGATGCCCTGCGCCTCGAGCAGCGCCGCGGCCTCGAGCGCCGTCGGCACCATGGAGCCGACGGCCACGAAGAGCACGTCCTCGACGCCGTCCGCAGCGGCGTGCAGCACGTCCACACCGTCGGGGAGACGACGCACGGCGGGGATGTCCGGCCCGACCTGGCCCTTCGACCACCGGAGCACGGTGGGGGCGTCGTCGACGGCGATCGCCTCGCGGAACTCCTCGCGCAGGGTCGCTGCGTCACGGGGTGCGGCGATCCGGATGCCGGGCACGACCTGCAGCAAAGCAAGGTCCCACATGCCGTGGTGCGACGGCCCGTCCGGTCCGGTGATGCCGGCGCGGTCGAGCACGAACGTCACGCCGGCCTTGTGCAGCGCGACGTCCATCAGCACCTGGTCGAAGGCGCGGTTGAGGAAGGTCGCGTAGAGCGCCACCACGGGGTGCAGGCCGCCGTAGGCGAGACCGGCGGCGGTCGTCACGGCGTGCTGCTCGGCGATGCCGACGTCGTACACGCGGTCGGGGTGCTGCTCCTGGAACAGGTGCAGTCCGGTCGGTCGGAGCATCGCTGCCGTGATCGCGACGACACGGGGGTCCGAATCGCCCACAGAAGCCAGGGTCGACGCGAACACCGAGGTCCACGACGGACCCGACGCGGCGTCGAGCGACTCCCCCGTCTCCGGGTCGATGTGCCCGACGGCGTGGAACTGGTCGGCCTGGTCGCGCAGGGCCGGCTCGAACCCGTGGCCCTTCTCGGTGATCGCGTGCACGATCGTCGGGGCGCCGTAGGCCTTCGCCTGCCGGAGCGCTGCCTCCATCGCACGCTGGTCGTGTCCGTTGACCGGCCCGATGTACTTGATGTCGAGGTTCGAGTACAGCGCCTCGTTGTTCGTGAAGCGCGACAGGAACCCGTGCAGCCCCCCGCGCATCCCGCGGTACACCGCCCGGCCGGGAGCGCCGAAGCGGTCGGCCACGGCCCGGGAGGTCTCGTAGAGCGCCCGGTACTCACGCCGCGTGCGCATGGAGCTGAGGAACCGCGCCATGCCGCCGATCGTCGGAGCGTACGAGCGGCCGTTGTCGTTGACGACGATGACCAGGCGGCGGTCGTTGTCGTCCGAGATGTTGTTGAGCGCCTCCCACGTCATCCCACCGGTGAGGGCGCCGTCACCGACCACCGCGACGACGGTGCGGTCGGTCTGTCCGGTCTGCCCGAACGCGCGGGAGATCCCGTCGGCCCAGGACAGGGACGACGACGCGTGCGAGGACTCCACGATGTCGTGCTCGGACTCGCTGCGCTGCGGGTAGCCGGCGATGCCGCCCCGCTCGCGGAGCTTCGAGAAGTCCTGCCGCCCGGTGACGAGCTTGTGCACGTACGACTGGTGCCCCGTGTCGAACACGAAGGGGTCGTTCGGCGAGTCGAACACCCGGTGCATCGCGAGCGTCAGCTCGACCACACCGAGGTTGGGCCCGAGGTGCCCACCGGTCTTCGCGACCTCGGCCACCAGGAACCGGCGGATCTCGGCGGCGAGTTCGGTCATCTGCACGTCGGAGAGACGCTTCAGGTCGCGCGGCGACGTGATGCTGCTGAGCAGGCTCACGGGCGCTCCTTTCGTGGGGGCTGTCGGCCCACTCTATTCTCGTGGACTCCCATTCAACCGACCTCGCAGGCTCGGTCGGCGCTGGCGCCGCGCGCCGCTGGCGCGTCGCATCATGCGGAGCGCGCGGGAGGCCCGTGGCGGGTTCGCCACGGGCCTCCAGTCCGTCCTGTGGTCGCGTCAGCGACCCGTGCTCGGCTCGCTCAGACGAGCGACCGGAGCACGTACTGCAGGATGCCACCGTTGCGGTAGTAGTCGGCCTCACCCGGGGTGTCGATGCGGACGACCGCGTCGAACTCGACCGGCTGCTTGCCGGCGGGCGAGTGCTCGCTCGGCGTCGCGGTGACGTGCACGGTCTTCGGGGTCCGGCCTTCGTTGAGCTCGGTCAGGCCCGAGATCGAGACGACCTCGGTGCCGTCGAGCCCGAGGGACTCGACCGTCTCGCCCGCCGGGAACTGCAGCGGGACGACGCCCATGCCGATGAGGTTCGAGCGGTGGATCCGCTCGAAGCTCTCGGTGATGACGGCGCGGACGCCGAGCAGGTTCGTGCCCTTGGCCGCCCAGTCGCGCGACGAACCCGAGCCGTACTCCTTGCCACCGAAGATGACGAGCGGGATGCCCTGCTCCTGGTAGTGCTGCGAGGCGTCGTAGATGAACGACTGCTCGCCGTCGGCGGTCGTGAAGTCACGGGTGTAACCGCCCTCCACGCCGTCGAGCAGCTGGTTGCGCAGGCGGATGTTCGCGAACGTGCCGCGGATCATCACCTCGTGGTTGCCGCGACGCGAGCCGTAGGAGTTGAAGTCCTTGCGGTCCACGTCGTGCTCGGCCAGGTACTTGCCGGCCGGGCTGTCCGCCTTGATCGAGCCGGCGGGCGAGATGTGGTCGGTCGTGACCGAGTCACCGAGCTTCGCCAGCACGCGGGCGCCGGAGATGTCGGACACCGCGTCGGGCTGCATGGTCATGCCCTCGAAGTACGGGGGCTTCCGCACGTAGGTCGACTCCTGGTCCCACTCGAAGGTGTCGCCCGTGGGGGTCGGCAGGTTCTTCCAGCGGTCGTCGCCCTCGAACACGGAGCCGTACTCGTGGGTGAACATCTCGGTGTCGATCGACTCGTCGATGACCTGCTGGACCTCGGCCGCGTCGGGCCAGATGTCCTGCAGGTAGACGTCGTTGCCGTCCTGGTCCTTGCCGAGGGCGTCCTTGTCGAAGTCGAAGTGCATCGACCCGGCGAGGGCGTACGCGATGACCAGGGGCGGGGACGCCAGGTAGTTCATCTTGACATCGGGGTTGATGCGCCCCTCGAAGTTGCGGTTGCCCGACAGGACGGCGGTGACGGCCAGGTCGTTGTCCTGCACGGCCTGCGAGATCTCCTCGGGCAGCGGGCCCGAGTTGCCGATGCAGGTGGTGCAGCCGTAGCCGACCGTGTAGAAGCCGAGCTGCTCGAGGTATGTCGTGAGACCGGCCTTCTCGTAGTAGTCGGTGACGACCTTGGAACCGGGGGCGAGCGTCGTCTTGACCCACGGCTTCGAGGTGAGGCCCTTGGCGGCGGCGTTCCGCGCGAGGATGCCGGCCGCCATCATGACGGACGGGTTCGACGTGTTCGTGCACGAGGTGATCGCGGCGATCGCGACGGCACCGTGGTCGATCGTGAACGGGTCGGCCCCGTCCATCGCGACCTTCGTCGGGGCCGAGGCCGTCGACGGGGCGCTCGACACGTAGACGTGCTCGTGCAGGTTGGTGTCCTCGTTGGTCGAGCCCGCGGCGATCGGGTCGGAGGCCGGGAAGGTCTCCTCCACCGCGTCGTCGAGGTCGGTCTGCTCGCTCGGGGTCGTGTAGTTGTTCAGGTCGACCTCGAACTGGTCCTTCGCCTTGGACAGTTCGATGCGGTCCTGCGGACGCTTCGGCCCCGAGATCGACGGCACGACCGTGGAGAGGTCGAGTTCCATGTACTCGGAGTACGCCGGCTCGACCGAGGCGTCGTGCCACAAGCCCTGGGCCTTGGAGTACGCCTCGACCAGGGCGATCTGCGCCTCGTCGCGACCGGTCAGGCGCAGGTAGTCGAGCGTGACGTCGTCGACCGGGAAGATCGCTGCGGTCGAGCCGAACTCGGGCGACATGTTGCCGATGGTGGCGCGGTTCGCGAGCGGGACGGCGCTGACGCCCTCGCCGTAGAACTCGACGAACTTGCCGACGACACCGTGCTTGCGGAGTTCCTGCGTGATGGTGAGCACCACGTCGGTCGCGGTCACGCCGGCCGGGATCTCACCGGAGAGCTTGAAGCCGACGACCTTCGGGATGAGCATCGACACCGGCTGGCCGAGCATCGCTGCCTCGGCCTCGATGCCGCCGACGCCCCAGCCGAGCACGCCGAGCCCGTTCACCATCGTGGTGTGCGAGTCGGTGCCGACGAGGGTGTCCGGGTAGGCGTAGGTCTCGCCGTCGAAGTCACGCGTGTAGGTGACCTTCGCCAGGTACTCGATGTTGACCTGGTGCACGATGCCGGTGCCCGGCGGGACGACCTTGAAGTCCTCGAACGCGGTCTGGCCCCAGCGGAGGAACTGGTAGCGCTCCCCGTTCCGCTCGTACTCGAGGTCGGTGTTGCGCTGGAGTGCGTCCGTGCTGCCGAACAGGTCGGCGATGACCGAGTGGTCGATGACCATCTCGGCCGGGGACAGCGGGTTGATCTTGTTCGGGTCACCGCCGATGTCCGCCATCGCCTCGCGCATGGTGGCCAGGTCGACGATGCACGGCACACCCGTGAAGTCCTGCATGACGACGCGCGCCGGCGAGAACTGGATCTCGGTGTCCGGATCGGCGTCGGGGCGCCAGGAGCCGAGCGCGCGGATCTGCGCCTCGGTGACGTTCTTGCCGTCCTCGGTGCGGAGGAGGTTCTCGAGCAGCACCTTCAGGCTGTACGGGAGCTTCTCGTGCCCGGGCACCGTGTCGATCCGGTGGATCGCGTAGTCGACACCCCCAACCGACAGTGTGTCCTTCGAGCCGAAGCTATTGACTGCAGCCACCGTGCCGCCTCCCTACTGATCGGTTTGCCCTCATCATCGCGGGCCGTGGTCCGTCCCACCAGCAAGGCAAACCTAATCCCGCTGACGCCGGAGCGCCGGACGGGAAAGTCTCTTGATGTCGAGACAACGCTACACCGTGGCGGCGTCGTCCCTCCGCACGAACACGGTGCGGACCAGCAGCCACGTGACCCAGAGCACGGCGGCGTAGAGCGGGACGCCGAGGATGAGCTTGAGGCCGGCGAGCAGCTCGACCTGCGCGGTGAGGTAGAGCGGCACCTCGACGGCCAGGCGGAGGGCGAAGAGCCCGACCCAGATCCAGGTGGCGACCGTCAGTACGCGGCGCTTGACCGGGTCGGCGCGCCAGTCGACGTGCGAGCCGTCCTCGTTCGCCGGCAGCAGGAACCCGACGACCAGACCGATGAGCGGCCAGCGGACGGCCAGCGACACGAGGAGCCCGACCAACCACACCGAGTTGATGATGATCCCCGGGATGAAGTTGCTCTCGGCGCGTCCGGTGATGAGCGCGAGGCCGGCCGACACCGCGACGCCGAGGATGCCGGCGAAGGACATCGTCAGCGACTGGCGCTGCACCAGGCGGAGCACGACGAACACCAGGCCGACGACGACCGGGATCACGACGCTCGGCACGAGCTCCTTCGTGATCGCGTAGACGACGAGGAACGCGAACCCGGGCAGCACCGACTCGGCGAGCCCGCGGATCCCGCCGACGGCTCCGAGCAGCGCACGCCCGGAGGGCGCCTCGCCAGGAGCGACGCGGGCGATGCCCGCGTTCTGCACCGCGTCGCGGAACTGCGAGGAGAACGACGGCGCAGCCGACGCAGCGTCAGGGGTCCCAGCGGACGCGGGCAGGGCTTCGGACCCGGCCGTCTCGGGTCGGTGGGTGTCGTCGTGTTCCGGCACCGTGCCTCCAGGGCGGGTCAGGTCGTCAGATCGCGGTCTGCGTCGACTTCGGCATGTGCAGCGGGATGAGGTCGCGCGGCGGCATCGGCGTCGTGCCGCGCACGACGACGACGCTGCGGAACAGCTCCTCGATCTCGCTCGCGTCGTCGGGCTGCTCGGCGGCCTTGCCGGCGATCACCCCGCGGAGGAACCAGCGCGGGCCGTCGACGCCGACGAAGCGGGCCGGACGGACGCCGGCGGTTCCGCCGTCGCCGTCGACCGCGACCGGCACGGACGCGCGGAGCTCGGGGCCGAACGGGCCGTCGACCTCGGTCACGACACCGCCCTGGCGCTCGATCTGCTCGGCGATCTGTGCGCGGATCTCGTGCCACAGCCCCGTCGAGCGGGGTGCGGCGAACGGCTGGACCTGCAGCGTCGAGTCGTCGTAGTCGAGCCCGACCGCGACGACGCGCTGCGAGCCCTCCTCGACCTCGAGGCGCAGGTGCAGGCCTTCGCGCGGCAGGACCTTCACGCCGCCCAGGTCGACGTACGGACGGACCAGGTTCGCCTCGGTCTCGTCGTGCGGGCCGTTCTCGGCGCGGTCCTCGGGGGCGGACTTGTCCGTCGGGGCGACCCCGTCGACCTCGTCGAGGTCCGCGTCGGCGTCCGTCGCGATGTCGACCTCTGGGGTCGTGTCCGCGATCTCGACCTCGTCGGCGACGGTCTCGGCCACCTCGACCTCGGCCACCTCGCCCTCGTCACGCTTGCGTCGACCGAACTTCATGCGCGCGTTCCTTCCTGAACATCATCGGCGGCGCCGGTCACGGCACCGCTCCGGTCACCGTAGCCGGACGAGCCGAAGCCACCCTGGCCCCGGACGCTGTCGGGGAGTTCCTCGACGTGCGTGTACGTCACCCGCGGCACGGGCATGACGATCAGCTGTGCGATCCGGTCACCCACGTGCACCTCGTACGGCTCGGACCGGTCGGTGTTGAGCAGCGAGACCTTGATCTCACCGCGGTACCCGGAGTCGACCGTGCCCGGGCTGTTGACGATGGTGATGCCGTGCTTGGCGGCGAGCCCGCTGCGCGGGACCACGAACGCGGCGTACCCCTCGGGGAGCGCGATCCGCAGCCCGGTCGCGGCCAGGTGGCGCTCGCCCGGCTGCAGCACGAAGGCCTCGGTCGAGACGAGGTCGGCACCGGCGTCGCCGGGGTGGGCGTGTCCGGGGCGGTTCTCCCCGGTCCAGAGGACGTCGACTGGTTCGGTCACGTGTCGAGGGTAGTGCAGAGACGTGACCCGACCGTGACCTGCTCCGAGTCGTGGTCGAATGGACCCGTGACCCTGTACCGCGAACGACTCTGGGCCCCGCCCGCCCTGTACCTGGCGACGGCGCTCGTCATCCCCGCCACCCTGCTCGTGTTCCTGCCCATCAGCGTGCTCGCCGGTGTGCTCGTGGCGATCGGAATGGAGCTCGGCGTCCTCGTGCTCCTGTGGGCACTCGCACCCACCATCGAGGTCACGGACAGCGAGTTCCGCGCCGGCAAGGCGCACCTCCCCCGCGCACTCGTCGGCAGCGTCGAGGCGTTCGAGGGCGCCGAGGCGACCACGCAGCGCGGCCCGAAGCTCGACGCACGAGCGTGGACGCTCTTCCGCGGCTACGTGCGCGGGGTCGTCAAGGTCGAGGTCCGCGACGACGCCGACCCGACGCCCTACTGGCTGGTCAGCGTCCGGCAGCCCACCAAGGTGGTCGAGGCCATGCAACATACGCGCTGACCTGGTATCTCACATGCCAGTCTGGGGTGATGGATCGTTCTCCACCACCCCGTACGAAAGCACCCCGTACGAAACCACCCAGTACGAAGCGGATCGATGTCGAGGCCCTTCGCGGCGTCGCGGTCGCCCTGGTGATCACCGAACACGCGCTCGGCACCCCTGCCGGCGGGTGGCTCGGAGTCGACGTGTTCTTCGTCCTCTCCGGGTTCGTGATCACGCGGAGCCTGCTCGCTGAGCACGTCCGCACCGGCCGCATCGACCTCGTCGGGTTCGCGGTGCGTCGGATCCGGCGTCTCCTCCCCGCCGCGCTCGTGGTCGTCGTCGTCACCGTGTCGGTCTCGGCGGCGCTCTGGTTCCGGCCCAGGTTCGTGTCCGTGCTCGGCGACGCCCTCGCGGCGCTCGTCGGCACGATGAACTGGCATCTCGTCCGCCAGGATGCCGACTACTTCGCCGAGACCGCGGCCTCGCCGCTCCGGCACTTCTGGTCGCTGGCCGTCGAGGAGCAGTTCTACGCCGTGTGGCCGGTGCTCCTGCTCGCCGTCCTGGCGGTCTGCGGACGTCGGCGCGCTCGTTTGGTCCCTGTTGTGGTCGCCGCACTCACGGCCGTCGGGACCGTCGTCGCCGTCGGTGCCGGTCCCGTCACGGACTCTGCCTACTTCCAGACCTGGGCCCGGGCATGGGAGCTCCTCCTCGGAGCGACCGTGGCGACGCTGCCGACCGTGGCGACGCTGCCGACCGTGGCGACGCGGTCGACCGTGACCGCGCACCCGACGCCGCGGGCACTGCCGACAGCCGTCACCGTCGGGCTCGGATCGGTCGGCGCGGGTGGCGTCATCATCGGGGTGCTCCTCGCCCCCGTGTCGCCGTTCCCGACGGTCCCGGTCGTCGTCGGGACCGCATTGGTGCTCGTGGCCGGCGACCTGCAGCTCCGGCTCCCCGCGGTGCGGTGGGTGGTCCGGCCCGTGGTCGCGCTCGGTCGGGTCTCCTACTCGGCGTACCTCTGGCACTGGCCGCTCTTGGTGTTCGCCGCCGTCGTCGCCCCCGGGGCGATGGGAACGGCGGCTGCGGTGACGGTCACACTCGTGCTCGCCACCCTCTCGACGCGGTACGTCGAGGAGCCGCTCCGGACCCGACGTCCCGTCGGGCACCGGCCACGACACCGACAGCGCCTCCGACGGCTCCGACGGCTCCCACTGGTGGTCCCGGCGATCGTGGTCACACTGTCGGTCACCACGATGACCGTCGGGGATCCGGCCTCCGCGGCGCGGCTGCTCGAGCGACCACCCACGAACGCCCCCGAGCGACTCCCGTTCGCGGACCCTCGCGCACTCCGCACCGCCGTGGCCGTCGACGGGCACCCGGACGCCACAGCACTCGCCGCCGGTGCCACCCGCGCCTCCCTGCCGCCCGCCATGCGGGACGGCGGCTGCCTCGTCGGCGTCGGCGAGCCCCTCCGGACGTGCGGCACGACGACCGGGACCGATGTGCTCGTGGTCGGCGACTCCACCACCGTCGCGTGGTCGCCGACCGTCGTCGGAGCGCTACCGACGGGTACCGCCATCGGCGTGACAGGCGTGGCGAGCTGCAGCGCCGTCATCCCGACACGCGCGGTGCGGCACCGGTGGTCCGATGCCTGTCTGAGGGCCAAACGGGCCCTCCACCGGGCGGTCACAGCGGCTGACCCCCGACTGGTGGTCATCAGCGCCGTCACGGGCGAGTACCGGGAGCACCTCGGCGACCTCCCAGCGGGCCGTGCAGCCGAGCTCTGGGAACGGTCGATGGCCGAGACGATCCGCGCGTTCCGCAACGACCACCGCCGCGTGCTCGTGCTCAGCGCACCCCAGTACGGTCCGGACACATCCACGTGCCCCGACCGGATCCACGGGTTCGGACCGTGCGCCGCTTCGGTCACCCCGGACGCCCGAGCGAAACGCACCGCGGAGGCCGCCGCGGTCCGCTCGAGCGGACCGGGCGCGGCGTACGTCGACATGGCCGCGTGGTCGTGCAGCAGCGACGGCTCGTCGTGCCCCGCGGTGATCGACGACACGCTCGTCCGGGTCGACCAGGTGCACACCACGAGAGCGTTCGCGGACCGCCTGGTCCCGGTGCTGCGTCGCGCAGTCGACTGGGACGCGTTGCTGCGACGCTGACACGCACAGGTGACGGGAAGCCCGGCACGCGTCCGTCCCGCACCGTACGACGAAGGCCCCGCATCCTGGAGGATGCGGGGCCTTCGGTCATCGGTGCGTCTAGAGCGCTGCGCATTCCGCGCAGACCGGCCCGAGTTTCGACTCGTGGTCGAGCTGGGAGCGGTGCTTCACGAGGAAGCACTCGACGCAGGTGAACTCATCGACCTGCGGGGGCAGCACCACGACGTCGAGGTCGACGTCGCTCAGGTCCTGCCCGGCGAGTTCGAAGCTGCCGGGGTTGTCCGAATCATCGTCGACGACCCCCGACATCTTGTCGGGAACGCGCTCCTTGAGGGCCTCGATCGACTCCGAATCGGAGTTGTCATCGGTCTTCCGGGGGGCGTCGTAATCGGTGGCCATGCCCATCCATTTCTCGTATCGAGAGGTCGTCGCCGGGTGATCGGCGGCGACAGTTTGCACTACGTCCCGCCAGAGTGCAAACCGAGATCTGCGGCGGGTCGTCACGGCGCTGCAACCCGTGACCGGATCGGGACATTCCCGACACCCGTCGCCACTGATGCGCAGACTCCGCGGCACGCCCGTGCGCCTCCGTGGAAACCGTCCGCGACCACTGCATACTCACGGGGTACGACGCACGACCGTACGCGACGCTGGGAAGGCTGGACCATGCAAGACGTGAGAGTCATCGGAGTCGAGGCAGGCGCACTCCTCCTGGCGACCGACGGCGGTACCGAGTTCCGGTTGCCCGTCACGTCCTCGCTGCCGGGGCAGGTGCGTCAGGCCAACCCGGACGCCGGTCCGCAGAAGCGGGTCTCCCCCAAGGACGTCCAGGCCCGCATCCGTGGTGGTGCCGACGCCGCCGAGGTCGCGGCCGCGCTCGACGTCGACGTCGAGTACGTCCGACGCTTCGAGGGCCCGGTGCTCGCCGAGCGCGCGTTCGTCCTCGACGCCTCGCACCGCGTCCCGGTGACCCCGGTCGACGACGAGGCCCCCGACACCTTCGGCGCGGCGATCACCGCGAAGCTCGAGGCCGGCGAGGCCACCGCGATCAGCTGGGGCTCGTGGAAGCACCCGGAGAGCGGCTGGCAGGTCCGGGTCCGCTACACCGCGGCCGAGGTCGAGCACGACGCCCAGTGGCGCTTCGACCCGAAGACCTCGACGCTCGTGCCGGACAACGGCGACGCGCACCGGCTCTCGCACACCGACGACGAGGGCATCGCGCCCCGCCTGCGCGCCGTGGAGTACGAGCAGCAGGACGACGACGGCACCCGCTTCGACTCCGGCGCCTTCCGCGTCGAGGAAGAGGACGAGGCTGTCACGAACCCCGACGTCCCCGACCGCGCACCGCTCCGTGCACCGCTGCCCCGCATCGGCCAGGCGGCCGTCGAGGAGCGCGCACCCGGCAACGAGACCGCCGACCTGCTCGAGGCGCTCCGCCGCCGCCGTGGGGAGCGCGAGGCCGCCTCGTTCGGCGAACAGCGTGACGAGCCGGCCCGCGGCACCTCGATCAGCGTCGTCGACATCCCGCTGCAGGGGTTCGAGGACGAGCCCGAGGGCGACACCGTCCCGCCGTCGGCCGACGCCCGTCCGGCATCGGCGCCCGAAGCCGAGGGCCGTGCGGAGCGCAAGAAGCGCAACCGCCGGTCCATGCCGAGCTGGGACGAGATCGTCTTCGGCACCCGCCCGGAGGACCCGGCCTGATCAGCTCGGACTGACCTGATCAGCTCGGACTGACCCGCGGCCGGCTGCTACTGCGCGAACGCCCCGGCAAGCCGAAGCGGGACGAACGTCTCCTCGTCGGTCATCGCGCCGTGCTGACCGATCATGCGCTTCGGTACCTCGCCGTCCCGCAGCGCGCGGTCGTCGTTGAACGCCCACGACCCGCGTGCCACGACGATCACGTCGCCGATGCGCGGAACGACCTTTGGCGCGACCGCACCGAACCACCCGGCGGCGATCGCCTCGTCGCGGCTCGCGACGTACGCCTTCTTGCCGTAGCGCGCCCGGAACGCCCCGACCAGCCCGCGCACGTCGGTGCCCGGCGCCACCGTGAGCTGGCGGCACCGCGGATCGCCCGCCACCCCGACGACGTCCGTCAACAGGAGCGGGTCGATGGCGATGTTCGCGTGGTCGGGCACGTCGAGCACACCGTGGTCCGCGGTGACGAGGACGCCGACGTCCGACGCACCGCGGGCGTCGAGGCGGGCGAGCTCGCCGTCGAGCAGCTCGAGCGTCGCCGTCCACCGGTCGGACTGCCACCCGGACTTGTGGCCGATCGAGTCGAGCTCCGGCACGTACAGGTACACGAGCGACCGACCGGTGGCGGTCTCGGCCAGGGCAGCGTCGATGCGCTCCGGGATCGTGTCCGCCGACACGTACCGCGCGCCGCCGAGGACGTTCGCGGTCATGCCCGACGCCCGGTACCGATCGGGGCCGATGACGACGGGGTCGACGCCGAGCTCCGCGGCGCGGGTGAAGAGCGTCTCGGTGAGGAACCAGTCCGCGGGGACCTCGGTGTCCCACCCGCCCAGGAGGTTCATCACGGCGCCGGTGTCCGGGTTCCAGCCGCTGTAGCCGACGACGCCGTGCGTGCCGGGCGACCGTCCGGTGGTCAGGGTGCTCAGCGCCGCGGCTGTCGTGGTCGGGAACCCGCTGCGCAGCTTCTTCGCGGCGCCGGACCCCTTGGCGGCCGTGAGCCAGCGGGCGTGTCCGGCGCGAGCCGACAGCGCGACGCTCCCGAGGCCGTCGACCAGGACGACGATCGCGGAACGGGCGGGACGGAGGGCGATCCGGGCCTCCAGGCCGTGGTCACGCGACCACGCGCCGTCCGCAGCCCCGAGCGCCACGAGGCAACTCGGGAAGACGTCGGCGAGGTTCGCGGCGGCGTCGGGGGCCGTCGGTACGCTTGTTCCCATTCCACAGAGTCTCCCAGACGACAGAGTCTCCCAGACGACTCCGGTCTTCCAGAAAGGTGCCATGGCACGCACGGACGCAGTCGGCCTGCCCGACGGTGAGCGCATCGAGGACGTCGACGTCTCCGAGGAGATGCAGGGCTCCTTCCTCGAGTACGCGTACTCCGTCATCTACTCGCGGGCGCTGCCCGATGCGCGCGACGGCCTGAAGCCCGTCCAGCGGCGCATCCTGTACCAGATGGCCGAGATGGGCCTGCGGCCCGACCGCGGGCACGTCAAGAGCGCCCGCGTCACCGGCGAGGTGATGGGCAAGCTGCACCCGCACGGCGACGGCGCGATCTACGACGCGCTGGTGCGGATGGCGCAGCCGTTCACGATGCGCGTGCCGCTGATCGACGGCCACGGCAACTTCGGGTCGCTCGACGACGGTCCCGCCGCCGCCCGGTACACCGAGGCCCGCCTGGCCGAACCGTCGATGGCGATGACCGAGGGCCTCGGCGAGGACGTCGTCGACTTCGTCCCGAACTACGACAACCAGATCATGCAGCCCGGGGTCCTGCCCGCGGCGTTCCCGAACCTGCTCGTCAACGGCGCGTCGGGCATCGCGGTCGGCATGGCCACGAACATGGCGCCGCACAACCTGGGCGAAGTGGTCGAGGCCGCGAAGCACCTGCTGATGAACCCGCAGGCCACCCTCGAAGAGCTGATGGAGTTCGTCCCGGGGCCGGACCTGCCCTCCGGCGGCACCATCGTCGGGCTCTCCGGGGTCCGCGACGCCTACGCCACCGGGCGTGGCACGTTCCGGACCCGGTCGAAGGTGAGTGTCGAGAACCTCACCCCGCGCAAGGTCGGGCTCGTCGTCACCGAGCTGCCGTACCTGGTCGGCCCCGAGCGCGTCATCGAGAAGATCAAGGACGGCGTCCAGTCCAAGAAGCTCGTCGGCATCTCGGACGTCAACGACCTGACCGACCGCAACCACGGGCTCCGGCTCGTCATCGGCATCAAGAGCGGGTTCAACCCCACCGCGGTGCTCGAGCAGCTGTACAAGCACACCCCGCTCGAGGACAGATTCGGCATCAACAACGTCGCGCTCGTCGGCGGGTCCCCGCGCACGCTCGGGCTGCGCGAGCTGCTCGACGTCTACGTGCAGCACCGACTGTCGGTCGTCACCCGGCGGTCGGAGTACCGGCTCGCGCGTCGTCGCGAGCGGCTGCACCTGGTCGAGGGACTGCTCATCGCGATCCTCGACATCGACGAGGTCATCCAGGTCATCCGCACCTCGGACGACTCCGAAGCCGCACGGAGCCGGCTCCGTGACGTGTTCGACCTGTCCGAGGTGCAGGCCGAGTACATCCTCGAACTGCGGCTCCGACGCCTGACGAAGTTCTCGCGCATGGAGCTCGAAACCGAGCGTGACCAGCTGCTCGCCGACATCGCTGCCCTCGAGGAACTCCTGGCGTCCGACGAACGGCTCCGTGCCCAGGTCGCGCTCGAGCTCACCGAGGTCTCCGACAAGTTCGCCACCCCGCGCCGCACGCTGCTCACCGAGGCCGACGCCCCCGTCAAGGGCGGTCGCAAGGCCGCGGTCGACCCGGAGTCGCTCCAGGTCGCCGACTCGCCGTGCCGCGTGCTGCTCTCGACCACCGGACGGCTGATCCGCGTCGACATCCCGACGTCGGAGCTCAGCATCGTCCGCGTGCCGAAGCGCTCCAAGCACGACGCCGTCCGGTCCGCCGTGGTGAGCACCGTCCGGGGCCAGGTCGGCGCGCTGACCTCGACCGGGCGGGTCCTGCGGCTCTCCCCCGTCGACGTCCCGGCGGTGCCGCCCGCCGCGGTCCGCCTCGACGCCGGCGTGCGGGTCACCGACTTCCTGGTGCTCACCAAGGGCGAGACGGTCGTTGCACTCGTCGACCTGTCCGGCGCGTCGTCGGACTCCCTCGCCATCGGTACCGCCCAGGGCGTCGTGAAGCGCGTCGTCCCCGGAGCCTGGCCCGACAAGCCCGAGTTCGTCGCCATCGGCCTGAAGCCCGGCGACGCGGTGATCGGCGCTGCCCAGGCGCCCGAGTCCGACGACCTGGTGTTCATCAGCTCGAACGCCCAGCTCCTGCGCTTCCCCGCGTCCGGCGTCCGTGCCCAGGGGCTGCCGGCCGGCGGTGTCGCGGGCATGGCGCTGGCGTCCGGGTCCTCGGTGATCTGGTTCGGGTCCGTCGCCCGGTCCGACGACGCCGTGGTCGCCACGGTGTCCACGACCTCCACGGCGCTTCCGGGCACCGACTCCGGTCGCGCCAAGGTCTCCGCCCTGTCCGAGTTCCCCGCCAAGGGCCGGGCGACCCAGGGTGTCCGGGCGCACGCGTTCCTGAAGGGCGAGGACGGGCTCACCGTGGGCTGGGCGGGCATCGCTCCTCCGCACGCGGTCGGCACGGACGGCGCCGCGCGGACCCTGCCCGACTGGCTGTCGAAGCGTGACGGGTCGGGGGCGCCGCTCGAGGCCGTCATCGGCTCGATCGGGGGCAGTGCCGCGGCGCTCGACGGCACCGCTGGCGACGCGTAGCGCGCGGCAGCCCCTCCCCGCGAAAGCGACAGTGTCCCGCGAACAGTTCGCGGGACACTGTCGCTTCGGCGGCACGGACCGCGCACGGTGGCGGCACGGTGTCGCTCTGGCGGCACCGAGTCTCGGGCTGAGCGACATCGTTCGCGGTCCCGCACGCGAGTCCGGTCGCCGACCGCGAGACTCGCTGGCCGGGAGGCGCGGGCCAGCCCCGCCCCGACCGCTCGCTCCGCCGACGCGGAAGCGACAGAAGTCCGCCAACAGTTCGCAGGACACTGTCGCTTCGGCGGCACGGACCGCGCATGGTGGCGGCACCGTGTCGCGCTGGCGGCACCGAGACTCGGGCTGAGCGACCGAACTCGGAGCCCGCAGCCCGAGACGAGTCGCTGAGGCCGAGACTCGGGCCAGCGCCGCCGAGACTCGGCCCGGCGCCGCCGCGCGGCTACGCGTCGATGCGGTCGCGGTCCAGACCCTCGCCGGCCAGGATGAACTCCTTGCGCGGGGCCACGTCGTTGCCCATGAGCAGCTCGAACACCTTCGCCGCGCTCTCGGCGTGCGTGATGTTCACCCGCCGCAGGGTCCGGTGCGCGCGGTCCATCGTCGTCTCGGCGAGCTGGTCGGCGTCCATCTCGCCCAGGCCCTTGTACCGCTGGATCGGCTCCTGGTACTTCTTGCCGGTCTTCTCGAGCTTCTTCAGCACGGTCTGCAGTTCCTGCTCGGAGTACGTGTACAGCGTGTCGTTCGGCTTGCCGCGGTTCACCACGACGACCCGGTGCAGCGGCGGCACGGCGGCGAACACCCGGCCCTGCTCGATCATCGGTCGCATGTACCGGAAGAACAGGGTCAGCAGCAGCGTGCGGATGTGGGCGCCGTCGACGTCGGCGTCCGACATGATGATGACCTTGCCGTAGCGCGCCTGGTCGATCTCGAACGTCCGGCCGGAGCCGGCACCGATGACCTGGATGATCGACGCGCACTCGACGTTCGACAGCATGTCCGACACGGACGCCTTCTGCACGTTGAGGATCTTGCCGCGGATCGGCAGCAGCGCCTGGTACTCGCTGTTGCGGGCGAGCTTCGCGGTCCCCAGCGCCGAGTCGCCCTCGACGATGAAGAGCTCGGTGCCCTCGGTCTCCTGCGACCGGCAGTCCGCGAGCTTCGTCGGCAACGAGGAGTTCTCGAGCGCGTTCTTCCGGCGCTGCGTCTCCTTGTGGGCGCGGGCCGAGATGCGGGTCTTCATCTCGGCGACGACCTTCTCGAGCAGGGTCGCGGCCTGGGCCTTCTCGGTGCGTTGCGTCGACGTCAGGATCTCGGTGATGCGCTTCGACACGACCTGGTCGACGATCTTGCGCACCGCCGGCGTGCCGAGGATCTCCTTCGTCTGCCCCTCGAACTGCGGCTCGGGCAGTCGGACGGTCAGCACGGCGGTCATGCCGGCGAGCACGTCGTCCTTGTCGAGCTTGTCCTGCCCGACCTTGAGCTTGCGGGCGTTCGCCTCGACCTGTGCTCGGACGGCCTTGACCACACCGGACTCGAAGCCGGCCTGGTGTGTGCCGCCCTTCGGCGTGGCGATGATGTTGACGAAGCTGCGGAACACCGTCTCGTAGCCGTCGCCCCACCGCAGCGCGAGGTCCACCTCGCAGGAGCGCTCGACCGAGGTCGACACCATGTGGCCCTTGTCGTCGAGCATCGGGACGGTCTCGGTGAAGGTCCCGGTGCCCTGCACGCGCCAGACGTCGGTGACGGCGGTGTCGGCCGCGAGGTGCTCGACGAACTCGCCGATGCCGCCCTCGTAGCGGAAGCGCTCGACGACCGGGCCGGCCTCGACGGCGGTCCCCGTCGCCTCGGCACGCGCAGCAGCGGCCTCGATCGAGGACACGCGCTCGTCGGTGATCGTGATGCCGAGTCCGGGCACCAGGAACGCCGTCTGCCGCGCCCGGGTGACCAGGTCGTCGGTGCTGAACCGCGCATCGGCGGTGAAGATCTGCCGGTCCGCCCAGTACCGGATCCGGGAACCCGTGACGCCCTTCTTCACCTTGCCGACCACCCGCAGCTCGCTGCCCGAGGTGAACGGGCTGAACGGGGCGTCCGGACCGATGCCCTCGGCGTCGTCGAACGTGCCGGGCTCGCCGCGGTGGAACGACATGGCGTAGGTCTTGCCGCCGCGGTCGACCTCGACGTCGAGGCGCTCGGACAGCGCGTTGACCACTGAGGCACCGACGCCGTGCAGACCACCGGAGGCCGCGTAGGAGCCGGAGCCGAACTTGCCGCCGGCGTGCAGCTTGGTGAACACGACCTCGACCCCGGTCAGGCCCGTCTTCGGTTCGACGTCCACCGGGATGCCCCGGGCGGTGTCGCGGACCTCGACCGAACCGTCGGCGTGCAGCACGACACCGATCTCGTCGCCGTGCCCCGCCAGGGCTTCGTCGACGGAGTTGTCGATGATCTCCCACAGGCAGTGCATGAGCCCACGGGAGTCGGTCGAGCCGATGTACATCCCCGGACGCTTCCGGACCGCCTCGAGCCCTTCGAGGACGGAGAGATGGCGTGCGGAGTAGTCGGAGCTCACCGTCCGATGCTACCGAGCGGCACCGACACCCTCGGCGCGGACACTCGCACTGGGGACAACCGATCCGCGCTCAGCGAAACAGCGCTGCACAATGCATCGTTCTCAGGCATCACGTGTTGAAATGGTGCAACCACCCGGCACCACCTGCGATCCGTGAGGAGCACAGCAATGACCCAGACCGTGCAGGACCCCTCCATCGACGAAGTCAGCAACCACCAGCTGACCGCCGCCGACCGTTGCGACAGCTGCGGAGCGCAGGCCTACATCCGAGCCACCATGT
Organism: Curtobacterium sp. PhB128; assembly: GCF_004340725.1. Classification (NCBI taxonomy): domain Bacteria; kingdom Bacillati; phylum Actinomycetota; class Actinomycetes; order Micrococcales; family Microbacteriaceae; genus Curtobacterium; species Curtobacterium sp. PhB128. The sequence goes on from NZ_SLUR01000001.1 coordinate 629,689, forward strand.
CGAGCGGCGAGCTCTTCTTCTGCGCGCACCACGGCGCAGAGTTCAAGGACAAGCTCGCGGCGACCGCCATCGAGTGGCACGACGAGAGCAGCCGACTCTACGAGTCGAAGTAGCGCGCGAAGGCGCGAGCACAGCAAGACGGGAGGCCCGGTGCCAGCTGGCACCGGGCCTCCCGTCTGTCTGTTGCCCGTCTCAGAACGCGCGGTTCAGCGCCCAGGCGGCGCCGCGGTAGCTGTTCGGTCCCCACACGCCGTCGATGGGGCCGCTGTAGCGGCCGTGGGCGGCCGCCCATCGCTGCAGTGCTGCGATGGTCTGGGGGTGTTCGGATCCGTAGAAGTCGCCCGACTGGTAGTACCCGCCGACCGCGAGGCGCTTCGCGACGAAGAACCAGGCGTCGGATCGCATCTGCCCGTCGATCGCGCCCCCGTACCCAGCCCTGCTGGCCATGCACTGCAGCCGCTTGTAGAAGATCGGCCCGGGGACCCCGTCGAACTCGGTCGTGGTCGTCGGCACCGAACTGCAGGCCGAACTGATGCGCGGCGTCGCGGCCTCAGCAGGAGCTGTCTGGACGACGGCCCCGGCAGACGTCAGTGTCACGACGAGTGCGCCGACCAGGGCGAGGACGGATTTGTTGGTGTGCATGAAGCCTCCTTTGACGGCTTCCAACATTTCACATCCTGCACGAGACTGATCCAACTTGGCAACGGTTGCCACCGCATCGGAGACGTGAGCGTCACGCGATGCGCTTGAACGCCTTGTCGACGTAGCGGTCGACCGTCGCGCGCGCTTCGCGTGCGTAGCGGTCGATGGTCGCCGTCTGCTCCGTGTCCGGCGAGTACTCGCGGCCCACTCGTGCGGCGGCTGCGGCGAGGACACCGTCGGTCAGCTGCGGGTTGAGCGGCAGGATCGGACCCTGCGTGTGCGTGCCGAACGACGTGCCGACGATCGCACCCTCGACCGGGGCGCCCGCCTGGTTGCCGCCGCCGGACACGACGTCGGCGAAGGGGGTGACCCCGGCCGCGAGCTCGATCGTGGTGGCGTGGTCCTCGAAGCCGGCGAGACGCTGCGGCGCGCCGGGGAGCAGCGGGTACCGGGTCTCGAGGACGAAGTAGTTGACCCGACGTTCGGCACCGCGGACGGCTCGGGCGTCGAACACGCCGAACCCGGCGAGCGGAGCACCCTCGGTGGGCACGACCTCGTTCGTCGCCAGGTCGAACCCGCCGCCGACGGCGATGACCGGCACGCCGTCACTCGCGAACGAACGGAGCGGAGCGGCGATGCGGGCGACGTCGGCACCGAGCGAGCGCATCGCGCTGAGCGGACCGTTGCCGATGACCACGACGTCGGCCGCGGCGGGCAGGTCGTCGCCGGGCGCGTACTCGAGCACCTCGGTGTCGAGGCCGGCCGCGGCGGCACGGCGGACGAGGGCCGCGACGTTGCCGCGGTCCCCCGAGACGCCCATCTGCCGGGGGTAGACGTGCAGGATGGTCAGCCGGTCGGCCGTCATGCGGTCTTCTCCATGTCCGGGTGGCCGAGGGCCTTGCGGGCGATCATCATGATCTCGTAGTTGACGATGAAGTTCTTCGTCCCGCTGGTCGTCGACCCGAGCTGCTCCATGTGCTTGATCGCGGCCTCGACGTCGGGGTCGACCCGGCCGATGCGGACACCGGCGTGCTCGAGGGCGATCGCGATCTGCCAGGCCTTGTCACCGGAGACGACGTCGACGTGGTCGAGCTTCGAGAAGTCGATGTCGTAGATCCAGGAGATGTCCGGCGTGCCCTCGTCGATCGCCATGAGGACCTGCTCGGGGCGGTCCGGCAGCGCGTCGAGGTTGAGCTGGAGGCTCGCGGCGTTCTTGAACATCGTGAACTCGGCCGACTCGCCGGCGATGGGGAGTCGTTCCCCGCGGCCGTACGCCGGCTTCATCGTGCCGAAGGCCTTCGTGACGGCGTCGGCGCGGAACTGCGTGCCGAGTGCCGCGCTGGCCGTGGCGGTGGCAGCAGCAGCGTCGACCGCGTAGTGCAGGCCGCGTGCGGGCAGGCGCACCGCGATGTCGGCACCGTCGAAGCGGATCGTCGCACCGTCACCGGTGTTCATGACGACCTCTGACTCAGCGGCGTTCGGCTGGGCGTCCTGCCGGTCGAAGTCGTCGGCGTTCTGCAGGCCGTTCGGCGCGGCGGCGACGACCTCGGCGCTCGCACCGAAGCGCAGCACCCGCTGCCCGGTGCGCGCCACGTAGGCGTCGAGGAACTGGTCGTCGCGGTTCGTGATGACGTTCGCCGTGGACAGTGCCGCGGTGTCGAGCATCATGTCGGCGACGCGCTCGGTCTCGAAGAACCGGTACAGCTGGTCGACCTGCACGTTGAGCATCGTCACCGTGGACGGCGACAGGATGCCGGCGAGCTCGACCGCGAAGGCCTCGTCCACCTCGAGGATGCCGATGTCCGCCTTCAGGCGACCGGTCAGCGACACCTCGGACAGCAGCGCCGACGCGATGCCCTGCGGCAGGTTCGCCCCGGACGGGTTCGTGAAGACGCGGAGCCCGTGCGCCCGGACGATGTCCGAGATCATGTGCGTGGTCGTCGACTTGCCGTTCGAGCCGAGCACGAAGACGACGCCGTTCGGGAACTGCTTCGTCACGTGCTGCAGGAAGTCCGGCACGAGCTTGAGCACGATGAAGCCGGGGTACGCGGATCCCCCGCCCCGCGCTCGCGCGAGGGCACGGAGGATCCGCCCGATCAGGATCGGGATGAAGAACCGCATCGGCCTACTCGAGGTAGTCGCGCAGCGACTGCGACCGCGACGGGTGGCGGAGCTTCGCCATCGTCTTGGACTCGATCTGACGGATGCGCTCACGCGTCACGCCGAACGTGTCACCGATCTGGTCGAGGGTCTTCGGCTGGCCGTCACCGAGGCCGAAGCGCATGCGGATGACGCCCGCTTCACGCTCGGACAGGGAGTCGAGCAGGCTCTCGAGCTGCTTCTGCAGCATGGTGAAGCCCACCGCGTCGGCCGGCACGACCGCCTCGGTGTCCTCGATGAGGTCACCGAACTCGGAGTCGCCGTCCTCGCCCAGGGGCGTGTGCAGGGAGATCGGCTCGCGACCGTACTTCTGCACCTCGACGACCTTCTCCGGGGTCATGTCGAGCTCGCGGGCGAGCTCTTCCGGAGTGGGTTCGCGACCGAGGTCCTGCAGCATCTGGCGCTGGACACGAGCGAGCTTGTTGATGACCTCGACCATGTGCACCGGGATGCGGATGGTCCGGGCCTGGTCGGCCATGGCGCGGGTGATCGCCTGGCGGATCCACCACGTCGCGTAGGTCGAGAACTTGAAGCCCTTCGTGTAGTCGAACTTCTCGACCGCACGGATCAGGCCCAGGTTGCCCTCCTGGATGAGGTCCAGGAACTGCATGCCACGGCCGGTGTAGCGCTTGGCGAGCGACACCACGAGGCGGAGGTTCGCGCCGAGCAGGTGCGACTTGGCGCGCTGTCCGTCGCGGGCGACCCAGCGCAGCTCACGCTCGGCCGGCTTGGTCAGCCCGGTCGAGTGCTGCAGCTTGTCCTCGGCGAACAGGCCGGCCTCGATGCGCATCGCGAGCTCGACCTCCTGCTCGGCGTTGAGCAGGGCGACCTTGCCGATCTGCTTGAGGTAGTCCTTCACCGGGTCGGCGGTCGCACCCGTGATGGTCGTGGAGTAGACCGGGGCTTCGTCGTCGTCGGTCTGCGAGATGACGAGCGCGCCAGCGGCGACCGCAGCGGCGGCGTCGGGCTTGATCGCCTTGTCGTCGGTGTCCTCGACGTCCTCGGTCGGCTCGTCGGTGGCTTCGTTCGCCTCGTCGACGGGGTCGACCTTCTTCGCCTTCGGGGCGGCCTTCTTGGCCGGGGCCTTCTTGGCGGGGGCCTTGGTGGCGCGCTTCTTCGGCGCGGCGGTTCCCTCGGCGTCCGTGGCGTCCTCTGCCACAGCACCTTCGGGCTGAGTGTCCTTCGTGGGATCGATCGTCGTGCTCCGGGCAGCCATGCGATCACCTCTCTCGTCGTGCCACGTTCGTGGGGTCGTGGCCTCCCTCGCCGCCCAGGGCCCGAGCCGCAGTCCCCCGCGTCGTCGAGTCCTACCGTTCCGGGCAGCACTAAGACCCATGTCAAGTCCCCCGGGTTGATCGGCGCTCCGAAGTGCTCCGACAGGATGGGGGTCCTGAGTGGGTCCGTGATCATTATTGCACGTGCCGCTTCCGCAGGCGCGCAACGAGTGCAACCCAGAGCGGTCCGACGCGTATTCCCTCCTCCGCGTGGAGCACCCGGCGCGTGCGGTGCCGGGCGTGCAGGAGCATCGCGACACCGAACCCGACCACCAGGTACTGCACCGTGAGGGCCACGCGGAAGTTGTCCCAGGCGAACACGGTCTCACCGGTGACGCGGGACATCACGTCGAGCAGCAGCCCGATCAGGTACATCATCACGAAGGCCGCCAGGAACCCGCCGACGTTGACGACGCCGTTCGCGGACCCGAGGGAACCCACGGGGTTGAACGTCCGGGCGAAGTCGAACCCGATCAGCGAACCGGGGCCGCCGATGCCCATCGCCACGACGAGGAGCACGAGCAGCCAGGTCGGCGGGTGGCCGGGCCAGAGCAGGATCGCGGTCCACACCACGGCGAGCAGCACGACCACGCCGAGCACGAGGTTCGAGCGGCGCATCGGGAACCGCGCGCACAGCAGCCCGAGCACCGGCCCGGCCACGAAGCCCACGGCGACGATGATCGTCAGGAAGCCGGCGGCCTCGGCGGGGCTGTACCCGAGCCCGCGGAGCATCGGGACGCCCCACAGCAGCGAGAACACCGTGCCGGACGACTGCGTCACGTAGTGGGACCAGAACCCGAGCTGCGTGCCCGGCCGACGCAACGCGTGCCCGAACGTCCGGAACGCGGCGCCCCACGAGTGCGGCAGCGGGATCGTTCCGGTCCGCACGACCACGGGGCCGTTGCGGACGAAGACGAACGCCAGGACGAGCCCGACGGCACTCGCGGCGGCGGCGACCCCGAACGCGGGCGTCCACCCCGCGGCGTGCAGGAGCACGGCGAACGGGAACGCCGACAGGATCTGGCCGATCTGCCCGAGGTTGCCCGTCCACTGCGAGATCTGCGGCAGGATCCGGCCGCTGAACCACATCGGCACCAGGCGGATCACCGAGATGAACGTCATCGCGTCGCCGGCGCCCACGAGCACCCGGCCCGCGATCGCCGGGCCGATCGTCGGCGAGAAGGCCACGACGGCCTGGCCGACCACGAGCAGCGCGGCGCCGAGCAGGACGAGCTTGCGCGGCCCCACCCGGTCGAGCGCGACGCCCACCGGGATCTGGAGTCCGGCGTACACGGCGATCTGCACGACCGCGAGCGTGGACAACACCGCCGCCGAGACGGCGAACCGGTCCTGCGCGGCCACCCCGGACACCCCGAGCGAGGACCGCTGCACGACCGCCAGGACGTAGGCGAGCACCGCGATGCCCCAGATCAGGTACGCGCGACGGGAGTTCACCCCGACAGGCTACCGATCCGGCGGAGTCGGATACGCGACGTGTGTCGCCGACGCAGGTGACGTCCTGGTCGCGACCGGACGACCGACGGGAGGGACGGTGCGGGCCCGCCCCGGGCCTCCAGGCCGCCGTTCCGGACCGTTCAGGGCCCGACCCGGCTACTCGCCGCCGTCACCCTGGGTGCGACGATCCGCCAGGAAGCGCTCGAGCTCGGCCGCGATCGCGTCCGCGGTCGGCACCTCGCCGTCGACGTCCGTGAGCGGCGACGCGACCGGGTTGCCCTCCATGTACGTGTCGTGCCGTTCCTCGAGCACACCGACGAGTCGCTGCAGCTCGGCGTTGCCGGCGACCTGCTCCTCGACCCGGGTGAGGAACTCCCGACCCGCTTCGCGCAGGGCGTCCGTCGGGAAGATGAGGCCGGTGGCCGCAGCGATGCCGGACAGGGCTGCGACGGCCGCGTCCGGGAACTCGGTGTCCGACAGGTAATGCGGGACGAGCAGGACGAGCCCGGTGACCTGCGCGCCGGTGGATGCGAGCCGGTGCTCGACGAGGTGCAGGACGTTCGCCGGCGCCTGGGTCTCGGGCTTCCAGACGCTCATCTGCTCGACGAGGTCGGCGCGGGTGCCGGAGACGGTCAGGCTGATCGGGCGGGTGTGCGGGACCGGCATCGGGATCGACTGCACCCAGGTGGTGTCCGCGACCTGGAGCTGGGCGGCGAGGCCGGTGACGGCGTCCACGAACCGGTTCCACTGGAAGTCCGGCTCGTAGCCGGACAGGAACAGGAACGGCTGGCCGATCTCGTCACGCACGAGGTGCAGCGCCAGCCGGGGCGGCTCCACGGCGGCGATGTGGTCGTGCTCGAAGGTGATGACGGGCCGGCGTGCACGCCAGTCGAGCAGCACGTCGGGGTCGAACTCGGCGACGAGCTGGGTGTCGAGGTCGTCGAGCACCGACGTCGTCACCTGGGCAACGGCCGAACCGGCGTCCGCGAAGCCGGTGAGCCCGGCGACCAGGTGCAGCCCGGCCGGGACGGTCGGGGCGGCCTCGTCGAACGTGTAGAGCTCCTCGGGGTGGTTCACCGTCCCCATGCTAGGCGGGGCCACCGATGCCCCCGCGCGGGACGGCCACGCCGACAGCGAACAGTGCGTGGATAGGGTTGGAGCATGGTCCGACCGACGCTCTCCACCGACTCCTCCGCCCCCTCCTCGATCTCCGCCGACGTCCTCGTGGTCGGCGTCCGACCCGGTGCCGACGGCGCCCCCGCGACGATCGCCCAGCCGGCCACGACACCGTTCTCCGCGCTCGACGACCTCGACCTCGCGGCGATCGGCGCGACGGGCGCCAAGGACCAACTCGTGCGCATCCCGGCCGTCGGCGTCGACGCCGCGAGCATCGCGCTCATCGGGCTCGGCACCGGGACCGACGCCGCCGCGTACCGCTCGGCCGCCGGCAGCGCCGTCCGCCAGCTGCCGCACGCCGCGTCGATCGCCCTCGCGCTGCCGACCGACACCGACGCACTCGTCGAGGCAGCGCTCGAGGGCGCCGCGCTCGGCGCCTACGCCTTCACGCGGCACAAGGGCGCCGGCACGACCGGGCCGACGCGTGGCGACCAGCGCGTGACGGTCCTCGCGCCGTCCGCCGCGACGGACGCCGCGGTCCGTCCGGCGATCGTGGCCGACGCCGCGTCGCTGGTCCGCGACCTCGTGAACACCGCCGCCGGCGACCTGGGACCACAGGACGTCGCCGACGTGGCGACCGGGCTCGCCTCGGACCTCCCGCTCACCGTCGAGGTCCTCGACGAGCAGGCACTCGAGGAGCAGGGCTTCGGCGGCATCCTCGGCGTCGGCCGTGGTTCGGCGCGTCCCCCGCGCCTGGTCGTCGTCCGATACGCACCGGAGTCCGCCACGAAGCACCTCGCCCTCGTCGGCAAGGGCATCACGTTCGACTCGGGCGGGCTCTCGCTCAAGCCGGCGGCGTCGATGCTCGGCATGAAGACCGACATGACCGGCGCCGCCACGGTGCTCGCCGCGACCGTCGCCGCCGCACGCCTGGGCCTCGACGTGCGCGTCACCGCCTGGCTCGCACTCGCCGAGAACATGCCGTCGGGCACGGCGACCCGCCCGGGTGACGTCCTCACCCTCAAGAACGGCAAGACCGTCGAGGTCACGAACACCGACGCCGAGGGCCGCCTGGTGCTCGGCGACGGCATGGCCGCCGCCTCGCTCGAGACGCCCGACGCCATCGTCGACGTGGCCACCCTGACCGGTGCGCAGGTCGTCGCGCTCGGCGACCGCACCACCGGCCTGATGGGCAGCGACGACCTCGTCGCGAAGCTCCGTGCCGTGGCCGAGGGCGTGTCGGAGCCGATCTGGCCGATGCCCCTGCCCGAGGAACTCGACGCCCGGCTCGCCAGCGACGTCGCCGACATGGTCAACGCCACGGTCGGCAACCCCGCCGGCGGCATGCTGCTCGCGGGCAAGTTCCTGGAGCGCTTCGTCGGCGAGGGCATCCCGTGGGCGCACCTCGACATCGCCGGTCCGTCCGAGCACAAGGGCGGCGGCTACGGGTGGCTCGGCAAGGGCGCGACGGGTGTGATGGTCCGCACGCTCATCGCGCTCGCAGAAGACCTCCAGTCCGAGTAGTAGGTTTGGTACCGGTGGGACGGGGCATCGACGCGCCTCCCACCGGTACTGCACGGGACGGGACCGGAACCACGCGGTCCGACCGTCGGACGCCGCCCCCGCGGTGTCCACGTAGGGCCCGATCGGCCCGACACGCACGAGGGAGTTGCACCAGGTGACGGAACAGACTTACGACGTCGTGGTCCTCGGTGGCGGGAGCGGTGGCTACGCCGCTGCGCTCCGGGCCGCCGAACTCGGCATGAGCGTCGCGCTCATCGAGGGCGACAAGCTCGGAGGGACGTGCCTGCACCGTGGCTGCATCCCCACCAAGGCGCTGCTGCACGCGGCCGAGGTCGCCGACGCGACGCGCGACGCCGAGAAGTACGGCGTGATCGCGGAGTTCGCCGGTGTCGAGGTCCCGAAGGTCATCGAGTACCAGCAGGGCGTCATCACCTCGAAGTACAAGGGCCTGCAGGGCCTCATCAAGGCCCGCGGCATCACCGTCGTCGAGGGCTGGGGTCGACTGACCTCGCAGAACACCGTGCAGGTCGGCGACCAGAACATCGTCGGCAAGAACGTCGTGCTCGCGACCGGCTCCTACTCGAAGTCCCTGCCCGGGCTCGAGATCGGCGGCCGCGTCATCACCTCCGAGACCGCACTGCGCATGGACTACGTGCCGAACAAGGTCGTCATCCTGGGCGGCGGCGTCATCGGCGTCGAGTTCGCCAGCGTCTGGAAGTCCTTCGGCGCCGAGGTCACGATCGTCGAGGCGCTCCCCCACCTCGTCCCCGCTGAGGACGAGTCGATGTCGAAGCAGCTCGAGCGCGCCTTCCGCAAGCGCGGCATCGAGTTCTCGCTCGGTGTCCGGTTCCAGGGCGTCGAGCAGCACGAGAACGGCGTCGTCGTGACGCTCGAGGACGGCAAGACCTTCGACGGCGACGTCCTGCTCGTCGCGGTCGGTCGTGGCCCGGTCACGCAGAACGTCGGCTTCGACGAGGTCGGCGTCGCCATGGACCGCGGCTTCGTCACCACGAACGAGCGCCTCGCCACCAACCTGCCGAACGTCTACGCGGTCGGCGACATCGTCCCCGGCCTGCAGCTCGCACACCGCGGCTTCCAGCAGGGCATCTTCGTCGCCGAGGAGATCGCCGGCCTGAACCCGGTGATCATCGAGGACAAGAACATCCCGAAGATCACGTACTCCGACCCCGAGGTCGCCTCCGTCGGCCTGTCGCAGGCCAAGGCCGAGGCCGAGTACGGCGCCGACAAGGTGGACTCGTACGAGTACAACCTGGCCGGCAACGGCAAGAGCCACATCATCGGCACGTCCGGTTCGGTCAAGGTCGTCCGCGTCGTCGACGGCCCCGTCGTCGGCGTGAGCATGATCGGCGCCCGCGTCGGCGAGCTCATCGGTGAAGCCCAGCTCGCCGTGAACTGGGAGGCGTACCCGGAGGACATCGCTCCGCTCGTGCACGCGCACCCGACGCAGAACGAGGCCCTGGGCGAGGCGTTCATGCACCTCGCGGGCAAGCCGCTGCACGCGCTGTGACCCGCACGAGTCCGCGCCCTGTGACAATGACATCCACAACAACTGCAACCCCCCGCGAAGAGGAGTCCACCCGATGAGCGAATCCGTCAGCCTCCCGGCGCTCGGCGAGAGCGTCACCGAGGGCACGGTGACCCGATGGCTGAAGAACGTCGGTGACCGGGTCGAGGTCGACGAGCCGCTGCTCGAGGTCTCGACCGACAAGGTCGACACCGAGATCCCGTCGCCCGTCGCCGGCGTCATCGAGGAGATCCTCGTGCAGGAGGACGAGACCGTCGAGGTCGGCACCGCGCTGGTGAAGATCGGCGACGGCTCCTCCGACTCCGGTTCCTCCGACTCCGGTTCGTCCGACGAGTCCTCGAACGAAGCCGCTGCCGAGGCAGAGGCCCCCGAGGCCGAGCCGAGCACCGAGCAGGAGTCCGAGACCCCCGCCCCGGAGCCCACCGAGCCCGAGCCGGCCCCCGCCGGACAGACGCAGCCCGCGGCCCCGCAGGCCCCGTCCGCACCGCCCGCAGCCGCTCCGGTCCCGCAGGCTGCTCCGGTCCCGCCGCCCGCCGCCGCACCCCCGGCCGCCGTCCCGGCGCCGGCAGCTGCTGCGCCCGCACCGGCCGCGCCGAGCGCGACCACCGCCGCCGCGGTGCCGAACCCGACGCAGGACGGCGCAGCCTCCGGCTACGTCACGCCGCTCGTCCGCAAGCTGGCGAACGAGCAGGGCGTCGACCTGTCCACCGTCACCGGTTCCGGTGTCGGCGGGCGCATCCGCAAGGAGGACGTGCTCGCGGCCGTCGCGAAGGCCCCGGCCGCCGGTGGTGCAGCTGCACCCGCCGCCGCGTCCGGTCCGTTCGTCGCCGAGGTCTCGCCGCTGCGCGGCACCCGCGAGAAGATGACCCGCCTGCGCAAGGTCGTGGCCGAGCGCGCCGTGCAGTCGATGACCTCGACCGCGCAGCTCACGAGCGTCGTCGAGGTGGACGTCACGAAGGTGGCGCAGTTCCGCGACGCCCACAAGGCGGAGTTCCTCGAGAAGACCGGTTCGAAGCTCTCGTTCATGCCGTTCTTCGCCCTGGCGGCGTCCGAGGCGCTCAAGGCCCACCCGAAGATCAACTCGACCGTGGAGGGCGACGAGATCGTCTACCCGGAGTCCGAGAACGTCTCCATCGCGGTGGACACCGAGCGCGGCCTGCTGACCCCGGTCATCAAGGACGCAGCCTCGCTCGACCTGGCGCAGTTCTCGAAGTCCATCGCGGACCTGGCGGAGCGTACCCGGAACAACCAGCTCAAGCCCGACGAGCTCGCCGGCGGGACGTTCACGCTGACGAACACCGGTTCGCGTGGCGCGCTGTTCGACACCCCCGTGGTGTTCCTGCCGCAGTCGGCGATCCTCGGGACCGGCATCGTCACGAAGCGTCCCGCGGTCGTGAAGGTCGACGGCCAGGAAGCGATCGCGATCCGTTCGTTCGTGTACCTCGCGCTGTCGTACGACCACCGGATCATCGACGGTGCGGACGCCTCGCGCTACCTGGTCGCGGTCAAGAACCGCCTGGAAGCGGGCAACTTCGCCCCCAACCTCGGGTACTGACCCCAGCACCCCAGCACCACGGCCGACGGCCCCGGTTCCCCCTCGTGGGGAGCCGGGGCCGTTCCCGTTCCCGCTCCGGTTCGTCGGCGTCCGGGGGTGTCCGGGCGCGTCAGCCACCACCACCCGCACCGGTCCCGGTGTCCGTTCCGGCACCGAGCACGGACACCGCGGCGACGACCGTACCGATCGCGACGACGACACCGACCACGGCGCGGCGGAGCGGCAACCGCCGACCAGCACCGAGCGGGATGCCGCGCTCGACGACCTCGCGCAGCCGAGCCACCGGGCCCGTCGTGTCGACCGGCGGGTCTGCCTCGACGAACACCAGGTCGGCCGGCGGTGGGGCCCACCGGAACGGCCGCGGCGGCGCCGCACCCCAGACCGCCTCGAGCGCCGCACACACGGTGCTGCGGTCGCCGTCGAGCGCCGCGAGGAGCGCAGCGTCCACCTCGTCGCGACTCCGATCGCGCGGGTCGACGCGGTCCCAGACGACCCGGGCGGCGAGCACGAGGACCCGTGCAGCATCGTCACCGGGCAGCTCCGTGCCGTCGCGGACGGCTCCAGCCGGGCGGTCGCACAGCACCACGGCGCCCGCGTCGTCCACCAGGACGTCGTCGATCCCCGCGACGCCGAGCCGCACCGCGCCGTCCACGGCCGCGACGAGGAGCTCGAGGAGCGGGACGCAGAGGGTCACCGCGACCCCGGTCGTCGGGGTGCCGAGACGGTCCAGCGCCACCGGGAGCGGCGTCCCGCGTGGGCGGTCGAGCAGGGTCACGAGCCCGCCGGCCCCGGTCCGGCCCACCGCCTCGACGGGCACCAGGTGCCGGTGTCCGGTGGCGCACCGGTCCGCGATCCAGGCCGCCACGGCAGCGTCGTCGGCCGGCGCGACCCAACGGTCGCTGCGGGCGTCGTCGACGCTCTGGTCGGTGCTCGGGTCCATGGTGACGAGCGTGGCGGAGGCGAGCCGGGCCTCCTGTCCGTCCTGCCCGGTCTGTGGACAACGCGTGTTCGCGCACAGCCGGACCGACTGCGGTCTCCCCCGGACCGCGGAGGCCGTATCCTGTCAGCATGGCACGCAGCACTTCCACAGACACGAAGGCGAAGGAGCCGGGGCGTCTCAAGCAGATGTTCCAGGTCTTCCAGATGACCCGACGGGCCGACCCGTCGTCCGTCTGGTGGTTCGCCCTCGCATTCGTCGGCCCCGTCGTCCTCGGCATCGTGCTGGCGCTGGTGCTCCCGGGCCAGAACTGGCTCGCGATGATCCTGTGGATCGTCGCCGGTGTCCTGATGGGCGTGCTGCTCTTCCTCATCGTCCTCGGCCGGCTGGCCGAGCGGGCGGCGTACTCGCAGATCGAGGGCCAGCCCGGCGCCGTCGGTGCGGTGCTCTCCAACTCGCTCCGTCGGCAGTGGCGCTCCAGCGAGATGCCCGTCGCCGTGCACGGTCGCTCGCAGTCCGCCGTCTACCGCGCGGTGGGTCGCCCCGGCGTCGTCCTCATCACCGAGGGCCAGCGCGGCAACCTGAAGCGTCAGGTCGACGAAGAGCGTCGCAAGGTGCAGCGCATCGTCCCGAACGTCGCGGTCCACGTGGTCAGCGTCGGTGACGGCGACGACACCCTCACGCTGCACAAGCTCCCCCGTGCCATGAACAAGTTCAAGAAGTCGCTCAACCGCAACGAGGTCCTGGCCGTCGCGAACCGCCTCGACTCACTGACGCAGAGCCCCGCCGCTGCGATCCCGAAGGGCATGGACCCGATGCGCGCCCGTGCCGGACGTCCGCGCTGACCCGTCCCCGAACCACCACGCAGAACGCCCCCGACCGTGCCAGGTCGGGGGCGTTCTGCGTGCGTGCGTTGCGGTCGCTGGTGGCGGCAGGTGGTGCGAGGTTGTTCACTCGGTGCGAGGACGGAACGACGCACGGAGTGATCAACCTCGCACCGTGCGTGCGACCGGTGGCGCGGGGCGCCGGTCAGCGGCGGACGAGCACCGTGCCGGCGATGCGGTCGTGGGCACCGCGGCTGTCCCGGTCGATGATGAGCGCCGGCACCACCAGGCAGAGCAGGACGGTCCGGACGACCGGACGCCACACCCCCACGTAGCCCCCGCGCATCGGCACGACGCGCAGCCCGACGCAGATGTGCCCGAACGAGCCGGACAACAGGCAGATGAAGAGCACCTGGAGCGCGGCGAAGATCGCCAACTGCACCCACGAGTGCGCGATGTCGCCGGAACCGTTCACCGGCGACCAGACCCCGGTCACGTAGGCGATGAGGTCGGCGAGGGCACCGTCGATGAGCAGGGCGACGATCCGCCGTCCGATCCGCCCGACGCTGCGGGGTCCTTCCTCCGGCAGACCGAGGTCCTTGCCCGGCCAGCCGTCGGGGTGCTCGGAGGGCGCGGACGGACTGGAGGAGCTGCGGGCCATGCCCCCAAGCGTAGGCGACCTGCCGCCCGTAACACGCCCGAAACAATTCAGTCACGTCCGGGAAACCCCGTGTCAATAGCCTCGTCGGAGGTGCCTTGATCGGTACCTCCGACATCACCCAACCCATTGGAGATCGGCCCCCATGTTCAGCGATTCCTCCGAGGTCCTGGCCTTCATCAAGGACACCGACGTCAAGTTCCTCGACATCCGATTCACGGACCTGCCGGGTGTGCAGCAGCACTTCAACATCCCCGCCTCGACCGTCGACGAGGACTTCTTCTCGGTCGGCCAGCTCTTCGACGGCTCCTCGATCCGCGGGTTCGCGTCGATCCACGAGTCCGACATGCAGCTGATCCCCGATGTGACCACCGCCTACGTGGACCAGTTCCGCGCCGAGCGCACGCTCATCATGATCTTCGACATCTACAACCCGCGGAACGGCGAGATCTACGGCCGCGACCCGCGCCAGGTGGCGAAGAAGGCCGAGAAGTACCTCGCGTCGACGGGCATCGCGGACACCGCGTTCTTCGCCCCCGAGGCCGAGTTCTACATCTTCGACGACGTCCGCTACTCCGTCACCCAGAACGAGTCGTTCTACGCGGTCGACTCCGAAGAGGGCGCCTGGAACACCGGTCGTGACGAAGAGGGCGGCAACCTCGCCAACAAGACCCCGTACAAGGGCGGCTACTTCCCCGTGTCGCCGGTCGACAAGACCGCCGACCTGCGCGACGACATCACCCTCAAGCTGATCGACGCGGGCTTCGAGCTCGAGCGCTCGCACCACGAGGTGGGTACCGGCGGCCAGCAGGAGATCAACTACAAGTTCGACACGATGGTCCACGCCGCGGACGACATCCTGAAGTTCAAGTACATCGTCAAGAACACGGCGGACCAGTGGGGCAAGGTCGCCACGTTCATGCCGAAGCCGCTCTTCGGCGACAACGGCTCGGGCATGCACACCCACCAGTCGCTCTGGTCGGACGGCAAGCCGCTCTTCTACGACGAGAACGGCTACGGCGGCCTGTCCGACCTGGCCCGTTGGTACATCGGCGGTCTGCTGAAGCACGCTCCGGCGCTGCTCGCCTTCACCAACCCGTCGATCAACTCGTACCACCGCCTGGTCAAGGGCTTCGAGGCTCCGGTCAACCTGGTCTACTCGGCCGGTAACCGTTCGGCTGCGATCCGCATCCCGATCACGGGCACCAACCCGAAGGCCAAGCGCATCGAGTTCCGCGCGCCGGACGCCTCGGGCAACCCGTACCTCGCCTTCGCCGCGCAGCTGATGGCGGGCCTCGACGGCATCCAGAACCGCATCGAGCCGCACGAGCCCGTCGACAAGGACCTCTACGAGCTCCCGCCCGAGGAAGCAAAGGGCATCCCGCAGGTCCCCGGCTCCCTCGACGAGGCGCTCGACTTCCTCGAGGCGGACCACGAGTTCCTCACGAAGGGCAACGTCTTCACCGAGGACCTCATCCAGACCTGGATCGACTACAAGCGTGAGAACGAGATCCTCCCGCTGGCCCAGCGCCCGCACCCGTTCGAGTACGAGCTGTACTTCGGCGTCTGATCCTCGCTGACACACGAAGGCCCCGCACCGTCAGGTGCGGGGCCTTCGTGTGTGTGTCGCGACAGCGACAGTGTGCCGCAAACCATCCGCAGGAATGTGTCGCTTTGGCGGGGGGGTACGGACGCGACCGCCTGGAGGCCCGGTGCCGGTCCGGCGGGCCGGCACTGGGCCTCCAGGCTGGTCGCGACGCACGTTCCTTCCCATCGCGCCCGGACTGGGAAGCCGAATCGGGCGTACCTGGTCGAAAGTTCCGACCAGGTACGCCCGTTTCGACCACCTGTGCACGATCCGACCCGGCACCGCGCACACGGGAACGGGGTCCGTGCCGCCCGGCACGGACCCCGCTTCGCGAACGGTGACTAGCGAGCCGTGGCCAACGAGTCGTTCGTCCCCGCTGCGACGCTCACGGGTGCACCCGTGACCGGCGTGGGCCGCCCCAGGGAACGGACGGTCCACCCCGCTTTGACCCAGTCGTGGACCGGGAGGCAGTTGCGCGCGTCGATCACGACGCGGCGACCGACGAGGTCACCGAGGGCGACCGGGTCGGCGGTGATGATCTCGTCCCACTCGGTGAGCACCAGGACGACGTCGGCGCCCTCGATCGCGTCCGCCATCGACGCGGCGTAGCTCAGCGTCGGGAACGAGCGCTTCGCCGGCTCCATCGCCTCGGGGTCCCAGAGGGTGACCTGGGCGCCGCGCAGGTGGAGTGCAGCGGCCACGTTGAGCGCCGGGGAGTCCCGCACGTCGTCGGTCAGGGGCTTGAACGCGGCGCCGATGACGGCCACGCGACGGTTCAGCACCGATCCCCCGGCCGAGTCGATCGCCATGTCGATGACCCGCTGGCGCTGGCCCATGTTGATCTCGTCGACCTGCTGCATGAGGCCGACGACCTGGCCAGCACCGATCTCGTTCGCGCGGTACATGAGCGCCCGGATGTCCTTCGGCAGGCACCCGCCGCCGAACCCGAGGCCGGCGTTCAGGAACTTGCGGCCGATGCGGGCGTCGTGGCCGAGGGCGTCGGCGAGGGTCGACACGTCGGCGCCGGTGATCGCGCACATCTCGGAGATCGCGTTGATGAACGAGATCTTCGTGGCGAGGAACGCGTTGGCGCTCACCTTGACGAGCTCCGCGGTGGAGAGGTCGGTGGTGATGACCGGTGTGCCCTCGCTGATCGGCGCAGCGTAGACCTCGCGGATGACGGCGTCGGCAGCCTCGGACGCGCCGCCCCAGACCAGGCGGTCCGGGTGCAGGGTGTCCTCGACGGCCTTGCCCTCGCGGAGGAACTCCGGGTTCCAGATGAGCTCGGCGTCGATCCCCGAGGGGGTGAACTCGCGGACGATGCCGCGCAGTCGCGCCGCGGTGCCGACCGGGACCGTCGACTTGCCGACGATGAGTCCCGGGTGGGTGAGGTTCTCGGCGACGCCGCGGGTGGCGCTCTCGACGTACGCCAGGTTGGCGGCGTGCGAGCCCGCCTTCTGCGGGGTGCCGACGCAGACGAAGTGGACGTCCGCAGCGGCGACGGCCGAGGCGATGTCCGCCGTGAACCGGAGCTTGCCGCTCGCGACGTGCTTCGTGATGAGCTCGGGCAGGCCGGGTTCGAAGAACGGAACCTCGCCGGCGGACAACGCGGCGAGCTTCGCCGGGTCGACGTCCACGCCGATGGTCTCGAAGCCCATCTCGGCCATGGCGGCCGCGTGGGTGGCACCGAGGTAGCCGGTACCGATGACGCTGATGACGGGTGCGGGACGGGTGTCGGCCTGGTCGGGCGACTTCTTGGACGCGGTCATGGCGTGACCTCCTGCAGGTCGTAGTCGATGTCGTTGCGCTTGATGCCCTCGGCGAAGGCCGCCAGGGAGTCGGCTCGCGAGTTGAGCCGCCAGTCGTTCGTGGTGCGTGTGCCGTCGACGATCGTGGTCGCGGTCTCGCTGAAGTACGCGAAGCCGATGATGTCCGAGTTGGCGGGGTCGGCCAGGGCGTCGAAGAGCGAGTTGATCCACTGGGTCTTCTGGGGGTTCGAGACGCTGCCCCCGGTCTCGGTGGCCCCGATCTCGTTGAGCACGATGCCCTTGCCCGGCGCGACCTGCCGGATCTGGGCGAGCGTCGCACCGAAGGTGTTCTCGAAGGTCGGCTGCTCGGTGGCGTCACGGTAGTAGCCGCTCATGCCGACCCAGTCGACGTACTCGGCGCCCGGGTAGTAGTTCTGCATGTACTCGAGCGTCTGGTACTTCGCGTTGCCGAGCTTGTCGATGCGCGACGGCGACCAGTCCCAGATGGCGTACTGGTTCGCGCCGTTGGCCTGGAAGACGTTCCAGACGTGCTGCCACATCGCGGTGTACGAGCCGGCGGCGTTCTGCTGCTTCGCGGATTCGGACCAGTTGTACCACTGGCCGTTCATCTCGTGGTCGAACCGGATGACGAGCGGCTGGCCGTTCGCCGCCAGGGACTTGGCGTACTGCGTCAGGTAGGCGTCGAACTTGCCGGAGATGACGTCCTCGTTGGTGTAGCCCTCGACGTACGGCTCGTCGTTGCCCGTCTTCGCGGGCACCGACTCCCACGTCATCATCGGCAGACGACCGTTCGCCCACGAGCGCTGGACCGCGTTCTGGTTGAAGTCCTGGTCGAAGCCCTGGAAGAAGCCGACCATGTTCGTCGCCTTCCCCACCTCTTGCGAGACCTGGTCGTACTCGGACCAGTTGAACGGGGACTGCGCCGTGTACAGGCCGTACCAGCGGGACTGCTGCCCGAGGATGTCCGCCTTGGTCGGGACCGCCACGGGCGTGGTGCCCGGGTCGGTCGACGGGCCGGGGTTCGGGTTCGTGACCCCACCGGAGCCACCACCCGAGCCGCCGGAGCCGCCACTCGAACCCGACCCACCGGCCGAGCTACCGCCGGAACCGGAGCCGGAACCCGACCCGGACCCGTTGTCGGAGACGGCGGACCCGCCGGTCCCGGAACCCGAGCCGGAGCCCGAGGTGCCGGCCCCGTTCACACCGGAACCCGACGCGTTGACGGAGGACGAGCCTCCCGAGCCCTTCGCGGAACCGAGCTGGGACTGGAGCGACGCGACCTGCGCCTTGAGCTCCGTGATCTGGTCGCCACGCGACCCGGCCTGGGCGGTGCGGGAGTCGAGCTTGCCCTCGAGCGCCCAGATGCGGTCCTGGGCGGCGTCGAGCTGTGTCTGCAGTTCGGCGGCGGACACCTTCTTGGCCTTCGGGGCGGTGACCCCGAGGGCCTGGTGCACGGCGGTGGAGACGGGGCCGGCCGGGGAGACCCAGACCGACCACGTGATGAGGGCGAGGGCGAGGACGATGGCGGTCGTGCCGACGGCCGTCCAGCGGGCGTGCTTGCTCGACTGCGCCCACCAGGTACTGGAGGAGCGGATGATGTCAGACAATGAGGAAGGCCTCCAGGACGAAGATCGCGATGCCGATGCAGTACGGGATCGCGGCATACGGGTTGTACCGGCGGGCCTTCACGGGGGCGGTCCGTG
Organism: Curtobacterium sp. PhB128; assembly: GCF_004340725.1. Lineage (NCBI taxonomy): Bacteria > Bacillati > Actinomycetota > Actinomycetes > Micrococcales > Microbacteriaceae > Curtobacterium > Curtobacterium sp. PhB128. The sequence goes on from NZ_SLUR01000001.1 coordinate 648,440, forward strand.
GGGCTGCGGGCTGCACTGCTGCTGCGGCAGCGGCCTCGCGCCGGGTCGCGAGCACGGTCGTGGTGGAGTTGGTGGTGGCGTCGGCCCCGAAGAGCTCGTCGAACGCGCGGTCCACTGCCACCTGGTCGCTCCCGAGCGGCACGCGTCCGTCGACGGCCCGGGCACGGTCCGCGGCGTCGATCGGGCTGACCGGGGACTGGGTGCCGAAGGACGACGGCTGCGCGGCGTCGGACGGGTCCTCCTGCATCGGACCGCCGGCATAAGCGCCGGCGCGGGTCCCCCAGCCGGACGCGTGCGCCAGGCGGAAGAAGCCGATGAGCCGGATCGGCATGAGGAAGAACGTCGACACGATGATGAACATCGGCAGGCGGAAGAAGTCACTCGGCTTCTCGGCCAGGTGGCGCATCTGCCGGATGGCCATGCTGAGCACCGACGAGACGACCATCAGGGCGGCGACGTAGACGAAGCCCGTCGAGAAGCCGTACTGCGACAGGATGCCCTGGTACAGGTTCTCGCCCTGCCCGGTGAAGGCCCGGTAGATCCAACCGGCGATCACACCGAAGAGCATGAACGGCAGGATGATGTCGGTGATGAAGAACGCCGCGAGCACCGGGGCGTGACCGAGCATCCACGGCAGCATGCGCAACGTGTTGTACTGCGAGCCGCGGGCCCAGCGGAGCTGCTGCTTGAACAGCTTCTTCACCTGCAGCGGAGCGTCCGTGTAGACCAGCGAGGTGTACTGGTAGACGGTCCGGTACCCCTCCTTGAGCGTGAGGTTCGTGAGCGTGCGGTCGTCGGAGACCTCGAGGAACACACCCATGAACTTCTCGTGCATGAACTTGTCCATGACGCGCATCAGGATGCTCCGCCGGAAGGCGATCGTGCGCCCGGGCAGGCAGCCGATCTGCCCGAGGACGCTCTGCGCGGGCATCGAGTAGAGCGCCCGCGAGTTCTCGAGCCAGTCGGCCCAGCGGGTGATCCAGCTGCGCTCGGGTTCGAGGATGCGCTGCCGGGTCGTGACACCGCCGACGGACTCGTCGGCGAACGGCTTGAGGAGTTCCTCGAGCGCGCCGGGGGTCCAGACGGTGTCCGAGTCGACGAGCACCGTGATGTCGCCGTTGGACATCTCGGTGCCGACCTTGACGGCGTTCCGCTTGCCCGGGATGGGCGTGTGGGTCCAGCGGACGAGCGGGGCGAACTCGTCGCAGACGGCTTCGAGCGCCTCGTTGCGGGCGCCGTTGATGACGACGATGATCTCGCCGGGTCGCTGCTCGACCATGCGACCGATGACGTCGCGGAACAGGTCGAGCGGTTCGTCCACGACGGGGACGACGACGCTGGTGGTACCGACGAAGGTGCCGGTGAACGGGCGGTAGCGGGCGGAGATGACGACCTTGACCAACCAGAGCAACCAGATCACCGCGGAGTACACGGCGAACAGGTAGAACTCGGGGTGGCCTTCGACCATCTGCCTGATCTGCAGAATGAAGGTGAACACTGATCCCTGCTTCAACGTTCGAGGTGGAGATTCCGCGACGTTGGGGAATCAGGGTCGGTTCGGGTGACCCCATTGACGCAGAAACCTGAACCCCAGCGCAACGCGACCCCCGTCCGGGGGCGTTTCGAACGCGTTACGGGGTACACACTTGTCCCCATCTCCACCGGGACCGGTGGTCCCCCCTCGTGCTGACAGCACTCCTGCGGACCGCGTTCACCCTGCCACTCACCCTGGTGGGCGGCGATTGCTGCCGGGAGGCGCGGATCACCACCCTGGGAAACCCCTGTTCAGGACATGGTCACCGGGCGAGTCGGCGCGGACCTCTGGCACGTCTGCCGGCGGCCCGGCGCGTGGTGGTCACGGCGAAGTAACGACGGACCCGTCTGTCCGAATCGGGGTACAGTCCGAAACGAACGGGGGACGGTGCGCGACACGGGGAATTAACCTGCGACGACTCGTCACCTTCGCGTCCGGGGAGCACGCCCGGGCGTGTCGGTGCCGCGTCAGGCGCCGTAGAACTCGCGCTCGAAGACCTGCCGCGCACGTCGGGTGACGCCGAGGTAGTCCTCTTCGAGCTCGCTCGCCGAGCCGGGCGGGTACTCCATCAGCCGCGCGACGCCCTCGAGCTGGACGCGGTCGACGGGCAGGACGTCGGTGGTCTTCCCTGACCAGAGCACCAGCGCACTGCGCGTCCGCGAGGCGAAACGCCAGGCAGCCCCGAGCCGCTCGCCGTCGTCGGCACTGACGAACCCGGCGGCCACGGCGCCGTCGAGCGCCTCGAGGGTCGAGGTCGTGCGGAGCGCGGGGAACTCGAGGGCGTGCTGCAGCTGCAGGAGCTGGACGAACCACTCGACGTCACTGAGCGATCCGCGCCCGAGCTTCAGGTGGCGAGCCGGATCGGCCCCGCGTGGCAGCCGCTCGGACTCGACGCGGGCCTTGATCCGCCGGACCTCGCGCACCTCGTTCTCGTCGATCCGCTCCGGGTAGCGCGTGCGGTCGGCCAGGTGCTCGAAGTCCCGGAGCAGCTGGGCATCCCCCACGGCGCCACGGGCACGGAGCAGCGCCTGCGCCTCCCACGTCAGCGACCACCGGGCGTAGTAGGCGCCGTAGGACTCGAGCGTGCGCGCCACCGGGCCGTTCTTGCCCTCGGGGCGCAGGTCGATGTCGAGGTCGAGCGGGTGGACGGTGTCCTCGGTGAGCCGGTTCAGCTCGCGCACGATGGTCTGTGCCGTCCGGGAGGCCACCTCGGTCGCCAGGTCCGGGGCGCGGTACACGTAGAGGACGTCGGCGTCGGAGCCGAAGCCGAGCTCTCGCCCGCCGTAGCGGCCCATCGCGATGATCCCGAACTCGAAGTCCGCGGGGGCGTCCCGTCGGGCGAGCGCGAGGGCCCCGGCGAGCGTCGCTTCGGTCACGTCGGTGAGTGCAGCGCCCAGGGCGTCCACGTCGAGGTGGCCGAGCACCGCGGCCATGCCGAGGCGGAGGGTCTCGCGGCGGCGCGCCGAGCGCAGCAGACTGGCCGCACCGTCGACGTCGTTGCCGTGCCGCGCGGTCGTCGCGGTCATCTCGGCGAGCAACGAGTCCATCGGGCGGGCACGCAGGAGCGACTCGGGCTCGTCGAGCCAGGCGACGGCCTCCGGGAACCGCTCGAGGAGACCGGACAGGAACGCCGACTCCGACAGCACGGTGGTCAGCGAGTGCGCAGCCCCGGACGAGTCGCGGAGCATCCGGAGGAACCAGCTGGACTCCCCCAGGGTGTCGCTGAGCCGTCGGAACGCCAACAGTGCCCGGTCCGGCGCCGGCCCCTCGGCCATCCACCGCAGGAGCACCGGCAGCAGGTTCCGCTGGATCGCCGCACGTCGACTCGTGCCCTGTGTGAGCGCCCGGATGTGCCGCAGCGCACCGGGCGGGTCGACGAACCCGACGCCTGCGAGCCGGTCGACGACCTGGTCGTCGGTCAGCACGATCTCGCCCTCGGTCGTGGCGACGGCGGACAGGAGCGGACGGTAGAACAGCCGCTCGTGGAGGCCGCGGACCTCGAGCTTGACCGCACGCCACCGGGTCTCGAGGGCTGCGGCCGAGGTGGCCAGACCACTCGACCGGGCGAGGACGCGGAGTTCTTCCTCGTCGGTCGGCATCAGGTGCGTCCGCTGCAGTCGGCGGAGCTGGATGCGGTGCTCGAGGACCCGGAGCAGCGCGTAGTCCGGACCGAAGTGGGCGGCCTCGGCGCGTCCGACGTACCCGGCGGCGGTCAGGGCGTCCATCGCCTCGAGGGTGGAACGGACCCGAACGGACTCGTCGTCACGACCGTGCACGAGCTGCAGGAGCTGCACGGTGAACTCGACGTCGCGCAGGCCGCCCGGACCGAGCTTGAGCTGCCGGTCGACCTCGCCGTCGGGGATGTGGTCGGTGACGCGCTCGCGCATCCGCTGCACCGACTCGACGAACCCGGGGCGCGCCGACGAGCTCCAGACGAACGGTGCGACGGCCTCGGCGTAACGCGCGCCAAGGTCGGCCGAGCCGGCGATCGGCCGGGCCTTGAGGAGCGCCTGGAACTCCCACGACTTCGCCCAGCGCTCGTAGTACGCGACGTGCGAGTCGAGCGTGCGGACCAGGGCACCGTCCTTGCCCTCCGGTCGCAGGTTCGCGTCGACCTCCCACAGACCGGGTTCGGCGGCCAGGTCGGTGATCGCGTGGGTCGCGGCGATCGCGATCCGCGTCGAGATGCGGACGGCACGGTCGGTGTCGATGTCGTCGGTGGCCTCGGTGACGAAGATGACGTCGACGTCGCTGACGTAGTTGAGCTCGCGTGCGCCGGCCTTGCCCATCGCGATCACCGCGAGCGGGGTCGCAGCGACGTCGGCCGCTGGGAACGGCACCTCGCGCCGGGCGACGTCGACCGCGGCGTCGAGCGCTGCGCCGGCCAGGTCGGCCAGTCCGGCAGCGACGGCCGGGAACGCCTCGGTCGGCGACGAGTGCAGCACGTCGTACAGGGCGATCTGCGCGAGGTGCCGGCGGTACCGCACCCGCAGGCACATCCGTGCGTCCTCGCCGGTGGCGCCGTCGATCGCCTCGAGCAGGGACGCCGTGTAGCGCTCCTGCGACCACGGCGCGACGACGGGCTCGAGCAGCAGTGCGAGTTCGGCAGGACGACGGTGCAGGAACTCGCCGAGACCGACCGAGGCGCCGAGCAGGCGGATCAGCCGCTCCGTCGCCGCCTCGTCCGTCAGGACGGGGCGGAGCTCGTCCGGAGCACGCTCCAACAGCCGTTCCAGCAGCCGCAGCGCGCCGTCGGGATCCGCGGTGATGCCCCAGAGCGCCGGGGTGCCGCTCACCGGCAGCGGCACGACGGAGCCGAACCGCGCCTCCAGGTCGGCGATCCGCTCCAGGCTCTCCGACAGCTCGGCGAAGCCCAGGCGGGCCAACTCGGAACGCGACGACGTCGTCCGACCGGTCATGTGGTGCGCTCGCTCAGAGGGCGCCGAGGTTGGTGTCGAGCTCGAACGGCGTGACCTGGTCGCGGTAGCGCTTCCACTCCTGGCGCTTGTTGAGGAGCACGAAGTTGAACACGTGCTCGCCCAGCGTCTCGGCGACGAGCTCGGAGTCCTCCATCAGGCTGAGGGCGTGGTCGAGGCTCGACGGCAGCTGGCTGTACCCGAGGGCACGACGCTCGGCGTCGGTGAGGCTCCAGACGTCGTGCTCGGCCTCGGCCGGCAGCTCGTACTCTTCCTCGATGCCCTTGAGCCCCGCAGCGAGCAGCAGCGAGTACGCCAGGTACGGGTTCGCTGCCGAGTCGATGCCGCGGTACTCGATGCGCGAGGACTGACCCTTGTTGGGCTTGTACAGCGGCACGCGCACGAGCGCCGAACGGTTGTTGTGGCCCCAGGTCACGAAGGACGGGGCTTCGTCGCCACCCCAGAGGCGCTTGTACGAGTTCACGAACTGGTTCGTGACCGCGGTGATCTCGGGTGCGTGCTTGAGCACACCGGCGATGAAGTGCTTGGCGGTCCGGGACAGCTGGTACTCGCCGCCGGCCTCGTAGAACGCGTTCTGGTCGCCCTCGAAGAGCGAGACGTGCGTGTGCATGCCCGAACCCGGCTGGCCGGAGATCGGCTTCGGCATGAACGTCGCGTAGACGCCCTGCTCGATCGCGACCTCTTTCACGACCGTGCGGAAGGTCATGATGTTGTCCGCCATCGTCAGTGCGTCGGCGTAGCGGAGGTCGATCTCGTTCTGGCCAGGCCCGGCCTCGTGGTGGCTGAACTCCACCGAGATGCCGAGGTCCTCGAGCATCCGGACGGAACGGCGACGGAAGTCGTGCGCGCTGCCGCCGGGGACGTTGTCGAAGTAGCCGGCCTGGTCGACGGGCTGCGGCCCGCCGTCCTTCCACTCGCGGCTCTTGAGCAGGTAGAACTCGATCTCGGGGTGCGTGTAGAACGTGAAGCCACGCTCGCTCGCCCGGGCCAACGTGCGCTTCAGCACGTTGCGCGGGTCGGCGACGGCGGGCTGGCCGTCCGGCGTCGTGATGTCGCAGAACATCCGCGCGGTCGGGTCGACCTCGCCGCGCCATGGCAGGATCTGGAACGTCGAGGGGTCCGGGTGCGCGAGCACGTCGGCCTCGTACGAGCGGGACAGGCCCTCGATCGCGGAGCCGTCGAACCCGATGCCCTCGGCGAAGGCACCCTCGACCTCGGCCGGGGCGATCGCCACCGACTTCAGCGTCCCGATGACGTCCGTGAACCAGAGTCGGATGAACTTGATGCCGCGCTCCTCGATGGTGCGGAGCACGAAGTCCGTCTGCTTGTCCATGCACGACCTTTCCGTGTATCGGGTGGCCGCGGGCGGGCCTCGTCCCAGGCTAGTGGTCCCGCGGCGTGCGCGGGGCCGTGCGACGCGTCAGTGGTCCGTCACCGTGCCGTCGCCGGTGCGTCACTGGTCGTCGGCGTCCCACTTCTCGTTGTTCGCCGCGATCCGGTCGAGCGCGTGCTGCGCTTCCTCGCGCGTGTCGAACGGGCCGATGCGGTCACGCTGCGGGGACTGCGGACCCTGCTCGACCTGACCGGTCTTGTCGTTGAACCACCACTGGGACTCGATGCGTTCGTCGCTCATGCCGCCCACCGTACCCAGGTGACGGCCTGGAGGCCCGGTGCCGGCCCGGCGGACCGGCACCGGGCCTCCAGGCAGTCGCGCTCACCCCGTCGGGCCGCACCGGAGGGCGGTCACGCCCACCCCGTCGGGCCGCACCGTGGGGCGGTTGCGCTCGGCGCGTCGCGCCGCGGCTAGAGTGGTCGGCATGCCCCGGGACGAACACGGACACCTGACCGCCGGCCGCGTCTCCCCGCTCCGGACCGTCCCGAAGGACATCGAACGCCCGGAGTACGTCGGCAAGGTCGAACCGCACGAGCACGGCCTCGGTGACACGTACTCCCCCGACGAGGTCGAGCGCATCCGCACCGCCGGCCGCATCGCGTCCCAGGCCATCGACGCCGTCGGCGCGGCGATCCGTCCCGGCGTGACCACCGACGAACTCGACCGCATCGGCCACGACTTCGTCGTCGCACACGGCGCCTACCCGTCGACGCTCGGGTACCGCGGGTACCCGAAGTCACTGTGCTCGAGCCTCAACGAGGTCATCTGCCACGGCATCCCCGACGACACCGTCCTGCAGGAGGGCGACCTCGTCAACATCGACATCACCGCCTACAAGGACGGGATGCACGGCGACACGAACCGCACGTTCATCGTCGGACAGGCGTCGCAGGAGGTGTCGGACCTGGTGACGCGGACCGAAGAGGCGCTCCGACGCGGCATCAAGGCCGTCGCCCCCGGCCGGCAGGTGAACGTCATCGGCCGCGCCATCGAGGCGTACGCGAAGCGCTTCGGCTACGGAGTCGTCCGCGACTACACCGGCCACGGAGTCGGTCGTGCCTTCCACTCCGGCCTGATCATCCCGCACTACGACGCGCCGCAGTACGACGACGTCATCGAGCAGGGCATGGTGTTCACCATCGAACCCATGTTGACCCTCGGCGGGATCGAGGCCGACATCTGGTCCGACGACTGGACGGTCTCGACGCGCGACAAGTCGTGGACCGCGCAGTTCGAGCACACCCTCGTCGTCACCGAACGCGGCGCGGAGCTCCTCACCGTCTCCTGACCGGACACCCCTTCCTGACCGGGCACTCCGGCAGGCAACCGAAAGGCACGACAACCTCATGACCTCCCTCGCAGTCGGCGTCGACATCGGTGGTACGGGCATCAAGGGCGCGATCGTCGACGTCGCGTCCGGTGAACTGACCACGGACCGCATCAAGAAGGCCACCCCGGAAGGCGGGAAGCCCCACGACATCACCGCCGTCGTCGCCTCGATCCTCGACGAGCTCGCACCCGCGGCCGACGTCCCCGTCGGCGTGTGCTTCCCCGCGATCGTGCGGGACGGAAAGACCATGTCGGCTGCGAACGTCTCGAAGAAGTGGATCGGCTTCGAGGCCGAGGCGCTGTTCGAGAAGGAGCTCGGCCGCGCGATCCACTTCGTCAACGACGCCGACGCCGCCGGGTTCGCCGAGCAGCAGTTCGGCGCGGCGAAGGGCAAGGACGGCCTGGTGATCGTGACGACGCTGGGCACCGGGATCGGCAGCGCGCTCATCAACGACGGTGTGCTCATCGTGAACTCGGAGCTCGGACACCTGGAGATCGACGGGCACGACGCCGAGTCGCGCGCGTCCTTCGCTGCCAAGGAGCGCGACGACCTGTCGTGGAAGCACTGGGCGAAGCGCCTGCAGACCTACTACTCGACGCTCGAGGCCCTGCTCTCCCCCGAGCTCTTCGTCGTCGGCGGCGGCGTGTCGAAGCAGTACGAGGAGTTCCTGCCGCTGCTCGACCTGCAGGCGGAGATCATCCCCGCGACCCTGCGCAACAACGCCGGCATCATCGGCGCCGCGACCCTGGCTGCCCGGAGCGCCTGACCCGGCGGTCGGTCGGACGATCGGACGGTCGGGCCTGCACTGGCCTGCACCGTGCGGCGTGGGAGGTGTTCGGTGCGGTTCGACGCGCCCGGCCGCTGGCGCCGAGGTTCCACGACTCGCCGACTGCGGTGCGCCGAGGTTCCACGGAGCCCCCTCGTGCGCGCCGACATGCCGAGATCTCGGAACCTCGGGGCGCGGGCACGGGCGGGCTCGGGCACGGGCGCGGGGCCGGTAGACTCGGACCTGCGAATGGGTCGGTGAGACGGTCGCGTCACTCCTCCGGGAGTGCCGAGGAACGTCCGGGCTCCACAGAGCAGGGCGGTGGGTAACACCCACCCGGAGCAATCCGCGAGACAGTGCCACAGAAAGCAGACCGCCGGCGGCAACGTCGGTAAGGGTGAAACGGTGGTGTAAGAGACCACCAGGGGTCCGGGTGACCGGATCCGCTCGGTAAACCTCGCCCGGAGCAAGGTCAGACAGAGGACGCTGAGGCTGCTCGCCGAGTCCTCGGGTAGACCGCTGGAGGCCGACGGCAACGTCGGTCCGAGAGAGATGGCCGTCACCGCCGTGCAAGCGGCGGGACAGAACCCGGCGTACGGCCGGCCCATTCGCCCCACGTGCAGCGCTCGCGATCCCGTGCGAGGTTGACCACTCCGTGCGCCGCAACAACGCCGCACCGAGCGTGCAAGCTCGCACCAGGCGAGAGACCCCGCACCGTGCACCGCCACACCCCGAGCCCGCGCCTGCGCCGACAGACCCGCACGGTGCGACGTTCGCGACCCCGTGCGAGGTTAACCACTCCGTGCGCCGCAACAAGCTCGCACCGAGCGTGCAAGCTCGCACCAGGCGACAGACGGCAGGCGCGGTGCCGGCTGGCACCGCGCCTGCCGTCGGCAGCGTGCGAGCGCCTACAGCCCGGACTCGGCCGTCCGCACCAGGATCGCGTCGCTGTCCGGGCACAGCACGACATCGTCCGGCGCGGCCCGGCGGATGTCCTGCAGGTCCGAGTTGTTCAGCGCCACGCCAGACGCCGTCGACACCCCACCCTGCAGCAGCGAAGCGCCGAAGCCGTAGCGGGCACGCTGCCGGTCGTAGAGCGCGAGCAGCTCGGCCGGCACCTTCGCGGCGACGTCGGCCCGGGCCTGCTCGGCAGAGGCGCGGTCGGACGACAGCCGCGCGATCTCGGCGTCACGCTCGGCGACCAGGCCGGAGCGGGCGGCCTCGACGTCGGCGAGCTGCGCCTCGATGTCGCCGACCCGGGCGCGGAGCCCGTCGAGGTTCTCCATGACCTCGAGCTCGGCGGTCTCGAGGCCACCGATGCGGCGCTGCAGCGACTCGAGCTCGTTCTGCAGCCCGGTCGCGTCCTTCGAGTTCGACACGTTCTGCAGCATCGTGGTGTCTCGTTCGACGCGGGCCTGCGCGGTGGCGGTGTCGGACTCCAGGCGAGCGAGCTCGCGTTCGGCGTCCTCGACCAGGCCGGTGGCGGCGACGAGTTCGCTGCGCAGCCCGGCGGCCTTGGTGCCGAGTCCGGTGAGCTGGTCGCCCTTCTGCAGCGACGTGATGCGGTGCGCGATGCGGGTGACGTCGTTGTCGAGTCGTTGGACGTCGAGGAGGATGACCTGGTCCTCGGGTGCTGCCTTCATGGTCAGACTCCTTCAGTGGGGGTGGTGGGTTCGGCCGCCGGCAGGACGGCGAAGTCCCACGGGTCGGTGCGGAGGTCGCTCACGGTGACCCGGACGCCTGCGGCCTGGCGCAGTTGCGCGGCCGCGACGTCGAGCCAGAGCCACTCGGTGGCCCAGTGCGAGGTGTCGATGAGGGCGGGACCGCCGCCGAGCAGTGCCTGCTCGCGGAACTCGGACGCCGGGTGGTGGCGGAGGTCGCTCGTGATGTACACGTCGGCAGCGAGGACGGCCGGGTGGCCGAGCAACGAGTCCCCCGCGCCGGCGCACAGTGCCACGGTGCGGACGGGCTGGTCGAAGTCGCCGGACACCCGGACCCCGGTCGCGGTAGGCGGCAGCAGGTCGACGAGCTTCCGTGCCAGGGCGCCGAGGGTCGTGCCCTCGGCGAGGACCCCGACGCGGCCGATGCCCGTCGCGGGGTCGGCTCCGGCGTCGAGCGGTCGCTGGTCGGTCAGGCCGATCCGGTCGGCGAGCACGGCCGAGGTCCCCGTGGTGACGACGTCGGCGTTGGTGTGGGCCGCGATCAGGGCGCTGCCACCGCGCACGAGGGTCGCGAGGACGCTGCCCTTGTACGTCGACTCGGCGATCGTCGTGACGCCGCGCAGCAGCAACGGGTGGTGCGTGAGGAGGAGCCCGGCACCGAGCTCGACCGCTTCACGTGCGGTCGCGGGGACGGCGTCGACGGCCAGGTGGACGTGCTCGACGGTGGCGTCCGGGTCCCCGGCGACCAGCCCGACGGCGTCCCACGACTCGGCTCCTGCGGCGGGCCACAGGTCTTCGATCACGGCCTGGAGTTCGCGGAGCGTCGGCATCCGGTCAGTCTACCGAGGCGACCGCGTCGGCACCGGCAGCCGGTCCGCGCGGGGTGATCCGGGCCTCCCGGTCAGCGGCGACCGAGCGCACGGAGCAAGCCGGCGACGAGTCGCGACCACCAGCCGGGCCGGGCCGGCTCGTCGGTGCCGGTTTCGGTGTCGACGCTCGCCGGTGCGGCCGTCTCGACGACGGGCACGGCGATCACGTCCGGCAGCACGACGGGCGTGCTCGCGGTCGTGCCCTGGTGGGCGGTGAGAGCGGCCGCGAACGCGGCACGGTCGATGACCGTCGGCCCGGTGGCGGGCTGGACGAGCGGCGTGGGTCGCGTGTTCGCGGACACCGGCGACACGGCCGGGAGGCCCAGCACCGGTCGCACGGGCTCGTCTCGTTCCGGGGCGACCAGCGCCACGGCCGGTGTCGCCGTGACGACGTCGGCTCCCGGTGCGGCTGCTGCCGCCGGTGCGGGGCGGACCACGGCCACCGTGGGAGCGGGGGCGACGCCGGTCACGACGCCGACCGGAGCGGTCGCGGCACGGCGGGCGGCTGCGCGGTCGCGACGGTCCGACTCGGCGGCGGCGTCCTCGAGCAGGTCCGCGAAGACGGTCTGGGCGAAGGCCCGGGCTGCGGTCACCTCGGGGTCGTCCGCGCCGTCGACGGTGGCCTCCCAGGCGGCGAGGCGGGCGAGGTCCTCGTCGCGGCGACGGACCTCGTCCTCGAGCAGGACGATCCGCTCGATGGTGCTGCGACCGGTGGACGACGAGACCTCGATCGCGAGGTCCTCGATGCGCAGGGCGAGACGCTCCGGCGGTTCGGGGAACGACGGTGCGCAGACGGCGGCGTGCCGGGCGCGGTCGCGGCGGAACGCTGGGGCTGCGGGCGCGGTGGTGGCTTCGGGCGCGGTGCTGGCTTCAGGCGCGGTGCTGGCTTCGGGCGCGGTGCTGGCGTCCGTCGTCTGGACAGCGGTGGCGTCCGGCGTCTGGACAGCGGTGGCGTCGGCCACGGCGCCGGGGCGCTGCACCGGGCCGGTGACGGGCGGGACCACGAGGTCCGCCACGTACGGCGTGCGCGTCGCCGGGGCGTCGCGGAGCCACTCCTCGACCTCGCGACCGAACGGGTCGACGAGGGGGGTGCGTGCACCGGACTGGGTCTCCATGTCCGAAGGATAAATATCGCGCGCGCCGAAACTCGGGACATCCGCGGTGTGTCGCAGCAATCCCTGCCATATCGCCCCGAACGTGAACGGCGTGTCGCCCGTCGCCCCGGGGGTCGGGTCAGAGCGTCCGCTCGAACGCGCCGAGGAGCTCCCGACCGGCGGGCCAGGCGCCGACACCGCTGGCGACGTTGACGTGGCCGAGCGGGCCGACCCGGAGTACCGCGGCCCCCATCGTCTCCGCGAACGCCAGAGCACGGTCGGCGGTGCAGTACGGGTCGTCGTCGCTCACCACCAGGCGGGTCGGAACGCGGGCCGCTGCGGTGCCGGCCGGGATCGGGCGGGGCGCGGCGAACCCGGAGGCGGCCACGGGGAAGCCCGGTGCCGCGGGGTCCGGCGGCGCGACGAGGAAGGCGCCGGCGACGGCGGGACCGGCGGCGCCCGCGGCGGCAGCTGCTGCGAGCCAATCGGCGACGGCGAGGACCCCCAGGCTGTGCGCGACGAGCACCGGCGGTTCGGCGCACGACGCGACCGCGCGGGAGATGGCGTCTCGCCAGTCCCCCGGGTCCGGCTCACCCCAGGACGCCGGTGCGATGCGGACGGCGTCGTCGCCACGCTCCCGCTGCCAGACGGACTGCCAGTGCTCCGCGTCGGAGTTCCAGATCCCGGGCACGATCACCCACGGTCGAGGTCTGCTCACCCGGGCAGCGTAGCGAACCCCGGACGGACCTAGCGCTGCAGTGTGTCGCGCGGGTACTCGGAGAAGCGCGCTGCGTACGCCGCCGAGAACCGACCGAGGTGCGCGAAGCCCCACCGCATCGCCACGCTCGCCACGGTCAGGTCGCCCGTCGACGCACGGCGGAGCTCCTCGCGCACCCGGTCGAGACGGATCCCGCGGAGCATCGCGTTCGGGGCCGTGCCGACCTGCCGCTGGAACGCCTGCTGCAGGCCGCGGACGCTCAGCCCGACGTGCTCGGCGACGTCGGTGGTCGAGATCGGCGTGTGCGCGAAGGCGTGCATGTACTCGACGGCCTCGCGGACACGGCCCGTGGCGCCCTGCGGCAGGGGGACGTCCGGGGCCAGCAGCTTGTGCGGGAAGGTCCGGAGCAGGGACTGGGCGGTGTCCCGTGCGACCTCGGCCAGGGCGAGCGAACTGACCGACGCCCGACCGAGCACGACCGCCGCGGCACGCTGGACCTGCACGTTCCAGCCCCGCAGGTCGGCCGTGCGCGGCGTCGCCGTGTGGTCGAAGACGAGTGGGCCCGGCTGCGCACCGTGGACCTCGGCCGCGACGCGCTCCAGGGCGGTGCGGTCGAACTGCACCAGGCTCTGCCGGACGTCCTGCAGGTCGAAGGCGAAGGGACGGCCGGTCGGGAACATCATCGGGGTGGCGGGCGTGAACGCGACCTCTTGCCGGCCGATGTCGACGCGCCCGCCGCCGTCCGTGATCCACATGACGACGTACTCGTCGCGGACGTCCAGCTCACCCTGCATCCGCGCGTCGAACCGGGTCGACCGGAACGACATCACGTCGTCGCCGACGACGCGGAAACGGTACGCGAACGGACGCTCCGTGCGGGTCGCGGTGAAGCCCACACTGGCGTAGGCGTCCTCGTACATGTGCACGGCAGCGTCGAGATCGGCCCCCGACGTCTCGAAGCTGATCCTGGGATCCGGTTCGGCTGTCATCGCGCGAATCGTGACACGGCGGCCAGGAACCCCGGGAATCCCCCGCGGCACCTTGCGGATTGTGGCCCACGGAGTGCGCGAGACGGACGAAGCGACGGGTCGCGTGGTGGCGGTCAGTGACGGGCGCGCAGGACCGTCCACCGGTTCTCGTCGGCGACCCGCTCGTACCGCAGGTCGTCCACGACCATCCGGACCAGGGCGAGTCCGCGACCGCTCTCGGCGAGTCCGTCGGGCAACTCGGCCGACTCGGTGTCCACGGTGGCGGCGACGCCGTCATCGGAGAGCAGTGCGGCGAACCGGTCCGCTCCGATCTCGAGGCGCAGACGGCAGGAGACGCCCTCCGGGCGTGTCCCGTGCTCGATCACGTTCGAGGTGAGTTCGACGATCGCGAGCTCGAGGGCCATCCGGTCCTCGACGGAGACCGAGGGTTCGTGCTGCCACACGCCCGCCAGGAACTCGTGCACGGCGGACACGTCGTCCGGCGGGCACGACAACGCGAGCGTGTGCTCGGCGGCCGAGGCGGTCATCACCAGTCGGTGACCGCAGCGTCCCCGTCGGGGTACGTGCGGAGGATCTTGTCGATGTTGGAGAGCTGCAGGACCATCTGCACCTGCTCGGACGGCGCTGCGATGCGGAGGTCGCCGCCCGCCTGCCGCGCGGTCTTCAGGCTGCCGACCAGCGCGCCGAGCCCGGACGAGTCCATGAACTCGACACCGGAGAGCTCGACCACGACGCGGGCACGTCCGTTGTCGACGACCTTCGCGACCGCCTCGCGGAACTCGGGGGCGGACACCATGTTGAGGCGCCCGCTGCACTCGAGTACCGCGGTGTCGGGCTGCGCTTCGTGTACGACGATGTCCATGCCGGGTGGTCTCCTCTGATCGGTGCGCCTTGCAACCAGCAACCTACCGGCTCCGCCGCGTCAGGTCCCGCTGCGGTCCCGACGCGTCGCGGTGACCTGCACCACGACGGCTGCGGCCATGAGTGCCGCCATGACCCCGCCCATCGCCAGCGCGGTCCCGCCGAGCGCGCCGGCGAGCGGTGTCCCGAGGCCGCCGATCCCGAACGTCAGGCCGCCCTGCAGGGCCGCGGCCGTCCCCGGGTGCGCCGCCCCGACGTGCTGCGTCCGGGTCATCGCCGCGGGCAGCACGAAGCCCCACGCACCCGTGACGACCGCGAGGGCGCACCAGACCGGCACCGGACCGAGGTCGAGCAGCGCCGAGACGAGGACCGCCGCCGCGCCCGCGGTGCCGACGAGCAGTCCGACGGTGAGCAGGGAGTCCTCGGAGAACCGTCCGACGACCCGGCCGAACACCAGCGTGGTGACGATCATCATCGAGGCGTTCGTGGCGAAGACCAGCGTGTACATGCCCTCGGAGAAGCCGAACTGGGTCTGGAACACGAACGAGCTGGTCGCGATGTACGCGAAGAACCCCACGGTGGAGAGCACCCCGCTCAGCACGTAGGCACGGAACCGCGGGATCGCCAGCAGTTCGCGGATGCGTCGACCGTTCGCGGCGAAGCCCACGCCCCCGCGTCGCTCCGGCGGCAGGGTCTCGCGGAACCGCAGCACCACCATCGCGAAGAACAGCGCGCCGAGCACCGCGAGCACGACGAACATGATCCGCCACGTGCCGAACGTCAGCACGGCGCCTCCGGCCAGCGGTGCCACGACGGGGCCGATGGCGTTGATCGCGGCGAGCGTGCCGAAGACCTTCGCCATCCGCGTCCCGCTCGCCACGTCCGACACCATCGCCCGGCCGGCGACCGCTCCGGCCGCCCCGCCGAGCCCCTGGGCGATGCGGGCGAGGACGAGCGTGACGACGTCCGGCGCGAGGGCGCACCCGACCGAGGCGAGCGCGAACACCGCGGTGCCGACGACGAGCATCGGCCGCCGACCGACCCCGTCGCTGACGGGTCCGACGAGCAACTGCCCGACCGCGAAGGCGACGAGGAACGCCGTGAGCGACAGCTGCACGGCACCGGGGGTCGTGCCGAGGTCGTGGGCGATCTGCGGGAGCGCCGGGATGTACATGTCGGTGGCGAACGGCGACACCCCGACGATCAGGGCCAGCGGCACGATCGGCGGCAGGGTGGTCGTGGTCGGTTTCCGGGTGCGCTCCGTCGTCACGACCGACACGCTACGCGCACCCGAATCGATTCGACGGGCCCTGCGCGCCGCTCACGTCCGCCGACTGGTCGCGAACCGTCGCGCGGCGACCGGGCAGCCGACGTCGCGTGACCGCTCGACGGTGCAGCCCTGGACGTGCGCGGTGGCGGACGGGAGGCCCGGGACAGCGCCGCCACGGGCCTCCCGTCCGCCACCGCGAGCGGTCACGGCGCGCCGCTCACGTCCGCCGAGTGGTCGCGAACCGTCGCGCGGCGACGACGGAGCCGACGGTTGGTGACCACTCGGCGGTGCGGGGCTGCCGGCGTCAGCCGGTGTTCTGCAGGCCGGCGGCGATCCCGTTCACGGTGAGCAGGAGCAGACGGTGGTCGGCGTCGGTCGGGTCGGTGCTGCCCGTCGTCCGGATGGACCGGAGCGCGCGGAGCTGCAGGTGCGACAGGGCGTCGACGTAGGGGCTGCGCAGGCGCACGGCCCGGGCCAGGACCGGACGGTCCTCGAGCACGTCGCTGCCACCCGAGATCCGGAGCACCCAGTCACGGGTCCGCGTCATCTCGTCGAGCACCTTGGCGGCGAGGTCGTCGCGATCCGCGAGCTCGAGGTACCGGCGGGCGATGTGCTCGTCGGTCTTCGCGAGCGACATCTCGACGTTCTTGATCATCGCGCCGAACAACGGCCACTCGGCGTACGCGGCCCGCAGGACGTCGACGTCGCCGACCGCCTGGAGCGCGGAGCCGAGCCCGTACCAACCGGCCAGGTTGATCCGCGCCTGGGTCCACGAGAACACCCACGGGATCGCCCGGAGGTCCTCGAGCGACTCGACCGACAGCCCGCGGCGGGCCGGGCGGGAGCCGAGCGGGAGCAGACCGATCTCCTCCATCGGGGTGACCCGTGCGAACCACGGAGCGAACCCGTCCGCCTTGACCAGGTCGTAGAACGCGACGCGCGAGACGTCGTCCAGCTGCTGCGCGAGGTCGGCGAACCGGGTGGCCGCAGCGGCCGTGCGCGCCTCGTTGGACGGCGACGACGCGAACAGGGTGGCCGAGGCCATCTGCTCGAGGTGACGGGCCGCGATGTCCTGGTCGCCGTACTGCGCGAAGATGACCTCGCCCTGTTCGGTGAGCTTCAGGCGACCGTCGATCGATCCCGGCGGCTGCGCGAGGACGGCCTCGTTGGCCGGCCCGCCGCCGCGGCCGAGCGAACCGCCGCGGCCGTGGAACAGGGTGAGCTCGACCTCGTTGTCCCGCGCCCAGTCGGCGATGCGGGCCTGGGCGTCGTAGAGCGCCAGGTTCGCGGAGACCGGACCGACGTCCTTCGACGAGTCCGAGTAGCCGAGCATGACCTCGAGCCGACGGCCGGTCGCGGCCAGACGACGCTGGAACGTCTCGGTGCGGACGGCCTCGTCGAGGATGTCGACGCTGGCGTGCAGGTCGGCGAAGGTCTCGAAGAGCGGGATGACGTCGAGCACCGGGGCGGCCTCGGGTGAGCCGAGTGCGGCGACGGCGAGCTCGTGCACGTTCGCCAGGTCCGCCGCCGACTGCGTGAAGGACACGATGTACCGGCTGGCGGCACGGACCCCGTAGCGGTCCTGCAGGTCGGCGATCGTCCGGAAGACCGCGAGGACCTCTTCGGTGGTCTCGCTCAGCGCGCCGCCGGCCCGGATCTCCGCCAGGGCCGTGCGGTGCACCTGCGAGTGCTGCCGGACCTCGAGCTCGGCCAGGTGGAACCCGAAGGTCTCGACCTGCCAGATGAGGTTCTGCAGCTCACCGTTCGCCGGCCGGATCGCGCCGGCGGCGACGAGCGACGCCTGGATCGTCCGGAGGTCGGCGAGCAGGGCGTCCGGGCCGTCGTACGCGAGCGGCGTCGTGCCCTGGCGGGTGGCGTCGATGCGCGCGGCGGTGAACAGGAGCGCGCGGCGGTGGGTCTCGTTCGGGGCGCGGACGCCGATGCGCTCGGCGATGCCCGGGTCGAGTGACTCCTGCGCCGCCACGAGCGCGGTGAGCCCGGCGTCGGCCGGGGTGTCGCTCGCGTCGAGAGTCAGGGCGCTGCCGATGCGGGTGGTGGCACGGGTGAGCCCGATCAGGATGTGCTCGGCCGCGATCTCCGCAGCCTGGCGCGTGATGTCGGCGGTCACGTGCGGGTTGCCGTCGCGGTCGCCACCGATCCAGGTGCCGAACCGCACGAACGCGGGCGCCGTCACCGGTGCGCGACCGGCGTCATCGCCCTGCAGCCGGTCGTCGAGCAGGCGGTAGACCTGCGGGACGATCTCGAACAGCGTCTGGTCGAAGACGCTCATGGCGGTGCGGACCTCGTCGAGCGGGGTCGGGCGGGTCGTGCGGAGCGGCGAGGTGCGCAGGAGCGTCGTGATCTCCTCGAGCAGCCGTCGCTCGTTCTCGGCACGTGCCGTGGCGTTCTTCGAGCGGTCGCGCTCGTCGATGAGGTCCGTGATGCGACGCACGCCCGTGGTGACCGCACGACGGCGGGCCTCGGTCGGGTGTGCGGTCAGCACCGGGTGGAACCGCAGCGTCCGGAGTCGCTCGGCCGCCTCGGCCTCGCCGACCTCGGCCACGAGTTCCGCGTAGGTCGCCGGGAACGAGTCGCCGGCCAGGCCGCCGTCGTCGCCGCGCTGCCGGAGCACCCGCACGCGGTGGTGCTCCTCGGCCAGGTTCGTGAGGTGGAAGTACGTCGTGAAGGCCTGCGCCACCGCTTCGGCGCGCTCGGCCGACATCGCGGACACGAGGGTCTGCGCGCGGGCAGCACCCTCCGCGTGGTCGCCCTCGTAGGCGTCGATCACGGCCGCACGCAGCGACTCCACGTCACGCAGCAGCTCGTCGCCACCGTTCTCGCGCAGCACCCGGCCGAGCAGGTTGCCGAGGTAGCGCACGTCGGCGCGCAGGTCACTGTCGACCGCGCCGCTGACGTCGTCCCGAGCGCGCTCATGGCGCGCCGATCCGTCGATCGCCGTCATGGGGTCCTTTCGGGGTCGTCCGGGAACACCGTCCCGGCTCCGAGCAGCGTATCGGCCCGCGGCCACCCGTGACGTCGACCGTCCGGACGGACCAGCGGGCTGGGTGTGCGGAACGCGTCCGCGCGCAGCGCGAGCATGCAGGGAGGACGCCGGGATCGCGACGCGTGGCGGGAGCACCCCTGCAGTTGCGACGCGGCCCGCGATCCCGGCGGGTCTGTGGTCGGCGCGGATCGGCTCGGTTCAGCTCGGATCAGCGCGGATCGGCTCGGTTCAGCGCGGTTCGGCTCGGTTCAGCTCGGTTCGGCGAGCTGGGCCTGCGCGGCGGAGTGGACCTCGACGATCTGCACCCGCGCCGAGCGGCGGTCGGTCAGCGGCGAGGTCCAGGGCACGATGACCTGTTCCTCGTCGCCGTCGTCGAGCCGGGCGAGCCAGACACCGGCGATCGCGTCGATCTCGGTCATCGTCGCGGCCACGGCGGTCGCGGCCCCGTTCGCGCGGACGATCGCCAGGTTGTCGACCGCGTGGTCGGCGTTCATGTGCCGGAGGATCGCTCGGCGCGCCTCGTCGTCGAACGGCTCGGTCACGCGGTCACCGCCACGTCACCGGCCCCGTCGGTCACCGGGCGACGCCGGGCGTCGAGCCCCTCGAGCAGGCCGTTGTTGAGCGAGTACGCCAGTTCGACCTCGGCGATGAC
Organism: Curtobacterium sp. PhB128; assembly: GCF_004340725.1. Taxonomy (NCBI): domain Bacteria; kingdom Bacillati; phylum Actinomycetota; class Actinomycetes; order Micrococcales; family Microbacteriaceae; genus Curtobacterium; species Curtobacterium sp. PhB128. The sequence goes on from NZ_SLUR01000001.1 coordinate 668,018, forward strand.
CCGCTCCTGCTCCTCGGCCGTCCACGGCGCCGCGTCGAGCTGCGCACGGTAGGTGTCCTTGAAGGCACTCGGGTCCGCGACCTGGTCGAAGATGTAGAACAGGACGCCGTTCGTGTCGAAGCCGAACTGGTCGGAGAGCATCCGCCCGATCATCTGCCCGCCGGACAGATCGCCGAGGTACCGCGTGTAGTGGTGCGCGACGAAGCCGCCCGGCCACTCGGCCGCGACCTCGTTGAGCCGCCGCACGTACGCCGTCGTGGCGGGGAGCGGGCAGACCAGCTCGGACCAGTCCGGGCCGATCAGGTACTCGAGGTCGGCGCGGATCGCCGGCATCCGGGTCAGCTGCGAGGTGACGAACGGCGCCGCCACCGGGTGGTCCGCCATCCGTTCGGCCGCACGTTCGAGGGCGTCGTACACGAACGAGTACTGTCCGAGCAACGCCGCGTAGTCGGCGACGTCGCACTTCCCGCCGAGCAGGTCGTGCATGAAGCCGTTCCCGGCCGAGGAACCGTGCGAGCGACGCGTGCGCTTGCGCAGCAGCTCGGAGAACGGGATGACGGTCGTGTCCATGAGGTAAGGCTAACCTTAGTTCGACAAACGTCAAGCAGGAGAGAGGACGCTCGTACCGATGAGCTCCAAGCCCAAACGCCCCCAGCACGTCTTCGTCGTCGACCGCACCGAGCGACTGTCGCCCCACATGGTGCGCGTCCACCTCGGCGGACCGGCCTTCGACGACTTCGTGGGCACGGCCGACCCGGACAAGCTGGCCGCCACCGACAAGTACGTCAAGCTCCTGCTCGCCAAGCCGTCGCTCGGCCTCGAGTCCCCGTACGACCTCGAGGAACTGCGCGAGACGCTGCCGAAGCAGGACCGACCGGCACGCCGCACGTACACGGTGCGGGCCGTCGACCACACCGCGAAGACGATCGCCGTCGACTTCGTCGTGCACGGCGACGACGGGCTCGCCGGGCCCTGGGCCGCAGCGGCGCAGCCCGGCGACAAGCTCGCGCTGTCCGGTCCCGGCGGTGGCTACACGCCCGTCGACGACCCGGACGTCACCCACGTCCTGCTCGGCGACGACAGCGCCCTGCCGGCCATCGGCGCCGCGCTGGAGTCGATGTCCGACACGGCCACGGGCGTCGCCCTGGTCGAGGTCGCCGGCCCTGCCGACGAGCAGGAGATCGCGCACCCGGCGGGGGTCGACCTGCGGTGGCTGCACCGCGACGCCACCGGCGCCCAGCCGGGCACGCTCCTGCTGGACGCGGCCCGGGCGCTGCCCCGTGCCTCCCGACCGGTCCAGGTGTTCGCACACGGCGAGCGGACCGCGATGAAGGCGATCCGTCGGCTGCTGCAGGACGACTGGGGGCTGGAGAAGCGCGAGATGTCGCTGTCGGCCTACTGGGCGCTCGGCCGCGGTGAGGACCAGTTCCAAGAGGAGAAGCGCGAGCCGGTCGGCGTGATCTTCACCGACTGACCGGTCTCGGCCTGCACGGTTCTTCCCAGAGCGGTTGCGATGGGAAGCGGAAACGGGCGTACCTGGTCGTCCCAACCGACCAGGTACGCCCGTCCCCGGCAGGTACGCACCGGTCCGGCACGGGTGTGCCCGGTTTCGGTAGGTACGCCCGGTCCCGGCAGGTACGCCCGGTTCTTCCCAGAGCGGGTGCGGTGGGAAGCGGAAACGGGCGTATCTGGTCGTTCCAACCGACCAGGTACGCCCGTTCCCGGCAGGTACGCACAGGTCCGGCAGGTACGCCCGGTTCCGGCAGGTACGCCCGGTTCCGGCAGGGACGCCCGGTCCTTCCCAGAGCGGTTGCAATGGGAAGCGGGAGCGGGCGTACCTGGTCGTTCCAACCGACCAGGTACGCCCGGTTTCGGCAGGTACGCGCCGGTCCGGCACGGGTGCGCACCGGTTTCGGCAGCTACGCCCAGTTTTGGGAGGGACGCCCGGTTCCGGCAGGGACGCACGGTTCTTCCCAGAGCGGTTGCGGTGGGAAGCGGAAACGGGCGTACCTGGTCGTTCCAACCGACCAGGTACGCCCGGTTCCGGCAGGTACGCACCGGTCCGGCTCGGGCGCGCCCCGGTCCCGGCAGGTACGCCCGGTCCTTCCCAGAGCGGCTGCGGTGGAAAGCGGAAACGGGCGTACCTGGTCGTTCCAACCGACCAGGTACGCCCGTTCCCGGCAGGGACGCACCGGTCCGGCACGGGTGCGCGGGTGCGCAAGGCTGCCGGGAGGCCCGGGGCGCGTCGGTGGGTCCGGCTAGCGTTCCGGGCATGGTCACCTCGTCGTGCTGCGTGCCGGGTTGCGCGGGCCCCGCTGCGGACGCGCTCGCGGGCGTGCCCCTGTGTGCGACGCACGTCACGCTGGTGACGGAGTTCGCGGCCGAGCACGTCGGCGTCGAGGACGCCCTGCCGGGCCCGTGCCCGGTGTGCGGATCCCGTGTCGGGGTGCGGTTCCCGGCGGCGTTCGTCTGCGCACGGTGCGAGTGGCGGTGGGGCGACGTGCCCGACGGCGACCTCGCTCCCCCGCGGGTCGACGTCGTGTACTACCTGCGGATGCGCGACGACTTCGGCGACCGGGTGAAGATCGGCACGACGATGAACCCGAGGCAGCGGCTGGCCGCGATCCCGCACCAGGACCTCCTGGCGTTCGAGCGGGGCGACCGGTCACTCGAACGTCGGCGGCACGCGCAGTTCGCGGCCACCCGGTACCCCGGCACCGAGTGGTTCCGGGCGACACCGGAGCTGCTCGCGCACGTCGACGCCGTCGCGGCCGGTGTGGAGGACCCGTGGGACCTGCACGCCCGGTGGACGAGCGAGGCACTCGCCCTGCGCGGCTGACCGAGCGGACCGGAACGCGTCCGCGCCAGCGGCCCGCCCACGCCGGCAGCCCGCCCACGTCGGCGGCCCGCCCAGGCCGGTCAGGCCGCGCGGAGCATCCGGTCGGCGGTGCGCAGGGACAGCGCCATGATCGTCAGCGCCGGGTTCGCGATGACGGCGCTCGGGAACACCGAATTGTCGGCGATCCACAGGTTCGGGACGTCCCACGAGCGGCCGTCCGGGGCGACGACCGAGGTCTCGCGGTCCGCGCCCATGCGTGCCGTGCCGATGGTGTGTGCGGTGCGCTCGAGGACCCGGACGTCCTTGCCGCCGGCGGCCTCGACGATGGTCGTCATGGTGCGGACCGCGTGGCGGCGGATCGCGTCCTCGTTCGTGCCCGGGGTGAACGAGACCCGGGCGCGTGGCACGCCGTGCTCGTCGACCTCGTCCGCGAGGACCAGCCGGTTGTCGTCGTACGGCAGGCATTCGGCGTTGATGCCGACGCCCGCGGAGTGCGGGTAGTCCTGCAGCGCCCGCACGAGCTCGGCGCCGCGCAGGCCGCCACCCCGGATGAGTGTGTTGGCGAAGGTCTGGGGCTGCACGCCGAGGCTCTGGATCAGGTACCCGCCGGCGAAGTCCGCGTCGGCGGGGCGGACGAAGTCCTCGGTGATGATCGACGACGGGTACCCGCGGTAGGAGCGCATCGACTCGTCGAACCGTGCCCAGACCTGGGTGGCCCCGTGCGCGGTGAAGTTCCGGCCGACCTGGCCGTTGCTGTTCGCGAGCCCGGTGTGCAGCAGCAGGCGCGGGGTCTCGATGCCGCCGGCGGCGAGCACGAGGGCCCGGCAGCGCTGCCGGTGCTCGCGGCCGTCGTGGGTGTACAGCACGGCGCTGACCTCGCCGGAAGCATCGAGCTCGATGCCGTGCACGAAGGAGTCCGGCCGGATCTCGGCGCCGAACGCCACCGCGGCGGGCAGGTAGGTGGTGTCCATCGAGACCTTCGCGCCGTTGCGGCAGCCCTGGTGGCACGAGCCGCAGGAGACGCAGGCGTGCCGCAGGCCATGGTGCTCCTGGTGGCGGTCCTCGGTGGTCAACCCGACGGGGGCGTCGGTCGCGGTGATGCCGGCGGCCGCTGCCCCGCGCATCATCATGTCCGACGAGGCGTTGCGCGCCGGCGGACGCATCCGGTATCGGCGCGACGGGTCCCACGGGTAGTGCTCGGGGCCAGCGACCCCGACGTCGTGTTCGACCTGCTCGATCCACCCGGTGAGCTCGGCGTGGCTGATCGGCCAGTCCTCGCCGACACCGGACGCGGAGCGGAGCGACAGGTCGTGCGTGCTCGGACGCGGGGTGAACGCGCCCCAGTGCAGCGTCGAACCGCCGACTCCGGTGCCGCTGTTGTTCGGGCCGAACGCCGTCGGTGCGCCGCCGCCGCTCAGCCGCTCGTCCATCCAGTTGATGTCACCGGGCGCGGCGACCTCGTCGGGCACGTGGTCGCCCGGCTCGGTGTTGCGACCGGCCTCGAGGGCGACGACCCGTAGGCCACGTCGGGCCAGAGATGCCAGCAGGGGCGCTCCGCCGGCTCCGGTGCCGACGACCACCACGTCGACGACGTCGTCCGTGCCGTAGGTGCGCTGTCCGTCGAGTCTCATCGTGCTGCTTCCGTCGTCGTGGTGCCGTCGTGCGTGTCCTCGTGCGTGTCGTCGCGGGTGCGCTCGCGGCGGTCGGGTGCCGCTGGCTCCCAGGCCTCGCGCTGGTCGGCGGCGAGCAACTGGAAGCCCTGCTTGCGGACGCCGTCGCCCCCGTTCGCGAAGCCGTCGAAGTCGATCGCCGCCATCGTCGCGGGGTGCGCGAGCCAGTGCTTCACGAGGTCGACGCTGGCGTCCTCGTACCAAACCCGCAGCTGTGCTGCATCCATCACGGCGTCGAGCACACCGTCGGCGCCGTACCGACCGGCGGCCACGTCCTGCAGGGCGCTGTCGAGCACGCCGTCCTGCGCCGGCCCGGCGAGTACGTCGAGCGCTGCCCGGTACGCCTCGAGGTCAGTGGGCGTGCCGTCGACGCGCCATCCGTCACCGAGCCCCGCGGCGAGCTGGTCGTCGACGCGCAGGGCGAGGTCCACCTGACCGTCGCCGGGCTGCGGCACGACGATGCGCGCGATCGCACGGAGGGTGTCGAGTTGCCGAGCAGTGAGCGCTCGCGGTTCGGCGGACGGGTCGTCGGGCAGCGCGCGGGCCGCCAACAGGGAGCGCATGCGCGCGCTGACCCGCGGCGAGGCGATCACCCGTGCCTGCTCGACGGGCACGACGGGCGCCCCGGTGAACCGGCGGGTCCAGAAGTCGCGGATGCGGTCCGCCACCGCCTCGGGCTGCTCCCACGGCAGCAGGTGTGCGGCACCCTCGACGACGTGGAGCTCCGAGTCGGGCCAGTGCGGCAGCGTCAGGCGCCGCTGTGCCTCGGCGTCCAGATCGCCGTCCTCGGCACCGGCGAGCACGAGTGCCGGCACGGGGTTCGTGGCCGCGTCGGACCAGTCCTCGCGGCTGCCGCGCGTGAGCCACGCCGTCCACGCACCGGGATCGGCGCGCTCGACGTCCTGCACGGCCGTCGTGTGTCGCTCGGGCGCCAGGGTGGACGCGGTGTTCGCGTCGACGAACTCGGCGGCGTGCGCCGCGCTGATCGGGCCGTCCGCCGCCCAGGACAGCATCGCGGCGCGGCGGTCGTCGTCCATCGGTTCGGGCGCCAGCGGCGAGGCCGCGAGCAGCACCACGGCGCGCAACCCGAACAGGCCGTTCGCGCCGGACATCGTCCGGTCCGCGACGACTGTGGCGACCTTGCCCCCCATGGAGTGACCGACCAGTACCCACTCGCTCGCGCCACTGGCGCCGATCGCGCGCTCGACGAGTACGGCCATCTCCTCGACGGTCGTGCCGGACGACGCCGGGCTGCGGCCGAAGCCGGGCAGGTCGATCCCGATGAGTTCGAGGTCGTCGCGGATCAGGGCGCGGCGGAGCAGGGCGAACTCCTCGGAGCTCGCCCCCAACGCGTGGAGGCAGAACGCAGGGGTCACTCCTCTTGCCTACCGGTCGCTCCGCGGAGGACCCAGGCGGGGTGTACCCCGTCGGCCGGTCTTGTCCCCCGATCGCTCACCGTGCGTACGCGTCCACGAAGAGGTCGCCGCGGATCTCCCGCAGGGTGTCGGCGAGCCGATCGACGGTCCGGCCGGAGATGCCGGACACCTGCAGGTCGTACGGCCCGAGCGCCGGCAGGCGTCCGGTGCGGATGCGAACGACCTCCCAGCCGACGGCGCGGACGGCGCGGTCCTTCCTGCGGTCGGTGTCCTGCCGCGGGCCGACGTGCTCGAGGCCGTGGCGACCGGTCGAGTCGTACTCGATCGCGACGCGCAGCTCGGGCAGGATGATGTCCGGCCAGACCTCGACGTGGTCGAAGAACGGCCGGTCGAGGCGGATCGCGGAGTGGTCGTAGGTGAACGCGAACCGGTCGGACAGCGCCGCGCGGAGCTCCGCCTCGACCGCGGACGCCGTCGCCGGGGCGCAGACGCTCGTGAAGGACTCGCCCGAGGGCAGCCGCGGGGTCTTCGGGCAGATCGTGCGGGGCACCGGCTGACTCGGACGTCGCGGCGTGCCCGGCGCCGGTCGACGTGCGCGGGTGCGGGTGCGGCTCGAGGCGACGGCACCGGCCGGGGTGCCGCGGGAGGGCGCGGCCGGCAGGGTCTGGCGACCGGTGGCCCGGACGACCCGCTGTGGGACCGGTACCTGCGACGGCCAGTCGGACGGCAGGACCGGCCAGCGCTGGGGCTGCGCCTGCACCGCGCACTCCGGGCACCACACCGAGCGTCGGCGTTCACGACCCCGTCGGGATCGCTGTTCGGACGGCGTGGCGACGAAGACGTGGCCGACGTCGCACTCCCACGTCAGCAGGACCTCGGCCGCCGGCGGGACCTGGGTCAGGACGACGCCGTGGTTCCAGTCCGGGTGGTACTGCCGGATGAGCACCGGGTACGGCGCCCAGTCGGCGCGGAACTGCCCGACGGCGTACGGCACCGCCTCGCCGCGCGACCACTGTCGGCGGCGCCACCACGCGTCGACGGGTTCGGCCACGTCCACACGCTAGGCACCGCCACCGACACTGCGGGAAACCGGGGTGCACTCAGCCCGCGAGGGCCCGCTTCGCGTAGGCGACGAGCGCGTTCGCATGGCCGTGGCCGAGCCCGTGCTCGGTCTTCAGCCAGGCGACGACCTGCATGTGCGGGTGCTCGTCGAGCTGCTCGGCGACCAGGTCGAGCCACTCCTGGACCGGGCGGCCGTAGGTCTTCTCGATGCTCGGGAAGTACGACGCCGGCCCCTTCGCCGTGCTGCCGTCCGCCGGGGGCGCTGGAGCGGTCACGCGGTGCGCTGTCATGGCAGAACAGTACTGCGCACCCGGCGTCACGGAACGTCATGCGCGCGGCGACTGTGACGCAGCGTTCCGCCCCGTAGCGGTGTGTTTCGCGGTGCGTTGTCCAGGCACCGCGACCCTTCTACGGTCGCGACATGACCGACACCAGAACGGGACTGCCCCGCGACGCGACCAGCGCCGTCGCCGGCACCGACGGGGTCGACGCGACCGGCGTCGACCACTCGGCCGGAGCGCCGGACGCACCACGGGCCTCCCGGCCGACCGTCGCGAGCGACGCGACCGACGCGACCGACACGTCCGTCGACGCCGCCGGACGCGCCGCGCTCGACCGGCCCGTCCTCCCGTTGCGGCACCCGCTGCGCTGGATCGCCGCGGCCGTCGTGCTGGTGGTGCTCCTGAACTTCGTCGAGACGCTGTTCACGAACGAGTCGTGGGGCTGGCCGGCCGTCGGGAAGTGGCTGTTCAGCCCGGCGATCCTGACCGGCCTGCAGCTCACACTCGTCGCGACGGCGCTCAGTGCGGTCATCAGCTTCACCGGCGGCATCGTCGTCGCGATCGCCCGGCTCTCGCACAACCCGGTGCTGTCCGGGTTGGCGTGGGGCTACGTCTGGCTGATCCGCTCCGTGCCGCTCATCCTGGTGCTCGTCTTCCTGTACAACCTCGGGTCGCTGTACCCGACGATCGGCATCGGGATCCCGTTCGGGCCGCAGGTCGAGGTCACCACGGCCAACGTCCTCGGCGACCTGGCCATCGGTGTGATCGGCCTGAGCCTGAGTGAGATCGCCTACGCCTCCGAGATCGTCCGCGCCGGCGTGCTCGCCGTCGACCACCGCCAGCACGAGGCCGCGCAGGCCCTCGGACTCCCCCGGCGTCGCCAGTTCGTGCGGGTGATCCTGCCGCAGGCACTGCGGTCGATCGTGCCGGCGTTCGTGAACCAGGTCGTCGGGCTGCTCAAGGCGTCGTCGCTGCTGTTCTACGTGTCGCTGCTCGACCTGTTCGGGGTGGTGCAGAACCTGTCGAGCACCTACCCGACCGACATCATCCCGCTGCTCGTCGTCGCGACGCTCTGGTACCTCGCGCTCACCAGCGCGGTGTCGGTCGTGCAGTACTACGTCGAGCGGTGGACCGCCCGCGGCTCGGTCCGGGCGTTGCCGCCCACGCCGTTCCAGCGGGTGCGGGCCGCCGTGCGTCGCGGTTCCGGACGTGGGTCGGGACGGCCTGGAGGCCCGGATCGCGCCCGGCAGGCCGCCTCCGGCGCGCGCGTGGTCGCGTCCGGCCCCGCTTCCACCATCGACGACAGGACCATCTGATGAGCGCAGCGATCAGCATCCACGGAGCCGTCAAGGCGTTCGGTGACACGGTCGTCGTCGACGGCGTCGACCTGTCGTTGCCGTCCGGGAGCGTCACCGTGGTGCTCGGCCCGTCGGGGTCCGGCAAGTCCACGCTGCTGCGCGCGATCAACCACCTCGAACCGCTCGACCGCGGCGTCGTCACGGTCGGCGGCGAGACGATCGGCGTCCGGCTCCGGACCGGGCGCGACGGGGTCCCCCGCTACAAGGAACTCCCCGAGCGCCTGATCCTGCGGCAGCGGTCGCGGATCGGGTTCGTGTTCCAGCACTTCAACCTGTTCCCGCACCTGACCGCGCTCGAGAACGTGGCCGAGGGGCCCATCGCCGCCGGGGTCCCCCGTGCCGTGGCGCGCGACCGTGCGGCGGCCCTGCTCGAGCGCGTCGGACTCGGTGACCGTGGCGACACCCGGCCGCGGCAACTCTCCGGCGGGCAGCAGCAGCGCGTGGCCATCGCGCGGGCACTGGCACTCGAACCGTCGGTCGTGCTGCTCGACGAGCCGACCTCGGCACTCGACCCGGAGCTCGTCGGCGAGGTGCTCGCCGTCATCCGGGGATTGGCGGACACGGGCACCACGCTCGTCATCGTCACGCACGAGATCGCCTTCGCCCGCGAGGTCGCCGACCACGTCGTGTTCCTCGACCACGGCCGCATCGTCGAGCAGGGCTCCCCCGCCCAGGTGCTCGACGATCCGCAGCACGCTCGCACGCGGGACTTCCTGTCCCGCGTCCGCTGACGCCGTCCCCTCGACGTTCCTTCTTCCCCTTCCGCCCGATCCCAGGAGAACCATGTCCCCCACCACCCCCGCACGCTGGCGGAACCGCGCCGGCGCCCTCGTCCTCGCCACCGGAGTCGTCGTCGCCCTCGCCGGGTGCGCCACGTCGGCGACGGCCGGCTCCGGCTCCGGCTCTGGCTCTGGCTCCGGCGCGTCGGACGGCACGGTCACGATCGGCGCCGCGTCGAACGGTGCCGCCACCGAGACGAAGGTCACCGTCGACGCGGACGAGAAGCTGCACGACGAACTCCCCGCGTCGATCAAGAAGTCCGGCAAGCTCGTCGTCGGCATCGGTGCGCTGCCGGCCGGGTTCCCGCCGCTCGCGTTCACCGGCGACGACCAGAAGACGCTGACCGGCTCCGAGCCCGACCTCGGCCGGCTCGTCGCCGCGAAGCTCGGCCTCGAGGCCCAGGTGCAGAACGCGACGTGGGACAACCTGTTCGTCGGGATCGACGGCGGCAAGTACGACGCCGGGTTCTCGAACATCACGGTGACCGAGCAGCGCAAGGAGAAGTACGACTTCGCCTCGTACCGCCAGGACAACCTCGCGCTGCAGGTGCCGGAGGACTCCTCGTTGACGTTCGACGGCGACCCGTCCGTGCTCGCCGGCAAGACCGTCGCCGTCAGTTCCGGCACCAACCAGGAGCTCATCCTGCTCGGCTGGAAGGCCGACCTCGCGAAGCAGGGCAAGACCATCACGATCAAGTACTACCCGGACGGCAACGCCGTGAAGCTGGCGCTCGACTCCGGCAAGATCGACGCCTACTTCGGGCCGAACCCGACGGTCGCGTACCAGAACACGTTGAGCGCGGACGGCGCGAACCCCACGAAGACGGCCGGCACGTTCTCCGGCGCGGGCGGGGACCTGCAGGGGCTGATCGCGGCGACGACGAAGAAGGACAGCGGGCTCGCCGAGCCCATCGCGGACGCCATCGACGAGCTCATCGACGACGGCACGTACGCGAAGTGGCTCAAGTCGTACAACCTGTCGAACGAGGCCGTGGAGCACTCCGAGGTCAACCCCGAGGGGCTGCCGCTCGACGCGAGCTGAGCCGGGTTCGCCGGGTCCGAACGACTCGGAACGACTCCCTCGATGTCGCACGACGTCGAGGGAGTCGTTCTGTGCGCGCGCGGGTGGTCGGCGCCGATGCAGAACGACATCGTCGACGTCGCACGACGACCACGATGTCGCTCGTTGCGCGTGCATCGTCCGACATTCCACGAGGTGATCGACGCGTGCCTCGTCGGAACATGCACGCGCACTCGATGCATGCGCAAGAGACGACGATCCACCTGGCGATCAACGGGTGGATCGTCGGAACATGCACGCGCACCGACCGCACGCGCACCGACCCCGAACGACATCGTCGACGTCGCACGACGACCACGGTGTCGCTCGTTGCATGCGCCACCGGTTGCACGCGCGCACGAACGACGAGCCCGATGTCGTGCGACATCGAGCTCGTCGTTCCGGGTCGACACGGACCAGTTCGGTCAGCGCACCCCGGCACCCACGCCAGCCCCGGCACGCGCAGCACCAGCACCGGCACCGGCACCGGCACCAGCACGAGCACCCGCACGCGCAGCACCAGCACCAGCACCCGCACCCCGCGCCGCCCACTCCGCCGCGAGCAGCTCGTACGAACGCACCCGGGCGTCGTGGTCGTGCGTGATCGTCGTCACCAGGAGCTCGTCCGCGCCGGTCGCCCGCTGCAGGACCTCGAGGCGGTCCGCGACGGCCGCAGCGTCGCCGACGAACCGGGTGGCGAGCCGATCGGCGACCGACGCCGCCTCTGCCGCAGCGAGCGGCGCAGCTCGTGCCGCGGACGGCGACGGGTACTCGATCGCCCCGACGCCGGAGCGGATCGAGTGCACCCACTCCGCGTACCCGAGCGACAGCTCCGCGGCCTCGGCCTCGGTGCGCCCGACGACGACGTCCGCCGACACGATGACGTGCGGTGCCTCGAGCACCCCCGGGCGGAACGCGTCGCGGTAGGCCTGCACCGACGCCAGGACCGTGCCGGGCGACGTGTGGTAGTTCGCGCCGTACGGCAGTCCGAGTGCTCCGGCGACCCGGGCGCTCTCACCGCCGGTCGACCCGTGGATCCACAGTTCGACGGACGCTCCTGCTGCCGGCGGCGCCTCGACCACGGTGCCGTCCCGCGACCAGGTGCCGGCGAACAGCGCCCGGATGAGCGACAGTTCGCCCTCGAACCGGTCGACGTCACCGGGGACGCGTCCGAGCAGCTCCCCTTGCAGGGCGAACCGGCTGCCCGGTGCGATGTGGAAGTCGAACGGTGCGGGCACGAGCAGTCCGTCGACGACCTCGTCCGAACGGGGCGCGAGCGACGGCGGCTTGGGGGTGCCGGGTGCCGGCGCCCCGGAGCGGCCGAGCCCGAGGTCGATCCGCGGCCCGTACAGCGCCGCGAGGGTGCCGAAGGTCTCGGCGATCTGCAGCCCGCGGACGTTGCCGACGAGCGTCGCCGCACTGCCGACCCGGATCGTCGACGTGGCAGCGGCGACCGCCCCGATCACGATGTTCGGCGCGCTGCCCGCGACACCGGGGTTGAGGTGGTGCTCCGCGAGCCAGTAGCGGGCGTACCCGGCACGTTCGGCAGCGACGGCCAGGTCGACGGTGCGGTGCAGCGCCGTGGCTGCGGACGACCCGGCGGTCACCGGCACCAGGTCGAGCACCGAGAGCGGGACGGAGCGAGCGGCGCTCACGAGGCGTCCTTCCACGCGCCGGTCAGCTGGTCGAGCCGGGTGTCGGCCCCGAAGACGATGCCGTGCACGTCCGTCGCCGGCGCGATGATGCTGGTGAGTTCGTGCACCGGGACGAAGTCGACCTGGGACGCGATGCGCTGCTGGATCTCCCCGAAGGTGGCCGACCGGTCGGACGCCGACGACTGCGACAGCTCCTTCGTGAAGAGCGCGTCGAGCGTCTTGTCCGATGCACCGATCGACTGGGCACCCGAGCTGGAGAACTTCGACCGCAGGACGTCGCCGTCTGCGCGCGAGCTGTTGTCCCACGACAGGTCCCAGTCGCCGCTCGTCAGGTTGGCGAGGTACTGCGGCACGGTCCCGCTCTCGAGCGTGACGCCGACGCCGACCTTCTTCAGCTCCTGCTGGATCAGCTCGAGGGACGTCTGGTTCGGTCCGAAGTTCGTGATCCAGACGAGCTTGAGCTGCAGCTTCGTGCCGTCCTTCGAGCGGATGCCGTCGGAGCCCTTCTCCCAGCCGGCGGCGTCGAGCGCCTTCTGCGCTGCGGCGGGGTCGTACGTGGCCGAACCCGACGACGTGGACGAACCCGACGACGTGTCCGCGTACCCGGGCGTCGTCGACCCGAGGACCGAGTCCGCGACCTTGAACAATTCGTTCAGCGAGGTGTCGCGGACCGCCTTCGGGTCGACGGCCTGTGCGATCGCCTTCCGGACTGCGAGGTCCGACACGATCGGCCGCTTCTGGTTGAACGTCAGCCCGAACACCTGGCCCGGGTTGGCGCGGGTGACGAGGTCGTACTGCGCCTGCAGGGTGTCGACGTCGCTCGGCTGCACGCTGCTGATCGCGTCGAGCTGCCCGGACTGCAGGCTGCCGGTGCGGACGCTCGCCTCGGGCACGACCTGGAACGTGACCTTCGACAGGTGCGCTGCCCCGGAGCCGCCGCGGGCTGCGGGACCCCAGTCGTAGTCCTTTCGCTTCGTCAGGATCGTGGACGTGTTCTTCGTGTACGACTGCAGCGTGAACGGTCCGGTCCCGATCACGGCCTTCCCGTCGGCGCGGTCCTCGAACGGGGTCTCGGTGGTCTTCGGGGCGACGATGCCGAGGGCGACCGACGACGTGGCGTTCGGGAACGCGGCGTTCGGCGCCCCGAATTCGACCTCGACCGTGTCGTCGTCGACGACCTTCGTCCCCTCGTAGCCGGAGAAGTACGCGGCGGCCGTGCTCGATGCGCCGGCCGAGGCGATGTCGTCGAAGGTGTCCCTGACGGCCGTCGCGTCGAACGCGGTGCCGTCCGAGAACGTGACACCGGAGCGCAGGTCGAACGTGAACGCGGTGGCGTCGGCGTTCGCCGAGTACTTCGTCGCGAGCCACGGCTTGAGCGAGCCGTCGGACGGGTCCTGCCAGAGCAGCGAGTCGACGAGCTGCCGCGTGATCGCGAGCGTGTCGTTGCCCGCGCCGGTACCCGTCGGGTTGAGCGTGATCGGGTCGTTCGCGATGGCGTACGTGAGCGAGCCGCCGTCGACGGGCTTCGACGACGAGGAGGTCGACGCGGTACCGCCCGACGAGCAGCCCGCCATGACCAGGGCCGCCGCGGTGCCGGCCGCGATCGCGGCCACCAGACGGAACGGGGTGCGGTGGGTGGTCATGAGACTCCTTCGGTGGTGGGGACGCGCCGGGATCGTCCCGGGATCGCGTCGAGCAGTGCGCGCGTGTACTCGTGCTGCGGGTCGTGCAGCACCTGCGCCACGTCGCCGTGCTCCACGACGCGGCCGCCCCGCAGGACGGACACCTCGTGCGCGATGCGACGGACGACGGCGAGGTCGTGCGAGATGAACAGGTACGAGACGCCGAGCGTCGACTGCAGCTCGGCGAGCAGGTCGAGGATCTGCGCCTGGACGGACACGTCGAGGGCGGAGACGGGTTCGTCGAGGACGATGAACGACGGGTCGAGTGCGAGCGCGCGGGCGATCGCCACACGCTGCCGCTGTCCGCCGGACAGCTCCGCCGGTCGACGACCGAGCACGGACGACGGCAGCGCGACGAGGTCGAGCAGCTCCGCCGCCCGAGCCGTACGGGACCGCCGCGTGCCGATGCCGAAGGCCGCGAGCGGGTCCGCGATCACCGCCCCCACCGACAACCGCGGGTGCAGCGCCGCGTACGGGTTCTGCTGCACGATCTGCGCCTGCCGCCGGTACGCCCGCAGCGCGGCACCGCGGGCTCCGCCCACGTCGGCGCCGTCGAACCGCACGCTGCCGGCGTCCGGGCGTTCGAGTCCGAGCACGAGGCGCGCGGTGGTCGACTTGCCCGACCCGGACTCCCCCACCAGCGCCAGGGTGCGGCCCCGCTGGACGGTCACGTCCACCCCGTCGACGGCGGTCACGCGGTCGAAGGACTTCCGCAGTCCGGTCGCGACGACGAGTGGGTCGGGGCGGTCGGACGGGAGGCCCGTGGCAAGTCCCACGGACGCGGTCAGGTCGTCGAGACTGGGCGCCGCTGCGATCAGTGCGCGCGTGTACGGCTCACGGGGCGCGCCGAGCACCTCGGCCGGGGTGCCCTGCTCGACGATCCGCCCCTCGGACATCACGACGATGCGGTCGGCCCGGTCGGCGGCGACCCCGAGGTCGTGCGTGATGAACAGCACGCTCGTGCCCCGTTCGGCGACGAGCCGGTCCAGGTGGTCGAGGATCGTCCGCTGGACCGTGACGTCGAGCGCGCTCGTCGGTTCGTCCGCCACGAGCAGCTCGGGGTCGCCGATCAGGGCGATCGCGATGAGCACCCGCTGCCGCATCCCGCCGGAGAGCTCGTGCGGGTACTGCCGCGCGCGGAGCTCGGGACGGTCGATGCCGGCACGGCGGAGCTCCTCGACGGCGCGTTCCCGGGCCTCGGCGTCGGTGGCGAGTCCGTGGATCCGGAGCACCTCGGCGACCTGGGTGCCGATCCGCGTCACGGGGTTGAGCGACACCGTCGGGTCCTGTGGCACGAAGCCGATCCGGACGCCGCGCACGGACCGCACCTGGCGGTCGGTCGCGGTGACCAGGTCGAGGTCCCCGGTTCCGTCGGCCGCCCCGGAGAGCCGCACCGTGCCTCCCGTCAGGTCCGCCCCTGCGGGCAGGAGCCGGAGGACCGCGTGCGCCGTCGTCGACTTGCCCGAACCGGACTCGCCGACGATGGCGACGCGCTCGCCGCGACCGACCTCGAGCGACACGCCGTGGAGCGCGGTGCGCGCGCTGCTCCCGCGGCCGTAGGTGACGGTCAGGTCCTGGATGCTGAGCAGGCTCATCGGACGGCCCTCCGTTCGGTGTCGAGCGCGCGGGCGACGCGGTTGCCGGCGAGCACCGTGACGGCGATCACCAGGCCGGGGATGGTCGTGAGCCACCACGAGGACGCGATGTAGTCGCGCCCGGTGGCGACGAGGGAACCCCACTCGGGCTGCGGAGGCTGCGCGCCGTAGCCGAGGAAGCTCAGGCTGGAGACGGCGAGGATCGCGGTGCCGAACTCGAGGGCGGCGAGCACCAGGACGGGACCGGCCGCGTTCGGCAGCACGTGCACGAGCAGGACGCGCCACCAGCGGTTGCCGTTCGCGCTCGCCGCCTCGACGTACGGCGCGGTGCGGACCCGGACGACCTCGGAGCGCATGATGCGGGCGATCGTGGCGATGCTCGCGACGCCGACCGCCACCGCGACGTTCACGGTGCCGAAGCCGAGCACGGTGACGATCGTCAACGAGAGCAGCAGGCTCGGGATCGCCAGTAGGACGTCGGCGACGCGCATCAGCACGGCGTCGACGACCCCGCCGATGAAGCCGGCGACGAGCCCGACGAGCGAGCCGCCGACCAGGCCGATGACGATCGCGAGGACCGCGGCCTGCAGCGTGAGCGCGGTGCCGTGCACGACGCGGGCGTACAGGTCGCGGCCGAGCTGGTCGGTGCCGAACCAGTGCGCGGCGTCGGGAGCGGTGAGCTTGGCGGCCGGATCGGCGGCGAGCGGGTCGTGGTGGGTGAGTGCTCCGGGCAGGAGCGCGGCGAGGACGACGAGGGCGAGCCAGACGATGGCGATGGTGAGCGTCGGACGGGCGACGAGCGCGCGGAGCGCTGTCGTCGTGCCGCCGGGGACGCGGTCGCTGACGAGCGACGCGGGGCGGCCGATGGCGAGCTGCGTGGTCTCGGTCATGCGGGGACCGCCTTCGGTTTGGTGGCGCTGGACGGGGTGGTGCCGGGCGGGGTGGTGCCGGGCGTCCCGCCCGGCGTCGCGCCAGGTGTCGCGCCGTCCTGGTCGCGGAGCTTCCGACGGCTGCCGGCGACGACGACGCGCGGGTCGAGCAGCGGGTACACGAGGTCGACGACCAGGTTCACGACGACGAAGACCGCGGCGGCGAGCAGCACGATGCCCTGCACGACGGGGATGTCCTGCTGCTGCACGGCGGTGGCGGTGACCCGGCCGAGGCCCGGGCGGGAGAACACCGTCTCGGTGACGACGGTGCCGGAGAACAGCTGCCCGACGATGAGTCCCGTCACGGTGAGTGCGGGCAGCGCGGCGTTCTTGAGCGCGTGCCGGAGCTGTACCCGCCACCGCCCGGCACCCTTGGCGTACGCGGTGTCCACGTACGGCTCGCGGAGCGTCTGGACGAGGGACTTCGACAGCAGCTGGGCGATCGTGGCACCGGTCGGCAGCGCCAGGGTGATCGCCGGCAGGACGACCGACGCTGGGCCCTCGCCACCGAACGCCGGGAACACGTGCAGCCCGAACGAGAACCACTGCACCAGCAGCAGCGCGAACCAGAACCCGGGGACGGCGACGCCGATCGGGGGCAGCTGGAGCAGGAACTGGCCGAGGGCCCGGTTCCGGGTCCACGTCGCGAGGACCGCGATCCCGCCGCCGAACACGATCGCGAGCACGAGGCCGGCGACCGCGATCTGGGCGGTCGGCGCGATCGCTTCGCCGATGACGTCGGCGACCGGTCGAGCGACGCCGATCGAGCGGCCGAGGTCGCCGGTGAGCAGGGCGCCGAGGTGCTGGACGTACTGCACGAGCACCGGCTGGTCGAGGCCGTACTGGTGCCGGAGCGCGTCGAGCTGCGCCGCCGTGACGTCGGTGGCGTCCGGGCCGACCATGATGCGGGCCGGGTCGCTCGGCAGCACGTAGAGGACGAAGAACGAGATCGTCCACGCCGCCCAGAGCACGAGCACGGCCTGGCCGATACGGGAGAGCACGTAGCGGGTCATGCAGCCACCGCCGTCCGGGCACGCGTCCACCCGAGCGCCGGTGCGACCTTCGCCACGACGTCCGAGACGATCTGCTCGTACTCGTCACCGGCGAACTCGTAGGGCAGCTCGACCCGGAACTCGTCGACCTCGGCGAGCGTGGCGTCGTGCACGAGCTGCTCGACGATCTGCTCGGCGGGCCCCACCAGGTCGGCCGAGAACAGGGTCCGCCGCGGTCCCTGGGGCGCGGTCTGCCGTGCGAGACGGGACTCGTACCAGGTGCGGTACCGCTCGCGCGAGACCCGGTCGGCCGAGTCGGTCGGTACGACGCACCGGCCCCAGGCCACGCGGGGCGTTCGCCCGGTCGGCAGCGCGGCGCGGTACGCCGCGAGCTGGTTCCGCTGGGCGGTGCCGTGGTCGTCGGTGCCCTCACCCGAGGTGAGGTTGCCGAGCAGCAGGTTGAGCCCGGAACTGCCGGCGAAGGAGGCCGACCGGAGCGACCCGCCGCCGTACCAGACCCGGTCGACCAGACCCGGGGCATAGGGCTGCAACCGGGGGCGCTGGACGTTCCCGGGGCTCTGGATGACGGTGTCGTCCGCGCCGAGGAACGCGCCGCGCAGGTTCTCCACGAACCGGGAGACCCGCCCGTACCCGCGGTCGAACGCGCGCCAGTCGCCGTCGAACACCAGGTCACCGAGGATCTCGGCGTGCGGCGACCCGGTGGACAGCCCGACCTGCAGCCGACCGTGCGCCAGGACGTCGGCGAGCGAGAAGTCCTCGGCCAGGCGGAAGGGACTCTCCCACCCGATCGGCACGACGGCGACGCCGAGCTCGATGGACGTGGTGCGCTGCGACGCCGCCGCCAGGAAGACCGCGGCCGAGCCGATGCCGTGCTCGAGGTGCCGGTGCCGGACCCAGGCGCCGTCGACGCCGAGCCGCTCGGCCGTGGCGAACAGGTCGAGGGTGGCCTCGAGACCGTCGGCTGGGGCGTCGTCCTCGAAGTTGCCGGGGACCAGGATCGCGAGGCTCGAGATCGTCACGCGAGCACCCCGGCGGACGCTGCCGCACGCGCCGGACCCGCCGCAGCGGCCGTGCGTGCGGCGGCCGAACGGTCGCGGATCGTGCCGGGCAGGTCGAGCGTCTGCCGGAGGGTCGCCCCCTCGTCGTAGGACTGCCGGTAGACACCGCGCTCCTGCAGCAGCGGGACGACCGTGTCGACGAACTCGTCGAGGCCGTAGGGGTTGGTGTGCGGCACGACGACGAACCCGTCGGTGGCGCGCTCCTGCACGTACCGGTCGATCTCGGCGGCGATGTGCGACGCCGTCCCGACGAACCCGCCGCGGGTCGAGGCGCGGATGACGAGGTCGCGGATGGACAGGTGCTCGGCCTCGGCCAGGTCCCGCCAGGACTGCACGAGCGCGGGGACGTCGCGGGTGTGCCGTGCGCGCCCGCGGGTGATCGCGCTGCCCTCGTAGTCGGGCTCGATCGTCGGCAGCGGGCCGTCGACGTCGTAGGACGACAGGTCGCGGTTCCAGACCTGCTCGAGGAACGCGATCGCCGTGGCCGGGCTGACCTGGGCGCGACGGATGGCGTTCGACCGTTCTTCGGCGTCCTCCGCCGACGACCCGATCACGAACGTCGCGCCGGGCAGGATCTGCAGCTCGTCCTTCGATCGTCCGACCCGTTCGAGCCGCTCGGTCACGTCGCGGTAGAACGCCTGCGCGTCGTCGAACTCGGTGTGCAGCGAGAAGATCACCTCGG
Organism: Curtobacterium sp. PhB128; assembly: GCF_004340725.1. NCBI lineage: Bacteria > Bacillati > Actinomycetota > Actinomycetes > Micrococcales > Microbacteriaceae > Curtobacterium > Curtobacterium sp. PhB128. The sequence goes on from NZ_SLUR01000001.1 coordinate 687,057, forward strand.
CGTTCGTGGCGGCGAGGTCGCGCCCCTCGTCGGAGTCACCGGCCTGCACGATCACCGGGTGCCGCTGCGGACTGCGGGGCACCGGGAACGTGCCGGTGACGTCGAACTGCGCGCCGTGGTGGTCGACGTCGCGGATGCGCGACCGGTCGGCGAACACGCCGTTCGCCAGCGCGCCGCCCGCGGCGGTGCCGGCGACGACGGCGTCGGCCTGCCACGAGTCCCAGAGCTCGCGGGACAGCGCGATGAACTCGGCGGCCCGCGTGTATCGGTCGGCGTGGTCGAGGAACCCGCCGCGGCGGAAGTTCGCGCCGTGGAACGCGTCCGAGCTCGTCACGACGTTCCACCCGGCACGGCCGTCGGTCAGGTGGTCGAGCGTGGCGAGCTGCTTCGCGAGCTCCACGGGCTCGTTGAACGTCGTCTGCAGGGTGCCGACCAGACCGATGTGGTCGGTGACCCCGGCCAGGGCGGCCAGGACCGCGAGGGTGTTCGGGCGTCCGACGACGTCGAGGTCGTGGACGCGGCCCTTCTGCTCGCGGAGCCGCAGGCCCTCGGCGAGGAACAAGAAGTCGAAGAACCCGCGCTCCGCGTTGCGGGCGAAGTGCTCGAACGACGAGAACGCGATCTGGCTCTCGGCGCGGTCGTCGCTCCAGATCGTGGTGTTGTTCACGCCGGGGAAGTGTGCGGCGAGGTGGACCTGACGCTTGGTGCTCATGCTGAGACCTCCACGGAGACGGAACCGGCGGGTGCGGACGCGTACCGGCTGACCGCCGGGGCGATGCCGAGCCGCGTGCGCAGGTCGGCGGTGGGACGGGACGCCACGTCGGCGCGGAGCCCGGCGGTGACGAGGGCGGGGACGAGCTGCCTGGCGATGGCGGTGCTGTCGATCGGGATGCGCAGGGGGCGGAGCCGGACGCCGGCGAAGCCGATGCCCCGCAGGTCCCCGATCAGCGACACGAGTTCGGGCACCGTCGTCGCGAGCGCGGACGTGTCCGACCCGGAGCCGACGGCGTACGGGGCACCGGCAGCGGCGTCGAGCGCGGCGAGCTCGTCGGCCGCGGCAGCGGTCGAGGACCCGATCAGCACCGCGAGGTCGGCGAGGACCGGACGACGGACGTCCGACCCGGCCACCTGCTCGAGGTGACGGACCTCGTCCAACAGGTCCCGCGCCTCCCGTCCGTCGTAGCCGGGCGTGACCAGCACGACGTCCGCAGCGTCCACGGCGAACGCCGCAGCGTCGACGCGGTGGGCCAGGGCGAAGACCGGCGGCCGGCCCTGCGGCGACCGCGGCACGATCGACGCGCCGTGCACGGACAGGTGACGGCCCGCGTACTCGGCGTTGTGGATCCGGTCGCGGTCGATGAACCGGCCGGTCGTGACGTCGCGGATGATCGCGTCGTCGTCCCAGCTGTCCCAGAGGCGCGACACGACCTCGGCGGCCTCGCGGGCCTCGTCGAACAGGTCGGCGGCGGTGTCGCCGCCGAGGCGGCGGCCGAACAGGGCCGCCTCGCGGGTCGTCGGGCTCACCTGGATCCGCCACCCGGCTCGCCCGAGCGAGACGTGGTCGAGGGTCTGGAGGCCCGTGGCGACGTGGAACGGCTCGGTGTGCGTCACCGAGACGGTCGGCACCAGACCGACGGCGCGGGTCGCGGGGGCGACCGCGTTCGCGACGAGGAGGGCGTCGAGCCGTCCGACGACGGTCGTGGTGTCGAGGTCGTGGCCGGCAGCCGTCGGGCCCGCGGTGAACGAGTCCTCGATGGTGACGGCGTCGATGCCGAGCCGGTCCTGCTCGACGACGACGTCGCGCCAGTGCCGGAGGCTCGACAGGCGCTGCGCGGCCGGGCCGGCGACGCGCCAGGCGGCGGGGTGCCAGCCGGCGCCCTGCAGCGCGGTGACGAGGGTGATGCGGTCGGGCATGGCAGTCCTCCTAGTGGGTGTGCGCGGCGTGGTCGGCGGCGGCCGGGGTCGCGTCGGCGCCGAACTTGAAGCCGAGTCGGCCGTGCGCGAACCCGCCGCCGGCGCGGATCGCGGTGGCGACCCAGGCGGCCTCGGCGAGTTCGGCCTCGGTCGCACCGGCCGTCACGGCGCGCTGGCTGTGGCCGTCGATGCAGTAGACGCACTGCGTGGTGATGCCGACGGCGAGGGCGATGAGCTCGCGGTACTTCAGCGGGATCGCGCGGCCCTCGGCCTGGAACACCGACTCGTCGAACTGGACGAAGGCCTTGAGGATGTCCGGGGTCTGCTGCTTGTAGACCTTCGTGAAGGTCTTGTCCTGTTCGCGGTCGAGGTAGTCGGTCATGTCGGCGACGCTAGGGCGGTCGGGGCCCCGAGGCGACGGGTGTTGCGGACCGTGACCGGCGGTGTCGTCGTGTGACACGGTGCCGCCGGCCGGCCGTCACACGGCGTCACGCGGGGCGCGGGCGCGGCCGCGCGGCGGCGGCGGCGGTCGGCCGGCGGCGGCGGGGTCGGCCGGCGGTGCGAGGTTGATCACCTGGTGCGGGGCTGCAAGCCCGCACGGGGTGAACAACCTCGCACCGTGCGGCAGCGCGGCCGTACCGCGGACCGCGCACCGTGCGGCGTCAGAGCCCCCGGGCGCGCGCCGCGAACCGCCCGCGCAACGTCACGTCCTCGTACGACCGGTGGAACACCCCGCGGCGCTGCAGGATCGGCACGAGTTCGTCCACGACGGTCTCGAGGCCCCGCGGGAACTCGTCGATCATCAGGTTGAAGCCGTCGGCGGCACCGGTGCGGTACCAGTCCTCGATGGTGTCGGCGGCCTGTTCGGGCGTCCCGACCACGATCCGGGCGCCGTACCCGCCGAAGCCCCGCAGCACGTCCCGCAACGAGGTGTTGTTGGCCCGCACCCACCGCACGACCGTCTCGTGGTAGCCGAGCGAGGGCCCGTAGGTGACCGGGTCAACCTCGCGGTCCAGGATCACCGACGGGATCGGCGCGTCCGGGTCGAGCCCCGACAGGTCGGCGTCGAGGTGCGTCCCGAGCGCCCGGAGCGAGTAGCCGTCCGGCGCGAGGGCCTCGAGCTCGTCGAACCGGCGCTGCGCCTCGGCCTCGGTGCTGCCGAGCACGAGCGACAGTCCGGGCACGACGGCGACGTCGGCTGCGCTCCGGCCGTACGTCTCGGCAGCGACCTTGACGGCGCGTCGGTGCTCGCGGGCCGGTTCCGGCGTCAACTCGACGGCGAAGACGCCCTCGGCGACCCGCGCCGCCAGGTCACGACCGTGCGGCGATCCCCCGGCCTGGAACACGACCGGGTGCCCCTGCGCCGACGGTGGGACCCGGAGCACGCCCTCGAGGTCGAGGAACTCGCCGTGGTGCAGGACCGGCTTCCCCGTCGCAGCGGACCGCCAGAGCGCCGTCACCAGGTCGACGAACTCCCCCGCGCGGGCGTACCGCTCGGGCCGGTCGGGGTTCGTCGCGACACCGAAGTTGGCGGAGACCGAGCGGTCGTAGGTGGTGACGGCGTTCCAGGCGACGCGCCCGCCGGACACCGTGTCCAGCGACAGCAGCCGCTCGGCGACGTCGAACGGGTCGTTGTACGTCGTCGATGCGGTGCCGACCAACCCGAGGTGGCTCGTCGCGTCGGCGATCGCCCCGAGCGCCACGAACGGCTCGAGCAGTCCGTAGGCGCGGACGTTCGGGTCGCCGAACGCCGGGTGGTCGGCGAAGAAGACCATGTCGAGCAGGCCGCGTTCGGCGGTGCGCCCGAGGTCGCCCCAGAACGCCGCCGTGAGCAGGTCGGTCGGGTCGACGTCCTGGGTGCGCCAGGCCGCCGGACGCTGCCCGAACCCCTGCAGGTTCACGCCGAGGATCAGGCCGGCGTCGCCGCTTGCGCCCGTCACGCGGTCACCGCCGCGGCGTCCGGCACGGCCAGCCCGAGCAGGGCGCGGAGCGTCGGACGTGTCGGTCGTGTCGGTCGTGTCGGTCGCGTCGGTCGTGGAGGTCGCGTCACGGTCGACCGGGAGGCCCGGTGCGACTCCGCCCCGTCCGTCGCCCCCGGCAGCGGTGCGAGCGGGTGCGCCGCGCCCCCGAGCACGAGGTCCGCCCCGGGCACGTCGACGTCGTGCCAGACCGCGAGGACGGGTTCGCCCTGCCGGCTCGACGGCGTCGTGAGCGGTCCCCGGACGCGGTAGCCGTCCGGCCCGCCGTCGTGGTCGAGCGGTCGGATCCGGTCGGTGTGCGCGAAGACCCCCGACGTGCGGTCCCCGACGATGCTGTCGAGCGGCCAGGTGCGCCACAGCCCGCGGAGCACCCGGGCGAACTCGGCAGGGTCGTGCGGTGCGCCGGTGCTCGGGGCTCCGGTGCTCGGGGCTCCGGTGCTCGGTGCGCCGTGGTCCCGGGCGCCGACGACGATGCCCACCCGGCCGTCCAGGACGTGGTCGAGCGAGAGCACCCGACGGGCGACGTTGTACGGGTGCTCGCGGGTCGGTGCCACGGCGACGAGGAACCCGTGCTCCGGCAGGGCACGGCCGAGGGTGAGCGCCGCGGTCGTCGGGTCCAGCCGGTGGCCGGTGCTCGTCGCCGCGTCGAGGCGGTCGGTGCCGATCGCCACGACGGCGGCTCCGGAACCGACGATGCGGACCGCGAGTCGGGCGATGCCGCCGGGTGTGGCGGCCGCCGCGGCGAGGTCCGTGTCCGGGACGGCGACGACGAGTGGTGCGGGGGCGCTGGGCGCGGTGGTCACGGTGGTCCTCCCGTTCGAGGTGCGCAGAACGGCCCGCCACGGTCACCTCCCCAGCGTCCGTGGCGAGCCGGTGCACCGACCGTAGGTGCTCACCTCGGCACGCTGCACGCAGGTGTCGGCGGGTTGCGCCCCGTGACGGTCCGTTACGGCGGAGCGCTCAGCGGCCTGCCGTCAGCGGTCCAGCGGACTCGCGCCGTTGACGAGCAGGTCGGCGACGATGCGGCGCTTGTGCACGCGCGGGTTGTGCGACGCCAGGGTGCGGGCGTTCCGCCAGTGCCGGTCGAGGCCGAGCGAGCGGAACGTCCCCGAGGACCCGAGCGCGTCGAACACCAGCGTCGTCGCGTCGAGCACCGCGTCGGTGACGATGGTCTGCGCGCGCGCCACCGCGACCCAGCTGCGCTCGAGCGCCGCACGCAGCGCCGGGTCCGTCGACGCGTCCGCACCGGCCGCACGCAGGGCGGTGTGCCGGTCGACAGCCGCGTCCACCGGGCCGAGGCTCGCGGCGAACGCGGCGTCGGCGGCGTGCACCCGGGCGTCGACGGTGCCGATCACGCTCAACAGCTCCGGATCGTGGGTCGGATCCGCCGCGGTGCCGTTGTGGTGTCCGCGCGCCCGGGACCGCAGCGCCTCGACGCCCTCGCGCAGGGCAGCGCGGCCGATACCGACCAGGATCGCGTGCATCACGGTCTGGTAGTACTGCTCCTGGTACGGGTACCGGGTCGCGTACGGCAGCACCCGCTCGTCGGGCACCGGCACGTCGGTGTAGGTCACGCTCCCGCTGCCGGTGATCCGCTGGCCGAAGCCGTCCCAGTCGTCGCCGATCAGCACACCGGGGTCGGAAGCGTCGACGAGCGCGACGGACTTCGCGCCGGTGTCGTCGACCGCCAGCACCGTGATCCACCGGGCGTACACGCTGCCCGTCGAGTAGAACTTCCGACCGGTCAACCGCCAGGACCCGTCCGGGTCGCGGACGATCCGCGTGGTGAGGTCGACCCCGGTCGTGTTCGGCGACTCGCTCCACCCGCCGCCGACGAACTCGCCGTCGCCGAGCCGCGTGACGATCGCACGGTCGAACGCGGTGCCCTCGGCGTGCACGCGGTCCTCGACGAACGAGAAGTGGTTCCGCCACACGTGTGCCAGGTTCGGGTCGACCTCGGCGATCTCGGCGATCGCCCGGAAGACGTCGGACAGACGGGCACCGACCCCGCCCCACGCGACCGGCGTCCGCCACCGTGCGAAGCCGGCGTCGACGAGCCAGCCGAGCTGTTCCGTGGCGAGACGCTCCTCGCGTTCCCGTTGGCGGGCGTCGAGACCGATCCGCTCGATGACGGGCCGGAGCGGCGCGATCAGCGCGTCGTAGCGGTCGTCGGCCGGGAGCTCACTCGGACACATGGCGGCACGCTACCCAGGTGCGCGCGGCGAGCGGCAGGGCGACGCAACGCGGGGCAACCGAGCGCAACCGGACGTCACACGGTGCGCGGACGGCCTCACCACACGATGCGCGCGAACTCCTCGCGGAGCCGTCGGGCCCAGCCCGGGTTGACCTGCTCGACCCACCCGATGCGCCCGAGCAGGTGCGCCCGGAACTCCGGGTGTCCCGCACGGTTCTGCGAGGCCGGCCCGTGCACCGCGGCGTTGTGCAGGACGGCGTGCAGCCGGTCGACCTCGCGGCGCCCTGGTGAGGTCCGCTCGTTGACGACGACGCCCGTGACCGACTGCCGGACCCCGCGGCGCCGCACCCGGGTCTTCGACGGGTTGAGGCGGTGCCCTTGCTCGGTCACGATCCGGTCGACGCCCCGCAGGAACGCGTCCGGTCGCGCGGCCAGCTGGTCTCCCCCGCTGAACGTCAGGTCGTCGGCGTAGCGGGTGTACACCGCGTCGACGGCGCCGGCCCACCCGACCAGCCGGGCGTCGAGGTGCCGGAGCGAGGTGTTCGCCAGCGCGGGCGACGTCGGTGCCCCCTGGGGCAGGTGCGCCGTCGCCAGCGCCTGGCGGAGCGCGTGGCGCTCCTCCGGCGAGCCACCGGCGGGCATCGCGCTGAGCACGTGCACCGGAACCCGGTGGGTGCACAGCCCGGTCAGCACGTGCGCGAGCGGTTCAGCGAACCCAGCGGCCCGGAAGACGCCGTAGACCGTCGGGGCGCTGACGCTCGCGAAGAACGTCGTGAGGTCGGCGGTGACCACGACCTGCTGGCCGGTGTGCACGGCCGCTCCCGTGACGACGCTCCGGCCGGCCACGAACCCGTGCGCGGCGTCGTGCACGGGCAGCATCGTCAGGAGTTCGTCGAGGATCGTCCGTTGCGTGCGGCGGAGCATGTCCATCGGCTTCTCGAGCAGGCGCGGTGCTCGACCGGGTCGGGTGATCCACTCGTGTCGGTAGTGGTGGAGCGGGCTCGAGGGCCCGGAGCGACGGTTCCACGCGCGGGTGTCGGCGAGCCAGAGCAACCGGCCGACGGTGAGGTCGAGTGCCCGGGCGAGCTCGGGCAGGGTGTCGACGAGCAACGGACTCGCGGTCTCCGGACGGGCACGCACCGCGGTGGCCCGGCGCACGAGCACACGGACCGGCCGGCGGTCTTCGCGCGACCGGTGCAGCGCCACGAGCCGGGGTGCGACGGCGAGCACGGCGGCGAGCTGGCGCGGAGCGTCCACCGGTGGCCGGGGGTACGCCTCGAGCGCAGCCGCGACCGCGAGCCCGACGTACGCGCGCTCGACGCCGACGACCACGTACCCGGCGGCCGCCAGCTCGTCCGCCGCCCACCGCTCGGCCGTCAGGAACGCATCGGCCAGCGCCGCGGTGACGACGGAGAGGGGCGTGGGGTTCCCGGAGGACCTGTCGGTGCCTCCGTGCAGCGTCGCGCGCGGAGCGCGCTCGCCTGCTCGGGGCGTGTCGTCCTGCTGGTCCTGCGTGCCCCGGGGTGACCCCGGCGAGGTCGACGCGTCACGCGCGCCGGCCGCCTCCCCCGGGAACTCCACGCGCTCACCCTACGGCTGGCCCCCGACGCGCGCACCACCCCGGTCCGTGCCAGGATCGCCGGATGGTCTCGTACTTCCTGAGCCACGCCGAGGTCGTCGTGGAACCCGCCGAGCCGATCGAGTCGTGGGGGCTCTCCGCAGCGGGACGCGCACGCGCAGCGCGGTCGGGTCCGCTGGCCTGGGAGCCGGGCGTCCGGACACTCGTGTCGAGCACGGAACGCAAGGCCGTCGAGACCGCCGAGCTGCTCGGGGCCGCGGTCGGGCTCGTGCCCGCGCAGGATCCCCTGCTCGGCGAGATCGACCGCAGCGCGACGGGCTACCTGCCGCCGGCCGAGTTCGACGGTGTCGTCGACCGGTTCTTCGCAGAACCGACCCGATCGGTCCGCGGATGGGAGCGGGCCGTCGACGCCCAGGCCCGCATCGTCGGAGCGGTCCGGCGGCTCACTGCGGCGGGCGACGCGACCATCGTGTCGCACGGTGCGGTCGGGGCGCTGCTCCTCGCCGCCCTGACGGGAGCGCCGGTGTCACGCACGCTCGACCAACCCGGCATGGGCAGCGTGTTCGCGTTCGATGCGCGGGCGTGGCGGGCGACGACCACCTGGCAGCGCGTGCCCTCACGCTGACGCGCACGCCGACCGCCGACGCCGAACGACACCGTGGACGTCGCACGACATCGGCCCTGTCGCTCCCGCGCGGCTGCAACGACCCGCGCGCGCAACGAACGACGTCCTCGACGTCGTACGACATCGACCTCGTCGTTCGGCGTCGACCGGGCCGGGAGTGCGCGGCCCCAGCGACACCGGTCAGGCGGGCAGCCGCTCCCCCGCCTCGACCGCGACGTCGAGCCGGTTCTCGGCCGGCGGCAGCGGGCACGTGGCGTGCGCGGTGTACGCGCACGGCAGGTTCGTCGCGCGGTTGAAGTCGATCCGGGTCGCGCCGGCGGCATCCGGGGCGGCGATGTCCAGGCTCCGGTTCGCGGCGTAGGTCGTGACGCCACTGGTGCGGTCGGTGAACAGGACGTGCAGACCGTCGCCGTGCCCGTTGAACGCGAGGAGCGACCGCGGCCCGTCGAGGTCGAAGGTGAGGACGCCCGGCGCTGCGTACACGTGCTGCAGCCCGTCGACGACCGAGCCGACGGTGACCTCGCGCGGTTCGTCGAACGGTTCGAAGTGCGCGTCGACGACGAACCGGTCCGACGGCTCGTACGTCGGGGTGCCGGGGTACTCGGTCCGGGTCGGGTTGCCCGGGTGCCGGGGCCGGATGACGTCACTGCCGCCACGACGGGCGACCTCGATCACGACGATCTCGTCGCCGTCTTGCCACACGACGTTCGTGCTCGAGCGCTCGGGCAGTGGTCCGAAGCGGTGGGTACCGGTGACCTGCTGCCCGTCGACCGTGATGGTCTCGCCGTCCGCGAGCTCGACGACGGGTCCGTCCTCGCCCGTCGACCACGTGCCCGGAGCGTCGTCGAACCGCTCGGGCGTGCTCGTCAGCCACCGGATGCTCGTGATGGCGAGGAAGCCGTGCTCGCTCGCCCGGGCTCGTTCGTGGGCGTCGTGCCAGGCCGCCCACGCGGTGGCGGAGTCGGGTGCGGTCGGCGTCGTCGTGCTCATGCCCCCGACGCTACGACGCCCGGGCCGCGAACGCGACGTCCCCGTCGCGCGACGTCACGCGCACGGCCGACCCGACGCCCTGGACCCTCCCGCTCACCAGGGGTGGGCGATGCTGCGGACGTGCACCGGGCCTCCCGGTCGACGCCCCGTAGCGACGCCGGCGCCGCGGCCGACGGGGGCAGGCACGGCGAGGTCGGCCTGCAGCACCGCGCAGGCGGCGCCACGGGCCACCGAGGCCTCGCCGAAGGCGGTCGCCGCGACCGTCGGGAACGGTCCGTTCGGCAGGCGGACCGCGAGCCGCTCGCGGACGGCCGCGATGAAGACGTCGCCGCCGGCGAGGGCCGCGCTGCCACCGATCACGACGCGTGGCACGTCGAGCAGCTCGACGACGTGGGCGAGCGCGGATCCGAGGGCGGCGCCGGCCTCGGCGACGAGCGGCGCCGCGGACGGCGTCGCGCAGAGCCGCTCGAACGCGTGCCGGACGTCGCTGGCGCGGTCGAGCGGGATGCCCCTGGGGAGCAGCCCGGCATCGATCCCGCGCCGGACCTGCTGCAGGGGCTGGCAGGCTTCCCAGACCTCGGTCCAGCGGCCGTGCGCCTCGACGGGCATGCCACCGAACTCGCCGGCGTTGCCGGTCGCGCCGCGGACCACCTCGCCAGCGGCGACCGTCGCGGCGCTGATGCCGTGGCCGAGGAACACGGAGACCAGGTCGTCGGCACCGGCATCGGACCAGACCTCGCCGAGGGCGCTCGCGACGCCGTCCTTCTCGAGCCGCACGGGCAGACCCGTCCGGGCGGCGAGCTCGTCGGTGACCGGCAGCGACCACCAGGCGGGCAACTGCGCGGGGGTGCCCATCCGGACGCCGTCGGGGTCGATCGAGCCGGGGACGGCGAGGCCGATGCCGGCAGGGGCGGGCACGCCCGTGCGCGAGCGGGCCCGACTGCCGTCGCCGCGGACCCGGTGCACCGCCGCCGCCATCGTGTCGAGCGTCCGCGCCGGGTCGTCCGTCGCGTCCAGGTCGACGTGCTCGACGGCCAGCACGGCGCCGGTCAGGTCGGTGCGCACGACGACGAGGTGCGCCGGGTCGAGGTGGACCCCGATCGCCGACCGCGACCCCGCGACGACCTCGAGTCGTCGTCCGCCGCCCGGTGCTTCGCGCACGAGTCCCGCTGCCACGAGTCCGGCCGCGATGTTCGACACCGTCTGCGCGCTGAGCCCGGTCGCACGCATCAGCTCGGCGCGGGCGAACGGTCCCCGGCGACGGACGAGATCGAGCACCAGCGCACGGTTCTGGACCCCGACGCGCACGAGGTTCGTGCCGCCCGTTCTGCCCTGCACCACGGTGTCAGGAAGGGGTTGACGCGGCTCGGACATGGTCCCTAGCATCTCTGGTCATACGAATTTGTCAATCAATTGGATTGAAACCGCGACGGTGCGATCGGTTCGCCCGTCCGACGACGGATTCGCCCGTGCCACACCGGCGTGGCACGGGGTCGGAAGGGACGCTCGTGACGACGACCGCACGATCCGGAACCACTGCACCACCACGGACGCGCACGGGCGGTGACGTCGCGGTCCGTCGACGACCACGCGAGAAGCATCCGTGGACCCCGGCCGAGAAGCGCCGGCTGCGCGTCGGCATCGCGTTCATCTCGCCGTGGATCCTCGGCGTGCTGGTGTTCATCGCCTACCCCCTGATCTACTCGTTCGCGATCAGCCTGACCCGGTACTCGGGCATGGCCGACATCACCTGGGTCGGGTTCGCCAACTACGTCGCCGCGTTCATCGACCCGCTCGTGCACACCGCGGTCGGCAACACCCTGTTCTACGCCGTCATCGCGGTGCCCGTCGGGATCGTCATCGCCATCGTGATCGCCATCGCGATGAACCAGGACGTCCGCGAGATCGGCTGGTACCGGACGGCCCTCTACATCCCGTCGCTCATCCCGACCTTCGCGCTGGCGTTCATCTTCGTGGTGCTCGTCAACCCGCAGACCGGCCTCGTCAACCAGGTCATGAAGCTCGTCGGCATCCCGGCGACGAACCTGCTCGGCGACCCGACCACGGCGAAGCTCGTCATCGTCGCACTCGCGCAGATGGGGGCCGGCAACGCGGCGCTGATCTTCCTCGCCGGGCTGCGCGGGATCCCGAAGACCCTGTACGAAGCCGCTCGCGTGGACGGGGCCGGACCGATCCGGCAGTTCTTCGCGCTGACGCTGCCGCTGCTCTCCCCCGTGATCCTGTTCAACCTGATCACCGGCATCAGCAACGGCCTGCAGGTCTTCACCGAGGCGTACGTGATCTCGTCCGGCACCGGAGGACTCGGCAGCCCGGACAACGGGACCTTGTTCTACATGCTCTACCTCTACAAGAACGCGTTCAGCTACGCGCAGCTCGGGTTCGCCAGCGCCATGGCCGTGCTGCTGTTCCTGGCCGGCATGATCCTGTCCGGGCTCGTGTACTGGCTGTCCAAGCGCTTCGTCAACTACGACGTGACCGGGGAGTGACCGATGACACTGCGCACTGAACGACACCCGGACCGCGACACCGTCACCTCGTCGATCGAGTCCGTCCGGCCCCGCGGTCGCAAGGGTGCCGACGACCGCTCCCGGAACGCCGACGGCTCGATCCGCTCACCGTGGTCGTCCGTCCTCGCCCGCGTGCTCCTCATCGCGATGAGCCTGCTGTTCCTCATCCCCATCTACTGGATGGTCATCTCGGCGCTGAAGGGCAACTCCGAACTCGGCGCCTTCCCGCCCACCTGGTTCCCGCAGTGGCTCGACTGGTCGAACTTCGGCAAGGCGATCGACGCGATGCCGTTCTTCACGTTCTTCCGGAACACGCTCATCATCACGGTCTGCGTGACGCTCTTCTCGATGGTCTCGAACCTCGTGATCGCGTACGGGTTCTCGTGCCTCGAGTGGCGCGGCCGCGACAAGGTGTTCTACGTCGTGCTCGCCACGCTGTTCATCCCGTTCCCCGTCACGCTCATCCCGATGTTCGACCTGTACGCCCGACTCGGCTGGATCAACACCTTCCTGCCCCTGATCGTGCCGAGTCTGTTCGGGTCCGCGTTCTACGTGTTCCTGCTCCGGCAGTTCCTGCTGCAGATCCCGAAGGACCTGCTCAACGCAGCGCGGATGGACGGCGCCTCCGAGTGGGGCATCCTCTGGCGGATCGTCTTCCCGCAGGCCAAGGCGGCGCTCGTCACGGTCGGGATCTTCGCGGCGGTGGGTGCCTGGAACGACTTCCTCGGGCCGCTCATCTACCTGCAGGACGAGAACGTGCAGACGCTGTCCATCGGCCTGCAGATCTTCCGCCTCAACAACTCGCAGGACTTCCAGTTCAACCAGCTGATGGCGGCATCGGTGCTCATCATCCTGCCGCTCGTGGTCCTGTTCTTCGTGTTCCAGCGGACGTTCATCAAGGGCGTCCAGATCGGGAGCTTCAAGTGAGCAGCGCATTCGACCGACGAACGTTCCTGCGCGGTGCGGCCGCGACCGGCGGTGCGGGGGCGCTCGCGCTCCTCGCCGCATCGTGCGCCTCCGGCTCGAGCGGTCGGAGCAACCCGAACCAGGTCACGATCTGGGGTGTCACCGGCACGTTCGTGCCGTTCCAGACGAAGGTGATCAAGGACTTCAACAAGCTCCACCCCGAGGTGGACGTCAAGGTGAACGTCGTCCCGTCGCAGGGCACCGGCGACGCCACGAGCATCATCACGGCCGTGCGCGGCGGCACCGCCCCCGACCTGTGGCTCCTCGACCGGTTCAGTGCGGCGCAGTACGCGGCGATCGGGCTCATCGAACCGATCGACGACATGATCGAGGAGTTCGAGGACCAGCCGAAGGACGAGTTCCTGGCGCAGTGGCTCGGGTTCACGATCGGCGAGGTCAGCTACCAGGGCAAGACCTACGGCCTCCCCCACGACACCGACGCCCGCGGCATGTTCGTGAACCGGAAGATGCTCACCGGCGCCGGGATCGACCCGGACGAGTTCGACTGGGAGCACAACGGCCCGGTGAGCATGGACCGGATGTGGGACGTCAGCGAACGCATCACGAAGAAGTCCGGTGGCAACTACACCCACATGGGACTGCTCCCCTGGTACGGCGAAGGCTGGCCGTTCACGTGGGGGCTCGGCCTCGGTGCGTCGTACTTCGACCAGCAGGACTCGAAGATGACGATGGACTCGAAGAGCGTCCGCAGCATCTTCGAGTTCTACGAGGACTGGGCGAAGCGGTACGGCTACAAGGACGCCGACACCTTCATCGCGACCTACGAGCCGACCGGGCACCCGCCGGGACAGACCGCGTTCATGGCGGACCGGATGGCGTTCATGGTCAGCGTCCCCTCCACCATCCAGACCTTCGACAACTACGGCCCGAAGGACCTCGACTGGGGCACCGCGTACCTGCCGACACAGCAGGACGGCGGCGACAAGTACACGTGGTCCGGTGGCTTCGCGCTGTGCTTGCCGAAGGGCTCGAAGAAGAACAAGGCCGTGTGGGAGCTCATGAAGTACTTCACGAGCAAGCAGGGCCAGGAGACCTACATGGTGCCGGCCACGAGCGTGCCGTCGAACATCGCGGCGCTCAAGGACCCGAAGGGCTCCGCGAAGTCGATCCGCTTCTTCACCGAGTCGATCGGCGCGTCGACCTGCCGCCCACCGCTGCCCGTCGGCGGCGCGTGGTGGGACTCCCTCGCCGACGCGCGGTCGAGCGTCCTGCTCGGCACCGCGAGTCCGCAGGAAGCCGTCGAGCGGGCGCAGAACCGCGTCGACCCGATGATGCAGACCTACTCGCCGTTCAAGTTGCCGAAGGACTACGACAAGGTCCGGATCTGAGCAGGAACGCTCTGGTCACCCACCACGAAAGGAACACACATGCCCTCCACCCCCTTGCGCGTCGCCGTCCTCGGCTTCTGGCACGTCCACGCCGGCGACTACGCGCAGCAGACCGTCGACCACCCCGGCACCGAGCTCGTGGCCGTCTGGGACGACGACACCGAGCGCGGCCGAGCCGGCGCCGAACGGTTCGGTGTCGAGTACACCGACGACCTCGATGCGTTGCTCGCCCGCACCGACGTCGACGCCGTCACCATCACGACCTCGACCGACGTCCACCGCGACGTGATCGAGCGCGCGGCAGCGGCCGGCAAGCACGTCTTCACCGAGAAGCTCCTCGCCCCCACCGTCGAGGAGTGCGACGCGGTCATCGCCGCCTGCGACGCGGCCGGGGTCACGCTCGTGGTCTCGCTCCCGCGGCTCTACCACGGCTACACGGCCGCGATCCGGCGCGAGCTCGACGCGGGCCGCCTCGGCGACGTCACGTACTCCCGTGTCCGACTCTCGCACGACGGTGCCGTCGCACCGTGGCTGCCGGAGCGCTTCTTCGACCCGGCGACGGCGATCGGCGGCGCCCTCACCGACCTCGGCTGCCACCCCGTCTACCTGACGCAGCTGTTCCTCGGCGCCCGCCCCGACACCGTCGAGGCCGTCTACCGCTCCTACACCGGCCGCGCGGTCGAGGACCACGCCGTGGTCACCGTCGGCTACGCCTCGCAGGCGATCGGCGTCATCGAGGCCGGCTTCGTCGCGGGCACACCGTTCACGATCGACGTGGCCGGCACCCGGGGCTGGCTCGCGTACTCCGACCAGGAGGCCCGGCTCACCGCCGGCGGACCGGCCTACGGCGACGAGCCGGTCACCCTCGACGTCCCCGCCGACGCCCAGGACGCCTTCGGTCAGTGGGTGGACCACATCGCCGCCGACACGCGTGCCGACGACAACCTGGCCCGCGCCGTCGAGCTCACCCGCCTGGTGGTCGCCGCGAACGACGCCGCGGGTCAGCCCGCGACCAGTGACGCCCTCGTCGGCGCACCCGCCTGACCGTCCCAGCAGTCCAGCACCTCGAACCAACCACAGGAGTCACCATGTCCAGCGACATCATCCGCGTCGGCCTCATCGGCGGGGGCGGCATCGCGTCCGCGCACATCGCCGGCTACGCCGAGCACCCAGACACGATCCGCATCGCCGCGGTCGCCGACGCGTTCGCGGCCACGGCCGAGGAACGCGGGGCGGAGCTCGGCGTCCCGTTCTTCACCGACTACCTCGCCATGCTCGAGCAGGCGGACATCGACGCCGTCGACATCTGCCTGCCGCACCACCTGCACCGCGACGCGATCGTCGCGGCGGCGAAGGCGGGCAAGCACGTGCTGTGCGAGAAGCCGCTGTGCCTGAGCCCCGACGAGGCCGCCGACGTGCAGCGCGCGGTGTCCGAGTCCGGCATCACCCTGATGTGCGCGCACAACCAGCTGTTCATGCCCGCGGTCGCCAAGGCCAAGGAACTCATCGACGGCGGGGCGCTCGGAACCGTCTACGAGGTCCGCACCACCGACTCGTTCCGCAACGAGTTCGACCCGTCGAACATGGGCTGGCGTGCCCACGCGTCGACGAGCGGCGGCGGTGAGCTCATCGACACGGGGTACCACCCGAGCTACCTGCTCATGCACCTGGCCGGTGGCGTCCCCGTGCAGGCCACCGCGATGCTGTCCACGCACCGGCTGGCGTTCATGGAGGGCGAGGACTCGGCGCAGGCCCTGTTCCGCTTCGACAACGGCGCCGTGGGCCAGCTCGTGACGAGCTGGGCGTACGACCCGGCCGCCGGCACCGAGCGGTTCAGCGTCGTCGGCGAACACGGCGCCCTGACGAGCGACGGCACGACGCTGCGGTGGGACCTGCGCGACGGCACGAGCGAGTCGGTCACCTTCGACGAGGTCGACACCTTCGCGGCCGAGATCGGCGCGTTCGGGGCGTGCCTGCGCGACGGTACGCGGCCGATCCACACGGAGCGCGAGGGCATCGCGGTGCTCGGCATGATCCTGGCGGCGTACGAGGGCGCCCGGACGGGGACGATCGCCCCGGTGCTGACGGCGGACGAGACCGTCAGCGCCTGACCCGCGCGGATCGCGCACCCGTTTTGCGACGAACCACGAGTCGTTCGACGCGTGGTTCGTCGCAGAACGGGTGCTGACGCACCGCGCCACCGTCAGTGCGTCGCGGGTGCCGCGTCCTCGTCGTCGGCGGCGTGCAACACCGACTCGGCCTGCCCGAGCAAGTGCCGCGCGGCCAGGCTCAGCGACCGCACCCCGACCACGACGACGAGCAGGGTGAGCAGCACGAGCAGCACGGTCGTGGGCACCCACGCCACCGGAAGGTCGAGCACCCGGAACCACTCGATCGCCGCCGTCGCGACCGCCGCAGCCGGGAACACGAACGACCAGAACCCGAGCGAGAACCCGAGCCGGACGTACCGGGGCAGCAGGGCGAGCTGCACGAGGAGCATGAGGACCCCGAGGCCCGCGATGGCCTGCACGGGCAGGGTTCGGGCGTCGTCCGTGAGCGCGAACAGGGACACCGTCGCCACCGCGGGCGGAGCCACGAGGATCGCCATCGTGGGGACGAGCGGGTCAGGCAGTGCAGGGCGGAACGACAGCCGGATGAGGAGCAGCCCGGTCATCACGCCCCAGAAGAACACGCCGACGCCGAAGCACGCCCAGGACAGCCAGCCCACACCGACCTCGTGCGTGGCGACGGCGGCGACGAGGGCCGCGGCGACCGTCGGCAGCAGGTAGCCGCCGTGCACGGCCTCCAGGGTCAGGCGCCCCTCGAACCACGTGCTCAGCAACCACGCCGCGAACCCGGCAGCGACCGCCACCGCGAGCACCACGAGGACCTGCCCCCCGATCTCCCAGAACCGCGCGAGGTCGACGCCGAGGAGCATCGCCGTCGCGGGGACCAGGGCGGCGATCGGGCCCTGCGCGGGGTGACGGAGCTGGTCGACCAGGCGTTCGTCGACCCGGACGCCCCGCAGGACGTGCGCGCCGAGCAGCCACGACCACGCCACCGCCGCGACCACCCAGAACACCTGCGGGACGACGGCCGGCACTCCGAGGACGGGCGCCGCGTACGACCAGGTCTCCGCGAAGCCGGCCAGGCCGAACGGTGCGGCGAGGGTGTTGAGCGGGATGCGGGAGGTCGGGCGTGCGCTGGGCATAGGGGTCCCATTGTCCCCGGCTCGCGTCGTGCCGCGTAACGGAGCCCGGCTCGCAGGCGGCCCGTGGCACATTGGGCCGATGCCCTTCGAGAACAGCGACCACCTCCAGGCCACCACCGCCGGGTCGCTCCCGCGCACGCCGGAGCTCATCGCCGCGAACGCCGCCCGCCCCGTGGGCGCCGACGGCTTCACGCTCGAGACCACCGACGAGGTCCGCGCGATGACGAGCGCGGCCGTCGACGACGTCGTCGCCCGCCAGACCGCCCTCGGCATCACGCAGCCGGGTGACGGCGAGTTCGGCAAGGCGATGTCGAACAGCGTCGACTACGGCGCGTGGTGGGGCTACTCGTTCCAGCGCGTCAGCGGACTCTCGCTCACGGACGCCGACATCTTCACGCAGGAGCCGGTCCGCTCGAGCCCGGGCAACGTGCAGCTGACCAGCTTCCCGGACCGTCGCGACTGGACGATCTTCCGCGAGGCTTACACCGACCCGGCGTCGGGCATCGGTACCGGCAAGAACGCCACCGCCTTCCCCACCACGACCGGCCCGATCGCCTACACCGGGCACGAGGCCGCACGCACCGACGCCCACAACCTCAAGCACGCGGTCGAGGCCGCCGGTGCCGAGAACGGCTTCATCACCGCGCTCTCCCCCGGCTCCGCCGCCCGGGTCGCGAACGAGTACTACGCCACCGACGAAGAGCACATCTGGGCCTGGGCCGACGCGCTGCGCGAGGAGTACCGGATCATCCTCGACGCGGGCCTCGTGCTGCAGATCGACGACCCCTCGATCGCCGAGAACTGGGACCAGATCAACCCGGAGCCGAGCCTCGAGGACTACCGCGCCTTCACTCGCATCCGCGTCGAGGCGCTCAACCACGCGCTCGAGGGGCTCGACACCAGCCGCGTCCGCTTCCACCTGTGCTGGGGCTCGTGGCACGGTCCGCACACCACCGACATCGAGCTCCGCCACATCGTCGACCTGATGCTCGACATCGATGCCGGCGCGTACTCGTTCGAGGCCGCGAACGCCCGCCACGAACACGAGTGGACCGTGTGGCAGGACGTCACGCTGCCCGACGGCAAGGTGATCGTCCCCGGCGTCGTCGGCCACGCCACGAACGTCGTCGAGCACCCCGACCTGGTCGCGCAGCGCATCGAGCGGTTCGCCTCGGTCGTCGGGCGCGAGCGCGTCATCGCCGGCACCGACTGCGGCCTGGGCGGCCGCATCCACCCGCAGATCGCCGCGGCGAAGCTCCAGTCGCTCGGCGAGGGGGCACGCCGCGCGAGCGCGAAGCTCTTCTGAGCCGCACGTTCCTTCCCAGAACGGCTGCGGTAGCAAGCGAGAACGGGCGTACCTGCCACGAAGATGACGGCAGGTACGCCCGTTTCGTAGCGGTACGCCCGGTTTCGGCAGGCCTCAGGGGCTACCGCCGTGCGCGGCCGAGGACGATCGCGCCGACCGCGGCAGCGCCCCCGAGCCACACGAGCGGACGCGTGACACGCCGTCGCTTCGCGACCCAGCCGCCGTTCGTGGCGTTGCCGGCGTCCGCCGGGGCGTAGAGGTTGCCGTCGGTCGGGTCGCCCTTCCCGCGCAGCGCGAAGGTCTCGACCATCGGCTTCGTGATCTTGTGGAACAGCCCCGGGAACACGTACTGCAGCGGGACGAGCGACGCCTGGATGCGGCCGACGTAGCGGTACCGCTTCGGGTGTGTGGCGGCGGTCACGACGGCACGGCCCGCGCGCTCGACCGAGACCGTCGGCGGGAGCGGGTGCGAGTTCTTGCCGGTGTAGTTGGCGCCGTTCTGGTAGATCGGCGTGTCGATCGTCGACGGCAGCAGCGTGGTGAAGCGGATGCCGGTGTGCGCGAACTCGTCACCGAGGACGTCGACCAGGCCGAGCGCCGCGTGCTTGCTCGTGACGTAGGCCGACTGGTAGGGCGCCGACAGCAGCGACTGGATCGAGCCGACGAGCACGTAGGTGCCCGTGCCGCGCTGCTTCCAGTGCGGGAGCAGGTGCGTGATCGCGTTGAGGTGGCCGTAGAGGTTCGTGTCGACGACCCGCTTGAACGCCTCGGTGGGGGTCTGCTCGAACAGGCCGTAGACGAACAGGGCCGCGTTGCCGACGAAGACGTCGATCCGCCCGTGCCGACTCGTCACCGTGCCGATGAGGTCCTCGACCTGGTGCTCGTCGGCGACGTCCGTCGGGATCGCGACCGCATCGGCCCCGAGTGCACGGCACTCGGCGGCGGCGGCCTCCAGGGAGTCGTGGCCGCGTGCGGCGAGCACGAGCGTGGCACCCTGTCGGGCGAACTCGTGCGCCGCGGCCCTCCCGATGCCGCTCGACGCTCCGGTGACGACGACGATCTTCCCGCGGTACCGATGTCCCATGCGTCCTTGGTACGCGCCTGCTGGTCCGTTCCCGCACAGACGGGCCGTACCCCTCGCCCCGGTGCGAGGATGGAGCATGCGCAAGGACGACCTGACCGTCGACGAAGCCACGGTCATCGCCGAACACGCCCGGTCCGGTGCCCTCGAGCTGGACGACCCCGAGGTCCGCAAGGTCGTCGAGCAGGCGAACCGGGTGCTGGTCCGTGCACAGATGTGGGGCGAGGAGCGGAGTCCGAAGCTGCGTCGTCGCCGTCGGTTCATCGCGATCGGTGCGCTCGTGATGGTCCTCGTCTGGGTGGCCGGACTGCTCGTACCGCTGGCGCTGCGCTTCGGCGTGTAGCCGGAGCCGAGCCGAGACCGGAGACGAAGCGTCGGCCCCCTCGGTTCAGCGGCCGGTGCGGGCGTTCCGGGCGAGGAGCCAGAGGTACGTGCTGTGCCCGACGAGCGCCAGGCCGAAGAAGATCGCGGCGACGGCGTAGACGCGGTCGAGCTTCCCCTGCCCGATCACGAGCATCACGATGCAGAACGCCACGGCGATCGCCAGCACGCCGACCTGCACGGTCGACCAGATCCGTCGGAAGCGCGGCATGCCCGTCTCGTTCACCCGGCCATTCTCCCCCATGCCGAACCCGCCGTGCGGTCGCCCGACGTCAGCCCGCGGTACGACGCGGGCGAGGCACGTCGGTACCGTGCTCCGATGTGCGGCCCCGCAGGCGCGACCTAGCGTGCAGGCATGGACACGCACCACCCCACGGCCACCCCCACCAGCACCCCGGTCCGCCCTGCACGCCGACGCCGTCGCCCGCTCCGGATCATCGGCTTCTCGCTCGTCGGGCTCGTCGGCCTCGGCGCCCTCACGCTCGGCGGCACGGCCACCTACGACGCGATCGCGACGGCGGCGGAACGTGACGACATCCGCCCGTACGGCGAACTCGTCCCCGTCACCGGCGGCCGGGTCAACGTCGCCGTCACCGGGTCCGGGGCATCGACCGTCGTGCTGCTGCCCGGCTTCGGCACGGCATCCCCCGTGATCGACTTCGCCCCGCTCGTCGACCGGCTGCAGGACACGCACCGGGTGGTGGTCGTCGAGCCGCTCGGGTACGGCCTGAGCGACGGCACCGACCGGCCCCGGACCAGCGCGAACATCGTCGACGAGGTGCACCAGGCGCTGTCGACGCTCGGCATCGACCGCTACGTGCTCGCGGGGCACTCGGTCGCCGGGATCTACGCGCTCGAGTACACGAACACGTACCCGGACGAGGTGCAGGCGTTCGTCGGCATCGACAGCAGTGTGCCGACGCAGCCCGGCATCGACGAGGCCGTCGGGTCGGGCCTGTTCCGCTTCGTGAAGGCCACCGGGCTCGCCCGTGTGCTCACTGCCGTGTCCGGCGACGCGTACGCCGGGTTGCCCTACACCGATGCGCAGAAGGAGCAGATGACCCTGCTGTCACACCGCACCAGCATGCGCGCGACGTACCTGGACGAGTACGAGCACCTCGGCGCGAACTTCCGGCACGCCCGCAGCCTCGCGTTCCCCGCCGATCTGCCGGTCCGCCTGTTCGTCGTGGGCGACGACCCGGAGGTGCCGGGGTGGGAGCGCCTGCACCGTGAGCAGGCGGCGTCGGTCACCGACGGCCAGGTCGTCCTGCTCGACGGCGGGCACTACCTGCACCACACGCACGCGGCGGAGATCGCCGAGGGCATCGACGCGATCGCCGACCTCGGTCAGTGATCCCGGAGCGCCTCGACGAACTCGGCCTTGCGCTTCGACGAGTACCCGGTCAGGCCGAGCTCCTTCGCCCGCTTCCGGAGGTCCGCGACGGTCCAGTCGTCGTACGAGCCGGACTCACCGCCCTTCCTCCCGACGGCCTCCTTGCCGCGGGCCGCTGCGGCGTTGCTGATCCGCGCGGCCTTCTCCTTCGAGTTGCCCTCCTTGCGGAGCTCCTCGTACATGTCCGGCTTCTTGAGTTGGTTCGGCATGGTGCGTCACGGTACGCGCGGCGGCCCGGCGTCGTTCCGAGCCGCCGGCGGCTCAGTGCTTATCGGGGTCGTGGCCCCAGTTCATCAACGACCACCGCCACGGGGTGTCGTGCACGTCGCCGTCCGGCCGCTGCTCCGAGTGCCGGGCGACGTAGCCGACGACCTTCCGCATGTGGGCGTGGTCGTCGCCGGTCCGGTCCGCCTTGTGCTTCTCGAGGATCCGGATGACGTGCCGCCCGCTCTCGTGCCCGGTCGACTCACCGCCGCCCGGGGGCTTCTGCCCGACGTGCTTCGACTCGTCGGTGTCGAGCCACTCGCGGAGCTCCGACGGGGTCATGTTCACCGCGTCGGCGAAGTCGCGCTCGGTCTGCTGGTCGTCGTCGTCGTCACTCATGGCCCCGAGGCAACCCCGCCGTCCTGGACGGGTGCGCAGGGCGGATGGCGCTCCGCCGCCGTCCAGCCGGGACGGGTTCCGTGGAGGCACGAGCAGGAAGGAACTCGCATGCCCACCGACCAGTACGAACACGGCGACCCGCGCACCCGCTACCCCGACGTCAAGCCGGAGCCGCAGACGCAGGACGAGCCGGGCCTCCAGTCCGCCATGGACCCGGTCCCCGACCTGGGCGAGACGAGCTACCGGGGCACCGGCCGGCTCGCCGGCCGCAAGGCCCTGATCACCGGCGGCGACTCCGGCATCGGCGGCGCCGTCGCGATCGCGTTCGCCCGCGAGGGCGCCGACGTCGCGATCGCCTACCTGCCGGAGGAGCAGTCCGACGCCGACCACGTGCTCGAGCAGATCCGTGCCGCCGGACGCACCGCCGTGGCGATCCCCGGCGACCTGCGTGACAAGGCGTACGCGCAGGAGCTCGTCGACCAGGCCGTCGCCGGACTCGGCGGACTCGACGCCCTGGTGAGCGTCGCCGGCAAGCAGCGCTGGCAGCCGGACGTGCTCGACATCACCGACGACCAGTTCGAGGCGACCTTCGACGTGAACGTCTTCGGGCTGTTCCGCCTCGTCAAGGCGGCGCTCCCGCACCTGGAGCCCGGTGCGACGATCACCACGACGGCGTCCATGGAGGCGTACAAGCCGGCACCCGACCGCCTCGACTACGCGGCGTCGAAGGGCGCGATCAACAACCTGTCGAAGGGGCTGTCCCAGCTGCTCGTCGAGCGCGGCATCCGCGTGAACGTCGTCGCTCCCGGGCCGACATGGACGGTCCTGCAGCCGAGCGGCGGCGTCGACCCGTCGACGCTGCCCGAGTTCGGCAGCAGCGAGTCGCCGATGGGCCGCGCCGGACAGCCAGCCGAACTCGCACCGGCCTACGTCTTCCTGGCGTCGGACGAGTCGAGCTACGTCGTCGGCGAGACGCTCAACGTGAACGGCGGCATGGTCACGCCCTGACCTGCACCGCGCGCCGCGCGCCGCGCGCCGACGGGCAGGTCAACCGCGAGGACTGATCCGCGCCACATCGTGAGCAGGAATGGTCGGGTTCGCTTGCAGCACCCGACCATTTCTGCTCACGAAGCGCCCCCGAGCCCGACCCCGACCCGCCCCGCGGTCGCCCACTGCTAGCGTGCAGACGTGTCCTGGGGCCGGCTCTACTTCGCACTGCAGGCCCTCGGCGGCGCGGTGTGGTGGATCACCGTCGCGACCGTCCCCGCCGTCCGGACGCTCACGCTCGGCTCACTGGACCCGGTGGTCGTCGCCGCCCTCGACGTCCCGCTCTTCGTCGTGGCCTCGGCGCTCGCGGCGGTCTCCGCGGGCATGGTCGGGCGGGTCTCGGCGAGCGTCGCCACCGTGTGGACCGCGCTCGTCCTCGCCGGACTCGCCGTCTGGGCGACCGGCACCGGCGAGGCCGGCTGGGGCGTCGTCGTCATGACCGCGGCGACCGTCGGCTCCGTGCTGGCCCTCGCCCTCGTCCTGCTCGGCCGGGTACCGACCGAGTGGTTGACGTCCGGTCCACTGCGGTTCCGCACCGCCGACCCGGGTGCCGCGACGTCACGGCACGTGGTCGCGACGACCGTGCAGATCGTCGTCTTCTGGGGGCTGTTCCTCGGGGTGTTCCCCGTGGCCATCGCCGCGGCCGAGCACCGCTGGCGGCTGCACCCCGCACTGCCCGGACCGG
Source organism: Curtobacterium sp. PhB128 (assembly GCF_004340725.1). Classification (NCBI taxonomy): domain Bacteria; kingdom Bacillati; phylum Actinomycetota; class Actinomycetes; order Micrococcales; family Microbacteriaceae; genus Curtobacterium; species Curtobacterium sp. PhB128. The sequence goes on from NZ_SLUR01000001.1 coordinate 710,888, forward strand.
TCGTGACCGCGCTGCTGGTGGTCGGGCTCGTCGTCCTCGCGCTCGCCAGCGCGCTCGGCATCGCGTCGGCGGCGGCGATGTCGACCAAGGGCGCTGGCACCCCGCTGCCGTCCGCCAGTGCGAACCGGTTGGTCGTCGCCGGACCGTACCGCTCGGTGCGCAACCCGATGGCGCTCGCCGGCATCACGCAGGGCGTCGCCGTCGGGCTGCTGCTCGGGTCGTGGATGGTCGTCGTCTACGCGCTCGCCGGGTCGATCGTGTGGAACTGCGTGGTCCGGCCGCTCGAGGAGGCCGACCTCGAGGCCCGCTTCGGCGAGGACTTCCGCCGATACGCCGCCCGTGTCCGGTGCTGGGTGCCGCGGTGGCCGATCGCCGCGAGCGTCGGCGGGGTCCCCGTCTCCGTCAGCTCGCCGCGCCGGTGATGTTCACGAGCCACGTGACCCGGAACCGGTCGGTGAGCATCCCGAAGGTGTCGCCCCACGGGGCCGTCGTGAGCGGTTCGATGATCGACGCGCCCTCGGCGAGCCCGTTCCAGTAGCGGGTCAGGGCCTCGTGGTCGTCGCCGCTGAGCGACAACGAGATCGTGCTCTCCGACGGCGTCTCCATGCCCGTCGGCGCGTCCGAGGCCATCAGCAGCAGGCCGTTCTCGCCCTCGAGCTGCCCGTGCATGACCTTGTCGGCGTCGGCGGGGTCCTGGCTCATGCCGGCTTCGCCGAAGGTGCCGATCGTGAGCTCGCCGTGGAACACCGAGTGGTAGAAGTCGAGGGCTTCGCGGGCCCCCGAGCGGAAGCCGAGGTACGGGTTGAGACGCACGGACATGGTGGACTCCTCACGACGGGCGGGCGCCGTCGCCCGCTGCGCGCCCATCGTCGCAGACGGCGGGTGTGCACGGAAGTGCGCGGGGCACTGGTGGGACGCATGCGGAAGGCGGACGGGAGGCCCGTGGCGGCGCCGCCCCGCGCCTCCAGGCCGTCAGGCGGTCGCTCTGCGGTCCGTGGCCGGGTCTGCCCCGGCCAGGTCACGGATGCGCTTCGCCGGCACGCCGGCGTAGACGCCGTGCGCCAGCAGGCGCCCGGTGACGACCGCGCCGGCCGCGACGACCACGTCGTGCTCGATGTGCGCGCCGGGCAGGATCGTCGCACGGCCGCCGATCCACACGCGGTCCTCGATGACCACCGGACGGCCGGTCGGCGTCTCGCTCCACCGGCCTTCGGCGTCGATCGGGTGGTGGCTCGTCATGATGAGGACCTGCATGCCGATGGCCGCGTTCGCTCCGATGGTGACCGGTGCGATGGCTTCGACGGTCACGCCGCGGTTGCAGTAGACACCTCGAGCCACGGAAAGGTTGCGCGGGTCTCCGGTGAGCGAGAAGCCGGGGCCCGGCGCCGACTCCACGTGCGCCCCAGCCGTCTTCAGGATCAGCTGTCGCAGCACGCGCGGCAGGAACGGCGAACCGAGCAGAACGGTGAGGACGAGGTGCTCCCGAGCGTGCGCGGTGTCCTCGCGCAGCAGGCGGACCAACATGGAGGGGACGGGGACGGCTGGCGTGGCCATGCGGCCTCCTGGGCTCGGGGGACAGTGCGGGGTCGCACAGCCGAAACGTAGGCGCTGCAGGGCCGCTCGACAACGGACGCACTGGTGGTTGCGCGATCCTTGCGGTATCGCCCGCCGGCCGGCACGACGGCGATCTCACCCGGTCGGTGCGATCCGGGCAGCACCCGCGCTCGCCTAGCGTGCTGCGGCTGGGAGGCGACATGCAGGAGTTCGTGAACGGTCTGGTGCAGAACTCGTCCTTCGGCGCCTGGGACGTGGTCCTCGCCGTCGTCGTCCTGGTCGTCGGGTGGTTCGTGTCCGTGTGGGCCCGGCGGGGCGTCGTCGTGGCGCTGGCGAAGTGGAGCGGACTCGGGCCGAGCGGGACGAACCTCGTGGCGCGTCTCGTGCGCTACTCGATCCTCCTGCTCACGATCGGCATCGTCCTCACCGTGCTCGGAGCGCCGTTGCAGCCGGTGCTCGCCGCGGTGATCATCATCAGTGCGGTCGCGTTCCTGGCCCTGCGCGGGATCGCGGCGAACTTCGGCGCGGGTCTGGTCATCCAGGCCCGACGACCGGTGCGGATCGGCGACTCGATCGAGGTCGAGGGCGTGGCCGGCCGCATAGTCGAGTTGACGGGGCGTTCCGTCCTGCTGGCCACCTCGGACGGCAGGACGATCCGGATCCCGAACACCATGCTGCTCGAGAACCCGCTCTGGAACGCCAGCGAGTCGGGGGCGGTCCGGAGCGAGATCCGGGCGCGGCTGCACGGGTCACCGGACCTCGACCGGGTCTGCCCGGTGCTGCTGGACGCGGTGGCTTCGGTGTCCTCGGTGGCTTCGGGGTCCTCGGTGTCGTCGACGGATCCCGAGGTCTTCCTGCACACGATCACGCCGGCCTGGGCGGACATCACCATCCGGTTCTGGTCCGCGTACGACGACCGCGAAGCCGCCCGGTCGTCGGTGGTGCGCGCGGTCGCGGTGGCGCTCGGCGGGGCCGGCCTGACCTGCTCGGTGTCGTCGGACGGACCACGGTTCCTGACCGCGCTCGTCGACGCCGTGGACTGACGGTTCTGCGGGGTCGTGCGGGGTCGTGCGGGGTCGTGCGGGGTCGTCCGGGGTCTTGCGATCTCACCCGTTCCGGGCGTGCACGTCGACGTGCCGGGCCGTGAGGCTCGTCGCGCAGACCAACGAACAGGAGCGGACCGTGGCCGAGCAGCACTCCGGCAAGAACGTGCACGACGTGAGCGACCGCGCCGTTCTCGAAGCGCACCTCGCCACCTCGCACTCCCGCGACTGAGATGGCGCCCCGACCGGCACCGGTGCCGGCGCGCAGCCGGACCTGGTTCGCCCCCACCATCCGCGGGTACGACCGCAGCTGGCTCGGGTCCGACGTCCTCGCCGGCCTGAGCGCCGGTGCGGTCGTCGTCCCCCAGGCGATGGCCTACGCGAGCATCGCGGAGCTGCCGGCACAGGTCGGGCTCTACACGTGCATGGCGCCGATGGCCGTCTACGCCCTGCTGGGCGGATCGCGTGCGTTGAGCGTGTCGACGACGTCGACGATCGCGACGCTCAGCGCCACGACGTTCGTCTCCGCGGGCGTCGCGGTCTCGACCGACGACGCGCTCCGGGCGCTGTCGACCCTCACCCTGCTCGTCGGGGTCGTCCTCGTCGTCGCCCGGCTGCTCACCCTGGGGTCGCTCGTCGAGAACATCAACAAGTCGACGCTGATCGGTGTCCAGATCGGGGTCGGCGCGACCGTCGCGGTCGGGCAGCTGCCGAAGCTGCTCGGACTCACCGACGACCCGACCGGAGCCGGGTTCATCCGCTCCGCCGTTGCGGTCATCGAGGCGCTCCCCCGTGCACACGGACCGACGGTCGTGCTGTCGGTCGCCTCGATCGCCGTGCTCCTGCTGCTGCGCCGGTTCGCACCCGCGGTGCCGGGGCCGCTCGTCGTGGTCGCCGGCGGCATCGCTGCCTCGGCCGCCCTGCACCTGACCGACCTCGGCGTCGAGGTCATCGACCCCGTCCCGACCGGTCTCCCGCTGCCCGTGCTGCCCGACCCGACCCTCGTGCCCGCGATGCTCCCCGGTGCACTCGGCATCGCGATGATGGCGTTCCTCGAGTCCGCGGCGGTGGCGCGTGGGATCCGGCAGCCGAGCGAGCCGCCGATCGACAGTGACCGCGAGCTGCTCGCGACCGCCGCGGCGAACCTCGCCGGCTCCCTGACCCAGACGCTGCCGGCCGCCGGCGGGTTCTCGCAGAGCGCGGTCAACCAGCGGGCCGGCGCACGCACGCAGGTGTCGACACTGGTGACCGTCGCGCTCGCGGTGCTGGTCGCGCTCGTCCTCGGACCGGTCCTGGCCCTGATGCCGACGGCGACCCTCGCCGCCCTCGTCGTCACCGCCGTCGTCGGACTCATCGACGTCGCCGCGCTCCGGAGGTTGGCCCGCATCAGCCGACGCGACTTCTGGCTCGCCGTGGTGACCGCGGCGGTCGGACTGACCGCCGGGCTGCTGGCAGCCGTCGTCGCCGGGGTCGCCGGGACGTACTTCCTGGTCCTCCGCGAGCTGCAGCGCGTCCGGCTGGCCCCGGGTCCCGTCGTCGGCAGGACGATCAGCGCACGGATCGAGGGCGCCGTGTACACCGCGAACGTCCTGGCGTACGAGGACGCCGTCCTCCGGCTCGCCGGCGCCGCCAGCGCCGATCGCGTCGACGGCGTCGTCCTCGACCTCTCCCGGATGTACGAAGCGACCGTCACCGTCCTCGACGGCCTCGCCGAGCTCGATCACGAGCTCGCGCGGCGCGGCGTCACACTCCTGCTCGTGGGCCTCCCCGGATCGGCCTGGGAGACCGCGGCACGGACCACTTGGTTCCGCGGACTCGTCGACGACGACAGGGTGCTGCCGACGGTCGACGCCGCGATGACGGCACGGGCCGCACGGGCGGAGCGGGGCGACCCGGATTGAGGCCGCAGGCCCTCACCCGGATGGGGTGAATGTCCTGCACGCGCACGACGATCCCTCGCCTCAGCCGTCCGCCGCACCTATCGTGAGCACTGCAAGCCTTTTCAGGGAAAGGCCTCACATGTACACCATCCAACAGACCAGGAGCAGCGGACGGCGCACCGGCACGGGGACGCCGGTCGGGTCGGATCCGACCACGACGGTCTCACCAACCGATGCGCTGGAGCGACCGCGGCTGCTCGACCACCTCCGACGGTTCCGATGCTCCGACCGACGGCTGCTCACCATGTGGGCGCCGGGTGGCGCCGGCAAGTCCACCGCGCTCGCCGCGTGGGCCGAGGTCCTCGAGGCGGACGACGTCGTCGTGCGGTGGCTCGACGCGGACACGCTGCTGCAGGAGGACCCGCCGCCGGCCGTGCACGACGACACCGAGCAGTGGCTGTTCCTCGACGACGCCGACCGTCTGCTCGGCGGGCTCGGTGTCCCGCCGCTCATCCGACTCATGCGCGCGTGCGGTCCCCGGACCCGCGTCGTCGTCGCCGGACGCTTCGAGCCGAGCGGGTTCGCCGCCGTCACGCAGGCGGCCGGCGGGCGGCTCGTCGTCCCGACGCAGGACCTCGCGTTCAGCGTCGAGGACACGCTGGCCCTCGCGCTCCGATTCGACCTGGTGCTGCCGGTCCAGGATGCCGAGACGCTCACCCACCGGACGGCGGGGTGGGCTGCTGGGCTCGCGCTGGCGATGCCGTACCTGCTCGAACAGCCCGACCGCGGCGCAGCGGTCCGCCACTTCGGCGGCGACCAGCACCAGGTCGCCGACTACCTGGTGGCGCGGGTCCTCGACACGCTGGACGACGACCACCGCGACGTCCTGATGCGAACGGCCGTCGGGTCCGAGGTCCCGCTCGCCCTCGCCGTCGAGCTCACCGGGCGTGCCGATGTCGGCACGGTGCTGCAGCGGCTGAGCGCCCGGAACGTGCTCGTGACCACGAGTGCCGACCAGGACGGCTTCCGGTTCCACCCGATCCTCGCCGGCTTCATGCGCGCCGAGTTCCGTCGCCGCGACGAGTGCGGTGCGGTGCGCAACCACGTCGCGGCGGCCGGGTGGTACGAGTCCAGGGGTCTGCACGTCCTCGCCCTCGAACAGGCACTGCTCACGCGCGACCAGTCGGCGGTGCGCGGGCAGCTGGAGCGATCCGGCGGTGTCCTGCTCATGCAGGGCCGCGCGGCCATCGTGGCGACGGCACTGCGCGCACTCCCGACGAGCCAGGACTCACTGGCCACGCTCACGATCCGCATCGGCATGGACGCCCCGTCGTTCCCGGACCGCATCGGCACCGAGGAACGGTTCGCCCAGGCGGCCGTGCAGCTCGCTGCCGCGACACCCGACGAAGCACGGGCCTGGCGGCCGGTGGTCGAGGCGCTCCGGTCGTTCACGGTCGAGGACCCCGACGACGCCTCGGCGCGGTTGCAGGAACTCGGCGCGTACCTGCGGCAGACGCCCGTCGAGTCGCTCGACGTCGCGCTGCTGCTCCGGGCTGCGGTCGCCTGGTGCCTCGTCGTCGCCGGCCGTCGACGCGACGCCGACCAACTGCTCCGCTCGATCCAGGCCGCCGCCGCACACGCCGGGTTCTCGTGGGTCTTCCTCATCGCCTGCGACACCGCCGCGACGCTCGCCGTCCGCACCGGCGACTGGCGGACGGCCTGTGAGTACGAGGCGCGGATGGGCGCACTGCCCTTCGACACCGCGCCGCCCTACAACCGCGCGACCGCCCGCGCCCTGCTGCTCGCGACGTCCCGCGCCTACCTGCGCTGCGAACCGGTGTCGTTCACCTCGCTGCACCGCATCGACCAGGCCGACCCGACCGGCAGCGAGCTCGGGCTGCTCTTCCAGGTGCGCGCACTGCTCCTCGTCGCGGCCATCGACGCCTCGCCCGCCCCGCGGGAGGCCCTCGCCCGCCTCGTGCAGCTCGTCCGCTTCGACGGCCGAGACCACCCGCGGGTGGTCGCCGGGGCCGCGACGCGCCTGCACGCCTGGTCGAGCACGCTCCACGGCGCACCCGCAGCGGCCGAGGTCCGCCGCATCGTCGCCGACGTCCTCGGCACCGAATCGCTCGAGGTGAACACGCTCCGGCTGCTGGCCGGCGGGCGGACCGACCACCTCGTCGAACGCGACCTGGCCGCGGCGGTCGACGGCGACGACGCGGCGTGGTCCGGGACGAGCATCGTGAACGCCCACCTCGCCCTCGCCGAGCACGCGTGCACGCAGGGCCGACCCGTCGAGGCAGCCGAGCGGGTCCGCCGCGCGCTCGCCGTCAGCGAGGAGTTCGGGTACGCCCGCGAGTTCCTCGCCTGCCGGGGTGCGGGCGCGCAGCTGGTGTTCCGGCACCACGGGTCGTACGGGGCGCTCGAGCCGTACGCCGACCACGTCCTCGCGCTGGCGGAGCACGAGCGGATTGGCGTCGGACTGGAGCGTCCGGAGGCCACGGTCCCGCTGACCCCCAAGGAGCAGGAGCTGTTGCTCGAGCTCCCGGCGCACCAGACCGTCGCCGAGATCGCGGCGAAGCACCACCTCAGCGTGAACACGATCAAGACCCACCTGCGGAGCATCTACGGCAAGCTGTCCGCCGCGGGGCGCACCGAGGCGGTGCAGGCCGCTCGTCGGCGCGGCCTGCTCTGAGGCGGTCCGGCCGGGGACCCGGCGCGCTCGGGCCGGACCTCCGAAGCGCTGCGGACACGACGGAGACCTCACCCGGATCAGGGGAACCCCGCACCGGCCCCCGCGCGGGATGATCGTGGCTCCACGACGAGCAGGAGGCCGACGATGAGCCGCTACGAGGTCCGTCTTCCCTACGCGATGTCGGAGACCCTCGTCGCCGCGTTCCCGGAGTTCTCGCTGGTGCAGATCGGCCCCGGCGAGACGCTGCTCGTCGGCGACCTGTCCGACCAGACCCAGCTGCACGGGCTGCTGGCCCGGATCGCCGACCTCGGGCTCGACATCGCCGAGCTCCGGCAGCTGCGCTGACCACCGGCGGGCACGCGCGGCCTCGGAGGCCTCGGTGGCCTCGGTGGCCTCAGCGGCCGAGTTCGGCGACGGCCGCCCGGTTGCTCGGGAAGAAGCGGCTGCTCCCGACCAGGTCGAAGTGCTCGAGGTCGGCCCGCGTCGCCGCCCGCGCCCGCGAGAAGCCGACCTCGACCCCGTTGGCGCGGGCCCAGTCGAGCGCCTCGCCCGCGACGTCCGCCGCGGTCGTGTCGATCCCGGTGACCGCGCTGCAGTCGAGCACCAGTGCGTGCACCGGGACGGCCTGGTCGCCGGGCGCGAGCACGGAGCGGACCGCCGATGCGAAGCGCTGGGCGTTGCCGAAGAAGAGCGGTCCGGAGAACCGGAGGACCACGACGCCGGGTGCCGACGAGACGCTGCCGTCTCGGGCGGCCCGGAACACGTCGACCGGCTCGCCGCTCGGCACCAGGACGTCGGCGGGCGGGTTCGCGGCGGACCGGATGACGTTGACGAGCGACAGGACGAAGGCGATCGCGACGCCGATGATCGGGCCGAGCAGCAGCACCCCGAGGAAGCAGACCGCGGCGACGGCGAACTCGAACCGTCGGAGCCGCCAGAGCCGGGCGAAGTCGCGGAGGCCCAGGAGCGGCACGACCGCGACGGCGACGATCGCGCCGATCGCCGGCGACGGGATGTCCTGGAGCAGCGCAGTGCCGAAGCAGACGACGAGCAGGGTCAGCACCGCGGCGATCAGCGACGGCAGCTGGGTCCTGGACCCGCTCTGGTCCATGGCCGCCGTCCGCGACGCCGACGAACCGACCGTGAACCCGCCGGTGAGGCCGGAGCCGAGGTTCGCTGCACCGAACGCCCAGAGGTCGCGGTTCGCCCGGTCCGTGTAGTCGTGCGCCTCGGCGTACCGGCGGGCCACGAGCAGCCCCTCGGCCATCGCGACGAGGGTCAGTGCGACGGCGCTCGGGATGACCTGGAGCCACTGGTGCCACGAGATCTGCGGCCACGTCAGGGTCGGTGGTCCGGCGGGCACGTCGCCGAGCACGGCCACGCCGGCGTCGTCCAGCCGGAACACGACCAGGACGACGGTCGTCAGGACGAGCACGACGAGTGCCCACGGGATCGCTCGGAACCGACGGCCGATGACCAGCACGGCCACGGACCCGACGGACAGGCACACCGACCACACGTTGAGGTGTCCGAGCCCGGTGACGAGTTCCCCGAACCGTGGGAGGAACTCGTCACCGCTGTTCACCTTGACCCCGAGCATCTTCGCCACCTGGCTGAGCAGGATGTCGAGCGCGAGCCCGCCGACGAACCCGACCAGGATGGGCGCGGACAGGAAGTTCGCCAGGAACCCCAGCTTCAGGACGGCGCACAGGGCGAACACGACGGCGCCGACGAGTGCCTGCGCCAGTGCGAGCTGGACGTACGACGCGCTGCCCGTCGCCGCGAGCCCGGCGAGCGAGGATCCGACGAGCGCGGCCGCTGCGGCGTCCGGCGACGCCACCAGCTGCCGACTCGACGCGAGCAGGGCGAACAGCACCGCCGGCACGATCAGGGAGTACAGCCCGGCGGTCGGTGGCAGACCGGCGATCTGCGCGTACCCGATGTTCAGCGGGATGGCGATCGCTGCGAGGGTCACGCCGGAGAGTGCCTCCGTGCGCCACGAGTGACGGTCGAGCCCGGCCAGGATGCGCATCAGAACGCACCGATGCCCTTGCCGATGGTCGTCACACCGATGACGAGCAGCAGGACGGCCATGATCGTGGCGTTGTTGGCGGTGAGCCAGTCGCGCAGCGCCCCGAGTGCTCCCTGCACCCGGGTGCGGGCGACCAGGTAGCCGACGACGGGGACGGCGATGCTCAGCGAGGCGAGGACGACGAACACGACGAGCGCCCAGACGACCGACCCGGTGTCTGCGCCGCTGGTGCCGACGGTGACGCCGGCTGCCACGGCCATCATGAGGTTCTTCGGGTTGACGGCGGCGAGCAGAAAGGCCAGTCCGGCGGCGCGCACCGGTGTCATCGAGTCGATCGCGGACATCCACTTCGGGGGCGTCGCGGTGGTCCCAGGGGCCGGCCGGGCGCGCCACTGCCGGACAGCGAGCAGCACGAGCAGCGCGCCGAGCACCAGCTTCACGGCACCGGCGACGGGTTGCGATGCGTCGGGGTCATCGGCCGGGATCAGGGACGACAGCAGGGTGACGACCACGACGGCCACCGCGATGCCGACGACCCAGCCGACCAGGAACGCCGTCGCGACCGACCTGGCGCGCGGTGTGAGCAGCATCAGGATCGCGGCGATGATCGGGATCGGGCTGATCGCGATGGTCACGGCCTGCGGCAGGAGCTCGCCGATGAGCGGAGCGGTGTTCACGGGGTGCCCTTCGTTGTCGTGGTGCCGCCGGGAGCGGTCGGTGCGCGGCGTTCCGTCCGCCGAGTGGGTGGCCCGAGGCCGGTCACGTCGCCGAGGACCGGGCGCATCCACCGCGCGTCCTGGTTCGCGTCGACCAGGACCGCGCGGACCAGCAGGGTCAGCGGGATGGCGAGGACGGCACCCATCGGCCCGAGCACGGCCGACCAGAAGACGACGGACAGGAACGCGATGGTCTGGTTGAGGGAGACCGCCGACCCGACGATGTGCGGCTGCAGGCCGGACTGGATGACCCCGTTGATCACGGCGTAGACGACGATGACGACGATCGCGTTCTGCCAGCCGTTCGCGAGCAGGGCGAGGATCACCGGCGGGATGATGCCGATCCAGTACCCGATGTTCGGGATGAAGCCGGTGATGAAGGCCAGCAGACCCCAGAGCGCCGCACCGGGGACCCCGAGCAGGACCAGCGCGAGGGCGTCGAGCGCGGAGACCGCGGCGCCGAGGACGGCCGTGACGACCATGTACCGGCGGACACTGACGGTGAACCCGGTGAGTGCTTCGACGAGCTGGGGACGGACCGGCCGGAGCCGGTCGGCGATGAGTCGCCCCCATCCGGCGTCGAGGGTCATGAAGACGATCAGCGCGAGGACGACGAACAGGCCGACGCCGAGGCCGAAGACGCTGCCGACCAGGTCCGACACCGCGCCGATGACGGTACCGGGATTGAGACCCGCCAGCAGTTTCTGCACCTCCTGCTGCCCGACGCCGAGCGACGTCAACCACTGCCCGAGCTGGTCCTCCACCGCGTGCATCTGGTCGGCGTACTGCGGGAACAGCGTGGCGAACTGGGCGACCGAGACCACGAGCGCCAGCGAGAACCCCACCAGCAGCACCAGGATCACCACGATGACGACCGCCGAGGCGAGGCTCCGGGCGAAGCCGAGTCGTTCGAGGAACACCCGGGCCGGCTGGACGCAGATGGTGACGACGAGGGCGAGCGCCGTGGGAGCGATGATGCCGGCGAACCGGGAGCAGCCGACGGCGACGACGACCGCTGCGGCGAGACCGAGCATGATGCGCAGCCCGCGACCGGACCCGACCGCGGCTGTCGGCGCGGCTGCGGGCGCGGCGTCGGGCGCGGCGGCGCTCGGCATCGTCGGATCGTCGGGTCGGCGCGGTCGGCGCGGTCGGCGCGGTCGGCGCGGTCGGTGCTTCCAGAGTGACATCGGGGCCTCGTCTCCCTCGCGGCCCCGGTCCCCGGATGCCGTGCTCGGACGCTAGTGCGCTGCGGAACCGACGGGATCGTCAGTTCCGGGTGAGACCCCGGCGTCGCCGCGAGCCCCCTCCGGACGCTGGAGGACCTCGAGCACGGCGACGAGGACGAGCGCGCCGACCAGTGTCCACACGACGAGCGCCGGTTCGAGCGGGCGGCCGAGCACGATGACGGTGGCCGCACCGAGCGCGATGAGGGCGCGGATGACGACCCTGCCCCGGTACAGCTGCACCCCGACCCGTCCGGTGCCGATGCCGAGGGCGTCGCCGCGGCGGCGGAGTGCCCCGGCACCGCGGACGGCGAGGCTCCGCAGGCGTCGGGCCGTGTCGGACGAGCCGGCGAACCACGCGACGAGGGCCACGCACGCCGCGAGGACCGCGCCGGCCACGGCGGCGTGCGCGGCGAAGGCCACCACGGTGTCGTAGACGGCTCGAGCTGCGTTGCGTGGCATGAGGTCCGGCGCCAGCGCCCGCACCGCGAACACCCGTCCGATCCCGATCCCGGCGAGCGTGGCGAGCATGGCGAGGGCGACGCCGACCGCGGCGAGGGTGAGCGCCCGGGCCCGGCGTCTGGCCATGACGACGCCGACGGCGATGCAGGCGACCAGGAGCCACGGCAGCCACACAGCGGACACCTGCAGCAGGGTGTACCCGGTCTGCGCCCGGACCGCTGCGTCGGACGTCGCGATCACAATGGTCCGGTCGACCGCGGGGATCCGTTCGGCGAAGGTGAGCCCCCGGTCGACGAGCCGCTCCTTGACCTCGGCGACCACCGGCCCGAGCTGGATGCCGATCGACCCGTCCGCCCCGATCGCGACCGCTGCCCGTCGGTCGCCGCTGAGCGACGCCACCATCTGGGTGTGCCCGGTGCGGAGCAGTTGCTTCCACAGGTCGGCGAACTGATCGGACGCGACGAACCGGTCCACGGTGCCGGAGACCAGGTCCTGGATGCCGGCCGTCGCCGGTGCCTCGAGCGCCGAGAGCGCGGTCTTGGCCCGGGGTGGCAGGTCCAGCCCGCGGATGCCGTCGAAGAGCGCTCCCGTCAGCCCGGCGACGTCCAGTTGGTCCTCGATCGCGCCGACCGTGCGGTCTGCGACCAGCGTCTGGACCGCCCGGTCGCGGGCGAGCGGCGCGAACGTCGCCACGAAGGCCTCGGTCGAGGTGACCTCGCGCTGTGCCCAGGTGGTGATCACCACCACCGGTGCGAGCAGCGCCCCGACGACGATCAGTGCGGCGGACGGGATCGCCCAGCCCCACCCGCGGCGGCGGACCGTCGTGTCGTCGGAGTCCTGCCCGGCGAGCCGGATGCGCAGACGCTCGTTCTCGGCGCGGAGTGCGGCGAGTTCGTCCTCGGTGGTGGTCATGGGCTGCGGTCCTTCCCGGGAGCGGCGAACGTCAGGAGATCAGGGCGGAGACGGCCTTCTGCAGCTGCAGCACACCGATGACCAGGATGAGCGCCGCGTTCAGCACGTTGGTGTGGCCGGCGATCCAGGTGCGCAGGCGCTCGAGGATCGGTGCAGCGGCGTCCCCACGCGCGAGCACGAAGAACACCGGGACGGCGATCGGTGCGACCCCGACGACCACGAAGGCGATCGCCACGGCGGCGCCCTGCCCGGCGGTCACCGGGGCGCCAGCGATGTCGATGCCGGCGATGATCGCGCACGAGGCGTCGACGGGGTTGACGGCGAAGATGCCGAACCCGAGCGCGAGGGAACGCGCCGGCGTGAACTCGCTGACCTTCTGCAGCCAGCCGGGCAGCTGTGGCGCGGCTGCCGCGACCTGCTCGGGTGTCGACGCCTCGGACATCTTCCGCAGGTCACGGCCGCCGCGTCGGAACACCCAGACCGCGGCGGCGAGCAGCCCGAGGGCGATGACCAGTCGGACCACGGCCGTCCAGAGCGGGGTGTCGGTCCGAGGGTGGAAGTCGATCGCGGTGAACACCGCGACGGAGACCCCCACGACGACCACGGTGGCGAGCAGCCAGCCGACGAAGAACGCGAGGCCGTTGGCGCGGTACCGCCGCGAGAGCAGTTCGGCCACCAGGGCCATGATCGCCAGCGGGCTGAGCAGGATACCGAGCGCCGGCGCGATGAGGCCGACGATGAGCGCACCCATGAGCCCGGTCCTTCCGCTGGGGTGGCGACGCGCCGCCGACGTCAGGTGTCGGCGGCGCGTCGCCGGGGGCGCACGCTCAGCGCGCGCCGGTCATGTCGTGCGCGAGCTCGTGTTCGTCGTCTGCCGACAACGAGGTCTGCACGATTGTCCCGCCGAAGCGGGAGAGAGCTGCACCGAACTTGTCCTCGGTGATCTTCGTGGCGTAGATGACGACCGCGGAACGACCGTCCGCGACGGCGCTCTTCACCCGGTCGCGGAACTCGGCGTTCAGCCCGGTCTTGTCGAGCCCGGCGAACAGCGCGCCGAGCGCACCGCCGATCACCAGTCCGAAGAACGGCACGAAGAACAGGAGTCCGAGGAGGGTGCCGAACAGGGCACCTCCGGCGGCACCGGCCCCGACGTTGCCCGCCGGACCAGGGGTCTCGACGTGCGTCTTGCCCTTGTCGTCGACGCGGACGAGCGCGAGGCCGGACAGCTCGACGACGAGGTCGCTCTGTAGCTGCTGGACTTCCTCGTAGGCGGCGACGGCACTGGCGTCGTCGTCGAACGAGATCACGATGAGGTCTGCCATGATCGTTTCCTTCCGTTGGTGGTGCTCGTCACTCGGAGTAGCGGCTGACCCGGACCGGGCCGGCGCCGTCGAGGATGCGGTGGGCGGCGTCGACGGTCTCGCCGTCACCGTGCACGATCACGAGGTACCGGTCGGCCTTCAGGTCGTCCTCGTACTGCGGGATCTCGTCCTCGGGAACGGCCAGGCCGATGAGTGCGCCGAGACCCGCACCGATGCCGGCTCCGACGAGCGTGCTGGCCAGCCACCCGGCGGCAGCGACCCACCCGATGCCCGGGAGCCAGACGAACCCGAGCAGCAGCCAACCGGTGAGCGCGCCCCACAGGGCACCCCACCCGCCGAACGTGCCGGCCTCGTTGCCGACCGGGATCCAGCCGTGCACCTTCTTCTCGTCCTTGACGCCCTTGCCGACGATCGAGACGACGTCGTCGCCGTACCCGGCGTCCTTGAGCGCCTTGGCGGCGCCGAGGGCCTCGTCACTCGTGGCGAAGACACCGACGGTCGAGTCGGTGGCGGTGGTCGTGGTCGTGGTGGCCATGGGGGTTCCCTTTCCTCGTGGTTGTCGAACGGTCGTGCTGCAGGTGGTCGGTGTCCGTCACCCGACGATGAGGCGCTGCTTGGCGGCGGCGAACTCGTCGTCGGACAGGAGGCCCTGCTGCCGGAGCCGGCCGAGTCGCTCGAGCTCGCTCAGCAGGTCGGGAGCGGCGGGGACGTCCGCCACGGAGCGTTCCGCTGCGGCGCGTTCCGCTGCCACCCGCTCCTCTGCGGCGCGGTCCTCTGCCGCACGCTCCTCGTGCCCGCGCACCGCACCGCCGACCGCCGACGCGGTCCCGGCCACGACCGCGGTCCGTGCAGCGAGCCCGAGCAGGCCGGGTCGGCCGAATCGTCGGAACGGCATGGTGTCTCCTACCCGATGTGCGCCGAAGCGGCGAGGTCGTTGAGTTCCGGTGCGGGGACGCGTGCGCTCCAGAGCAGCTGGCCCCCGCTGTCGGCGAACCGCTCCGCCAGGTCCTTGGCCCAGAGCTGCTCGATCACGACGATCGCGGCCGAGGTCCCGGGCGCGAGCGTGTCCGCGACCTGGTCGACGTCGTCGTTGGCGGCCAGGCCGCGGGCTTCGAGGGCGACCGAGCCGGACGTGCCGGTCCTGGTCACGTCGTCGACCTCGCGGACGTTGACGGTGCCGTCCTCGGCCCGGCTGATGAGCAGCAGGTCGAGGACTCGGACCGTCTCGGCGTCCGTCAGGTCGACGAGCGCGCCGAGCACGGCGTCGTCGGGCAGCTCGCCTCGGAACGAGACGACGAACACCTCGGCCGGGCCGTACGTGAAGGTGGTCACGGTGCCTCCCCTGTGGTCATGGCACCAGGTGTAGCCGCGGCGGAACCGGTCGGGCACCACCCTGAGCGGGTGATCTGGCACGCCTCCGCAGATCACCCGGGGCGGGTGATGCACCGCCGGCACCGGCCGTTGATCGTTGCGTCCATGAACCCCGTGACAGCACGACCCGCGGTGACACCGTGAGCATCGGCGGTGGGATCTTCCTGCTCGTCGTCGGCGCGATCATGGCGTTCGCGTTCGACTTCACGGTCGTCGGCATCGACATCCAGCTCATCGGCTACATCCTGATGGTCGCCGGCTTCCTGGTCCTCGTGCTGGGGATCGTCCTCCGGCTCCGCCCGCGCCGTGCCACGACGAGCGTCGTCACCGAGATCGACCCCGTGACCGGACAGCGTGTCGTCCGCCGGGTCGACGAGGACGACCGAGGGGTCTGACCGGCACCGTGCTCGCCGTGATCGGCCAGCTGCTGCCCCTCGCCATCGCCGGTGCGCTGAGCTCCGTCCCCATCGCCGCGGTGCTCACCCTGCTGCTCGGCGGTCGCGGCCTCGGTCCGGCCGTCCTGTTCGCCGTCGGCTCGGTGACCGGGGTCTTCGTCGTCACGGTCGCCGCGACGGCGCTGCTCGGCCGTGTCCTCGTCGTGGACCTGCCGGCGACGGCGTCACCGGGCCTCGGCCTGGGCGAGTGCCTGCTCGGGGTCGTCTCGGTCGTCGCCGCGGGGGTCGTGTTCCGGCGCCCCGCCGCAGCGGGACCGAGCCGGACGAGCGCACTCCTGACGGCGGCGGTCGGCACCGTCCGGCCCGCCGTCGCGCTCGCCGTGGGCGCCGTGCTCGCGCTGCGTCCGAAGGCCCTGCTGCTGGCGTCCGGCGTCGGCATCGTGCTCGCCCCGGCTGAGCTGCCGGCGGTGCCGTCGACCGTCCTCGTCGGGGCGAGCACCCTGCTGATGACGGCCACGGTGACGGGGCCGATCGTCTTCGCGCTGGTCGGTGGGGAGCCGGCCCGCGCGGACCTGGAGCGGTTCCGCACCTGGCTGCGGCACAACTCGCGCGCCGTGACCGTCGTCGTCCTCGTGCTCGTCGGCGCGGTCCTGGTCGGCGACGGCCTCGGACGGCTCTGACGCCCGACGGATGAGCCGGCGCGGAGCGGTCGACATCGACCGACCACCGACCGCCGACCGCCGACCGGCGGCTGACGGAACGTCGGACCGCTACTCCCGTGCCGCCAGCGCCGTCTGCCGCGGCAGCTCCCCGAACTCCTGCCGGTAGCTCCCCGCGAACCGGCCCAGGTGCGCGAACCCCGTCGCCCGGGCGATCTCGGCGACGCTGCGGTCGTCGCCGGCCTCGAGCTGCTCCCGGGCGAGCAGGAGCCGGATCCGACGCAGGTACATCGTCGGCGTGATGCCGTGGTGCCGCTGGAACGCCGCCTGCACTCCTCGGACACTCAGCCCCGCGGCCTCGGCGACGTCGTTGACGGTGATCTGCTCGGTCGCGTGGTCGAGCAGGAACGTCTCGGCACGGGCGAAGCGCGCGGTCGACGCCATCACCGGCTCGTGCTGCCCCACCGGCCAGTGCGGGATCGCGGTCAGCAAGCCGCCGGCCGCGAACCGGGCGAGCTCCCGCTCCCGCTCGAGCGGCACGTCTGGCGGACCCTGCAGGACCTCCTGCGCGACCGACCGGACCATGAGCCACCAGGCGGCGAGCGGCGCCCCCTCTGGCACGTGTCGGGGACGGAACTCCAGCGGACCCGGCGCCCAGTCACCGCGCTCGGCGGCGACCTGCTCGACGATCGACCGGTCGATGCGCAGCACGTCGTGCTGGAAGTCCACCCACCGGAACCGCTGCGGGTCCTGTCGGTAGAGCACGGGGCGGCCGATCTGCACCGGGTTGTCGTCGACCTGCGCCGAACCGGCCTTCACCCAGACGATCATCATCGCCCGCCCGGGCTCGACCGCGCCGCTCAGGGCACCCGTGCACCGCGTCGACTCGAGGGAGAGCAGGGCGGTGCCTCGCACGCGCTCCTCGAAGACGAAGCCCTCTCCGGTCGCCTCGACGGTGAGTCCGTGGGTCACGTGGGTCACCGACAGTGCCTCGGCCGCGACCGACGGCTCGTCTGTCCTGATCTCCCGCTGCGTGCGGTGCATCATCTCGGGCACGTGATGATCCTCGCGACATGTCGGCATCCGCGCAACGCACGACGCGCCGGGTTTCCTGGACGACGACCAGCATCCGCGCGTTTGACTGATGCGACATGAAGTACATCCAGTACGACCGCTCCACGTTCCTGACGAGCGACGACGTCGCCGACGCCGTGATCGAGTACGCCGCGGCGCTCGCCGGCGGCAGTCGCGCCGACGCGATCGCGGTCCCGACGGTGGCGGAGGACGGCACGATGACGACCACGAAGATCCTCATCGGCCCGTCGAGCGAGATCGTCGTCGCCGACGCGGACGAGGACGAGCTCGAGGTCGAGAACGGTGAGTTCGTGGAACGCCTGCGTGCTGCAGCGCAGACGTTCGACCACCCTGAGACGATCCACGCCGACACCCGCTCGGACCTGACGGGCGACGGACCGGTCGCCTGACCGCAGCGCGGTCGGAGCGACACGCACCGCGCGCACCGTGCGCACCGCGCTCATCGGCCGAGGTCGGTCGGGAACCTGCTGGCGTCGACCGCCAGGACCGCCTCGGTCCGCCGGCGCATCTCGGCCAGGAATGCCCCACCCTCGGGTTCCAGGTCGTCGTCCGGCGCCGGCTCCAGGGCGACTGCCACCGCTGGTGCGAGGAGCAGCTCCACCGTGGTGGCCGCGCCGAAGTCGTCGGTCGTCGGGACCGACACGACGTCGCTCAACCGGCTCTGGTGCAGGGCGGCCGCGTACCGGATCACCGCGTCGGCGACCGTGTCACCGGTCAGGACCCGGACGGTCCCCGCGTAGTTGACGTACTTCATCGGTGCTCCCTCGTGACGAGGGGCATCCGCCGCGGTGACGGTTCCCTGATCCTGCTGGACAGTAGGCCGTGGTCGCCGCGCGCGTCACAGACACCGAGGCCGACGCCGACGCCGAGGGGTCTGTCCACTCCGCGCTGTCGCTCGGGATCCCGCTGGTAGCAACGAGGTGCGTGCCGCCTCCCGTGCGGCGCGGGAAGGAAGCGACTCTTGACCGAGATCACCGCCCACCACGGGCTCTTCAAGGACACGAACCTGCACGTCGACGACACCGGCGGCTCCGGCCGCACCGTCGTCCTGATCCACGGCTGGCCGCTGTCCGGCGAGTCCTGGAGCAAGCAGGTCCCGGCGTTCGTCGACGCCGGACACCGCGTCGTCACCTACGACCGTCGCGGCTTCGGTCGCAGCGACAAGCCGAAGACCGGCTACGACTACGACCACCTCACCGAGGACCTGCACACGATCCTCACCGAGCTCGACCTGCAGGACGTCACACTCGTCGGCTTCTCGATGGGCGGCGGTGAGGTCGCCCGCTACTTCTCGAAGTACGGCACCGAGCGGCTGCACAGCGTCGTCTTCGCCTCGGCCGTGCCGCCGTACCTGCTGCAGACGTCGGACAACCCGGACGGCCCGCTGCCGAAGGAGCAGGCGGCCGAGATGACCGCGGGCCTGACGAAGGACGAGGACGCGTTCTACGACCAGTTCACGACCGATTTCTTCTCGGTGGACGGCACCCTGGTCGTCTCCGAGGAGGACCGGCAGCAGGCCCTCACGCTCGCGAAGCAGGCGTCGAAGACCGCCGCGCTCGAGGCGATGGCGTCCTTCGCGAACACCGACTTCCGTGACGACCTGCCGAAGGTCACCGTGCCGACGCTCGTCATCCACGGTGACGGCGACGCGACCGTGCCGTTCGACGGCTCGGGTGCCCGCACGCACGCCGCGATCGCCGGCTCCGAGCTGCACGTCGTGTCCGGCGGCCCGCACGGCGTCAACGTCAGCCACCCGGACGAGTGGAACCGCGTGGTGCTGGCGTTCCTCGCGAAGTAGCGCGGAGACAGGGCGGACGGGAGGCCCGTGGCGGGTCCGCCACGGGCCTCCCGTCCGACCCACCCCTGGTCACCGCCCTTGTGCCCGGAGCAGGACCGACGTAGCTTGGCGGCAGCTGCCCCGGACCCCGGTCGCCGGAACTCCTGTGTTCCTCGAGACGATCAGGGAGTGTCACCGTGCCGCAACAATCCGTCGACGAGACGTCATCCGCGACCACCACCGAACCGAACACCGCCACCGCCACCGCCGCCGCTCCGGTCCGCCTGGAGGCCTCGGCGTCCTCGCCCGAACAGGCCCTCGAGCAGTTGCCGGGCCTCGTCACGGGCACCTCCTGGCAGACCCGTCCGACCACCGGGGCGTACTCGTTCCGGTACCTGGCCGTCGGTGACGGCAACGTGACGCTCCGCCGGTCGCAGATGCGCGGCTACGTCCGCGGCACCGTGGCCCCCGACGACGCGTACGTCGTCGTCCTGGTGCTCGGCGGCGTCGTCACGCTCGACCTCCTGCGCGGCGGCGGGCCGGTCGACAACGGCGTGCCGGCGCTGATGCCCACCGAACGACGCGCCGTCGTCGAGGCCAGCAACCACGACGCCGTCATGGTGCACCTCACCCGCGCGTTCGTGCGGTCCGTCGCCGAGGAGCGCCACGGCCTGCCCTCCGGAGGCCTGCACCTCGACGAGCGTGCTGTCCCCACAGCGGACGCCGTCGTGCGCTGGCGGCAGGTCCTCGAGTCCGCTCGTCGGGTCCTCGCGGCGCAGGGTGTGGCCTCCACCGCCTGGTCGGACGCCACCCGGGCCGTCGCCGTCGCCTTCCTCGCCCTGTACCCACCGAAGGCCGCCGAACCGTCGAGCGCCCTGTGGGCACCGCGGAACGCCCGGATCCGGCGAGCGGTCGACCA
Organism: Curtobacterium sp. PhB128; assembly: GCF_004340725.1. NCBI lineage: Bacteria > Bacillati > Actinomycetota > Actinomycetes > Micrococcales > Microbacteriaceae > Curtobacterium > Curtobacterium sp. PhB128. The sequence continues at coordinate 730,943 of NZ_SLUR01000001.1, forward strand.
CGTGCACGAGCACGCGGCGGAGCCCATCGCCGTGTCGGACCTCGCCGCGGTGTCCGGCTTGAGCGTCCGTGCCGTGCAGGAGTCGTTCCAGCGGCTGTTCGGGATGCCGCCGTCGGCGTACGTCAGGTCCGTCCGGCTCCAGCGTGTCCGGGGCGACCTGCTGCGACTCGACACCGCGACCACCTCGGTGAGCGAGGTCGCCCGCAGCTGGGGGTTCGCCCACCTCGGCCGGTTCTCGGCGGAGTACACGAGCCGCTACGGCGAGTACCCGAAGGCCACGTTGCACCGGTGACCGGTCGAGCGCGCGCCACGTGCCCTGGGCAGGGCCGACGGGCGGACGGGAGGCGCGGGGCGGGCCCGGACCGCGCCTCCCGTCCGTCAGGTCGTCCCGTCCACCGCCCTGGCGGACGTCACGCAGACGGCGTCGCGTCGAGCGCGATGACCGCGACCTGGACCACCGCGTCGTCCGGCATGTCCGGGTAGTAGTTGGCGCGCAGCTGCCGGGCGAAGTCGACCATGTCGGTGTCGGCCGGCTGGTGCGCCGCCCGAGGGGTGAGCTCCGCCAGGCGGTGGTCGGTCACCTCGGTGACCTGGCCGGCCAACGGCGTCGCCGAGGGGTGCTCGTCGAAGACGAACACCGCGGGGCCGGTGCGGACGTCCTCGTGCCAGCGCACCGTCGTGACCTTCTCGCCGCGCTGGACGGCGTCGTGGTGCTTCTGGTGGAAGTGGATCGTCTGGGACACGGATCAAGTCTGGTCGATGTCGACCAGGTCCGCGTGCCGCGCGGCGTAGGCCGTCGCACGGCGGATCCGGCGGAGCGTCAGCGGGACGATCCAGACGAGCACCGCCACCATGAGCGCGAGGAACACCGGCGGCAGGATCCCGAGGTCGCCGCGGATCCACGTCGACACCATCTGGAACGCGAGCGCTGTGTAGAGCAGCCCGATGTACGCGAGCTGGAACCGCAGCGCGAGTGGGACCACCGTGGCGTACCGGACGGCGCCGACCTGCTCAGCCGGGTCGAGCGGCAGGTCCGCGCCGCGGGCCACGATCTTCGCGAAGCGACGGAGCCGACCGAGGTCGTGGCCGGCGGACGCCCGCAAGAGCCCGTTCAACGGCAGCGACTGGAGCAGGGCCGCGAACGCGGTCGCAGTGAAGACCAGCTGGCCGGCGAGGAAGGCCGCCTGGGTGAGTCCAGCGGAGTCGTCCCCGGTGAAGGCGGCCAGGACCACCACGCCGATCGTCACGACGACGATGGACACGCCGAAGGTCACCGCGATCACCATGATCGTGTGGCGGAGTTCGGCCGGTCCGAACCGGTAGCCGACCGGGTACGCCGCCGGCGACGGCTCCGTGCGCCGGAACAGCGCACCGAGTGGTCGCGCGATCACCAGCAGCACCGCCGCTCCCCCGATCAGCACGACCGGCACCCAGACCGGCGCACCGGCCGAGACCGACGCGAGCACGATGACCACCGCACCCGCCACGTCCACGGCGACCACGCCCAGCAGCCACCACCGCAGGTACCGGGAGCTGTCCGTGGACGACCGGTGGTCCCAGTAGCCCGCCAACGACCCGACCACCGCAGGTCCGACGACGAACATCGGGATGCTGACGCTCACCGCGATGATCAGGACGTCCGAGACGTCGCTGAGTTCGAACACCGCCAGCAGGGTGCCCCCGAGGGTGAGCGCCGTGATCAGCACGATGAGCAGGACGTAGCTCAGGACCCGCATGGGGTGACTCCTCTTCCGGCAGGACGACGCCTCCCAGTGCATCCTGGCCGAGCGCCGACGGGCCGGCCCACTTCGTGCGGAGAACCGCATCACGTCAGGTCGTCGAGGTCGCCGTCCCTACGCTGAGGACATGGCGCATCTGCGAGCGGTCGGGTTCGACCTCGACGGGACGCTGTTCGACCACCGTGGCGCAGCGACCGCCGGTGCCGCCCGGTTCCTCGAGTCACTCGGCGTGCACGCCTCGGCGTTCGCCATCGGCCGCTGGTTCGCCGCCGAGACCGAGCAGTTCGAGCGGTGGCGAACAGGGCAGATCAGCTTCCCCGAGCAGCGGCGCGAACGGCTGCGGGCCGTCCTTCCCGCGCTCGGCGTGCCGATCCCCGCCGACGACGGTGGGCTGGACGCGCTCTTCGACGCGTACCGGCACCAGTACGAGGCATCGTGGCGTGCGTACCCGGGGAGCCTGCCGCTGCTGCGGACGCTCCGTGTGCAGGGGTACCGCATCGGCGTGCTGACGAACGGCACCGAGACGCAGCAGGTCGACAAGCTGCGCCGCACCGGCTTGCTCGACGCGGTCGACGTCGTGTGCACCTCGGAGCGGATCGGGGTGCAGAAGCCGGACCGTCGCGCGTTCGAGACCCTGTCCGCCGAACTCGGCGTCGAGCCGAGCGGCTGCTTGTTCGTCGGGGACAGTGTCGCGCACGACGTGGAGGCGGCCTGGGCCGCCGGGATGCACGGGCTGTTGATCGACCACGGGGCCCAGTACGGCCCCGACATGGAGACCCTGGTGCGCACGGCGCTCGGCGACCGCCGCGGGTGACTTGGCCGCTCGGCCGCTCGGCGGCGGCAAGCGGCCGTAGAGTGCACCATGACCCAAACACCGGCAGCATCGCCGCTGCTGCACCTCGGGGTGCTGGCCGAGTCGCGGAAACCCGACGAACGCCGCCTCCCGATCCATCCCGCCCACTTCGAACGCATCGACCCCGACCTGCGCGCGAACATCATCCTGGAACGCGGGTACGGTCGCCGCTTCGGCGTCACGGACGACCAGCTCGAACCCCTCGTCGGCGCCATGGCGGACCGAGACGAGCTCATCGCCGCGTCGGACGTCGTCCTGCTGCCCAAGCCCCAGGTGTCCGACCTCGAGGACCTGCGGGACGGGCAGGTCCTGTGGGGCTGGCCGCACTGCGTGCAGGACCCCGCCCTCACCCAGGTCGCGATCGACAAGCGCCTGACCCTCATCGCGTGGGAGTCGATGAACCACTGGCGGTCGGACGGCGGGTTCAGCCTGCACGTGTTCCACAAGAACAACGAGCTCGCGGGCTACTGCTCCGTCATCCACGCCCTGCAGCTCTGTGGTTCCACCGGGGACTACGGCCGCCGTCTCACCGCGGTCGTGATCGGCTTCGGGGCCACCGCCCGCGGTGCCGTCACCGCGCTGAACGCCCACGGGATCCACGACGTCCGCGTCCTGACCAACCGCGACATCGCGGCCGTGGGATCGCCGATCCCCTCCGTCGACATGCTGCAGATCAGCCAGGACGACCACGACCCCAGCGGCAACACGGTGAAGACCGAGGACGGTCCGGTGCCGCTGGCGCCGTACCTGGCCGAGAACGACATCGTCGTGAACTGCACGCTCCAGGACCCGAACGCGCCGCTCACGTACCTGCGCACCGAGGACCTGGGCGTGTTCCGTCCGGGCAGCCTCATCGTCGACGTCTCGATCGACGTGGGGATGGGGTTCGAATGGGCGCAGGCGACGACCTTCGCCGAACCGATGACCACCGTCGGCGAGAGCAACTACTACGCCGTCGACCACAGCCCGTCGCTGCTCTGGAACTCGACGACGTGGGAGATCAGCGACGCGCTGATGCCGTTCCTCCGGCCGGTGATGGCCGGTGCGGCTGCGTGGGCCGACTCGGAGACGATCCGACGCGCCGTCGAGATCGAGGACGGCCACGTGCGGAACCCGGCGATCCTCGCGTTCCAGGGGCGCTCGGACGAGTACCCGCACGCGGTGGCAGGCTGACGCGGGCGCTGGTCGGGCGCTGACCCGATGCGGAACGACGAGGTCGACGTCGTGCGACAACGGCCTCGTCGTACCGCGTCGCATCACGATCGCGGTGTGGGTCAGTCGCCGGGCGCCGACACGGGTCGACCGTTCACGAGGTCAGTTCCCCCACACGAAGAACGCGATGACCCCGCCGACCAAGACCGCGCCGATCGGGACGAGGTACACCCAGTCGTGACGGATCGGACCCTGTCCGGGCTGGTGGTCGCGCTGGAACGGGGCGACCGGGTTCCCACTCGTTCCCGGCAAGAAGTCGACGGAGTGCTGTCGGACCGGCTCGTGTCGTCGGCTGTTCATCGGACCCCCGTGATCGCGTCTGCGGTGGGCTCTGGCGGGCTCGAACCGCCGACCACTTCGGTGTAAACGAAGTGCTCTACCAACTGAGCTAAGAGCCCGCGACACGATCCTAGAGGTCGATCCCCCGTATCGTTGCGCTGGACATCCCGTCCGTTGGCCAGTTCAGCGCTCGGCTTCATTTCGCCGATAGTAAGCCGTACACTTAACCCATGTCCGACGACCCCGTCTACGCCGTGATCCTCGACCTCGTCGACTCACGAACGCTCGACGACCGCCCCGCCGCACAGCGCGAGGTCGAGCAGGCGTTCCGCGAGACAACCGACGTCACTCCGGTGGACCCGGTGCACGCGACCGTCGGCGACGAGTTCCAGGTGATCTACGCCACGCTCACGGACGCGCTCGTCGCCAGCACCGCCGCCATGCTCGCCCTGCCACCGACGGTGCAGGTCCGGCTCGGGATGGGTCGCGGGACAGTGCGGACGGTGGGGTCCGGCACGAGCGGTCCGCTCCAGGACGGCCCGGCGTGGTGGTCCGCCCGCGACGCCATCAACGAGACGCACCGCCGCGAAGACGGCAGGACGTCCTTCCTCCGGTCGTGGTTCCACGCGTCCGACGATCGCCACGGCACCGAGGAGCGACTCGTGAACGCCTACTTCCTCAACCGCGACCACGTCCTGGCCCGCCTGACGCCCCGGGCCAGACGCATCGCGCTCGGCCTCGTCCAGGGCCGGACCCAAGCGCAGATCGCCGTGACCGAAGGGATCACCCCGTCAGCGGTGTCCCAGTCGGTGCAGAAGTCGGGTGTGGCCGCGATCGTCGAGGGCCTCCGTGTCCTCGTGGGACAGGAACGCTGATGCTCGCCGGGATCCTCCTCGCACTCATCGGTCTGGGCGACGTCGTCCGGGCCCGCACCGGTGCCGATGCACACCGGCAGCGCACGCTGACCACCATCGCGGTCGTCGTGCTGTGGGCCGGGGTGTCCGCCGTGGCGTGGCTCGGTCTCGGTGTCCCCGTGTGGAGCGTCCTGGTCACGGTGGTGCTCGCGGCGGCGTGGATCGCCACGACCGCGCCGGTCCGAGCCGGTGCCGGGACCGCCGACGACGACCATGACGCGCCGACGAGCCGCGGGCTGCTGCGGCGGTCCGGGTCCTGGCCCGCGGTGCTGCTCGCCGTCGCCGTCGCCGTGCTGCTGCTCTGGGGGCCGCTGCCCGACGGCACGGGCTTCGTGGTCGACTGGCACGACGGCTCGGGCCTGGCGTTCGTCGACGCCGTTCCGCTCGCCGCCGTCGTGGGCGGTGTCGGCTCGGCGCTGTTCCTCGTCGACTCCGCGAACGTGGTCGTCGCCCAGGCACTCCCGCCGGGACTGCAGCGCGGAGCCACCACGGGCGCCGAGGCCGATGACCTCCGCCGCCGGTTCGGGCGACGCCGACGTTCCGACGCCGACGCCGAACAGTCCGGGGACAGCACGGTGAGCCTCAAGGGTGGACGACTGATCGGCCCGATCGAACGGCTGCTCCTGGCCGGGTTCGCGGTGGCGGGGGCCTTCCCGGTGGTCGCCGCACTGATCGCGGCCAAGGGCATCGTCCGGTTCCCCGAGATCCGGCGCGAGACGACCGGCTACCAGGCGGAGTACTTCCTGATCGGCAGCCTGGTGAGCTGGGCGATGGCCTTCGCCGCCGCCGGCATGTGCTGGCTCCTGGCGCACAGCTGACCCGCGCGGAGCCCGTCGCTCCCGCCCACCCGTCCATCGGTCGGTCGGTCGGTCCCCGAGGTTCCGAAATCTCGGCATCTCGCGGCCCCGAGCGCGCCGCTGTGGAACCTCGGCGATGAACCGGCGGCGAGTCGTGGAACCTCGGCCCAGCGAGTCCGCCCGGCATCGGGCGCTTTCGGAGCCTCGTCAGGCTGCGCGGCGGGCCCGACCCTCGACCTGGCGTTGAACGAACGCCTGTCGGAGCCGCTCGAACAGCACGGCCGGACGCCCAGTGTCCGCGGCTGTCGCGTGGATGACGATCCAGCCGTTCACCGCGAACCCGTTCGACCGTCGCTGATCGTGCTGGAAAGTGCGGCGGCGTCGTGCCGAGCGACTCCCCGCGACGACCGCGGCTGCCAGTCCGTCGATCGTGGCGAGGCCGCGCGGGCCCACGAGGTAGTCACCGAGGACGACGAGCTCGGTCGGGGTGAGCAGCGACGCCGACTCGAACCACGCTCGTGGCGGCGGGCTGACCGGGATGCCACGGACGAGATCCGGTCGGAAGCCCTCGACGCGTGGACCGGAGCACTGAGGTCGCGGCGGGTCAGCCACGCAGGGCTCGCTCCGGCCGCGATGGCCTGCCGCACCAGGAACGGCCTCGGCGAGTGGTCGTGTCGTGCTCGGCTCCCCATGACGAGAGCATCGCGCACGAGGCGCCGGGCCCGACCGCGGTCGGACGCATCTGTGGAGAACGACGTGGGACGGGCCTCCAGTCCGAACCCGGAGGACGCGGTGAGGTTCCACGACATGCCGCGCGATGATCACCGAGGTGCCGATCCCGGGCGAACAGCGGCCCGAGATGCCGAGATTTCGGAACCTCGGCGGCACACCGCGGAACCTCGGGCGCACCCGCACCCGAGAACCCCGGGGGTGGCGGGTACCCTCTCCCTCGTGAACGGTGCCGGTGTCCTCGACGAATCCGGGCGGCTGCGGCTCCTCGGCTCCGGGGCAACGGGTGCCGCGTTCGCGGTCGTCCTCGTCATGCTCGTGCTGTCGTCGTGGACCGAGGCGACCACCACCGTCCTGGTCTCCGTCGGTATCCCGTCCGCGGCGGCAGGTGCTGCGATCGCCGTGTACCTGCAGCTCCGGTCCTGGCGCGCCGAGGGCGGGTACGAGAACTCGGTCCTGGTCCGCGACTGGGTCGCCGAGGGCCAGATCCCGGTCGGAGTACCCGCCGAGCTGTGGATCCCGCTCGTGCAGGCGCAGGCCGACCGCGAAGGAGCCGGTTGGGGCAAGGTCGTCCTCGGCACGCTGTGGATCGCGATGACGTGGTCGATGCGTGACCAGCACGACGCCCTCATCACGACGATGTTGATCCTGCTCTGGGCCGGCATGGTCCTGTGGGCGGCGGTGTGGGTCATCCCCCGTGCTCGAGCGGCCCGTGCGCTGCTCCGCCGCGGCGTCTCCACGATCGGCTGAGCGACCGCGCGGGACCATCGGCTGAGCGACCGCCGGAGCCCGCTGACTACGCTCGGCGGCATGCAGAGTCGCACCCTCGGTCGCACCGGCCGCGAAGTCTCCCCCATCGGTCTCGGTACGTGGCAGTTCGGCGGTGACTGGGGTCCGGTGAGCGAAGCGGACGCGAACGCCGTGATGGACGCCTCGGTCGAGTCCGGTGTCACGCTCTTCGACACCGCCGACGTGTACGGCGACGGTCGCAGCGAGCAGCTCATCGGTTCGTGGCGCGCTTCGAACCCCGACGTGCCGTTGACGGTCACGACGAAGATGGGTCGGCGTGCCGAGCAGGTCCCGGCGAACTACGTCGCGGCGAACTTCCGCGAGTGGGTCGACCGCTCCCGGACGAACCTGCGGCAGGACACGCTCGACCTGGTGCAGCTGCACTGCCCGCCGTCCGAGGTCATCGGCGACGACGCCGTGTACGACGCCCTCGACGCGCTGGTCGCCGACGGCTCGGTCGCCGCCTACGGCGTCAGCGTCGAGACGGCCGACCAGGCACTCGCAGCGATCGCCCGGCCCGGCGTCGCGAGCGTCCAGATCATCCTCAACGCGTTCCGGCTCAAGCCGCTGGACCGCGTGCTGCCGGCGGCCCTGGAGGCAGGGGTCGGTATCCTCGCGCGCGTCCCGCTGGCGTCGGGGTTGCTGTCCGGCAAGTACACGACGGAGACGTCGTTCGCCGAGGGCGACCACCGCAACTACAACCGCCACGGCGAGGCCTTCGACCAGGGCGAGACGTTCAGCGGTGTGGACTACGACGACGGCGTGCGCGCGGCACAGACCTTCGCAGCGTCGCTGCCGGACGCCGTCTCGGTGCCGCAGGCGGCGCTCGCCTGGGTCATCGCACAGGACGGCGTGACCGCGGCGATCCCCGGAGCCCGCAACCCGGAGCAGGCCCGGTCGAACGCGGCGGCCGGCGACCTGCCGGAGATCGACGGCCTGGACGCCACGGTGCGCGACCTCTACGACACGTGGTTCCGCGCCACGGTCCACGACCGCTGGTGAGGACCCGCGTCGTCGCGGTCGCGGTGGCAGCACTCCTGCTGCTGTCCGGCTGCGCAGCGCCGGAGGCCGGGGCGTCGCGCGACGCTCCGCCCTGGCCGCGGCCGACCGACCTGTCCGCCCGTGCCGACGCGGCGGGGCTGCGGAACGTGTGGGGCGAGCGGCTCGCCGAGCACGTCCACACCCACCTGACGATCCTCGACGGAGACACCCCGGTGACGGTGCCGGCGAACATCGGGCACTCGGACCGGGGGAAGTTCGCCGCCGAGATCCACACGCACGACACCTCGGGCATCGTGCACGTCGAGTCCCCCACCGAGCAGACGTTCACGCTCGGTCAGTTCTTCGACGAGTGGGGTGTCTCGCTCGGTCCGGAACACGTCGGCGGCCTGCGCGGCGAGCTCACGGTGTGGGTGGACGGGCGCCGGACGATCGGCACCCCACGCTCCATCGAGCTGACGAACCGGCGCGAGGTCGTCCTGATCGTCACGACGATCGGCGAGGTCCCGCGCCTGCCAGCCCCGTTCGACTGGCCGCCGCAGTACGGCTAGCGAGCACCGCACCGCCCCCGCTCACGCCTCCTTCGGCGCGACCCACGCCAGGTCGAGCTCCCACTGCTCCACCGAGCCGGCCGGCAACTGCCACACGTACTCGTTCTTGAGCTTCTTGCCGTCCTCTCGGAACGGCCCCGTCCGGTACGGGTAGAACGCCACCGTCGGCAGCGTGCCGGGCGGCGCCGTCCGGATCGCGTTCGAGAAGTCCTTGTTCAGCCGCCGCAGTTCGGCGATGACCGCGGGGCGCGCCGCGTCCGAGTCGAAGGACCCGGCGCCCGCAGCGAGCTGGAACGCGATGTGCAGCTGGCGGTCGCCCCGGTCGTCCTCGTAGCTGATGAGCCGGTGGTTCTCGACGGCCTCGAGCAGCTCCGGGTCGCCGTAGACCACGTCACGCACGACGTCGGGTGCGACGACCGCGCCGTTGTAGTCGACGGACAGGTCGGACCGGCCGTAGTGGAACAGCAGCGGCAGGTCGAGCTCGGCGGCGTCGGCGAGTTCGTCGAAGCCGTGTGCGCGGAGCGTCTGCCGCAGTGGACGCATCCGCACCACGTGCCCGCGGTCGTGGATGTTGTACCGGATCCGGGGGCTGATGTTCTCGGAGCGGGCGATCGTGACGACGAGTTCACCGAGTTCGTTCGTCTCGATCAGGTACCCGAACGGGTTGAACTGGAACACCATCGGCAGCACGCCGTACTCGGCCTGCTTCGTGAGCGCGGCGGACAGCTCCGGTGAGGCGGCGATGGCCCGGCGCAGCCGCACGCTGAACGGCGTCTCGATGCCGAGGTTGATCTCCAGGTCGCTCGCCCCGTACGAGCCGAGGACGGCCTGTGCGTACTGCTCGATGTGGGCGCGCATGTTCTCGCTGATGCCCTCACCACCGAACGCCGCGACGATCGTGTACTCGCTCCAGTCGAGACGGTCGTCCTCGAACAGCGCCTTCAGGAACGGCGGGTAGCTGCAGATGATGTACGTGAAGTCGGTGCCGAACTCGCGCATCGTCTGCACGATCTTGTCGCGGTCCGGCCCGATCGACTTGATCATCGACGACTCGGTGAGCGACGCCGTCACGTTCATGCCGGTGGCCCACGCCCCGAGCGAGAACGCGTTGAGCACGAACGGCTGCTTCGGCAGGTCCTTCGCGGTGCGCGAGAACCCGAGCTGCAGCAGTTGCCGTGTGGCCTGGCGTTCGTCGGGACCGCGCACCCAGCTGGTCGGCGTGCCGCTCGACCCGCTCGACTCGTCGACGACGACCCCGCGCCGTGGCAGCCGCCCGTCGACGCAGCGCTCGGGGATGCTCCACCGCTTGACGTACGACTCCTTGTCCATCTCGGGCAGCCCCGAGATCGCTGCGGCGATCCCGCCACGCGTGTCGAGACGGAACGGACGGGAGGCCCGCCCCGCCTCCGCCAGGAAGGCCCCGTACGCAGGCACCCGCTTCGCAGCCCGCTCCACGGTCCGCCAGGCACGCCAGCGTCCGAGGGTCCAGCGGAGCGGCTCGATGCCCGGCGTGAGCAGGAGCTTGTGGGTGCCGACGCGCGGCATGAACAGCGCCACGAAGGTCTCGACGACCCACACGACCGTGAAGACCGCCGCGCGCTTCACCGTGCACCCCCGAGCGTCATGGCGGCCGCGGGTCTGCGGTGTGCCAGGGGTGGTGGCGCGCTGTGCCCGAAGCGGAACAGCATCCACGCCATCCGGCCGTCGGACTCGTCGACGCCGGCCTGCTCGACGAAGGCGGCGTGCGAGCGCGGGTTCGTGATCACGGTGCCGAACGGGTGCAGGGCGATCCCGCGCGCGGTGAACTCGAGCCAGATCCGCATGAACACCCGGCCGGCCTCGACGTACTCGGCCGGCGTGCGGAACGGGCCCTCGAGCCAGCCGAGCTGCCGGACCCCACGCATCGTCGACAGGTACACGCGCTTGAAGACCCCGCCGACGCCGGGGGCTTCCCACAGCCCGCGGTGCTCCATCGCGAACCGGAGCACCGGTCCGGGCATGAGCATCGTCTCGGCCGACAGACCGTCGCCGGTCGTCGCGGCCTGCCGCTTCGAGAACCGCAGCCAGTGCAGGATCTCGTCGTGCACGGCGTCGTGCTGCAGGTCGTCGAACAGCGTCTCCTGGTTCACCCGCACGATCTCGTCGACGGTCGCCCGGTCGGACGTGGTGCGGAAGCGCTGCCCGGCTGCCGACGCGATGGCGGACGCGGCCTCGATCGCGGAATCGTCCACCAGGGTGGCGTCGTAGGGCCTGCGTGAGGTGCGCCGCGCGAGGAAGCGGGCCAGGGCCTCCCGGTCGTCCGCCGTGACCGCCCGCGGACGCAAGGTCACGCTGCCCAAGCGGTGCAGACGGTCACCGGCCGCGCCGTCCAGCCGGCCGAAGTCCATCTCGGCGTGGTCGAGCCGCTCCTGCACGGAGAAACCGTGCGCCCGGGCGACGACCTCGAGCCCGGCCAGGAACACCCCCGCGCAGACGTGCCCGAACGGGATGCCGAAGGACTCCGCCGGCAGCCCCCGTCGCAGGTCGTATAACACGGTCGCGGTGCGGTCGTCCTCGACGCGCACGACGATCGGTTGCGAGTTGTGCGGCGACGGGTAGTGTCGCGCGTCCTCGATGATGCCGGTCCACGGTGATGCCATCGGTTCCCCCTCGGTGGTCTCTGGCACCGATCATACGAACCCCCTCCGACGCCCATGCCGCTGCCGGCATGCGGGGTCGCCGCGACCTGCGTAGCCTGCTGCCATGGGCACGATCCGGACCGGCACCGACCTCGCCGCGGTCGAGGACGTCGTCGCGGGCATCTCCGCCCACGGTGAGCGGTACCTGGACCGGCTCTTCACCGTGCGGGAGCGTACCGACGCGGGCGACGACCCGGAGCGTCTGGCGGCACGGTTCGCGGGCAAGGAAGCGGTGGTGAAGCTGCTCCGCCCCGCTCCGGACCAGGCGATCCCGCTGCGCGACGTGGCGATCGTCCTCGACGACCGCGGGGCGCCGACGGTCGAGCTGACCGGGGCCGCCGCCGCGCTGGCCGAGTCGGTCGGGTGCGGCCCGATCGCGGTGTCACTCGCGCACGAGCGGGGGCTGGCCGTGGCGACGGCGGTCGCGCTGTCCGACCGCTGACGGGGCGCACCGGCACCACCGCCCGCGCCACCCTGTACCACCGCACAGGGGCGTCGGACGCCGTGCGGTTTCGCGCACCCGCACGGCGGTTTCCCGAGGCCCGGTCTTCCTTATCGTTGCCGTCATGGACCAGGAACCACAGCTCTCCAGCACGACCGCACCGACGGCGACCACGACCGCGACGCTCGCCGACCCGGCGATCGAGCAGGCCGTCCGCCGCGCCCTCGCCGACCACGGGCGCCTGACCGTGGACGCGCAGGACGTCGCCTCGATCGCCGACCTGTACGCGCTCGGGCTGTCGTCGCACGCCACGGTGAACGTCATGCTCGCCGTCGAGTCCGAGCTCGACGTCGAGTTCCCCGACTCGGTCCTGAACCGGTCCACCTTCGCCACCGTCGAGTCGATCGTGGCCGCTGCGGAGCTCGCCTCGTGACCCTGACCATGGCGGCGACCGCGGTCGTCGACCGGTTCGCCGAGCGTGCCGCCGCCGTCGCCGCGGTCGCCGCGCAGTTCGCGGACGAGGTCGACCGCGACGCCCGTCCGCCGCGCGAGGCCATCGCTGCGATGCGCGAGTACGGTCTGCTCGCCGCTGCCGTCCCCGCCGAGCACGGTGGCGAGGGCGCTTCGGTGTCCGAGCTCTCCGCGATCGCCACCGAACTCGGTCGGGCCTGCGCCGCGACCGGCATGGTGTTCGCGATGCACCAGGGCCAGGTCATGGCGCTCTGGCGGCACGGCGGCGACGGTGCCGGCGTGCTCGAGACCATCGCCGCGGTCCGCGACGGCGCACTCGTCGCCTCGGCCACGACGGAGCGCGGGGTCGGTGGCGACGCCCGTCGTTCCACGTGCTCGATCGAGGCCACCGACGACGGCCGGATCCGCCTGCGCAAGGACGCGCCGGTGATCTCGTACGCCACCGAGGCCGACGCGGTGTTCGTCACCGCCCGCCGCGACCCGGACGCCCCGGCCTCCGACCAGCGGCTGCTCATCTGCCGGACAGACTCGATGGTGCTGTCGCAGACCTCCACCTGGGACACCATGGGGCTGCGCGGGACCTGCAGCAACGGCTGGATCCTCGACACCGAGACCACCGTCGACCGGGTGTTCCGCGACGACTACGCCGCCATCTCGGCGCAGACGGTCCTGCCGGTCTCTCACGTGCTCTGGGCCTCGGTGTGGCTCGGCATCGCCGCCTCGGCGAGCGAGCGCGCCCGGACCGCCGTCCGCAAGCAGGCCCGCGCCGCGATCGGGACGACCCCGCCCGGAGCACTCCGGCTCGCCGAACTCCTGGTCGACCTGCAGGCCCTCGCCGACTCCGTCCGGCACGCCGCCGAGCGGTTCGACGCCGCTGCCGACGACCCCGAGGTGCTCGCCTCGAGCGCCTACGCCCTCGCCGCGAACGCCCTGAAGATCGGGGCGTCCGAGCGCGTCACCGACATCGTCACGAAGGCGATGCGGATCGTCGGGATCGCGGGCTACGCCGCCTCAGGTCCGATGAGCATCGCCCGACACCTCCGAGACGCCCACGGTGCCGCCGTCATGGTGAGCAACGACCGTCTCCTCAAGAACGACGCCGACCTGGCCCTCATGACGGGAGTGATCCTGTGACCATCACGGACCCCACCACCACCACGACCAGCACGACCAGCCCCACCGCTCCGGACCTCGACGCCGCCCGCGCCGCACTCCGTGCCCGCCTGCTCGCCGACCGCGTGCTCATCGACCTCGGCTCCCCCGGGCTGTACGGCCGCACCGGCGTGTTCGAGCGCGTGTACACGGCCGTCGACGCCGCAGCCGAGCGCAGCCAGCATGACCTCGACGCCGAGGTGCTGCGGTTCCCGCCGGTCGAGCCGCTCGCCGCGTTCGAGCGCACCGACTACATCGCGTCGTTCCCGGACCTCGCCGCGTCGATCTCCGGCTTCACCGGCGACGACCGCACGCACCGGGCACTGCTCGCCGCCCGCGAGCGCGGTGAGCGCTGGGAGGGCTTCCTCGAGCCCGCCGACCTCATGCTCACTCCCGCGGTCTGCCACCCGGTGTACGGCCTGGTCGGCGACACGATCCCGCAGGAGGGCCGCTTCTTCGACATCGTCGGCGACTCCTTCCGCCGCGAGCCGTCGCTCGACCCGATGCGCCTGCAGGCCTTCCACATGCACGAGTTCGTGCACATCGGCACGCCGGCGTCGGCCCAGCAGCACCGCGACGGCCGGATCCCGGTGATGCGCGAGCTGCTCGAGTCGTTCGGGCTCGAGATCGACGTCGTCCCCGCCAACGACCCGTTCTTCGGCCGCGTCGGGCAGATGCTCGCCCGCAACCAGGTCGAGCAGGCGCTCAAGTTCGAGTTCGTCACGCCGGTCTACGGCGACGACCACCCGACCACGGCGATCAGCTCGGCGAACCTGCACGAGGACCACTTCGGCACCTCGTTCGGCCTCCGCACCGCCGACGGCGAGGTCGCCCACAGCGCCTGCATCGCCTTCGGCCTGGAGCGCATCACCATCGCCCTGTTCGCCGCACACGGCACGGACGTCGACGCCTGGCCGGCGTCGGTCCGCGCGGCACTCGAGCTGTGACGACGCTGCACGGATGGTCCGGTTCGCCGGCCGTCCGCGCCGCCGTGCAGCTGCCGCCCGCGGCGCGGGCCGGCGTCGTCATCTGCCCGCCACTGGGTCAGGAAGGCGTGATCGCGTACCGCACGCTCCGCCTGCTCGCAGACCGCCTGGAGGCCCGTGGTATCGCCTCGGTGCGCTACGACCCGTCCGGACGTGGTGACGGCGCACCCGACACCGACCCCGACGCGCAGGTCCGGTCCGCACGCCACGCGGCCGCCGTGCTCCGCACGTCGGGAGTGCAGCGCGTGGCGTTCGTCGGGCTCGCCTCCGCAGCCCTCGTCGCCGCGGCCGCCGCGGAGGACACCGACGCCCTGCTCGTCTGGGACGCCCCGGCGTCCGGTCGGGGCTGGCTCCGTCGGCAACGTGCCCTCGCGACGATCACGATCGGCAGCGAGCGGATCGTGGACGGCGTCGAGAGCCTGATCGGCATCGAGGTCGAACCCGACGAGGCGACGGCGCTCTCCGCCCTCGCCTTCGCGCCGCGCACCGGTCCGACCGTGGCGTTGGTGCGGCCCGAGACCCGCGCGCCGAAGGCCCTCGGACCCGTCGAGACCGTCGAGGTGCCCGGCAGCGCCGAGTTGCTCGACGGCACGAGCATCCACGCCCGGATCCCCGGAGCCGCGGTCGACCGAGCCGTCGCCTGGCTCGACGCCTGGGCGCCGACCGCTGCGGCGCCGGTGGTGCCGCCCGTGCTCGACGAGGTCCTGGACGTCGACGGCCGCGTGTCGGAGCGCATCGTCCACCTCGGCCCCGACGCGTTGTTCGCCGTCGAGACCGTGTCATCCGCCCAGCACCACGACGCCCCGCTCGTCGTCCTGCACAACGGCGCCGCCGAACACCGGGTCGGTGCCACCGACTACCAAGTCGACCTCGCCCGTGCCCTCGCGCGTGACGGCGCCCGCGTCGTCCGGGTCGACCGCCGTGCCACCGGCGAGAGCACCAGCGTGCGCGAGGACGAACGCAGCTTCCTCTTCGCCCAGGAGTGGGTGGAGGACCAGTCCGCCGTCGTCGCCGACCTCGGCACCCCTTCGGACCGCCTGGTGCTCGTCGGCATGTGCGCCGGCGCGTGGCTCGCCGGTCGGTCGGCGGACGAGGCTCCGCGCCTGGTCGTCGAGATCAGCCCGAACGACTACCGCCGGCAGCCGGCGGCCCCCGGCAGCTACGAGGACGCCGTCCGCGCGGTCGACGCGCCCTCGGCACGTCGACTGTGGGTCCGTCGGCGGTACAACGCCGTCGTGCCGAAGGCCCTGCGCGAGTGGATCGCGCGGCGGGACCGCGTCGGCGGCGTCGTCGAGCACGTCCGGCCGCTCGTGGAGCACGGCACCGACGTCGTCGTGATCGCCGCCCCGGACGACGCCGCGCTGTTCGACCGGCTCGGCGGACAGAAGGCCCTGCGCCGCTACGGCGGTGTCGGTCGGCGCGGTTCGGTGTCGATCGTGCGGGTCGAGGACGGCGACCACTCGCTGTTCTCCCCCGTGATGCGTCGCGCCGTGCGCGCCGAGGTGCGCTCCCGCGTCGCGGCGACGTTCCCCGTCCCCGCCTGACGCTCCCGTCCCGACTCCGAACGACACCCTCGACGTCGTACGACATCGAGGGCGTCGTTACCGCGCGCCTGCAACTGTTGCGGCCGCGCGGAGACGACATGGTCGACGTCGTACGACAACCGCCTTGTCGCACCGTGCCAGCGCACCGTGCCGTCGCAGTGCCCTCGCAGCAGTCAGGCGAGTGCAAGCTCCCGCGCCACGGCGTCCGGGTGCTCGACGTGCGCGAAGTGCCCGCAGTCGTCGAGCAGCACCGTGCGGACCTGCGGCACGAACTCCCGCAGGGCCTCGAGGTCCGAGACGCGCGCGAACACGTCGTCGCGCCCGGCGATCGCGGTGACCGGGCAGGTGATCCCCCGCCAGCGGCCGAGGTCGTAGCCCGCAGCGGTCCGCGCCGCGTCGGTGAACCGGGTCGGCCGGAGTTCCTGGACGAAGGCGTCGAGCACGCTGCGGTCGAGGCGTCGCACGTGCGTGAACACGGGTGCGGCGAGCAGCGGCAGCAGCCCGACGCGGGACAGCGCCCGGAGCATCGGCCGCGCGGCCTCGCCGGTGATCGACAGGCCCGCACGCAGCAGGGTGAACGACGGCAGCGTCCGGAGCCCTCGGAGCGGGTGCCGTGCGGCGTCCGCGGTCGCGACGGTCGTGCCGGACGCGAGGGCCACCGAGCGCACGAGCCGGGGCGCGACGACCGCCAGGTGCATCCCGACGAAGGCCCCCATCGAGTGCCCGACGACGTCCACCGTCGTGATCCCGAGTGCATCCAGCACCGCGACCAGCGACACGGCCACGTCGTCGAGGTCGAACGAACCGCTCGGCGCCGGCGACGATCCCCAGCCCGGCAGGTCGACGAGCACGAGGCCACGGTCACCGACGCCGTGCGCCGCGGTCAGCAGCGGGGTCCACGTCGACCAGGAGCCCGCGACGCCGTGCAGCAGCAGGAGCGGGTCGGGACCCGCGCGGTGGTGCACCACGACGGGTCCTGCGGGCGTCAGGACCTCGGTACGCCGGAGGTGCCACGCGGCGGGCGTGGGCGACACCGGGGAGGGGGCGTAGGCCTCGGTGGTGACCGCACGGTCACGTGCGTCCGTGTCGATGGCGTGCACCGGGCCTCCTGTCCGCTGTCGACGCGGATGCGTCGCAGGAGGGATTCGGAACGCTAGCCGACCGGGACGGGTGCGGTGCAGGCGGCGAGGCGGTCGAGCGCGGCCTTGTACTCGGCGACGTCGCGCTGCAGGCCGGGCTCAGTGATGATCGAGGCCTTGATCCGGCCCTGCACGTCGATGACGAAGGTCGCGCGGGTGGCGAAGCCCTTGTGCTCGAGGAAGACGCCGTACTCCTTCGAGACCGCGCCGTGCGGCCAGAAGTCGGCGAGGAGCTCGAAGTCGTAGCCGTTGAGCTCGGCGAAGGAGCGGAGCGTCGCCTTGGAGTCGACCGAGATGCCGATCAGCTCGACGCGCTGGTCCTGGAACATCGCGACGTTGTCCTGCAGGGCGCAGAGCTCGTTCGTGCAGTTCGACGAGAACGCGAGCGGGAAGAAGACGAGTGCGACCGGGCGGTTGCCGCGGAAGTCGCTGAGTCGGACGTGCTCACCGAACTGGTTCGGGAGCTCGAAGTCCGGCGCGAGAGAGCCGATCTCGAGAGCCAT
Source organism: Curtobacterium sp. PhB128 (assembly GCF_004340725.1). Lineage (NCBI taxonomy): Bacteria > Bacillati > Actinomycetota > Actinomycetes > Micrococcales > Microbacteriaceae > Curtobacterium > Curtobacterium sp. PhB128. The sequence goes on from NZ_SLUR01000001.1 coordinate 748,720, forward strand.
CGGGACGTGTGCTTCTTCCTCGGGTGTGGGGTGTACCCGTCGGGTCCGTGCGCACGCGGGTCGCGTGTGCACGATCGGCCATGCTACGCCGACCGCACCCGAATGCAAGCACCCGCCACGTGCACCGCACCATCAGCATCACCGTCGGTGCTGGGGCCTAGAGTGGACGGGGCCCCATCCGGTCGTGACCCGACCACCGGAGCCACCATGTCCACCACCACGAGAACGAACGAGGTCAAGGGTGACGGTGAACGACCAGGACCCGTACAGCACCGGGGCGAACGACCAGGACCCGCAGGAGACCGCCGAATGGCGTGAGTCCCTCGACGGATTGGTCCAGACCCACGGACACCAGCGCGGTCGCGAGATCATGCTGAGCCTGCTCAAGCGGTCCAAGGAACTGCACCTCGGTGTGCCGATGGTCCCGACGACGGACTACGTGAACACCATCGCGCCGGAGAACGAACCCGAGTTCCCCGGCGACGAGGAACTGGAGCGCCGGTACCGCCGGTGGATCCGCTGGAACGCGGCCATCACGGTGCACCGCGCGCAGCGTCCGGGCATCAGCGTCGGCGGCCACATCTCGACGTACGCGTCGAGCGCCGCGCTGTACGAGGTCGGCTACAACCACTTCTTCCGCGCGCAGGACCACGCGTCCGGCGGCGACCAGGTGTTCTTCCAGGGCCACGCCTCCCCCGGCATGTACGCCCGCGCCTACATGGAAGGGCGTCTCGGCGAGGACCAGCTCGACGGGTTCCGTCAGGAGAAGTCCCACGCCGGCGGCGGCCTGTCGTCGTACCCGCACCCCCGGCTCATGCCGCACTTCTGGCAGTTCCCGACCGTGTCGATGGGCATCGGCCCGATCAACGCGATCTACCAGGCGCAGCAGGCCAAGTACCTCACCAACCGCGGCATCAAGGACGCCTCCGACCAGCAGGTCTGGGCGTTCCTCGGCGACGGCGAGATGGACGAGGTCGAGTCGCGCGGACAGCTCCAGGTCGCCGCGAACGACGGCCTCGACAACCTGAACTTCGTGATCAACTGCAACCTGCAGCGGCTCGACGGTCCGGTGCGCGGCAACGGCAAGATCATCCAGGAGCTCGAGGCGTTCTTCCGCGGTGCGGGCTGGAACGTCATCAAGGTCGTCTGGGGGCGTGAGTGGGACGACCTGCTCGCCCGCGACACCGAGGGCGCGCTGCTCAACCTGATGAACCAGACGCCGGACGGCGACTACCAGACGTACAAGGCCGAGAACGGCGCGTACGTCCGCGAGAACTTCTTCGGGCGCGACCCGAAGGCGCTCGAGCTCATCGAGGGCTACAGCGACGACCAGGTCTGGAACCTCAAGCGCGGTGGCCACGACTACCGCAAGGTCTACGCGGCGTTCAAGGCCGCGACCGAGCACAAGGGCCAGCCGACGGTCATCCTGGCGAAGACGGTCAAGGGCTACGGCCTCGGCCCGAGCTTCGAGGGCCGCAACGCGACCCACCAGATGAAGAAGCTCACGCTCGACAACCTCAAGCAGTTCCGCGACGAGATGCGCATCCCGATCTCCGACGCGCAGCTGGAGGAGAACCCCTACACGCCGCCGTACTACCACCCGGGCAACGACGACGAGGCGATCCAGTACATGCACGAGCGTCGTCAGGCGCTCGGCGGCTACGTGCCGGAGCGTCGGACCAAGTACACCTCGATCACCCTCCCCGAGGACGCGAAGTACCAGGTCGTGAAGAAGGGCTCCGGCAAGCAGGAGATCGCCACCACCATGGCGTTCGCCCGGCTGCTGAAGGACCTGCTGCGCTCCCCCGACTTCGGCAACCGCGTGGTGCCGATCATCCCGGACGAAGCGCGCACGTTCGGCATGGACGCGTACTTCCCGACGGCGAAGATCTACAACCCGAACGGCCAGCACTACACCTCGGTCGACCGCGAGCTGCTCCTGGCGTACAAGGAGAGCCCGCAGGGCCAGATCATCCACGTCGGCATCAACGAGGCCGGGGCCATGGCGGCGTTCACCGCGGTGGGCACCTCGTACTCGACGCAGGGCGAGCCGCTCATCCCGGTCTACGTCTTCTACTCGATGTTCGGGTTCCAGCGCACGGGTGACGCCATCTGGGCCGCCGGCGACCAGATGACCCGTGGCTTCATGATCGGCGCAACCGCCGGTCGCACGACGCTGACGGGCGAGGGGCTGCAGCACGCCGACGGCCACTCGCTGCTCCTCGCGACGACGAACCCGGCCGTGGTGTCGTACGACCCCGCGTACGGGTACGAGATCGGGCACATCGTGCAGGCCGGCCTCGACCGGATGTACGGGACGAACGAGGACGGCTCGCCGAAGCACAGCGACCCGAACGTCATGTACTACCTGACGGTCTACAACGAGCCGATCGTCCAGCCGGCCGAGCCCGAGGGCATCGACGTCGACGGCATCGTCAAGGGCATGTACCTGCTCAAGCCGAGCGAGCACGACGGCCCGAAGGCCCAGCTGCTCGCTTCCGGTGTGGCCGTGCCGTGGATCCTCGAGGCGCAGCAGCTCCTCGCCGAGGACTGGGGCGTCTCCGCCGACGTCTGGAGCGTCACGAGCTGGGGTGAGCTGTACCGCGACGGTCTCGACGCGGAGCAGCACGCGTTCCTCAACCCGAACGAGTCGCCGCGCACGCCGTACGTCACCGAGCGCCTGCTCGCCACCGAGGGGCCGGTCGTCGCCGTCAGCGACTTCATGCACCAGGTGCAGGAGCAGATCCGCCCGTTCGTGCCGACCGACTACGCCACGCTCGGCGCCGACGGCTTCGGCTTCTCGGACACCCGTCCGGCCGCTCGTCGCTTCTTCCACATCGACGGCCCCTCGGTCGTCGTGCGGACGCTGCAGCAGCTCGCCCGCCAGGGCAAGGTCGACGGCGCACTCGTCCAGCAGGCGATCGACAAGTACCGCCTGCACGACGTGACCGCCGGCACCACGGGCAGCGCGGGCGGCGAGAGCTGATCAGCAGGTGACGCCCGTCCAGCCGGACACCGAGGGCCTGTCGAAGGCCCAGAGCCAGGAGAGCGCGCGCGAGCGGGCGCTCTCCTGGCTCCGTCAGGTGTCCGGAGAACTCTCCACCGCCACGATCAAGCGGCTCGAGGACACCCTTCCCTGGTACAGCGAGATGCCGCCGGGTCGCCGCTCCGCCGTGGGCCTCGTCGCCCAGGCAGGCATCACCTCGTTCATCAGCTGGCTCGAGGGCACCGCGTCGACGCCGTGGATCGCCGCGGCCGACGTCTTCGGTTCGGCCCCGCGTGAGCTGCTGCGCTCGGTGAGCCTGCAGCAGACCCTGCAGCTCATCCGCGTGGTCGTCACGGTGGTCGAGGAACGCGCCGCCGACGACGAGATGCTGCAGGAAGCGATCCTGAAGTACTCGCGGGACATCGCCTTCGCGGCGGCGGACGTCTACGCCCGGGCGGCCGAGGCCCGCGGGCTGTGGGACGCCCGACTCGAAGCGCTCGTGGTCGACTCGATCCTGTCGGGCGAGTACGACGACGAGCTGCCGTCCCGCATCGCGGCCCTCGGGTGGCACGGGCACGGCGAGGTCGCGGTACTCGTCGGCACGGCACCGAAGCAGCTCGAGGTCGACCAGGTCCGCCGCACCGCCCGCCACATGGACGCCGACGTGCTCGTCGGGGTGCAGGGCTCGCGGCTCGTCGTGGTGATCGGGCGCTCGACCCCGCGGGACGACGTGCCCGAGGGCGAGGACCCGGTCTCGTTCACGGCGATCGCGCAGGCGCTCGAGCCGCTGTTCGGCGACGGCCACCTGGTGCTCGGCAACGAGGTCCCCGGGGTCGTCGACGCCTCGACCAGCGCGAAGGCAGCCCTCGCCGGCTTCGCCGTCGCGCGGGCATGGCGCGGGGTCCCCCGTCCGGCGCTGGCCGACGACCTGCTGCCCGAACGCGCCCTGGCCGGCGACCCGCTCGCCCGGTCCGCCCTGGTGCAGCGCATCTACGTGCCGCTCAAGGACCAGTCCACCGAGCTCCTGCAGACCCTGTGGTGCTACCTGGACACCGGTCGGTCGCTCGAGGCCACGGCGCGCGAGCTCTTCGTGCACCCGAACACCGTCCGCTACCGCCTGCGCCGCGTCGCGGACATCATCGGGTGGGACGCCACGCACGCTCGGGACGCCCTGATCGTGCAGTCGGCCCTGATCCTCGGCGCGATGTCCGAATCGGCCACGGGTCGTCGCCGCATCACCCCTCGCCGGTAGGGAACCGACAATGTCACGCGGGGTTTCGTGTGGGAAGCCCACACGGGCCCCGCGGTGCATGAGCGACAGGATTGTCCGGTGATCGTCGTCGTCGCGCCCGGACAGGGCTCCCAGACCCCCGGCTTCCTCGCCCCCTGGCTCGAGGACGCCGACGTTCGTGAACGTGTCGGGCAGTGGTCCGAGTCGATCGGGGTGGACCTCGCCGCACACGGCACCACGTCGGACGCCGACACCATCAAGGACACCGCACTCGCGCAGCCCCTCATCGTCGCCGCCGGTCTCGTGACCGCCGACGCGCTGCTGGCCGACGGCCGCCGTGCGCTCGTCGGCGGGGTCGCCGGGCACTCGGTCGGCGAGTTCACCGCCGCTGCGGTCGCCGGGGTCCTCGAGCCGACCGACGCCGTGTCGCTCGTCGCCGAGCGCGGCCGGGCCATGGCGGACGCCGCTGCCCTCGAAGCGACCTCGATGGCCGCCGTGCTCGGTGGCGACGCGGACGCGGTCGCCGCAGCACTGGAGTCCCACGGGCTCGTCCCCGCGAACCACAACGGCGGCGGCCAGACCGTCGTCGCCGGCACGGCCGCCGGCATCGCCGCGCTCGTGGCGGACCCGCCCGCCAAGGCCCGCGTGGTCCCGCTCGCCGTCGCCGGTGCGTTCCACACCCACTTCATGGCCCCAGCGGTCGAGCGCGTGGCCCCGGTCGCCGCGGCCGCCACGGTGCACGACCCGACCCTGCCGATCTGGACCAACGCCGACGGTTCACGGGTCGACGACGGTCGCCGGTTCGTCGACCTGATGGTCCAGCAGATCGCGAGCCCCGTGCACTGGGACGCCGTGATGGAGTCGTTCGCGGCCGCCGGTGTCACCGGCATCATCGAGCTCGCGCCGGCCGGCGCCCTGGTCGGGCTCGCCAAGCGCGGCCTGCGCGGCACGCCGTCCGTCGCCATCAAGACCCCCGAGGACCTGCCCGCAGCGATCGACCTGCTGCAGCGCGCGGACCAGGAAGCAGACGCCACCGCATGACCGAACGTCCCGCACTCTCCCAGCGCCGCGGCCACGAGTTCACCCGCATCCTGGCCTTCGGCGCCGCCCGCGGCGAGAACAACGTGCCGAACGACGACCTGGTCGGCCCGATCGACTCGTCCGACGAGTGGATCCGCCAGCGCACCGGGATCATCACGCGCAAGCGTGCCGGCAAGGACGTCGAGGCCGTCGACCTCGCCGAGACCGCCGCGCGCGAGGCGATCGAGAAGGCCGGCCTGTCCCCCGACCAGATCGGTGTCGTGCTGGTCAGCACTGTGACGCACACCGTCGCGACCCCGTCGATGGCGTCGCTGCTCGCCGAGCGGATCGGCGCGACGCCCGCCGCCGCGTACGACATCAGCGCCGCGTGCGCCGGCTACGCCTACGGCATCGCCCAGGCCGACTCGTTCATCAAGTCCGGCCTCGCCGACCACGTCCTGGTCGTCGGTGCCGAGAAGCTCAGCGACGTCGTCGACCCGACCGACCGCTCGATCTCGTTCCTGCTCGGTGACGGTGCCGGCGCAGCCGTCGTCGGTCCGAGCGACTTCCCCGGCATCGCCCCGACCATCTGGGGCTCGGACGGCTCGAAGTGGGACGCCATCGGCATGACGGCGACCTACAACGAGTGGGAGGCCGGCGCGCCCCGCCCCACCATGCGCCAGGCGGGTCAGACGGTCTTCCGCTGGGCCGTGTGGGAGATGGTGAAGGTCGCCCGCGAAGCGCTCGAGACCGCCGGTGTCCGACCGGAGGACCTCGCGGCGTTCGTGCCGCACCAGGCGAACATCCGCATCATCGACGAGTTCGCGAAGCAGCTCGGCCTGCCCGAGTCGGTCACGATCGCCCGTGACATCACCACCACCGGCAACACCTCCGCCGCGAGCATCCCGCTCGCCACCCACCGCCTGCTCGAGGAACACCCCGAGCTGTCCGGCGGGCTCGCCCTGCAGATCGGCTTCGGTGCCGGGCTCGTGTTCGGCGCCCAGGTCGTCGTCCTGCCCTGATCCCACCCGGCCGCGCATCCCGCGCGACCAGCGACCACCCCGACGAGTCTCCGGGCGCGAGCACGCTGCGTGCCCTAGGCTGGTCCACGGTCAAACGACACCCCCCTCAAGGAGAAACTCATGGCCCTGTCCAACGAAGAAGTCCTCGCCGGCCTGGCCGAGCTGATCAACGACGAGACCGGTATCGCCACCGACACCGTCGCCGCCGACAAGTCCTTCACGGACGACCTCGACATCGACTCCATCTCGATGATGACCATCGTGGTCAACGCCGAGGAGAAGTTCGACGTGAAGATCCCGGACGAAGAGGTCAAGAACCTCAAGACCGTGGGCAACGCGGTCGACTACATCGTCAAGGCCCAGGCCTGACACGAGCTTCCTGAGCGCCGCGGCCAGCGGTCACCGTCGGCCGCGGCGCTCATCTTGTTCCCCAACGAAAGAACCGTCGTTCCATGACCAAGAAGACCGTCGTCGTCACCGGGATCGGTGCGATCTCACCCCTCGCCGCGACTGCCCCGGAAACGTGGGACGCGCTGCTCGCCGGCAAGTCCGGCATCACCCGCATCGAGGACCCGCGCTACGCCGAGCTCGAACTCCCCGTGGAGTTCGCCGGCCAGGCACGTCGGTTCCTCACCGACCAGCTCACCCGCCCCGAGTCGAAGCGCCTGGACCCCTCGTCGCAGCTGTCGCTCGTCGCGGCGCGTGAGGCGTGGGCCGACGCCGGCATCGACGCCGAGTCCGTCGTCCCCGAGCGCCTGATCGTCGACTGGGCGACCGGCATCGGCGGCGTGAACACCCTGCTCGACGCCTGGGACACCCTGCGCGAGAAGGGCCCGCGTCGGGTCCTGCCGATGACGGTCCCGATGCTCATGGCGAACGGTCCGGCCGCTGCCATCGAGATGGAGTTCGGCGCCCGTGGCGGCGCCCGCACCTACCTGTCGGCCTGTGCCTCGTCGACCGAGTCCCTGGCCGAGGCGTACCGCCACGTCGCCGACGGGGACGCCGACATCGTCATCACCGGTGGCGCCGAGGCCGCACTGCACCCGCTGCCCCTGGCGGCGTTCGCGGCGATGCAGGCCCTGTCGCGCCGCAACGACTCCCCCGAGACCGCGTCGCGTCCGTACGACGTCACCCGTGACGGCTTCGTCCTCGGTGACGGCGCCGCGGCGCTCATCCTCGAGTCGAAGGAGCACGCCGAGGCCCGCGGTGCGACCATCTACGCCGAGGTCGCCGGCGCCGGCATCACCTCGGACGCGTTCCACATCACGGCACCCGACCCCGAGGGCAGCGCTGCCGCCCGTGCGGTCCTGCAGGCCCTCGACCACGCCGGTGCCAGCCGCGAGGACGTCGTGCACGTCAACGCGCACGCCACCTCGACCCCGGTCGGCGACGTCGCCGAGTACCACGCCATGCGTCGCGTCTTCGGGGACCACCTCGACGACATCGTCGTGTCGGCGACCAAGGCGTCCACGGGGCACCTGCTCGGTGGCGCCGGTGCGATCGAAGCCGCGTTCACGGTCCTCGCGCTGCACAACCGTGTCGCGCCGCCGACGATCAACCTCAACGACCAGGACCCGGAGATCGTCATGGACGTCGCGCGCGAGCCGCGCGCGCTGCCCGACGGCGACCTCCTCGCGGTGAGCAACTCGTTCGGCTTCGGCGGCCACAACGCCGTGGTCGCGTTCCGCAGCGTCTGATCCGTCGCACCCTGCCAGGAGGCCCGTCCCGCGTCGTCGGGGCGGGCTTCCGTCGTCCCAGTGCCGGTCGGAGTGCCCGGCACGAGTCTCGCGGTGAGCGACACCTCCCGCGCGGCGGGCTGCGAGGACTGTCGCACAGGCCGAGTCTCGGCCAGCGCGGCCCGAGTCTCAGCCGACGCGGTGCAGCCAGACGACGGGGTTGCCCTCGGCCGCGTGACGGAAGGGCTCGAGCTCGTCGTCCCAGGCCTGTCCGAGCGCGAGCCGGAGCTCACGGTGGAGTTCGAGCGCGTTGCTGCCCGCGACCTCCATCGCGTAGCGGACGCGGTCCTCGGGGATGACCATGTTCCCGGTCACGTCGGTCTGCGCGTAGAAGACCCCGAGGTCGGGCGTGTGCATCCAACGGCCGCCGTCGGACTCGGTCGTCGGCTCCTCGGTCACCTCGTAGCGCAGGTGCTCCCAGCCGCGCAGCGCGGAGGCGATCGCGGCACCGGCACCGACCGCACCGGTCCAGGTGAACTCGGTCCGCCGGGCACCGTCCTGTGCCGGCTGGTCGAGCCACGAGAAGTTCACGGCGCGGTTCATCGCGCGACCTGCTGCCCATTCGACGTGCGGGCAGAGCGCGCGGGGTGAGGAGTGCACGTAGAGCACTCCTGTCGTCGTTCCGTTCACGGTTCCTCCGATACGTCAGGTGCGACTTCCCCATCGACCTGGTGCGGAGGATCCGAGCGGCTGCGAGCCACGGAACCATTCGGTATGCGATTGTGATGTCCCGACAGGACACGCCCATTATGCAGCGTTCCGGCTGCGAACGGCAAGGACCCCGCCGAGCGTGGTCCGGTTCAGTGCAGGACGGTGCCCGCAGCGTCGACGGGGTGCCGCTCCCCCGCCGTGATCGGCACGGGTACGCGGTTCTCGGCCGGCGGGATCGGGCAGGCGAACTGGTACGAGAACGCGCAGGGCGGCAGCACGAGCAGGTTCCAGTCGAGCTCGACCGGGCCCGCGGTGCCGGGGTCGTCGAGGTACAGGAAGCGGCCCATCGAGTAGGTGCTGCCGGGGTCGTCCTCGGCGAGGGCGCTCGTGGCGTCCTGCACGATGAGCTGCAGCCGCGGAGCACCCCGGAACGCCGCGGACCGGACCGCGACGAACCGCATGGTCGTGCTGCCGACGGCCGTCTCGATGTGCCCGGCGACCGGCAGGGCGTCGCCGGCGGCGTCGAGGACGCTGCCACGGGCCTCCCGGTCGTCGCCCGCACCGGGGTCCAGCGGGACGTACGTGCCGGAAGCCGCCCAGTCGTCGGACCGGTCGAACCGGGCGATGCGCGCGAAGCGGTGGATCGGCTCCGCCGCGGGGTCCCAGACGCGCAGCGTCGAACCGGACACCGTGCCCGCGAAGCCGTCGGGGAACGCGACGGCGGACGGGACCACGGCGGTGTCACCGGCGACGAGCACCGTGCCGTCCACCGGCACGCCGTCCACGACGACACCGTCGGTGGCGGCGGCAGTCACCGCGAGGCCGCCGACCGTCGGTGCCCAGGTGCCGGGGACCGGCCACACCGGCTGCGGGTGGTCGACGTGCTGGGCGTTCACGAGGGCCAAGGGGCCACGAGGCCCGCGTGCCCAGCGATCGCGTTCTGCGACGTGGTCGGCGAAGCCGGAGGCGGCGTCCGTCACGCCAGCTCCTGCCGCGGGTAGATGACCTTCTGCACGATGATGATGATCGACGCGGCGACGGGCAGGGCTACCAGGGCACCGAGCACGCCGCCGATCGTGCCACCGGCCACCGCGGCGATGACCACGAGAGCCCCGGGCACCTGCACGGCACGCGACATGATGCGCGGCGAGATGAGGTACGCCTCGACCTGCATGTAGACGAGGTAGTAGATCGCCGCGGCGAGTGCTGTGGCGGGCGACGCGAAGAGGCAGAGCAACGAGATGACGATCGCGGCGCCGAGGGTGCCGACGAGCGGGATGAGCGAGCCGAGGAACGCGAACGAGGCCAGCAGCACGGGCAGCGGCGCACCGATGATGAGCAGGAACACCAGGCTCAGGATGCCGTTGATGAGTGCCTGCGACACCTGGCCGACGACGTACCGACCGACCGCCTGGGTGATCTGCTCACTGACGTCGATGAAGTTCTCGCGGCGGGACGCCGGCACGAACCGGTACGCCGCACGCTTCATGCCCCGCATCGACGCGAGGAAGTAGAGCATCAGGATGAGGACGATGAGCACGCCGGTGAGCCCCGACAGGATGCCGCTGCCGACCGCCAGGATGCCGCCGCCGACGCTGAGCAGGTTGCCCGGGTTCTCGACGAACGACTGCACCGACTCGAGCGCGTGGTCGATGTCGAACGACCCGGCGAACTGCTTCGACAGGTCCTGCACCCACTGCTGCTTCGAGATGTCGTCGACGACCTCGGGGAAGTTCTGGATCAGGTTCGTCGCCTGCTCGACCAGGATCGGGACGACCGCGAAGACGACCCCGGCGAACGCCGCAAGGACCCCCACGACGACGACGGTGATCGCCGCCCACCGCGGGATGAGCCGCTCGAGGAACGAGACGAGCGGGTCGATGCCGAGCGCGAGGAAGAGCGCGACCCCGATGTAGACGAGGACGGTGCTGAGCTCGCCGATGATGGTGCCGGCGAGCAGCGCGACGAGGACACCGATGGCACCCATGAACCCGATGCGGAAGGCGTTGACGCGCACGCCGGTGCCACCACGGTTCACCTGGAACGTGACGTTCGGCGTCGGACCAGCTGCGTCGTGGTCGTCCTCGCGCTTGCGTTTCATCTGCACGTAGGGCGGGCGGGACTTGAACCCGCGAATCGTTCGGTTATGAGCCGACTGCCTTGACCAGCTTGGCTACCGCCCCTCGACGACCGTCAGGCCACCGGTTCCCCACGATACAGCGCCTCGAACGTCGTGAGCGTGCGGTTGATGTCGTGTGCCTCGATCATGGCCGAACTGCGCTCCCGCATGGCCGTGTACTCCGCTTCCGACGCCGTCAACACTGCCTCGAGCTTGGCGGCGAGGTCGTGTTCGTCGCCGGGGGCGAACAGGTACCCGTTGCCGTCGATGAGGTGGGGCAGCGCCATCGAGTCGGCCGCGACGACCGGCAGCCCGGACGCCATGGCCTCGAGCGAGGAGATGCTCTGCAGCTCGGCGGTGGAGGGCATCGCGAACACGGTGCCGTTCGTCAGGGCGGTGCGCTTGACCTCGTCCGAGACGAACCCGAGGAACCGGACGCGGTCCTCGAGCCCGAGCTCCTTCGCCAGGGCGGTCAGCTTCGGGATCATCTCGCCGTCGCCGACGATCGTCAGGGTCGCCGCGAGCGAACCGGGCAGCAGCGCCACGGCCCGGACCAGCACGTCGAGGTTCTTCTCCGGCGCCACGCGGCCGACGAACACGATGTCGTTGTTGACCGGACGGCCCTCGCGCGCCACGTACCGCGACGCGTCGATCCCGCACGAGATCGCGAGCACCCGCTGTCCGGCGATGGCCTTGCGCAGGTAGTCGGCGGCCAGGTTCGTCGGCGTCGTGATGGTGTCGGCGAGCCGGTAGGTCTTCGCGGCGTCGCTCCACGCGATCTTCAGCGCGATGGGCAGCGTCCACTTGCCGAACGGCGTGTACTCGAGCAGGTTCTCGGGCATGAAGTGGTTCGTCGCGATGACCCGGATGCCGCGCGCGTTCGCCTCGGCGACGATCCCGCGACCGATGACGACGTGTGACTGGATGTGCAGGACGTCGGGCTTCACGGCGTCGAGGATCGGGCCGGTCCACTTCTTGACGCTCCACGGCCACACGAAACGGAGCCAGGCGTGCAGCGGCCACTTGTACGACTTCAGGCGGTGCACGACGAGGGTCACGCCCTGGTGCTCCTCGTCGAAGGTGCCGTAGTTGCGGCTCGAGGCCGGGGCGACGACGTGGACCTCGTGCCCGCGCTCGGCCAGGCCGACGGCGAGCTGTTCGGCGAAGGTGGCGGCGCCGTTGACGTCCGGCGGGAAGGTGTCCGCGGCGATCAGGATGCGCAAGGGTCGGTGTCCGCCCGTCGCGCCCGTCGGTTCGGCGGTGGCGGTGGTGACGTCTCCTGACACGGCTGGCGTCGTCCTCTCGTGGGCGATTGCTGGTCGGACTGCCGACGGTACCGCACCCGCATCCGCGGCCGCGTCAGCCGCGCGGAGGACCCCGTGGTACCTCGGGGTGACGGGCGACGGCGCTGCGCCGCCCGCGGCCCCGCGGTCAGGCGCGCGTCTGCGGGTGGTGCTTGGCGAGCAGGAACACCCCGGTGATGGCGATGCCGGCCGCGACCACGAACCCGGCGACCGCACCCCACGGTGCCCCGGACGCCTCGTCGAGCACCACCACGCCGATCCCGACGGCGACGATCGGGTCGATCACGGTCAGCCCCGCGATGACGAGGTCCGCCGAACCGGCCGAGTACGCGTTCTGCACGAAGTACCCGCCGAGCGACGCCGCGACGACCACCCCGATGATCGCGAGGACCGTCAACCAATCGAACGTGCCGTTCACGAACCGGTTCAGCACGACCTTGGCGAGCGTCGCGACGAACCCGTAGAGGATGCCCGCGCCGACGATGTAGTAGAGCGCGCTCTTGTGCTTGGCCACGAGTCGGAACGACACCAGCACCAGCACGAGCACCACGGCCAGGATGATCAGGACGGTCACCAGCTGCTGCCGGGTGATCGCGCTCTCGTGCCCGACGAACGCCGCGATGCCGACGAAGATCGCGACACCGATGATGCAGGTCCACACCGCACGCTTCGCCCGACGGCCCAGCGGCACGCCCGACGACCGGGAGGAGAACCACGTGGTGATCACGAGCGCGACCGCCCCGAGCGGCTGCACGACGATCAGCGGCGCGTACGTGATGCTGATGAGCTGCAGCACGACGGCGATGCCGAGCATCAGCGTGCCGAGCACCCAGTAGCCGCTCGAGACCAGCCCGACGACGTGCCGGACGCTCAGCCCCTTCGACTGCCGCCCCAGCCGCGCCTCGACCCGCTGCACGCCCCGGCTCTGGAACTGCGCTCCCAGCGACAGGAACACCGCACCGATGAGCGCGACGGGGATCATGAGGGCCTGGAACGGCGTCAGGTTCACTGCGTCGGGCAGCTGGAGGTCCGTCGTCACGCGTCGAGGCTACCGTCCACCGCCGGATAACCTGGGTGAATGGCCGTTCTCCCGATCCGCATCACCGGCGAACCCGTCCTGCACGAGCGTGCAGCCGAGGTCACCGAGTTCGATGACGACCTCCGTTCCCTCGTCGCCGACATGTTCGAGACCATGGACCTCGCCCCCGGCGTCGGGCTGGCCGGACCCCAGGTCGGCGTCGGCAAGCGCCTGTTCGTGTACTCGTACACCGACGACGACGAAGTACTGCACCGCGCCGCGGCCGTGAACCCGGTCCTCTGGATCAGCCCGCCGGTCCCCGAGTCGGTCGACGAGCTCGACGAGGACGACGAGTCCGAGGGCTGCCTGTCCGTGCCGGGTGAGCGCTTCCCGCTCCGACGCTCCGGCAGCGCGCTGCTCCGGGCGTTCGACGAGCACGGCGAACCGTTCGAGGTCCGGGCCGACGGCTGGCTCGCGCGCATCTTCCAGCACGAGTACGACCACCTGGACGGCTGGCTCTACGCCGACCGCCTGGTGCACCCCTACGGCAAGCAGGTCGCCAAGGCCATCCGCAAGAACAGCTGGGGCGGCCCCGGCCAGTCGTGGCTGCCGGGTCGCGACCACCCCGAGGGCTGACGGGCCGGTCCGGCCCGCGCGTCGCCTACCGTGGTCGGCTGACGACCGGGAGGCCCGGCTCAGCTCCGGTACGTCGTCAGCGCGTCGCGCAGGTGGTCGGTCTCCGGGTGCCCCGGGCAGTATTGCAGGAGGCCGGCGGCGACGTGCGCTGCGCCGTCGTCGGCGACCGCCGACGTCCACGGGTCCGTGCCGGTCACGGCGCACGCGCTCGCGAGCTCGACGAGGGTGGCGTCACCCCGGGTCGCGTCGACGGCGGCCTGCTGCTGCGTCGACGGCACCGAGCCCGTGAGCCGCTTCGCGGTGCACGAGGTCCGCTCGTCCTCCCACACCGCCGAGTAGGTCGTGTAGGTCTCGGGGTCGCCGTCGTCGCACACGAAGGCGAACACGACCGGCGAGGCACCCGACCCGAGCCCGGTCTCCGAGCTCGTGGGCTCCTCTGACGCATCGGTGTCGGGTCCGGCATCGCTGCACCCGACGAGCACGGGCGCGATGACCGCCGCGAGCATCACGCCGAGGAACACGGCGCGGGGCGGACGGGATCGGTGCACCTGTGAACGCTAACAGCAACTGCCCGGCAGGACCCGCACGGTCGCTCCTGCGATGATGGTCGGGCACGCCCCGCCCTGGAGGTCCTCATCCCCCGCCTGCACTCCCGCCCCGTCCGCGTCGCCGCCCTCGTGGTCGTCGCCGTGGCTGCCCTGTTCGTCGCCTTCTGGCACCTCGGCCGCCCGACCATCGTCAACGACGAGTTCGTCTACCTCCGGGCGAGCTGGGCGTACGTGCACGGCAACTTCTCGCTCAACCTCGAACACCCGCCGACGGCGAAGTACCTGTACGGCATCGCGCAGCTCGTCGTCGGACAGGGGCCGCTCGGGCCCCGCCTGGTGGCCGCGGCCGCGATGCTCGGCACCGGCGTGGTCCTGTTCGTCTGGTTGCGCCGTGAGGTCGGCTTCTGGACGGGGCTCCTCGCCGCCGGTGCGTGGTGGCTGACGCCGCGCGGGTCCGGTGCGTCGTGGGCCGAGGCGGGTTCGGTGATCGGCGCGCGGATCGACCGCTTCGCGATGCTCGAGCCCCTCATGGTCTTCTTCGCGATCGCGTCGCTCGCCGCCGCCTGGACCTGGATGCGCACCGGCAACCGGTGGTGGATCGCCGCAGCAGGGGCGCTGCTCGCGATGTCCGTCACGTCCAAGGTCTCGACCGCCGTGCTCGTGCTCGCGATCGGCGCGCTGCCCCTGCTGTTCCGCCGCTGGCGCGACCTGGGCGTGGGCGCACTGTACGGCGGCGTCGCGTTCGTGGTGGTCTTCGTGCTCCTGTACCTGCCGGTGGGGCTCTTCACCGCCATCGGGCACATGCTGAAGTTCCAGGCACAGCAGAACGCGCACGGACACCCGACGACGATCCTCGGCACGATCTACCCCCAGGCACCGTGGTGGGCCAACTTCGCGTTCCTGGCGGCGGGCACCGGCTGGTTGCTGCTCACGGTGCTGGTCATCGGCGTCGCCTGCGCTCTGGCGATCCGGCCGGACCGGCTCGTCGCGTTCCTCGGCATCGCGCTCGGTGTCTTCCTCGTGTTCTACGTCATCGTCGCGAACGTCTCGCTCCCGTACTACTACGACGCCTGGATGCCGCTGATCATCGCCCTGGCCGCCATCGGGTACGGCCGGCTGGCATCGGTGCGGCCACCCGTCGGACGCATCGCGGCGGCCGTCCTCGTCGCCTGCCTGCTCGTGCCGGCGGTGCGGCTCGGGGTCGCGGTGGCACAGTCCCGCCCGAGCGGCATCGCCCTGCTCTCCGACGCCCTGCACGTGCGCGGCAAGGACTCCGAGGGCGTGCTGTTCGCCCGCTTCAGTGCGAACACCTGGCGCATCTACCTGCCCGACCGGGGCACGCAGAAGCCGCAGTACGGACCGTTCGACGCGATCGTGGTCGGCCACGACGACCGTCGGGGCATGCCCCACCAGGTCACGGAGTTCCTGTCCGAGTACGCCGATCAGCTCGACCATTTCCGGCTCGACTACCTCGACGTCTACGTGCCGAAGACCGGCACGATCGACGACAACAACCGCGACGGCACGCTGCACATCGAGCCGAGCACCCCCGCGTCCTGACCGGCGCGCCTGTGCGGCGCGCGGCCGTGGGCACCGCGCCGGAAACGCAAAAGGCCCGGATCCGTGAGGATCCGGGCCAGACGCTCCCCGAGTTGGACTCGAACCAACAACCTGCCGGTTAACAGCCGGCTGCTCTGCCAATTGAGCTATCGAGGATCACTGTCCGCTGGCGAATGTCGTGCGAACAACGGGTAACAGCATAGCAGCACCGCAGGGCCCCTCACCGCATCGGACACGCCGCCCGGGCGCGCCGCGCTGTGGCCGCCGGTGCAGCGCTGCTCCTCAGTACCCGGCGACCGGGTCGACGACGCCGACGAAGCCCTCGCCGCTGCCGTCGAGGAACGCCGTGGTGTTGAGTCGCACCCGCTCGGCGAGCAGCGGCGCGACCATCTCCGGGGTGTCGGCCTGGTGCGGCGTGATGACCGCGCCGGGCTCGGACCACAGCGGGTGGCCGTCCGGCAACGGCTCGGGGTCGGTGACGTCGAGCCCTGCGGCGGCGATCGCACCGGTGCGCAGGGCCTCGACCAGGGCGTCGGTGTCGACGAGTCCCCCGCGGGCGATGTTGACGAGCCGGGCGGACGGCTTCATGATCGCGAACTGCCGCTCGCCGAAGAGCTTCGCGGTGCCCGAGGTCATGGCTGCTGCGATCATCACGACGTCGGCGTCGGGCAGGACCTCGTCGAGCTGGTCGGTGGTGACGGTGCGCGATGCGCCGGCCACCGGGTCGGCGGAGCGACGCACCACGGTGACGTCGACGTCGAACGGGGCGAGCAGGCGGATGTACTCGAGCGCGATCCCGCCGGCGCCGATGACGACGACGTTCCGGCCGTACAGCGACACGCCCTCGGGCTCGGTGGCCCACGAGTGTGCACGGGCACGCTTCTGCAGGACCCGCAGCGTCCCGAGCGTCAGCGCCAGGGCGTGCTCTGCGACGGGTTCCGCGTACGCGCCCTTCGCCGAGGTGAAGAGCACGCGGTCCCCGTGCTCCTGGATGAGGTGTGCGAAGGCGTCGACCCCGGCGAACGGCAGCTGCACCCAGCCGATCCCCGGTGCTGCGTCGAGCGCGTCGGCGAGGCCGGACGGGTCGCGGGGGTCGAGCCAGACGAGCCCGCGGGTGTCCGCGTCGAGCGCCGCGACGGTCCCGCCGGCCTCGGTCACCGCGGTGACGTGCAGGTCGGTCGGCTCCGGCAGCACGGCGACGGGGCCGGAATGCGGTGCGTCGATCGGCAGCGGGGCGCCGGAGGTGGGGACGACGGCGCGGTGGCCTCGGGTGGCGGTGCTCACGGGTTCTCCTGTCGGTCCGTGCGGGGGCCGGTGCCGGCGGCGACCGGTCGGCGTGGCGCCGTCGAGCGGCGCGGGGCGGTGGGTGCCGGGCGACGCTTCACGCCGCGGGCCGCGGTCGCGGCCAGGGTCTTGACGTAGGGGTCGACGGGGTTGTCGAGGACCTCGTCGAAGGTGCCGAGGCCGACCAGCCGGGCATCGGCCATCACGGCGACGCGGTCGGCCAGGGCGCCGGCTTCGCGCAGGTCGCTGGACACCACGACGGCGGAGAACTGCCGGTTGCGCTGCAGGGTCGCCAGGGCCTCGAGCACCGACTGGCGCACGAGCACGTCGACGCCGCGGGCGGGTTCGTCGGCGACCAGGAGCTGGGGTTCGAGCACGAGGGCCCGCGCCAGGGCGACACGCTGCCGCTGCCCGCTGGAGAGCTCCCAGGTGTTCAGCCGCATCACGCCGAGCGGCAGGTGCACGGCGTCGACCAGGCGCGCGACGATCAGGCCCGCCTCTTTCCGGTCGAAGCGGCGGTCGCGCTGGTAGATCGGTTCGGCGATGGCCTCGCCGACGGTGAGGTCCGGACTGAGTCGATCGGCGCCGTCCTGCGGCAGGTAGCCGATCCGGCCGCTCAGCCGCTCGAGCTTGCGGGACGAACCGCGCAGCCCGCGGGTCTTCTGGCCGAGGACGGTCAGTTCGCCCCCGACGATGTGCCGGCGCAGCGCACCGTCACCCTCGCCGTGCGACCCGAGCTGCCCCGCGATCGCGGCGGCGAAGGTCGACTTGCCCGACCCCGACTCACCGAGCAGTGCGAGGATCTCGCCCTGCCGCACCGTCAGGCTGACCCCGTCGACCGCTCGGATCGACTCGGACCCCCGTCCGCCCCGGTACTCGATCGACACGTCGTCCGCGACGACCGCCGGTCCGTTGACCGCGATCATGGGTCCCCTTCCACGCCGCCCCCTGGCGGCGGTTCGCGACGGACCGCGCTGGCAGGACCGTCGTGCGTACAGCTGTGGAGGCGACCGTCCAGGAGGCCCGGCGTGCGTCGACGACGCTGGACGGGCCTCCTGGACGGGTCGCGCCGGGTCGAGACCAGACGCGGGTCGCATCGGGTCAGGACCCGACGTTCTCCAGTTGCTCCAGCGTACGCCGTCGCTCGGCCTGCTCCGCAGGGTCCGGCACCGGGAGCGACGCCAGCAGGCGCTGCGTGTACGGGTGCTGCGGGGCGCCGAGGACCTGCGCCGTCGTGCCCACCTCGACCAGGTCGCCGCGGTACAGCACCGCGATCCGGTCGGACAGCGCGCCCACGACCGCCAGGTCGTGGCTGATGAACAGCGACGCGAAGCCCAGGTCCTGCTGGAGCTCGAGGAAGAGTTCGAGCACGCGGGCCTGCACCGACACGTCGAGCGCACTCGTCGGCTCGTCGGCGATGAGCAGCTTCGGCCGGAGCGCGAGCGACCGGGCGAGCGAGGCGCGCTGGCGCTGCCCACCGGAGAGCTCGTGCGGGTAGCGGTCCCCGTACGCCTTCGGCAGCTGGACCGCCTCGAGGAGTTCGTCGACGCGCTTACGGGCCGCACGCGGGCTCGACACCTCCTTGTGGACGACCAGCGGCTCGGCGACGCACTCGGCGATCGTGAGCAGCGGGTTGAACGACGTCGCCGGGTCCTGGAACACGAACCCGATGTCCTTGCGCAGGTGCTTGAAGTCGCGCTCCCGGTAGCCGAGCATCTCGGCGCCGAGGACCTTCAGCGAGCCGCCGGTGACCTTCGTCAGCCCGGCCATGGCGCGACCGATCGTGGTCTTGCCGGAGCCGGACTCCCCCACCAGGCCGAGGACCTCGCCGGGACGGATCGCCAGGTCGACGCCCTTCACGGCGCGGAACGCGGGCGAACCGAGGCGGCCGGGGTACTCGATCTCGAGCCCCTTCGCCTCGACCAGCGGGGTGACGTCCTCGGCGATCGCGGCACGGCGGGCGGTGCCCGTCGACGCCTCGAGCCGGGGCACGGCGGCGAGCAGCCGCTTCGTGTAGTCGGCCTGCGGACGCGCGAACAGGTCCGTCGCCGAGGCCTCTTCGACGATCTCGCCCTGGTACATCACGGCGACGCGGTCGGCCAGGTCGGCCACCACACCCATGTTGTGCGTGATGATCACGATCGCCGTGCCGAACTCGTCGCGGCAGCGGCGGAGCAGGTCGAGGATCTCGGCCTGCACCGTGACGTCGAGCGCCGTGGTCGGCTCGTCGGCGATGATCACCGACGGCTCGAGGGCCAGGGCACTCGCGATGACGACACGCTGCTTCTGGCCGCCGGAGAACTGGTGCGGGTAGTGGTCGACGCGGGTCTCGGGGTCGGGGATGCCGACGCGGCCGAGGTAGTCGATGGCCTTCGCCCGCGCCTCCTTCTTGGACATGCCGCCGTGGGCGCGGAGCCCCTCGGCGATCTGCCACCCGACCGTGAAGACCGGGTTGAGGGCGGTCGACGGCTCCTGGAAGACCATCGCACCGGCGGTCCCCCGCAGGCTGCGGAGCTTCTGCGCGCCGACGGTGACGACGTCGGTGCCGTCGAGCAGCACCGCGCCGCCGAGCGTCGCCGTCTCGGGCATGAGCCGGAGCATGGCGCGAGCCGTGACGGACTTGCCGGAGCCGGACTCGCCCACCAGGGCGAGGACCTCGCCGGGGCGGACGTCGAGGCTGACGCCCTTGACCGCGTCGACGGCGCCGCCGTCGGTGGCGAAGGTGACCGTGAGGTCGTCGACGACGACCACGGGTGCGTTCTCGGTGTCGGTCGTCATGCGCCCGGTCCTTCCGCGGTGGCCGTGTTGCGCGCGTCGCGCGTGGACACCAGCTGCTTCAGCCGTCGGCGCGCACGCAGACGGGGGTCGGAGATGTCGTTGAGGCTCTCGCCGATGAACGTCACACCGAGCACCAGCACCACGATCGCGACACCCGGGTAGACACCGGTCCACCAGACGCCGCTCGCGACGTCGGACAGCGCACGGCTGAGGTCGTAGCCCCACTCGGCGCCGGACGTCGGCCCGATGCCGAACCCGAGGAAGCCGAGGCCTGCCAGGGTCAGGATCGCGTCGCTGGCGTTGAGCGTCAGGATGAGCGGCAGGGACCTGGTCGAGTTCCGCAGCACGTGCCGGGTCATGATGCGCCACGGGTTCGTGCCCATCACGCGTGCCGACTCGACGAACGCGTCGTTCTTCAGACGCACGGCCTCGGCACGGACCACCCGGAAGTACTGCGGCACGTAGACGACGGTGATCGAGATCGCCGCCGCGATGATGCCGCCCGAGTAGCTCGAGTTGCCGCCGGAGATCACGATCGACACGACGATCGCCAGCAGCAGCGAGGGGAACGCGTAGATCGCGTCGGCGACCACGACGAGGACACGGTCGAGCCAGCCGCCCAGGTAGCCGGAGACCAGCCCGAGCAGCACGCCGACGATGATCGACACGACGACCGCGACGATCACGACGAGGACCGCGGTCCGGGCGCCGTAGACCACCCGGCTGAACACGTCGAACCCGCCGACGGTGGTGCCCCAGATGTGCTCGGCGCTCGGTGCGCCCGTGCGCGGGAAGCTCTCGCCGTCCGCGCCCTGCAGCTGGCCGAAGCCGTACGGGGCCAACAGCGGCGCGAAGACCGCGACGAGCAGGTAGAGGGCGCAGATGACCACGCCGACGATGAGCATGGCGCGCTGCCAGCCGGTGCTCTTGCGGAGCTGGACCACCACGGGCAGCCGCTTCCAGAGCGGCTCGTGGCGGTCGACGAGGGTGGTGTCGGCCATCGTCAGAACCTCACTCTCGGGTCGATCAGGGCGGCGACGACGTCGACGATGAAGTTGGTCACCGCGACGATCACCGCCAGCATCGCGACGATGCCCTGGACCGCGACGAAGTCACGGGCCGACAGGTACTGGTTGAGCTCGAAGCCCAGGCCGCGCCACCCGAAGGTGGTCTCGGTCAGGACCGAACCGCCCAGCAGCATCGCGATCTGCAGGCCCATGACCGTGATGATCGGCACGAGAGCGGGGCGGAACGCGTGCGTCCGCACCAACCGCGACTCGCGGACACCGCGGGAGCGGGCCGCGTCGACGTACTCGGAGCCGAGCGACCCGATCATGTTCGCGCGCACCAGGCGCAGGAAGATGCCGGCGGTCAGCAGTCCGAGGGTCAGCGCCGGCAGGACGGCGTGCTGCAGCACGTCGCCGATGACCGCCGCGTTGCCGGTCCGCAGTGCATCGATGATGTAGATGCCGCTCGCGCCGGGGATGCCGTCGAGGATGAGCTCCACCCTGGTCGACGCGCGGTCGCCGAGCGGCAGCCAACCGAGCCACACCGAGAAGACGAGCTTGAGCAGCAGGCCGCCGAAGAACACCGGGGTCGCGTACGTCAGGATCGCGAGGGCACGGAGCAGCACGTCGGGCCACTTGTCGCGCGTGTACGCGGCCAGCATGCCGAGCGGGATGCCGAGCACGAGCGCGACGACGAGGGCGTAGAAGACGAGCTCGGCGGTCGCGCCGCCGTACTGCAGGATGATCTCGGTGATCGGCCGGTTGTCGGTCGACGCGTTGCCGAAGTCACCGCGCAGGATGCCGCCGAGGTACTCGAAGTACTGCACGAGCACGGGACGGTCGTACCCGGCGGCGTGCAGGCGTTCCTGCAGCTGCGTCGGGGTGAGTCGGCCGCCGACCGACGCGGTGATCGGGTTCCCGATGACGCGCATCAGGAAGAACACGAGCGTCACCAGGATGAAGACGGTCGGGATGATGAGGAGGAACCTGACGAGGACGTACCGGCCGAGTCCGCCGCCACTGCTCTTGGCACGACGTTGTGCCTGTGGCTTGGTCGGATCGGTGCCGTTCACGTCCTGGGTCGCCTCTGGGGTGCTCAGGGTCACGGGGAGGGGTGCCTTTCATGCCGGTGCGCAGGCACGCGGGCGTTCCTCGTGGGAACGCCCGCGGCCTGCGCGAGGGGCGTGGTGCTACTTGCTGAGGGTGGCGTACCGGAACTTGAACGAGGCGTCGAGGGTCAGGCCCTTGACGTCCTTGCCGGCGACGGCGACGGACTTGCCCTGCAGCAGGGGCAGCGTCGAGATCTGCGATGCCTCGCGCTCCTGGGCCTGCTCGATCAGGTCGGCACGCTTGTCCGGGTCGGACTCCGCCTGCTCCTTCGCGATGAGGTCCTGGATGACCGAGTCGTCGTAGTGGTTCTGGACGAAGTTCTCCTTGGTGAAGAACGGCGACAGGTAGTTGTCGGCGTCGGAGAAGTCCGGGAACCAGCCGAGCTGGTACTCCGGGTACGCGTCCTTCGTGCGCTCCTGGGCGTAGGTCGTGTAGACCGTCGACTGGATGTTGACGGTGAACAGGCCCGAGTCCTCGAGCTGCGTCTTCAGCAGCGCGTACTCGTCGTCCGAGGCCGAACCGTAGTGGTCGGGCGCGTACTGGATGTCGAGCTGCACCTTGCCGGAGACACCGGCGTCGGCGAGGGTCTTCTTCGCCTTGTCGACGTCGGGGCCACCGTCGCCGTCGCCGTACATGTCCTTGAACGGCTGGACCGCACCGGTGAGGCCGTCCGGCACCATCGAGTACAGCGGCGTGAAGGTGTCGTTGTAGACCTCCTTCGCCAGGGCGGCGCGGTCGACCACGTCGGCGGCGGCCTGTCGCACGGCGAGGGCCTTCGCCTCGTCGGCGTCGTCCTGACCGGTGCCGAACGGCTGCGTCTTGAAGTTGAAGACCACGTAGCGGATCTCGCCGCCGGGGCCGTCGGTGACCTTGAGCTTGTCGTCCTTGCGCAGGTCCGAGATGTCGGTCGGCGTCAGGGAGCGGTACGCAACGTCGACGTCGCCCTGCTGCACGGCGAGCTTGAGGTCGGTCTCCTTGGTGTAGTAGTTGGCCGTCACCTCGGAGGTCTTCGCCTTGCCGAGCAGGCCGTCGTACTTCGGGTTCGTCTTGTACTGGATCAGCTGGTTCTCCTTGTAGGAGCTGATCTGGTACTGCCCGGCGAACGCCTTGCCCTTGACGATGTCGTCGGCGCTGGTGAGCTTCGTCGCGCTGAAGACGTCCTCGTCGACGATCGGGCCGGCGGGGCTCGAGAGCACCTGCGGCCAGGTCTGGTCGGCGTGGTCGAGGTTGAACACCACGGTCGTGTCGTCCGGGGTGTCGATGCTCTTGAGGTTGGCGAGCAGCGACTGCGGGCCGTTCTCGTTGTTGATCTTCAGTTCACGGTCGAACGAGAACTTCACGTCGCTCGAGGTGAGCTTGTTGCCGTTCGCGAACTCGAGGCCGTCCTTGAGGGTGACCTCGTACGAGGTCGGGCTCGTGAACTCCGCCTTCGTGGCGATGTCCGGCTCGACGTCCGGGCTGCCAACGGGCGTGTTCATCAGGAACGGGAAGACCTGGTTCTGCACGGCGAACGAGCCGTTGTCGTAGGAGCCGGCCGGGTCGAGGGACGTGATCTTGTCCGTCGTCCCGATGCTCAGGCCGTTCAGCTCGGTGTCGCTCACGCTGCTGCTCGCGCAGCCGGTCAGCACCAGCGCCGTCGCTGCTGCTCCGGCGCCGAGCGCGATGCCGCGCCTGCCCCACGTGGCTGTGTGCTTCTTGAACACGGATGCCATGTTCGATGCCTCTCTTGAAGTTGGGTGCAAGTGTCCGGACCGGCGGGTGGTACGTCTGTGTGCCCGGCCAGGAACGCTCATTGGTATCACCCTGTCACGGAACAGATCGAACCGGGAGCGATTTGTTTACACCGCTGTAATGCAAGCACCCGTCGCGTGATGCATCATTCGTGCGCATCGACCCGGCGCGCCGCACACGAAAGTTGCGCCGTGCAACCTGGGTGGTCGCCCCCGCCGACCGGTCACGACACACCGCCCGTCCCACCCCGAGCGGTCACGTCCCGTCGGCCGGACCCCGGCCAGCCGACGCCGTGCGACCACTCGACGCCCGACACGCGGCACGTCGTGCGGCCACACCGTCGGCCTGGAGGCTCGCCCCACGTCGGCCCCGTCCCTCGCCCCCGCCGACCGGTCACGACACACCGCCCGTCCCACCCCGAGCGGTCACGTCCCGTCGGCCGGACCCCGGCCAGCCGACGCCTTGCGACCACTCGACGCCCGACACGGCCGCGCGGCAGGCGCCCCGACACTCGGGCGGCGAGAGCGAGGGGCTAGGACGCCTCGGCGTCGGCGCGGAGCCGCATGCGCTGCGCGTCGATGTCCACGAGCTGCCGCTGGATCTCAGCGCGCCGCTCGGCCTGCTCGTGCGGGTCCGCACGCTGCAGTTGTCCGAGCAACGAGGCCTTGCGGGCGAGCAGGTCCCGCTCGACCAGGGCGACGACGATGCTCCGGCAGTACGCGGCGAGGTCCTCGGCGTTGCGAGCGGGGATCGGCGCGAGGGCCAGCTCGTGCGTCAGGGTGCGCAAGGGGGTCGGCACGTCGGCGAGCAACCGGTCGAGCCAGTCCCCCGCCCCGATGACGTCGACGTTGGCGACCACGGCGTCCCGCACGACGGCGAGCATCGGCGCCGAGAACGTGGCCGATGCGGCGAGCCCGAGCAGCGGCGCTCCGACCGAGGTCGGCTGCTGCACCATCGCCATGACGGCGTCGCGCTCCATGCGGCTGATCGGGTCGTTCGGCAGCGAGCGGATCCCGGCGACGGGCTCCTCGACCACACCGGCCCCGTCGGTGGCGTGACCGGCGCGGCCGTCGCGCCCCGGGCCTCCTGACCGATCGTCCGTCGACCCCGCACGCCGACGCGCGGTCTCGACCGATCGACGGACCTCGGGCATGTCCATGCCGAGCCAGCCGGCGAGCTCGCGGACGTAGCCCTGCGTGAGCGAGCGGTCGCGGATGCCGGCGAGCACGGGCGCGGCGGCGCGGAGGGCACTGACGCGGCCCTCGACCGTCTCGAGGTCGTGGCCCTCCAACGTGCGGCGGATCATGAACTCGAACATCGGGCGCTTGTTCGTGATCAGGCGGCGGATGGCGTCGTCGCCGCGGGCGAGCCGGAGGTCGCACGGGTCGAGACCACCGGGCGCCACGGCGACGAACGTCTGCGCGGCGAACCGCTGTTCCTCGGCGAAGGCGCGGGATGCGGCACGCTGTCCGGCCTCGTCCGGGTCGAAGGTGAAGACCACCTCGCCGTTGGCGTTCGGGTCGGCGCCGGCCAGGTCGCCGAGCATCGGTCGGAGCACCTTGATGTGGTCGACGCCGAACGAGGTGCCGCACGTGGCGACCGCGGTGGTGATGCCGGCGACGTGGCAGGCCATGACGTCGGTGTAGCCCTCGACGATCACGACCTGCTTCTGCTTCGAGATGTCGCGGCGGGCCAGGTCGAGCCCGTAGAGCACCTGGCTCTTGTGGTAGATCGGGGTCTCGGGCGTGTTGAGGTACTTCGGGCCCTTGTCGTCGTCGAGCAGGCGACGGGCGCCGAACCCGATCGTCGCTCCGGTGACGTCGCGGATCGGCCACATCAGGCGACCACGGAACCGATCGTACGGCGACCGGTCGCCCTGGCTGACGAGCCCGGCCGAGGTGAGTTCCTCGAGCGTGAAGCCCCGACCGCGCAGGTGGTCCTTGAGCATGTCGAACGACTTCGGGGCGAAGCCGACACCGAAGTGCTGCGCCGCCGAGGGATCGAACCCGCGCTCCCCCAGGAACCGCCGTGCGGGGTCGGCCGCGGCGGTGGTGAGCTGCGCCGTGTAGAACTCGAGCGCGGCTTCGTTGGCGGCGATCAGCCGGGCGCGGGTGTTGTAGTCGGTGCGCGGCCCGTCGCCCTCTTCGTAGTGCAGGGTGAAGCCGATCTTCGCGGCCATGCGCTCGACGGCCTCGGCGAAGGTGGTGTGGTCCTGCGCCATGATGAAGCTGAAGACGTCGCCGTCCTCGCCGCAGCCGAAGCAGTGGTAACGCCCGACCTGGGGCCGGACGTGGAACGACGGGGAACGTTCGTCGTGGAAGGGGCAGAGCCCCTTCATCGACCCGACGCCCGCGTTCTTCAGCGTGACGTAGTCGCCGACGACGTCGGCGATGTTGACACGCGAGCGGACCTCGTCGATGTCGTTCCGCGCGATCCTGCCAGCCACCCTCTGATCCTAGTTCGTGGGACCGACCTCGGCCGACCGCGGCCCCGAGATGTGGACGAGCCACCACGGACGACCCCGGGCCGACGGAGCAACCCGCTCACACCGGGATGTGGACCGCTTCCCACTCGCCGACGACCAACCGACGGTGCCAGGCGATCGCCCCTTGGTCCGTCAGGCTCGCGACCTGGTCGACCACGGCGCGGAGTCGGCCGTCGTCGTCGGACGCCGCACGCCAGTCGGCGGCGAAGCCGGGCTCGAGGTCCGACGCACCCGACGCCGCCAGGGCGTCGAGCAGCTCCGTCAGGATCCGACGCTGGTCTTCGTACACGGGCTGCCGGTCGCCCTGCGTCATCACGAACGCCGCCACGATCCCCTTGAGGACCGCGATCTCGCCGATGATCTCCGGCGGCGTCACCACCGACGCCGCGAACCGGACTAGGGACCCGGACGCGTAGGACTCGCGGGTCGCGGCCGTCGCCGTCCGCGCGAAGCGGCCGATCAGCTGCGAGGTCAGGTTCTTCAGGTGCGCTGCGTCACGCCGGGACCCGTCGTACGAGGTCATCCAGAGCGGTAGTGCCCGGAGTCGGTCGAAGGCCTCGAGCAGTTCCTCACGACTCAGGTCGTCGCCCACCCACGCGTGCATGGCGGTGACGATGTCGTTCTCGCCGACGCGGTCACCGAGCGCCGCGACGTCGATGAACCCGGCGACGACGGCGTCCTCGAAGTCGTGCACCGAGTACGCGATGTCGTCGGACAGGTCCATGACCTGCGCCTCGATGCACCGCTGCCGACGGGGCGCCCCGGCACGGAGCCACTCGAAGGCGTCGTGGTCGTCGTCGTAGAAGCCGAACTTGGTCCGGCCCGATGACGACTCGGAGACGCCCTGCGCCGCGGGCCACGGGTACTTGCAGCTGGCGTCCAACGACGCACGGGTCAGGTTGAGTCCGAACGGACGGTCGACGTCGGCGCCGAGCCGCACCCCGTACACCTTCGGCTCGAGTCGGGTGAGCAGCCGCAGCGTCTGCGCGTTGCCCTCGAACCCGCCGATGCCGGCGGCCCAGGCGTTGACGGCGGTCTCACCGTTGTGGCCGAAAGGCGGGTGGCCGATGTCGTGCGCCAGGCACGCGGTGTCCACCACGTCGGGGTCGAGGCCCAACGAGTCCGCGAGCTCGCGACCGACCTGCGCCACCTCGAGCGAGTGGGTCAGGCGGTTGCGGGCGAAGTCGAGCCCGGTCGTCGGGCTGAGCACCTGGGTCTTGGCGGCGAGGCGACGGAGCGCGCTGGAGTGCAGCAGCCGTGCGCGGTCACGGGCGAAGTCCGATCGGCGGTTGCCGTGCTCCTCCGGGAGCCAGCGCTCGGCGTCGGCCGGGCCGTACGAGGCGGTGGCGCTCATCCGCCGCTGTGGTGCAGCTCGGCGGCGGCGAGGACCTTGCGGAACTCGCTGTCGACGTCGCGGGACTCGAGCCAGCGGTCGGGCAGGGCGGTGCGCTTCGGGTTGCCGGAGCGACCACGGGGACCCTCGGCGCCCTCGCCGGGGTACGGTGCGTCGCGGTCGAGCTGCCCGAGCAGGTCGTCGATCTCCTGCAGGCTCGACGACAGCGCGAGACCGGACCGCACGTCGCTGCCGATCGGGTACCCCTTGAAGTACCAGGCCACGTGCTTGCGGGCGTCGCGACAGCCGTGGTCTTCGGACCCGAAGAACTCGACGAGCAGTTCGGCGTGCCGACGGAACCCGTCGGCGACCTCGCCCAGGGTCGGCATGTACCGCAGCCCTTCGCCGCGGAACGCCGCGGCCAGGTCGCCGAACAGCCACGGACGCCCGAGGCACCCGCGTCCGACGACGACGCCGTCGACGCCGGTCTCGTCGACCATGCGCAGGGCGTCGGCAGCCGACCAGATGTCCCCGTTGCCGAGGATCGGGATGTCGGTGACGGTCTCCTTCAGCGTCGCGATCGCCGACCAGTCGGCGTGACCGGAGTAGTGCTCGTTCGCCGTGCGGGCGTGCAGCGACACCGCTGCGACGCCGGCGTCCCGCGCGATGCGGGCGGCGTCGAGGTAGGTCAGGTGGTCTTCGTCGATGCCCTTGCGCATCTTCACGGTGACCGGCACGTTCCCTGCGGCGCGGACGGTCTTCGTGACGAGTTCGCGGAACAGCTCGAGCTTCCAGGGCAGGGCCGCCCCGCCGCCCTTGCGGGTGACCTTGGGCACCGGGCAGCCGAAGTTCAGGTCGATGTGGTCGGCACGGTCCTCGCCCACCAGGATCGACGCGGCCTCGGCCACGGTGTTGGGCTCGACGCCGTACAGCTGGATCGACCGCGGGGTCTCGGACTCGTGGTGCTGGATGAGCTGCATCGACACGGGGGTGCGTTCGACCAGTGCGCGCGAGGTGATCATCTCGCAGACGTAGAGACCGGCGCCGTACTCGCGGCAGAGCCGGCGGTACGCCATGTTCGTGATGCCCGCCATGGGCGCGAGCACGACCGGCACGTCGACCTCGATCGGGCCGATGCGCAGAGGCCGTGCTGGGGCTTGTGTGATCGTCATACCTGTCCCATCTTCCCACGTCGGTGCTCGCCGGTAGCGTTCTCCACATGACGATCGACGCCAGCACCCGGTTCGACACCGACGCAGCAGCCCGCGGCCTGACGGTCGAGGTCGTCGAACGCCCCGCCGCGGACTCCCTGCAGCAGGCCGCCGAGCTGCTCGGCATCGACCCCGGCGACATCGTCAAGACGCTCGTCGTGAAGCGCCACGACGGCGGCTTCCTGCTCGCGCTCGTGCCGGGCGGCCGGAGCATCGCGTGGAAGAAGCTCCGCACCGTCGTCGGGGTGAACAAGCTCTCGATGCCCGACGCGGCGACCGCGCTCCAGGCGTCGGGCTACGAGCGCGGCACGATCACGCCCATCGGAGCGACCGGCGACCTGCCCGTCTACGCCGACGAACGCATCGTCGGTCGACGGGTCGCCCTCGGCGCGGGCCGGCACGGCGCGAGCGCCTTCGTCGACGCCGACGACCTCGTCGCCGCGTACGGCGCGACGGTCGCCGACATCACCGACGAGGAACCGCAGCGCGCCTGACGGATGCGGCGAACGACGGATCGCGCCCCCGCACAGTCGTCGCGCCCCGCAGAGTCGGGGCGCGACAACAGCACGGGGGCGCGACGGCACCAGCGCGCGGCGCGCGACCGACGGACCCGTCAGTCCGGCACCTCGGTCCAGTCGCCCTCGGCACCGGCGAACGATCCGGCGTCGATCAGGCACGAATCGCCGTCGCAGACCGGCGCACCGCCGGGCGTGACCAGCGTGAGCAGGCCGGGGCGCGCCTCCAGACCGGAGATCGCATCCGGGACCGACGCGGCGGACGGGAGGCCCGCCCCACCCCCGACGGTGACCGTCGGGCCCGTCATCGGGTCGCCGCCACGTCGGCGCTCGCGTCGTCCGCCGCGCGCTCGGTCGCCGAGGCGACCTCGTCCGGAGTCGTCCCGCGCAGCGCGACGACCTGCGTCAACACCTGCTCGAACGCTGCCGGGTCCTGCGCACCGGAGACGCCGTACTTGCCGTCGATGACGAAGAAGGGGACGCCGTTGATGCCGAAGGCCTGCGCCTGCGCCTGGTCGGCGCGGACGGCTGCGAGCTGCGAGTCGTCACGGAGCGTCGCGAGGACCTCGTCGCGGTCGAGCCCGATCTCGGCGGCCAGGTCGGCCAGCGTCGCGTCGTCGCCGACGTGCTCGCCGCGCTCGAAGTAGGCGGTGAACAGGCGCTCGACCATGTCGAGCTGCTTGCCGTGCTGCTTGGCGAGGTGGATGACCTGGTGCGCCTTCACGGTGTTCGTGTGGTGCATGGCCTCGAAGTCGTAGTCCAGCCCGACCGAGGCCGCGATGCCGGTGACCTGGTCGAGCATCTGCTGCGCCTGCTCGACGGGCATGCCCTTGTGGTTCGACAGGAACTCGGCCTCGGTGCCTTCGAAGTCGACGGGGGTGTCCGGGCTGAGCTCGAAGGAGTGGTACTCGACCTCGACCGGGCGGCCGTCCGCCGAGGCGCCGAACGCGGCGACGCCGGCCTCGAACTTGCGCTTGCCGATGTAGCACCAGGGGCAGGCGATGTCCGACCAGACATCGACCTTCACGGAGTCGTTCATGCTGATCCCAACGCGGACGTTGCGCTTGCATTCCCGCAGAACCTGGTTCCGGACACCGCACCGTGGATCTTCGTGGTGCTGTGTCCGGAACCTGGTTCCGACGCGCCGCGACGCCGCGACGCCCGCGAAACCCCTACGCGCCGAGCAGCCGCTGCGCCAGGTAGCCCTGCAGCTGGTCGAGGGCGACCCGTTCCTGCGCCATCGTGTCGCGCTCGCGCACCGTGACGGCCTTGTCCTCGAGCGTGTCGAAGTCGACCGTGATGCAGAACGGCGTGCCGATCTCGTCGTGGCGACGGTAGCGACGGCCGATCGCCCCGGCGTCGTCGAAGTCCACGTTCCAGTTCTTGCGCAGGTCGTCGGCCAGGCCGCGGGCGACCGGCGACAGCTGCTCGTTGCGCGACAGCGGCAGCACCGCGGCCTTGACGGGCGCCAGACGCGGGTCGAGTCGGAGCACGGTGCGCTTGTCGACGCCGCCCTTCGCGTTCGGTGCTTCGTCCTCGTGGTACGAGTCGAGCAGGAACGCCATGAGCGCACGGGTCAGGCCGAAGGACGGCTCGATGACGTACGGCACGTACTTCTCGTTCGCCGCCTGGTCGAAGAAGCGCAGGTCCTGGCCGGACGACTCGATGTGGTTGTTGAGGTCGAAGTCGGTGCGGTTCGCGACGCCCATGAGCTCGCCCCACTCCGATCCGGTGAACCCGAAGCGGTACTCGATGTCGGCGGTGGCGTCGGAGTAGTGCGCCCGCTCGCCGTCCGGCACGTCGAAGCGGCGGAGGTTTTCCGGGTCGATGCCGAGCTCGGTGTAGAACGCGATCGAGTCGGCGATCCACTGCTCGTAGTGCTCCCCCGCCTCGGCCGGCGGCACGAAGTACTCGATCTCCATCTGCTCGAACTCGCGGGTGCGGAAGATGAAGTTGCCGGGCGTGATCTCGTTGCGGAACGCCTTGCCGACCTGGCCGATGCCGAACGGGGGCTTCATCCGGCTCGTCGTCACGACCTGCGCGAAGTCGACGAAGATGCCCTGGGCGGTCTCGGGGCGCAGGAAGTTCAGGCCCTCTTCCGACTCGACCGGGCCGAGGTAGGTCTTGAGCATCCCGGAGAACTCGCGGGGCTCGGTCCACTCACCGCGGGTGCCGCAGTTCGGGCAGGCGATCTCGGCCATGCGGCCCTCGGGGTCGCGGCCCTTCTTGGCGACGAACGCCTCGATCAGGTGGTCCTCGCGGAACCGGTGGTGGCAGTGCAGGCACTCCACGAGCGGGTCGGTGAAGGTCGCGACGTGGCCGGAGGCCTCCCACACCTTGCGGGGCAGGATGACGGCGGAGTCGAGGCCGACCATGTCGCCACGGCCGCGGACGAACCGCTGCCACCACTGACGCTTGATGTTCTCCTTGAGCTCCACACCGAGGGGCCCGTAGTCCCACGCGGAGCGGGAGCCTCCGTAGATCTCACCCGACTGGAAGACGAAGCCGCGGCGCTTGGCCAGGGCGATGACGCTGTCGAGACGGGTGGGCTGTGCCAAAGAGTGCTCCAGAGGTCGCCGAGCTGGGTGCTCGGTGCGGAAACGGTCCGGGCAAGACTACCGGCGATCGTCGGCCGGGAGGCCCGCTCCGCGTCCGCCCGCAGCGCTCAGCTCGCCGACGTGGTCGCCCCCACCCCGCCCAGTGCGGCCGCCACGTCGGTCACGTCGGACTCGTCGTTCCACAGGTGGAACGCGATCCGGAGTCGCCCGGCACGCCCCGACGCGGTGAGCCCGGCGGCGGTGAGGGCCCGGAGGGCCGACCCGTCGGCGTCCGCGAACGTCACGATCGCCTGCCCGTCGCCCTGCCGAGGCGACCCGAGGGCGTCGCACAGCCGGTCTGCGAGACCGGTGGCGTGCCTCCAGACCGCCTGCTGGTCGAGCGCGACCGCGTGTTCGAGCGCGGCCACGGCACCGGGCCACGCCTGCCAGGCCGGCGAGACGTCGAAGCGACGGGCGTCGTCGGCCAGGCGCATGTCGGGGCCGTAGCAGGAGGACCACACGTCCTCGCCCGCGTACCAGCCGGCCTGGACCGGGCGGAGCCGACCGAGGGCGGTGTCGGAGAGTGTCATGAAGGCGACGCCGCGCGGCGCGCAGAGCCACTTGTAGGCGTGCGTGAGCGTCACGTCGAACAGTGCCGCGTCGACGGGCAGGACGCCGGCTGCCTGCGTGAGGTCGCAGAGGGTGAGGGCACCGACCCGCCGGGCCGCGGCGACGACCGGGTACGGATCCGTGACCGCGCCGGTGGCGGACTGCGCCGCGGACCACGCGACGAGGGCGGTGTCGGGCCCGACGGACGCGGCGAGCCGGTCGAGCGGGACGTGCCGGACGCGGACGCCTCGGTGCGCCTGGGCGAGGAACGGGAAGACGACCGAGCTGAAGTCGCCGTCGGGCACGACCACCTCGGCTCCGTCCGGCAGGGCGTCGGCGACGACCGCAGCCATCACCGAGGTCTGCGAGCCGGTCGCGACGTGGGACACCGGCACCCCGACGAGGGCGGCGAACAGCGCGCGGCCCTCCTCGACCAACGCCCCGTAGTGGGCCGGCGAGGTCTCGGCGCGGGACCACGCGTCGAGGTCGGCCCGCTGGGCGGCGATCGTGGCCCGGGTCGGCAGCCCGGCGGTGCACGCCGCCAGGTAGCCACGGCCGGCGGGGAAGGAGTCCATGCGGACAGCGTCCCGGCTCGTGCCCCATCACACCAGGCCTGTTCTGTTGTGCAGCCGATAACATCGCGTGATGGACGACATCGATCCCCAGCTGCTCCGGATCCTCCGCGCTGTGGCCGACGGTGGGTCGATCACCCGCGCCGCCGCAGCACTCGGGTCGAGCCAACCCGCGGTCAGCCAGTTGCTCGCCCGGGCCGAACGGCGGCTCGGGCACACCCTGGTGCTGCGGTCCGGGCAGGACGGTCGCGGCGGGCGCGGTGCCACCCTGACGGACGCCGGTCGGGTGCTCGCCGACCACGCCCTGCACGTGCAGGCCGCGCTGACCGCCGCGCGCGAGGACCTCGACGCCGTCGGCGGCCTGACCCGCGGCCGAGTGCGCCTCGCCGGGTTCCCGAGCGCGTCCTCGGCCCTCGTGCCAGCCGTGCTCGCTCGGCTGGCGTCGACGGCTCCGGGCGTGACGACCTCGTACGTCGAGGTCGAACCGCCCGAGGCGCTCGACCTGCTGCGGAGCGGGGAGGTCGACGTCGCCCTGACCTTCACCTACGTCGGCGACGAGGTCGGGTCCGCCCCGGATCCCGGGCTCGTCACCCGGGCGCTCGGGCGTGATCCGCTCGCGCTGGTGACGCCCTCCGTGTCCGTGGGGTCCGATGCTGCGGACTCTGGTGCCGCGGATTCCGGTGCTGTCGACCTCGCGTCGCACCGCGACGCCCGCTGGATCGGCGGCTGCCCCCGGTGCCGCGGCCACCTGCTCGCCTCGTGTGCGACCGCCGGGTTCACCCCGGACATCGTGCTCGAGACCGACAACGCGGCAGCGGTGGTGGGGCTCGTCGCCGCCGGACTCGGCGTGGCGCTGCTCCCCCGGTTGGCGCTCGCGACGACGGTGATCCCCGCCGACGTCCGGGTCGACCCCGTGGACGACGACCTGGCCCGCCGGGTCGAGGTCGTCATCGCCCGAGGGGCCGAGCGCGTCCCGAGCGTCCGTGCGGCCATGGACGCGGTGCGGTCGGCGGCGCACCTGCTCGACGGGCCGCTGCCCGGCTGACGGGTGCGTCAGGCGGTCGGGGCGTCGACCGCACCGCCGTAGCGACGGTCGCGGCGTGCGTACTCCTCGATCGCGCCCCACAGGTCCGTGCGCCGGAAGTCCGGCCACAGGCGGTCCAGGAACACCATCTCGGCGTACGCCGACTGCCACAGCAGGAAGTTGCTCGTGCGCTGCTCCCCCGAACTGCGCAGGAACAGGTCGACGTCGGGCATCTCGGGCACGTAGAGCCGCTTCGCCAGGGCCTTCTCGGTGACCTGGTTCGGCTTGAGGCGTCCGGCGGCGACCTCTTCGGCCATCCCCCGCACGGCGTCGACGATCTCGTTCCGGCCGCCGTAGTTGACGCACATCGTCAGGGTCAGCACGTCGTTGCCCGCGGTCATCTGCTCGGCACGGTCGAGTTCGTCGATGACGCTCCGCCACAGCCGCGGACGCCGTCCGGCCCACCGCACCTTGACGCCCCACTCGTTCAGTTGGTCGCGCCGACGACGGATCACGTCACGGTTGAAGCCCATCAGGAACCGGACCTCTTCCGGCGAACGCTTCCAGTTCTCGGTGGAGAACGCGTACGCCGAGATGTGCTTGACGCCGATCTGGATCCCGCCGGCGACGACGTCGAGCAGCGAGGCCTCGCCCGCCTTGTGCCCCTCGATCCGGGTGAGCCCGCGGCCGTTGGCCCACCGACCGTTGCCGTCCATCACGATCGCGACGTGGTCCGGCACGAACCGGGCCGGGATCGCCGGAGGCGTCTCACCGGTCCAGTCGATCGGGCGGAACGGCTCGGCGTCGTCGGGGCGGCGGGGGCTCATGCGGTGGGGGTTCCTTCCACGGTGCGGGTTCCTTCCGCGGCGGGATCGGGGTCAGGGAGTGCGGGTGCCGGGGTGGAGGCCACCGCGCGTGCTGTCGCCTCGGGTCCGTCGTGGGTCAGCGGCACGGGCAGCGGGTGCTCCGAGCGGTCGACGTGCGGCAGGGACCGGAGCGATCGTTCCAGGTGCCACTGGGCGTAGGCCGCGACCACGCCGGAGGCCCGCGACCGCGTCCGTTCGTCGGTGGCGTCGACGCTCGCCCAGTCGCCGGCGAGCAGCGAGCCGAGCACGCCGAGGGTCGCCGGGTCGAGCCGCGGCGTGCCGGGAGGCGCAGCCCGGTCGGCGACGACCCCGCCGAGCTGCACCACGAACGCGGAGTGCGGCCCGGGCTCCCCCGTGACCGCGCAGTCGCTGAACGAGGGCGCCCACCCCGCGATGCTCATCGCACGGAGCAGGTACGAGTCGAGCGTCGCGCTGGAGTGGTGCTCACCGCGCGACAGCGACCGCAGCGCGCCGACGAGCAACAGGTACTGCTGCAGCCCGGCGTCGGCCTCGCTCAGGCGGTCGGCGGTCTCGACCATCGCACTGGCTGCCGTGTAGGCGCCGTAGTCGGCGACGATCTGCGCCCCGTAGGCCCCGAGCGACTCGGCCTGCGTGACGATGTCGAGCGAGCGGCCCTCGTAGAACTGGGCGTCGACGACCATGAACGGCTCGAGCCGACTGCCGAACTTCGACGCCGTCCGCCGCACGCCCTTGGCCACCGCGCGGATCTTGCCGTGCTGCCGGCTGAGCATGGTGACGATGCGGTCGGCTTCCCCGAGCTTGTGGGTGCGCAACACGACGCACTCGTCCCGGTACAGCGGCATGCCCCCAGTATCCCCCGCCCCGCCGACACCGCGTGCGGCGCGCAGCGCGCGCGCGGGGGCGTACTTGGCGGAATCGGGCGTACCTGGTCGAAAGAAACGACCAGGTACACCCGATTCGACTTGCCATCGCGCGTGACGGGGGAAAGACCGGGCACAGACGGGAGGCTCCCCACCGGGCACGGCCGGTCCGCCGCTGGCGCGTCGGCCCGGAACCGGCCGGCGTGGGCCCAGGTGCAGGACGGACCTGCACCGCGCCTCCCGGCCTGGTCGCGTCTCAGGCGGAGACGAGCCTCCCGGTCTGGTCGCGTCTCAGGCGGAGACGAGCTCCGGCGAGTCGGCGCCGGCAGCAGCACCGGCGCGCACCGCGCGGTTCACCGCGGACACGATCGCCTTGAGCGAGGCCGTCGAGATGTCGGCGTCGATGCCGACGCCCCACAGGCGCACGCCGTCGACGTCGAGCTCGACGTACGACGCCGCCTTGGCGTCACCGGAGGCGCTCATCGTGTGCTCCGAGTAGTCGTACAGCGTGACCTGGACGCCCTGCTCGGCGAGGACCTTGAGGAACGCGTCGATCGGACCTGTGCCCACGGCGTCGGCGGTGACGGAGCCCTCGTCGACGCGGAGTGCGACCGACAGCGAGGTCGTGCCGTCGAAGTCGCTCGAGGTCGCCGTCTTGGTGAGCTCGTACCGGCCCCACTTGTCGTCGTCGGTCGAGGCGGGCAGGTACTCGTCCTGGAACACGTCCCAGATGCGCTGCGACGAGAACTCGCCGCCCTCGGTGTCGGTGTGCCGCTGCACGACGCCGGAGAACTCGATCTGCAGCTTGCGGGGCAGGTCGAGGGCGTGGTCGGTCTTGAGCAGGTACGCGACGCCGCCCTTGCCGGACTGCGAGTTGACGCGGATGACGGCCTCGTACGACCGGCCGATGTCCTTCGGGTCGACGGGCAGGTACGGCACCGCCCACTCGATCTCGTCGATGTCCTTGCCCGCGGCGGCGGCCTTGGCCTTCATCGCCTCGAAGCCCTTGTTGATGGCGTCCTGGTGCGAACCGCTGAACGCCGTGTAGACGAGGTCGCCCGCCCACGGCTGACGCTCCGGCACCGGCAGCTGGTTGCAGTACTCGACGGTGCGCTTCACCTGGTCGATGTCCGCGAACGAGATCTCCGGGTCGATGCCCTGCGTGAACAGGTTCATGCCCAGCGCGACGAGGTCGACGTTGCCGGTGCGCTCACCGTTGCCGAACAGGCAGCCCTCGATGCGGTCCGCGCCGGCCATGTAGCCCAGCTCGGCGGCGGCGACGGCGGTGCCACGGTCGTTGTGCGGGTGCAGCGAGAGGATGACGTCCTGGCGGTGCGCGAGGTTGCGCGACATCCACTCGATCGAGTCGGCGTAGACGTTCGGCGTCGCCATCTCGACGGTGGCCGGCAGGTTGATGATGACCTTGCGGTCGGGGGTGGGCTCGAAGACCTCGAGCACGGCGTTGCAGATCTGCAGCGCGACCTCGAGCTCGGTGCCCGTGTAGGACTCCGGCGAGTACTCGTAGTAGACCGTCGTGTCGTGCTGCAGCGTCGCCTCGGCCGCCTTGCACAGCTTCGCGCCGGCCACCGCGATGTCGACGACACCCTGGACGTCGGTGCGGAAGACGACCTCGCGCTGCACGATCGACGTCGAGTTGTACAGGTGGACGATGGCCTGCTTCGCGCCGTCGATCGCCTCGTACGTGCGCTGGATGAGGTGCTCGCGCGCCTGGGTCAGCACCTGGATGGTGACGTCGTCGGGGATCGCGCCCTCGTCGATCAGGCTGCGGACGAAGTCGAAGTCGGTCTGCGAGGCGCTCGGGAACCCGACCTCGATCTCCTTGTAGCCCATGCCGACGAGCAGGTCGAACATGGCGCGCTTGCGCTCGGCGTCCATCGGGTCGATGAGGGCCTGGTTGCCGTCGCGCAGGTCGACCGCACACCAGCGCGGGGCCCGCTCGATGCGCTTCGTCGGCCAGGTGCGGTCGGGCAGGTCGACCGAGATCTGTTCGTGGAAGGGGACGTACTTGTGGATCGGCATCCCGGAGGGCTGCTGCGTGTTCTGCATCGTTCGTCGCTTTCGTGTGCTCTGGGTGAGGGCGGCCACGACGGACTCCGCGACGAGGTGGGCCGGTGTGTCAGGCCTCGTCGCGGCAGCGAAGGAGGAGGAGTGCCGAGTACATCGAGTCCACGGTAGCACCGGCGGGCTGCTGTGTGACAAGCGCGTCGGTGGTCGGCGCCCGAGTGGTCACGACATGCCGCCGGTCGGTCGCCGAGGTTCCACGGAGCGACGCCAGCGCCGCCGAAAGCTGCGGATCGTGGAACCTCGGCGAACGCGAGCGGTGTGGCGGGCGCGGGTGTGGCGGGCGCGGGCGCCGCGCCGGCGCGGCGGTGGACGCACGGAACGACGGACGGGAGGCACGGTGCCAGCTGGCACCGTGCCTCCCGTCCGCCGCGTGGTGCGACCAGGGCGCCGCGTGGTGCGACCAGAGCGCGGCGTCAGTCGACCGCGAGCGCCTCGGTCGGGGGCACGCGCATCGCGCGCCGCACCGGCGCGATCGTCGCGACGACCGCCAGCACGAGCGCCCCGACGACGACGATCCCGATGGTGAGCGGCGGCAGCACGGGCGTGACCGGGTGCCCGAGCGACCCGAGCAGCGTCTGCCCGCCGACCCATCCGTAGAAGGTGCCGAGCACGAGCCCCGAGACGACGGCCGCGACGACCATCTGCACGGCCTCGGTCACGATCATCCGGCGGACCTGCGCCCCGGTGAGACCGAGCACCCGCAGCAGCCCGAGCTCGCGTCGGCGTTGCAGGACCCCGAGTGCCAGTGCGTTGACGACCCCGACGGCGGCGATCACGGCGGAGAACCCGACGATGACGCTGACGACGGCGTTCAGCTGCACGAAGAAGTCGCGCTGCGCCTGCACCATCTCGGTCGTCATCTGGCCCTGTCCCATCTGCTCGAGCTGGGCCTCGAGCACGTGCTGCATGATCCCCAGTGCGACGGCGAAGGTGACGAGCAGGGTGACGCCGATGACGAGCCCGATCGTCGCCCGCGAGGACCGACCCGGCGCACGCATGGCGTTGCGGCCGGCGAGCAGGACGACGGGGTCGTGCGAGCCGATCCGACCGATGAGCTGCAGCACCGGCGGCATCACGATGGTCGCTCCGACGGCGACACCGGCGAACGACACGAACCCGCCGAGGGCAGCCGGCAGCACCGCGATCGGCGAGCTCGCGCTGACCGCGAGCCCGATGAGCATGAGCGCCGCGCCGCCGGCCATGAGCACGATGGCCCAGACCTTGCGGGCCGTGCCCGAGCGGACGTCGTCGTGGCTCGGTTCGATGCTCGAGGACAGCGCCTCGAGCGGGGTGACGGTCAGCACCCGGCGGGAGCCCGCTGCGAACGCTCCCCAGGTCGCCAGGACCACGGCCACGACCGGGAGCACGAGTTCCCACGGCAGGAGCGTGTAGTCGGTGTCGGGCAGGAACCCGTTGCCGCGCAGGACGACCACGAACACCGCGGACAGCCCGGTTCCCACGACGGCGCCGATCAGTCCGCCGAGCACTCCGACGACCAGTCCGGTCCGGGTGATCCGGGCCCGGAGCGTGGCGCCGGTGGCACCGACGAGCCGCTGCAAGGCGATGATGCGGGTCTGCCCGGCGATGAGGGTCGCGCAGGTGTTGGCGGTGACGATCGCACCGACGTACAGCGCGATGCCGAGGAACAGCCACCCGACGACGGACAGGATCGCCCTGACCGGGCCGAGGTCGGCGAGCCCGGCGGCGCCGAGCGCCTCGGTCACGATGCCCGGGGCGATGACGAGTGCCGAGCCGAACGTGGTGCCGAGCGCCGCGACCAGCACGGTCGGGGCGAAGGAGCGGACGCCGTTCACGCTGCCGCCTCCATCCCCAGCATCGTGGTGGAGATCGCGCCGGCGTCCATCGCCGGGCGGTCGGCGACGACCCGGCCGTCGGCGAGGAACAGGATCCGGTCGGCGTTGGCGGCGGCGACGGGGTCGTGCGTCACCATGACGACGCTCTGGCCCCACTCCTGCACGGCCCCGCGCAGGATCGCGAGCACGTCACGGCCGGTGCGCGAGTCGAGGGCACCGGTCGGCTCGTCGGCGACGACGACTGCCGGACGCGAGGCGAGTGCCCGGGCGATGGCGACGCGCTGCTGCTGCCCACCCGACAGCTGGTGCGGCCGGTGCGAGAGCCGGTTACCGAGTCCGAGCTGGTCGACCAGACGGTCGATCCACGCGCTCTCGTCCTTCGACGGCTTGTGCCCGCCGAGCAGGAACGGCAACCGGATGTTCTCGCTGACGTCGAGCGTCGGCACCAGGTTGAACGACTGGAACACGAACCCGAGCCGGCGGCGACGGAGCTCGGTCAGGTCCTTGTCACCGAGCCCCGTGATGTCGACCCCGTCGATCTCGATGCGGCCCGCGGACACCGCGTCGAGGCCCGCGGCGACGTGCATGAGCGTCGACTTGCCGGACCCCGACGGCCCCATCACGGCGGTGAACTCCCCCGCGCCGATGTCGACGCTGACGTCGTCGAGCGCCGTCACCCGGCGCGCGGCGTCGCCGTAGTGCTTGGACACGTGGTCGAGTCGGATGATCGGAGCGTGGCTGGTGGTCATGCACCAACGATGGCGTCCGGGAGGCCCGCCCCGCGTCCGTCGGGCGGCTCCTGTGGATGAGCCGCTCGGCTCGACTTCCTGTGGACGGGTCATCCGATCGGATGACGTCCGTCAGTCGGCCTTGCTCACCAGCCCGTGCTCGTGCGCGAACACGACGAGGCGCACGCGGTCGCGGAGTCCGAGCTTCGTCAGGACCCGCGAGATGTGGGTCTTCACGGTCGCCTCGCTGACGTACTCGTGCTGCGCGATCTCGCTGTTGCTGAAGCCGCGGGCCGCGAGGTCGAAGATCTCGCGCTCGCGCGGGGTGAGGTCGTCGAACGTCGCCGGCACGGTGGCGGCCTGCTCGACGGAGTCGTCGTAGCGCCGCAGGAGTTCCCGCGTCGCCGAGGCCGCGAAGACCGCGGTGCCGGCATGCACGGTCCGCACGGCGGCGAGCAGGAACTCGGGGTCGGCGTCCTTCAGCACGAAGCCGCTCGCCCCGGCCCGGATGGCCTTCGCCGCGGCCTCGTCGAAGTCGAACGTGGTCAGGACGAGCACCTTCGCGCCGTCGGTGCCGGCCTGTTCGACGATGTGCGCGGTCGCCGTGATGCCGTCCATCACGGGCATCCGGACGTCCATGAGCACGACGTCCGGTCGGGTGCGCCGGACGAGTTCGACGCCCTCGGCACCGTCGCCCGCTTCGCCCACGAAGTGCAGGTCGGGTTGGGAGCCGATGAGCATCCGGATGCCGGTGCGGAAGAGTGCCTGGTCGTCGACGAGGGCGACGCGGATGCGGCCGTCGGCCGGCGGGGTGGTGGTCATCGGGCGGTGCGCTCCTGCTCGGTCGGACTGATGGTCGGCGCGGGGGCCGACTCGGCGGTCGGGCCCGCAGCCGGGCTCGCGGTCGGGCTCGCGGTCGGGCTCGTGGTCGGGCTGATGCGCCCGCGGGGCATCTGCCCGCTCGCGGGGACGGCGGGCATGCGCACGGCGACCTCGAAGTCAGGGCCGCGGACCCCGGCGGTCATCGTGCCCCCGGTCATGGTGGCACGCTCGCGCATGCCGA
Source organism: Curtobacterium sp. PhB128 (assembly GCF_004340725.1). NCBI lineage: Bacteria > Bacillati > Actinomycetota > Actinomycetes > Micrococcales > Microbacteriaceae > Curtobacterium > Curtobacterium sp. PhB128. Next base: position 790,145 of record NZ_SLUR01000001.1, read on the forward strand.
CCAGGCCGTGCCCGGTGCCAGGACCCCGGGTGCCGTCGTCGGCGCGGCGGTTCACCACCGCGATCTCGACGGTGTCCGGGCGGTAGGTCAGTGATGCGTGCACCGGCGTGCCGGGCTCACCGTGCTTGTAGGCGTTCGTCAGGCTCTCCTGCACGATCCGGTACACCGCGAGCTGCGTCGTGGTGGGGAGGCCGGTCGGATCGCCCTCGCGCTCGACCCGGACGTCGAGGCCGACCTGGCGCATCTCGCCGACGAGCCGGTCGATGTCGTCGATCTCCGGCGTCGGGACGGTCCCCTGCTCGTGTCGGAGCGCACCGAGGAGCTCGCGGACGTCGCCGAGGGCCCGGCGGGCGGTGGTCGAGATGGTGCCGAGGGCCTGATCGGCGACGGCGGGGTCCGCCTTCAGCGCGTAGCGGGCTCCGTCCGCCTGGGCGATGACGACCGCGAGCGAGTGCGCGACGATGTCGTGCATGTCGCGGGCGATGCGCACGCGTTCCTGTTCGACCGCGACCGCTCGGTCGGCACGGGCGGCGTCGCGTTCGGCGAGCAGCTGGGCCTCACGGCTCATGCTCGCCGACCGGCGGGTACGGACCACGAGGCCGGCCAACCACGGCAGCAGCAGCAGGAGCAGGACGACGGCGAAGTACGAGACCGTGACCTGCACCGACTCCTGGAACGGCGTCGACGCGGTCTCGATCGTCAACCGGTTCCGGTAGTCGTCGACGCCGATGTAGAGCGCCGCGGTGACGGACCCGACGATGGCCGAGACGAGTCCGGCCAGCCGCACCCGCCGACTGCCGTAGGCGCTCGTCGTGTAGAGCACCGCGGCGATGAAGGCGTTCGACAGGTCGGGCATCTGACCCGTGACCATCTCGAAGACCGCGAACACCCAGGCGACGGCCAGTGCGAGGCCGGGCGACAGCCGTCGGAGCGCGAGGGCAGCGGTCATGCCGACGACCGTGACGATCGCGAGCGGGGAGTCCATGCCCCGCGCCGAGGTGATCAGCACGAGCGAGCCGAGCACCACGGCGATGACCACGTCGGTGATGACCTGCGCGCGCAGCATGGGACGGAACACGCGTCCACGGTACGGCGCTCGGCTCACGGGCGCGTCCCTCGTGTGGATGACTCCTGGCGCCGGACGCTCAGAAGCCGAGGCGTCCGAGCTGCTTGGGGTCACGCTGCCACTCCTTGGCGACCTTCACACGGATGTTGAGGTACACGTGCCGACCGCCGAGCAGCGACTCGATCTCGACGCGGGCGCGGGAGCCGACGTCCTTCAGGCGCTCCCCCTTGTGGCCGATGACGATCGCCTTCTGGCTGTCGCGCTCGACGAACAGGTTCGCGAAGATGCGCAGCGGCCCGTCGGCGTCGTCGTCCTCGTCCGGCTCGACGATGTCCTCGATCACGACGGCGAGCGAGTGCGGCAGTTCGTCGCGGACGCCCTCGAGCGCGGCTTCGCGGATGAGTTCGCTGATGCGCTCCTCGTCGGTCTCCTCGGTCACGGCCGACGAGTCGTACAGCTGGGGCGACTCCGGCAGCAACGAGGTGATCTCGCCGAGGAGGTCCTCGAGCTGCAGGCCCTTCGTGCCCGACGTCGGGATGATCGAGTCCCAGTCGCGGAGCCGGGAGACGGCCAGCAGCTGCTCGCCGACCTTGTCCTTCGAGGTGCGGTCGATCTTGGTGACGATCGCGACCTTCTTGGCCCGCGGGTACTGGTCGAGGGTGTCGTTGATGAAGCGGTCACCCGGGCCGATCGGCTCGTTGGCGGGGACGCAGAACCCGATGACGTCGACGTCACCGAGCGTGGACTGCACCAGGTCGTTGAGCCGCTCGCCGAGCAGGGTGCGAGGACGGTGCACGCCCGGGGTGTCGACGATGATGACCTGGCCGTCGGGCCGGTGCACGATGCCGCGGATCGCGCGACGGGTGGTCTGCGGCTTCGACGAGGTGATCGCGACCTTCTGGCCCACCAGCGCGTTCGTCAGCGTGGACTTGCCCACGTTCGGACGCCCGACGAACGAGACGAAGCCCGCGCGGTAGGGCTTGCCCGAGGCGGTGGGGGTGGAGTCGGAGTCGGTCATGCGTGCGTGGTTCCCGTCGTGGTGGTGGCGTCGTCGAAGGCGTCCTCGACACCCGCGAGGGCGTGAGTGCGTTCGGCGAGCACGGTGATGAGGTGGCGGCGCTTGCCCTCGACCCGGTCGGCCGTCAGGACGACGCCGGACACCGTGACCGTGTCGCCGGACACCGCCAGGTGGCCGAGCTCCTTGGTGAGCAGACCGCCGGCGGTGTCGACGTCGTCGTCGTCGAGCTCGATGCCGAACAGGTCGCCGAGCTCGTCGACGGGCAGTCGGGCCGAGATGCGCCAGAGGCCGGGCTCGACCTCGACCCGGTCGACCACGGCGCGGTCGTACTCGTCGGAGATGTCCCCGACGAGCTCTTCGATGAGGTCTTCCATCGTGACGAGACCGGCGACGCCGCCGTACTCGTCGACGACCAGGACCAGGTGGTTCTTCGCGACCTGCATGTGCCGCAGGGTGTCGTCGGCGGCCTTCGACTCCGGCACGAACTCGGCCGGACGCAGCAGCCGGGTGACCCGCTCACTGCCGGACCCCGGTCGCTCGTACAGCGCCCGCGACACGTCACGCAGGTACAGGACGCCGAGGACGTCGTCGCTGTCCTTGCCGGTGACGGGCATGCGGGACACCCCGGCGGCGAGGAACTGCTCCATGCCCGCGGCGAGGGTATCCGAGCCGTCGACGGTGAGCATGTCGGTGCGCGGCACCATCACCTCGCGCACGAGGGTGTCGCTGAACTCGAAGACCGAGTGGATGAGCTCGCGGTCCTCGTCCTCGAGCACGTTGCTCTCGGTGGCCTCATCGACGAGGGACAGCAGTTGTTCTTCGCTCGACACCGTCGAGGCGCTGCGGCCCCGGCCCGGGGTCACGCGGTCACCGATCCGGACGAGCAGGCCGGCGAGCGGACCGAGCACGATCCGGACGGCGCGGACCAGGCCGCCGGTGGACGCCAGCAGCCGTTCGGCGTGCGCCCGTCCGACGCTGCGCGGACTCGACCCGACGAGCACGAACGACACGGCCGTCATGATCGCGGCGGAGACGATGAGCGCCACCCACCAGCTGTCGAACGCCCGCACCAGGGCGATCGTGACGAGCACGGCCGCAGCGGTCTCGGCGAGCACGCGGAAGAAGTTCAGGGCGTTGACGTGCGCGCCGACGTCGTCCGCGATCGCCTCGAGCGCACGACGACGCTCGTTGCCGCGGGCGATCTCGTCGAGGTCGGCACGGGACACCACGGAGAGCGCGGCGTCGCTCGCGGCGAGGAGCCCGCCGAGCACGACGAGCCCGAGCGCGACCGCGAGCAGACCGACGACGACGAGCATCGGCTACCGACCCCGGCGCTGGGCCGCGAAGGCCGTCAGGATCTCGCCCTGCAGCCCGAACATCTCGGCCTTCTCGTCCGGCTCGGCGTGGTCGAACCCGAGCAGGTGCAGGATGCCGTGGCAGGTGAGCAGCAGCATCTCGTCGGTGCTGGAGTGCCCGGCGGTCTTCGCCTGTTCCTCGGCGACCTGCGGGCAGAGCACGATGTCGCCGAGCAGGCCGGCGGGCGTGGGGTCCTCTTCGGTGCCCGGTCGGAGCTCGTCCATCGGGAAGCTCAGGACGTCGGTGGGGCCGGGCTCGTCCATCCACCGCACGTGCAGCTGTTCCATCGCGCCCTCGTCGACCAGGACGATCGCGAGTTCGGCGTCCGCGTGCACGTGCATCGCGTCGAGGGCGAACGCGGCGAGGCGCTGGATGGCTGCCTCGTCCACCTCGACCCCGGACTCGTTGTTGAGCTCGATGCTCACCGGTTGCCTCCTCGGGCGTCGTTCTGGGGGTACGGGGGTCGCTGGCGGTCCTGCGGCGGCCGACCACGGCGCTCGGCACGGTTGGCGCCGTCGGGGTTGCCGACCGGCGCGCTGCCACGGCCACCGGGACGGTGACCGGCCTGCTCGGCGAGGCGTTCCTCGTCGTAGACGGTGTAGGCGTCGACGATGCGACCGACGAGCGTGTGCCGCACGACGTCCTCGCTGCCGAGGCGGGCGAAGTGGATGTCCTCGACCGTCTCGAGGATCCGCGTCACGAGCCGGAGTCCGGACACGTTGCCCGGCAGGTCGACCTGGGTGATGTCACCCGTGACGACCATCTTCGAGCCGAACCCGAGACGCGTCAGGAACATCTTCATCTGCTCGGGCGTCGTGTTCTGCGCCTCGTCGAGCACGACGAACGAGTCGTTGAGCGTCCGGCCGCGCATGTACGCGAGCGGCGCGACCTCGACCGTGCCCGCAGCCAGCAGCTTCGGGACCAGCTCTGGGTCCATCATCTCGTTCAGGGCGTCGTAGAGCGGCCGCAGGTAGGGGTCGATCTTGTCGGTGAGCGTGCCCGGCAGGAACCCGAGCCGCTCGCCGGCCTCGACCGCGGGACGGGTCAGGATGATCCGGGTGACCTCGCGACGCTGCAGGGCCTGGACGGCCTTCGCCATCGCCAGGTACGTCTTGCCGGTGCCGGCGGGGCCGATGCCGAACGTGATGGTGTGCTCGTCGATGGCGTCGACGTAGGCGCGCTGGCCGTCGGTCTTCGGCCGCACGGACTTGCCGCGGCTCGACACGATCGGCGTGCCGAAGGTGTCGGACGGCTTGCGGTCGTCGTCGAGGATCCGTGCCGACATCGGGATGTCCGACGGGCCGATGTCCTGCCCGCGCTTGACCATGCCGACGAGTTCGTCGACGAGCGCCTTCGCCCGCGCGACCTCGCGCTCGGGCCCGGTGAGCGTGACCTCGTTGCCGCGGACGACGACCTTGACGCCCGGGTACTGCCGTTCGACGGTCTTCAGCAGGCGGTCCTGGGGACCGAGGAGCTGGACCATGGCGATGCCGTCGACCTGGAGGGCGACGGAGACGACCTGGTCGTCGTCGGTGGTGGGCTGTGCTGGTTCGTTAGCCGGCAAGGGTGCCTTCCTGCAGTTCACCTGCGAGTACGTGCGCGTGCACGTGGAACACGGTCTGACCGGCGGCTTCGCCGGTGTTGAAGACGAGACGGAACTGGCCGCCGGCGCGTTCGTCGGCGATGCGCTGCGCGGTGGCGACCAGGTGGGCGAGGAGGTCGGGGTCACCGGCCGCGAGTTCGGCGACGTTCGCGTACTGCTCGGTCTTGGGGATGACCAGCACGTGGACGGGTGCCTTCGGGGCGATGTCCTCGATCGCGATCACGCGGTCGTCCTCGGCGACGACGGTCGCCGGGATCTCGCGCGCGATGATCTTGCTGAAGACGCTGGGCGTGCTGGTGCTCATGACTCCATCGTAGAACGCAGGACCGACCTCGGGCCTTCCCTCACCAGCGCCCGAGTCCGGCCTGCAGGATCGCGAGTGCCGCGGGACCGGCGGTCGAGGTCCGCAGCACGCTGTCGCCGAGCCGGACCCTGATCGCTCCCGCGGCCTCGAGCCGGTCGAGCTCGGAGCCGTCGATGCCGCCCTCCGGCCCCACCACGAGGGCGATCTCGTCGAGGTCCGCCGTCGGTTCCCAGGTCGCGAGCCGCACGGTCGCGGTGGGGTCGAGCACGAGCACCGCAGCACCGGCACCGAGCGCGGGGACGAGCTGCGCCGTCGTGACGAGCGGCCCGACCTCGGGCACCCGCGACCGGATCGCCTGCTTCGCGGCCTCGTGCGCGATGGCCGTCCACCGCGATCGGCCCTTCTCGACCTTCGGGCCCTCCCACCGGGAGACGCTGCGCGCGGCGGACCACGGCACGATCCGGTCCACGCCGATCTCCGTCGACGCCTGCACCGCCATCTCGTCGCGGCCGCCCTTGGCGAGGGCCTGCACGAGCGTCAGCGACGGGACCGGCAGCGGGTCGACGGACAGCGATGCCACGGACAGCACCAGCGAGTCGCGGTCGACGGAGTCCACCGCACCGGACACGACGGTCCCCCGTCCGTCCGAGAGCCGCAGCGTCTCACCGACCCGCACGCGCGAGACGGTCACGGCGTGCCGCCCCTCTGCCCCGTCGAGCGTCACGGAGCCACCGACGGCGACCCCGTCGAGCGACTCCACGACGTAGAGCGATGCCATCAGAAGTTGAAGAAGCGGTCGCGGAGCTTGCCGAACATGCCCTGCTGGAACCGGGCGAGCTGCGGCGCCGACGCCTTGTGCGACTTCGCGAGCTGCTCGACGAGCTGGCGTTCCTTGTGCGACAGCTTCGTCGGGGTGACGACCTGCACGCCGACCCGGAGGTCGCCGCGGCCGCTCCCGCGCAGCTTCGTGATGCCGCGGTCCTTGATCACCAGGACGTCCGCGCTCTGCACCCCCGGACGGATCTCGAGCTCGACGGGCCCGTCGAGTCCGTCGATCGTCGTGGTGGTGCCGAGCACGGCGTCGGTCATCGCGACCTCGAGGGTGGCGAGCAGGTCGTCACCGTCGCGGCTGAAGACGTCGTCGTGCCGCACCCGGATCTCCAGGTACAGGTCGCCGGAGGGGCCACCGGCGGGGCCGACCTCGCCCTGGCCGGGCATCTGCAGGCGCAGGCCCGAGTCGACGCCGGCGGGGACGTCGACCGGCACGGTGCGACGGGCGCGGACGCGACCCTGACCCTGGCAGGTCGGGCAGGGGCTCGGGATGACGGTGCCGTAGCCGCGGCAGGTGCCGCACGGGGCGCTCGTCACGACGTTGCCCAGCAGCGAGCGGACCTGGCGCTGGATGTTGCCGGAACCGCCGCAGATGTCGCAGGTGCGCGGGCTGGTGCCGGGTGCGCAGCACGACCCGTGACAGGTCTCGCACAGGACGGCGGTGTCGACCTCGACGTCCTTGTGGGTGCCGAAGACGACCTCGTCGAGGTCGACGTCGATGCGGAGCAGGGCGTCCTGCCCGCGCTCGGCACGGCTGCGGGGACCACTGCCCCTGCCGCCACCGCCACCGCCACCGCCACCGAAGAAGGCGTCGAAGATGTCGCTGAACCCGCCGGCACCGCCACCGAAGGGGCTGTCGGCCTGGGGCCCGGCGTCGTACCGGCGCCGCTGCTCCGGGTCGCTCAGGACGTCGTACGCGTGCGTGACGTCCTTGAACCGCTCGGCTGCCTCTGGGGCAGGGTTCACGTCCGGGTGGAGCTCACGCGCCAGGCGGCGGTAGGCCTTCTTGATGTCGGCATCGGAGGCGTCTCGCTGGACGCCGAGGACGTCGTAGTGGTCTGCCACGTATCCCTCAGTCGGTTGTGTTCGGTCGGTCGGTCGGTGTTGCAGTCGATCAGTGTTCGCCCAGGAGCTTGGACAGGTACCGTGCGACGGCCCGGACGGCAGCCATGTTCGTGCCGTAGTCCATCCGGGTCGGTCCCAGGACACCCAGGCGTGCCACCTCGCCGCCACCGGCGAGGTACCCGCCGGCGACGATGCTCGTCGCGTCGAGCCCGTACTCGGCGTTCTCGACGCCGATGCTGGCCGCCACCGCGATGTCGTCCACCTGCATCTCCCCGAACAACCGGAGCAGGGTGACTTGTTCCTCGATCGCTTCGAGCACCGGGAAGAGGCCGCCGGAGAAGTCCTGTTCGCTCTTCGCCAGGTTCGCGGCGCCGGCCATCACCAGGCGGTCCTGACGGTTCGCCGCGACCTGCTCGATGAGGGTCGCCACGACGACCCCGCCGAGCGCCTGGGCGTCGGGCCGAAGCTGTTGCGGCACCGCACGGAGCGCGGTGGGCACGTCCTGCAGCAGGAGCCCCACGGCCGCGCCGTTCAGCACGGTGCGGAGTTCGGTCAGCAGCGGCTCGTCGAGCGCGACGTCGGTCTCGACGACGCGTTGTTCGACCCGGGCGGTGTCGGTGATGAGCACGACCATGAGCCGGGCGTCGCCGAGGCGCACCAGCTCGACGTGCTGCACCCGGGCGCGCACCATCGAGGGGTACTGCACCAGGGCGACCTGGTTCGTGAGCTGGCTGAGCAGGCGCACGGTGCGGCCGAGGACCTCGTCGAGGTCGTTCGGGGCGCCGAGGAAGGTCTCGATGGCGTGCCGCTGGGCGCTCGTCAGCGGCCGCGCCGCGGCCAGGTGGTCGACGAACAGCCGGTAGCCCTTGTCGGTCGGGACGCGCCCGGACGAGGTGTGCGGCGCGACGATGAGCTGCTCGTCCTCGAGCAGGGCCATGTCGTTGCGGATCGTGGCGGCGCTGACGCCGAACGCGTGCCGTTCGACGATCGTCTTGGAGCCGACCGGTTCGCGCGACGCCACGTAGTCGCGCACGATGGCCTTCAGGACCTCGAGGCTGCGTTCACTGACCACGAGCGCTCCTTCCTGGTCGACCTGGCACTCGGACGTGTCGACTGCTGATCCTACGCCCGCACGACTGCACCCCCGATACGCTTCCGGCATGACCTACGGACAGCAGCCCGGTGGCCCGCAGAACCCCAACGGGCCCCAGTACCCCAGCGGGTACACGCCGCCGCAGCCGATGAGCCCGGAGGACCAGCGCCTCTGGGCCACGCTGACGCACATCGGCGGGATCTTCTTCAACTTCGTCGCCCCGCTCGTGGCGTACCTGGTGCTGCGCGACCGCGGCGGCTTCATCCGCGAGCACACCCGGGTCGCACTGAACTTCCACATCACCGTGGCGATCGCGTACGTCGCGTGCGGCGTGCTGAGCGTCGTGGTCATCGGACTGGTGCTGTTCCCGATCGTCGCCGTCCTGACCGTCGTCTTCGGCATCCTGGCGGCCGTCGCGGCGAACCGGGGCCAGTTCTACCGCTACCCCCTGTCGATCGAGTTCATCAAGCAGTAGCGAGCAGCGTCAGTCCAGCAGCTCCCGCACCACCGCGTCGGCCAGCAGGCGACCCTGCAGGGTCAGGTCGATGCGTCCCCGCACCGCGGCCGACCCGTCCACGAGACCCCGTGCGATGAGTCCCGCGACCCGGCCACGGGCCTCCTGGCGGATCTCGCTCGTCGCGAGCTCCCCGCGGACCCGCGCGGCGAGGAGCAGGCGCTCGACGTAGCGGGTCTCGTCGTCGATGACCTCGCGCCCGGCGGCCGGCGACTCGCCGGACAGCACCCGGTTCGCGTACGCGGCCGGGTGCTTCACGTTCCACCAGCGCGTGCCGGCGACCGCGGAGTGGGCGCCGGGGCCGACACCCCACCAGTCGTGGCCCTTCCAGTACGACAGGTTGTGGCGACTCGCGTGCGCGTCGCCGCGCGCCCAGTTCGACACCTCGTACCAGGAGTACCCGGCGTCCCCGAGCACCTGGTCGGCGAGCTCGTACATGTCGGCGGCCAGGTCGTCGTCGGGGGCCGGGAGCTCCCCGCGCGCCACCATGCGGCCCATCGCGGTGCCGTCCTCGACGATGAGCGAGTACGCCGACACGTGGTCGGGCTCGCAGGCCAGCGCGGCGTCGAGCGAGGTGCGCCAGTCGTCGAGGGACTCCCCCGGTGTCGAGTAGATGAGGTCGAGGGAGACGTCGAGGCCCTGCTGCTTCGCGAGGTCGACGACGACCGGCACACGCAACGGGTCGTGCGTGCGGTCGAGGGTCGCGAGGACGTGCGGGACCGCGGACTGCATGCCGTAGCTGATCCGGTTGAACCCGCCCTCGCGCAGTGTCTGCAACGAGGACGCGTCGACCGAGTCCGGGTTCGCCTCGGTCGTGACCTCGGCGCCGGGCAGGATCCCCCACGTGTCGTCGATGGCCCGCAGGATCATCGCCAGGTCGGACGCCGGCAGCATCGTCGGGGTCCCGCCGCCGAAGAACACGGTCGACACCGGCCGACGCGGGACGCCGGAGCGGTCGAGCACGGTCGCGGCCCACTCGATCTCCCGCACGGCGTGGCCGGCGTAGTCGTCGCGGCGCACGCCGCGGAGCTCGGACGCCGTGTACGTGTTGAAGTCGCAGTAGCCGCAGCGCACCCGGCAGAACGGCACGTGGACGTAGACCCCGAACGGCACGGCCGCCGGGTCGGTACCGGCGGCGGAGCCCGCCGCGGCTCGCGGCACGATCAGTCCGTCAGCGGGTGCCGGATCGGCGATCGGGAGAGCACTCGGCATGGAGTCCATTGTCCGTCATGATGGACGCATGGAGCACCACCCCGTCCCCACCACGGTCCTGTGGGACATCGACGGCACCCTCGTGATGAACGCGTCGTCCCCGGGCAACCTCTACCACCTCGCGCTCGAGCGTGCGGTCGGCCGCGACCTCACCCTGCGCGTCGGGCACCAGCACGGTCGGACCGATGCCGGACTCATCGCCGAGCACGTCCGTGCGCACGCGTTCGAGGACACGATCATCCCGACGGTCAGCGGCCACCTGCGCGACCTCACCGCCGAGCGGCACGCCTCGGGTGACCACCGGTCCCCCGTCCCTGGTGCCACCGCACTGCTCACCCGCTTCGCCGAGCTCGGGTGGCGGAACGGCCTGCTCACCGGCAACTCCGAGTACCGCGCCCGCGTCAAGCTGTCCGGTGCCGGGTTCGACGAGGGCCTGTTCGACTGGGACCACTCCTACTTCGGCGACACCGAGGTGGAGCGCGCGGACGTCACCACCCGCGCGGCGGCGGAGCTCGCCGGCACCCGTGCCGTGATCGTCGGCGACACCCCGCGTGACGGCGAGGCCGCGGACGCCGCCGGCATCCCCTTCCTGGCGGTCGCCACCGGGGTGTTCGACGTCGAGGCGCTGCGGGTCACCAACGCGGTCACGGTCGCGCGGGACTGCCGGGTCGACGCCGCGCTGATCGAGGACGCCATCGCGGCGTTGCCGCCGCTGCGCTGACCCGGCGCGCAAGCGCCCGCAAGCGCCCGCAAGCGCCCGCACGCGCACGCAAGCGCCCGCAAGCGCCCGCAAGCGCCCGCACGCGCACGCAAGCGCTCGCAAGCACGCGCTCGCCGCTAGTCGCCCCGCAGCGCCACCAGGTACTGCTCCGCCATCACCTTCTGCTGCCGACGCAGCAGCGGCGCGACGAACTGCCACTTCCGGCTCGACGGCTGCGAGAACTGCCGGATCTGCAGCCACACGGAACCGTCCGACGTGCGCTCGACGACGAACGACTCCTCGCCGGAGAGCGGGTGCCCCTCGAGCGTGCCGTACGCGAAGCCCTTGCGGTCGTGCTCGTCGATGATCGACACGACCCGCACGGGCGCCTGCACGGTCCGCCCGAAGGCGTGCATCGTGAGCGTCGCCGACGTGCCGGCGGTCACCAGCGGGGTGCCGTCCGGCGCGAACTTCTCGACCCGGGGCGTGCCGATCGAGGCCGGGGCGATCGGGACGCCGTCGTCGTCGAACGTCACCGGGTTGTACCGGACCTCGTCGTCGTCGGGCTGTTCCTCGACGCGCACGCGGATGCCGCTGCGCTCCTGGATCTGCCACGTCAGGGCCTGCGTCACCGCGGTCTCGAACCGCTGGTCGCCGTGCCCGATCCGGGCACGCGACTCGGTGGGGGTGAACCCTTCGGGCGGGTACGTCATGAGGTCCGACGCCTGGGTCGCCCCCACCGCGCCATAGGTCAGGGCGGTCCGGTAGCTCCCGCGGATGCTCATGCCGTCAGCCTACTTGCGCCTGCCCCGTCGGATCGAACCGATCACGGCTCAGGTCGCGTCGTCCGGTTCGCGTGCACCCCGAACTGGAGGCCCGACACCCGCCCGCCCCGCCCCTATCGTTGCAGCGTGCCCCGCTCCACCCCCGCGCCCTGGCGGTCCGTCGACCGTCGGACCGCGACGCTCGCCGCGCTCACGCTCGTCGCCTTCGGCGCCGCCGCACTCGCGCGTGTCCTCGTCGACGCGACGACGGCGAGCATCGGCTCGTCGACGCGGTACGTCACCGTGTGGGCCGCGCAGTGGGACACCTTCGACACCGCGAACGCGATCGCCGCGGTCGGTGCGTGCTGCGCCGGAGCCGGGGTCCTGCTGTTCGGCGCCAGCCTCGTGTCCGCCGTGCGGCGGCACCGGGCCACGCGGATGCCGCAGTGGCTCGGCGCCGTGACGATCGCCCTGGCCCTCGGCGCCGTCGTATCCGGGATCGCCGCGACCCAGCAGACGGACTTCGGTGCGGCCGCCGGGCTGGTCATCCTGCGGACCGCACTGGCGGGACTGGCCGCCGCGAGCCTCCCGGCCCTCTGCCTGGCCGCCTTGCGGACCCGCGCCGCGCGCCTCCGCTGACGGCGCCCGACCGCGGCTGCCGGCGCCGACCGGCCCGGGCGAACTCTCGCGCCCAGCGACACTTCACGGCCGCCCCGGCGCGTGCGGTGTCGCTCAGCGCGAAATGTCGGAACCCGGCGCGACGCGCGCTACTTCTTCTTCTCTTCCACGTCGCCGGAGAGCGCTGCGATGAAGGCTTCCTGCGGGACCTCGACCCGACCGATGGTCTTCATGCGCTTCTTGCCCTCCTTCTGCTTCTCGAGGAGCTTGCGCTTGCGGGTGATGTCACCGCCGTAGCACTTCGCCAGGACGTCCTTGCGCATCGCGCGGATGCTCTCGCGAGCGATGATCCGCGCGCCGATGGCCGCCTGGATCGGGACCTCGAACTGCTGGCGCGGGATGAGCTTGCGCAGCCGCTCGGTCATCAGCGTGCCGTAGGCGTAGGCCTTGTCGCGGTGCACGATCGCGCTGAACGCGTCGACCTGGTCGCCCTGCAGCAGGATGTCGACCTTGACGAGGTCGGCCGCCTGGTCGCCGATGGGCTCGTAGTCGAGCGAGGCGTAGCCCTGCGTCTTGCTCTTCAGCTGGTCGAAGAAGTCGAACACGATCTCGCCGAGGGGCATCTCGTAGCGGATCTCGACGCGGTCCTCGCCGAGGTACTCCATGCCGAGCAACGAGCCGCGACGCGACTGGCACAGCTCCATGATCGCGCCGACGTAGTCCTTCGGGGCGAGGATCGCCGCGCGGACCATGGGCTCGCGGACCTCGACGATGCGGCCGCCGGGGAACTCGGACGGGTTCGTGACCTCGGTCACGGAGTTGTCCTCGTTCGTGACCTCGTAGATCACGCTGGGCGCGGTCGTGATGAGGTCGAGGCCGAACTCGCGCGAGAGCCGCTCGGTGATGATCTCGAGGTGCAGCAGGCCGAGGAACCCGCAGCGGAAGCCGAAGCCGAGCGCCACGGACGTCTCGGGCTCGTAGACCAGCGCTGCGTCGGAGAGCTTGAGCTTGTCGAGCGCGTCGCGGAGGTCCGGGTAGTCCGACCCGTCGATCGGGTACAGGCCCGAGAACACCATCGGCTTCGGGTCCGTGTAGCCGGGCAGGGCCTCGGTCGCGGGCTTCTGCGCGCTCGTGACGGTGTCGCCGACCTTGGACTGGCGGACGTCCTTCACGCCGGTGATGAGGTAGCCGACCTCGCCGACGGAGAGCCCCTTCGTCGGGATCGGCTCGGGGCTCGACACCCCGATCTCGAGGATCTCGTGCGTCGACTTGGTCGACATCATCTGGACCTTCTCGCGCGGCTTGATCGAGCCGTCGATCATCCGGATGTACGTGACCACGCCGCGGTAGCTGTCGTAGACCGAGTCGAAGATCATCGCGCGGGGCGCGGCCTCGACGTCGCCGACCGGTGCCGGCACACGCCGGACCACCAGGTCGAGGAGCTCGGGGACACCGACGCCGGTCTTGCCGGAGACGCGCAGGACGTCCTCCGGCTTGCCGCCGATGAGCTGCGCGAGCTCGGCCGCGTACTTCTCGGGTTCTGCTGCCGGCAGGTCGATCTTGTTGAGGACCGGGATGATCTCGAGGTCGTTCTCGAGCGCCAGGTACAGGTTCGCCAGCGTCTGCGCCTCGATGCCCTGGGCGGCGTCGACGAGCAGGATCGCGCCCTCGCACGCCGCAAGGGAACGGGAGACCTCGTACGAGAAGTCGACGTGCCCGGGGGTGTCGATCATGTTGAGCGCGAAGGTCTCACCGTCGAGCTCCCACGGCATGCGGACGGCCTGCGACTTGATCGTGATGCCGCGCTCGCGCTCGATGTCCATGCGGTCGAGGTACTGCGCGCGCATCGCGCGCTCCTCGACGACGCCGGTCATCTGCAGCATGCGGTCGGCCAGCGTGGACTTGCCGTGGTCGATGTGCGCGATGATGCAGAAGTTGCGGATCGCGCCGGCCGGGGTCGCGGCGGGCTCGAGCGGAGCGGATGCTTGTGGGCTCACGGTTCCTCAGGTGGGTCGGACGGTCGGCCCAGTCTCCCATGCTTCACCCGCTCTGGAGGCACGGCGCGGCTGCGCGACGTGCGATGCGGAACGCGGGGCGGGCCTCCCGTGCGTCACCCGCCCCGGTCCGGACGGTCGCCGCCGTCAGACGGAAGCGTGCGCCGGCGCCGGCAACGCGCCCAGCCCGCGCCGCAGGTCGTCGGGAGTGGCGGCCAGGCAGACGCGGATCCAGCCCTCGCCGGTGCGGCCGAACGCGCTGCCGGGCGCGACCGCGACGGCCTCGCGCTGCAGGAGGCCGAGCGCCCACGCCGCGACGTCGCCGTCGGAGGCGTGCGACACGTCGACCCAGAGGTAGAAGGCGCCGCGCGGGTCGAGGTACCGGATGCCGGCGGCGTCGAGGACCTCCTTCGCGACCTCGAGGTTCGCCCGGTAGTGCTCGCGGGCGTCGCGGACCGCGGAGTGGTCCCCCACGATCGCCGCCAGCGCCGCGTACTGGTCGGGCTCGGCGACGCAGCTGATCATCGCCTCCTGCGTGGTGCGCATCGTCGCGCCGAGGCCCTTCGGCGTGACGAGGTACCCCACCCGGACCCCCGTCATCGCGTAGGTCTTGCTCAGCGAGAACGCGGAGAACACCCGGTCGTCCTCGTCGAGCGCAGCCAGGCTGACGTGGCGGGTGCCGTAGGTGAAGTACTCGTAGACCTCGTCGCTGATCACCCACAGGTCGTGCCGCTTCGCGAAGGAGAGCAGCGCGCGGAGGGTGTCCTCGCCGAACACCGAGCCGAGCGGGTTCGACGGCGAGTTCACCACGAGCACGCGCGTGCGCTCGGTGACGCTCGCCTCGAGTGCATCGAGGTCGGGTTCGAACCCGTGCTGCGGTTCGAGCCGGTACGGCACCGGCGTGGCCCCGAGGATGTGCGCGTTCATCGTGAAGGTCGTGTAACCAGGATCCGGCACCAGGACCTCGTCGCCGGGGCTCAGCGTCAGCGTCATCGCCTGGAACAGGGCCTGCGTCGCACCGATCGTCATCCAGATCTGTTCGAGGTCGGCCTCGATGCGGTTCTCGCGGCGGAGCTTGTCGCGGATCGCCTCGCGCAGGGGTGCGATGCCGCCGTTCGGCGTGTAGTCGGTGCGGTCCTCGGTCCACGCGCGGCGGGCCGCGTCACCGATGTGCGGTGCCACGGGCACGTCCGGTTCGCCGATCACGAGCATCGTGACCGGGGTGCCGGCGGACTGCAGCAGCGCTGCCTGCTCGAAGACCCTCCGGATGCCGGAGGCGGGCACGGTGTCGATCCGAGGAGCGAGGGATGGCATGCCCGACACCGTATCCGGTGCGTGTTGCCGCGAGATCACGCCGATCCAGCGGTGTTTCGTGCTTTGGTGGCGGGCCGTTCGCCTGGTAATGTTGGTGGCTGGCTTGCGCGTTCCCCGCCCACGGGTGGAACGCGATGCGACCGAGGGCCCCTCTACCCCGCGGTCGCGCCCACCCGTACGAGACGAAGCAGGAGCTACACATGGCGAACATCAAGTCGCAGATCAAGCGCATCAAGACCAACCTCAAGGCCACCGAGCGCAACAAGGCCTACAAGTCGGAGCTGAAGACGTTCATCCGTCACACCAACGACGCCGTTGCCGCTGGCGACAAGGACAAGGCCGTTGCCGCCCTGGCCACCGCGTCGAAGAAGCTCGACAAGGCCGTGAGCAAGGGTGTCATCCACCGCAACCAGGCCGCGAACCGCAAGTCGGCCATCGCGAAGAAGGTTGCGTCGCTCTGATCTCCTGAGCGCCGCACGAAGGCCCCGCACCGAACGGTGTGGGGCCTTCGTCGTGTGCGGGGGTGTGTTGGGCGTCGGGGTGGCGTGGGCGGCGGGGTGGCGGCGGCGGGCCGCACGCTTCGTGAGCAGAAATGGTCGAGTGGCCGGTCGGCACTCGACCATTTCTGCTCACCAAGTGCGCGGGTGTGGGCGCGCGAGCGTGCGACGACCGGGAGGCGCGGGTCGCCTCAGCGCGCCTCGCCGCGTCGGGCGATGGTGCGGACCATGACCTCGAGTGCGTAGTGCGCGTCGCGCGAGCCGCCCTTCACCGCGGTGTCCGCCTCAGCGATGCTCGTGATCGCGTTCGCGAGACCCGTCTCACTCCACGAGGCGACGTCACGCTGCGCGCGCTGCACCTGCCACGGGGCCATGCCGAGCGCCGACGCCGCCTGACCGCTCGGCCCGCGGAACGCGCTGACCTTCGCCATCGTGCGGATCTTGCTCGCGAACGCCGCGACGATCGGCACCGGTGCTTCGCCCGTCGCCAGCGCGTGCCGCAACTCGACGATCGCCGGAGCGGACCGTCCGGCCAGGGCGATGTCGGCCACCTTGAACGCGTTCGTCTCGACGCGACCGCCGTAGTACTTGTCGACGACCTTGTCGGTGATCTCCTGCGCTTCGTCCGCCAGGAGCTGCCGACACGCGGCGGCGAGCTCAGCCAGGTCGTCCGCGAAGGCGACCACGAGGGTGCGGACCGCCGACGGCGCGATCTTGCGTCGAGCGGCGCGGAACTCGGCGTTCACGAAGTCGATGCGGTCGGTCTCGCGCTTGAGCTCGTCGCACAGGACCTCGACCCCACCGCCGACCCCGCTGCGGATCGTGTCGAGCAGCTTCTTGCCACGCACCCCGCCGCCGTGACGGAGCACCAGGGTGACGTCGTCGGCCGGGGCCTGCAGGTACGAGATGGTCTCGGTGATGAAGGCGTCGGTGCACTTCTCGACGTTGGTGACCCGCACGAGCCGCGGCTCGCCGAACAACGACGGGCTGGCGAGGGTCGCGAGCAGCCCGGGAGCGTACTGGTCGGCCTCGAGGTCGTGCACCTCGAGCGCCGGGTCCTCGCCCACGAGCAGGTCCTTGAGCACGCTGCTGGCCCGGTCCGCCAGGAACGCCTCGGGCCCGGTGACGAGCACGACCGGGGCCGGGCGGATCCCCGACCAGGGGACCTGGTCGATCTTCGCTGCGGCGCGCGCGGGCTTCTTGGCGGGCATGCGGTCCTTCCGGTGGTGCCGACCCGGACGGTGCCGGTGCGACGAGTGCTCCGACGATCCTACGGGCGGCCACCGACGGCGTGTGCTCCGTCCACACCCGCAGGTCGTCGGTGGCCGCCCGACCCACCACGACGGTGCCGAGTTCGTCGGTCCGGTACGCGGCGGTCCCGGACGATGCGAGCATCGACAGCGCCGACCGTGTCGGGTGGCCGTAGGTGTTGTCCGCGCCGACGCCGACGAGTCCGACGCGGGCCGCGAGCTGCCGGTACAGCAGCGGGTCCTGGTCGGCCGAACCGTGGTGCGAGACCTTCACGACGTCGACGGGGCCTGTTGGCAGCGCACTGCCGGAGCGGACCCGACGCTGCGCGGTCTCCCCCAGGTCGCCGAGGAACACCCCGGACAGGCACGTCGGGCAGTCGGCACCTGGCGGCGGCTCGGTCACGAGCACGATGCTCGCGTCGTTGCCGGCGTCCGGGCTGCCCGCGCGCGGCCACACCACGCGCCAACCGAGCGGCCCGAGCACGCCGGACACCCGGTCGTCGGCCTGCCGGACGTCGACGCCACCGCGCTGCAGGTCCTGCACGACGCGGCTGTCCGACGCACGGCCGACGGGTCCGACGAGCGCCGTGTCGACGATGCCCGCGACCTCGTCGACCGCCCCGACGTGGTCGCGGTCGAAGTGCGTGAGGACGAGCAGGTCGATCCGGCGGACCCGCAGCAGGTCGAGGCAGGCCCGGAGGCGGTCCGGGTCGTCCCCGGTGTCGATCAGGGCCGTGCTGTCGCCGCCCCGGACCAGCACGGCGTCGCCCTGTCCGACGTCGCACGCCGCGACCGCCCAGTCGCGCGGGACGGTACCGCGCACGACCAGCACGGGCACCGCGACGGCGGCGACACCGACCACCACGACGACTCCTGCGACGAGCAGCAAGCGGCTCCGCACCGTCGGCGTGCTCAGCACGGCGACCGCGAGGCACGTGCTCACGACCACTGCGCCGACCACCCCGACGGTCCCACCCGGCCACGGCGCCGACGCGTACGGCAGGAGCGCTGCGCCGTGGGCGATGCCACCGACCGCCGACGCGGGGGCCCAGGCGACGGCTGCGAGCACCGACCCGCCCCACGGCCAGACCGGCGCGAGCAGACACGCGCCGAGGCCGACGACGGTGACGATCGGTGCCAGGGGCTCGGCGAGCAGGTTCGCCGGCACCGCGTAGGTCGGCAGCGCCGCGGACAGCGGGATCGTCACGGGCCAGCAGGCGACCTGTGCCGCCACCGGCACGGCGAGGGCGGCGGCCGCCGGGTTCCACAGCCGTCGGGCGAACAGCGTTGTGAGCGGTGGTCCGAGCACCACGATGCCGGTCGTGGCGAGCACGGACAGCGCGAACCCGAACGATCGCGCGAACCAGGGGTCCACCACGAGCATGCCGATCGCGGCCAGTGCGACGAGCGGCACACCGCGCACGGGGCGGCCGGACAGGTGCACGACCAGCACGACGACCGCCATCACCGTGGCCCGGACGATCGACGGGTCGGGCCGGACGAGCACCACGAAGGCGAGCAGGACGGCGACGGCCGACGCAGCCCGGATGCCACGGGGAGCACCGCAGAGCCGCCCGACCACCACCACCAGGCCGACCACCACGGCGCAGTTCGACCCGGACACCGCGGTCAGGTGGGTCAGCGCCGACGTCTCCATGGCCGCCTCGGTCTCCGGGTCGAGGCCGGAACGGTCACCGATCGCCAGGCCGCGCAGGAGCGCGGCCCCCGGGTCGGGCAGGCCGGCCGTCGCGCGGACGAAGGCCTGGCGAGCGGCGTCGGTCACTCCGAGCAGTCCGCCGGGAGGCTCAGTGGTCGGCGCACCCCGGACGAAGAGCACGAACGCGGTCGCGGCTCCGGGGGCGTCGGGTTCGAGGGTCCCGGTGCCGGTCACCCGCGTGCCCGCGGCCAGCACCCTGTCGTGGTCGTCACCCGCCGGGACGAGCCGGACCGGTGCCCGGAGCGCGCCCAGGCTGTCGGCGCGCTCGAGCGTCGTGAGCACGGATCGGTCACCCGGGCCCAGGTCGCGCGACAGGACCGCGTCGAACGGGACGGCTCCCGAGCCGGAGGCGAGAGCCCGGAGCGGCTCCGGTGCACGGCGGGTCTCCCCCACGGTGACCGAGACCGCCAGCAGCGCGGTCAGCCCTGCTGCGACGAGCACCTGGCCGGCGCAGGCCATCACGGTCGGGCAATGACGGCCCGGTCGACGACGACCAGCGACGATCGCGCTCCCTCCGGCCAGCACGGCCAGCACGGCGCCCACGATCCCGACCACGGGGGCTGCCGCCGGTCCCCCGACGAGCACGGTCGTCACGATCCAGGCGATCGCCACCGGCACCGCCACCCGCAGGTCCGTCGCACTGGGTCGCAGCTGCAGGGGCACGGCTCAGACCCGCACGCGGTCACGCAGCTCCGCGAACCGGACGTCGCCGATGCCGCTGACGTCGAGCAGGTCCTCGACCGCGGTGAACCGGCCGTGTTCGTCGCGCCAGGCGAGGATCCGGCCGGCCAACCCCGGGCCGATGCCGGGCAGGGTCTCGAGCGCAGCCTGGTCGGCGCTGTTCAGGTCGACGACGGAGTCGGCGCCGGTTCCCGAGGCACCCGCGGCACCCGTACTGCCGTCCCCGCTGCTGCCCGCCGCGGCCGCACCGCCGTCGACCGGATCGAGCGCCGCTGGCACCTCGTCCTCGCCCACGCGGGGCACGTACAGCCGCTCGCCGTCGGTCAGGACCCGCGCCAGGTTCAGTCGGTCGAGGTCCGCGTCCGCCGTCGCGCCGCCGGCCCGCTCGATCGCGTCGGTGACCCGGCTCGACGGCGGCAGGCGCACCACGCCGTCGCGCTCGACCGCTCCGAGCACGTGCACCACCACGCGCGCCGCACCAGACCCAGCGGTCGGCACCCCGGCGGTGGGCGCACCGGCGGTCGGCACCCCGGCAGTCGGCGCGCCGGCGGTGGGCGCACCACTGACGACGACCCCGCCCGCCCCTGCACCACCACGGCCCGTCAGCGACCCGACCAGGACCACCACCAGCGCCACAGCCACAACGACCCCGGCCAGCACCACCGCGGCCCGCGGCGACAGCACCAGTCGCGACCAGAGCACGCGTCCCGATGCGGGCGCGCCGTCCACTGACCGAGGGTCCGGTGACGAGGGCGACGACATGCCCCGAACGCTACGGAGCCCGGCCGATCGGCCGGGCTCCGGAATGCTGGTCTGTGGACAGGTGCGTCGGACGCCCACCCTGTGGACGGCCAGACGCTCACCCTGTGGACGGCCAGACGCCCACCCCGTGGACGGCCGCGCCGCCCGAGGGCTACCCCTTGATGGCGATGTTCACGAGCTTCGGCGCCCGCACGATGACCTTCACGATCTCGCGGTCACCGATGTACCGCTGCACGTTCGCTGAGGCACGGGCGAGGGCCTCGAGCTCGGACGGCTCGATCGACTTCGACACCTCGAACGAGTCGCGCACCTTGCCGTTCACCTGCACGACGGCGGTGAGGGTCTCCTGCACCAGCAGCGTCGGGTCGGCCTTCCGCCAACCGTGCAGCGCGACGGTGGCCTCGTACCCGAGCTGCTCCCACATCTCCTCGCCGGTGTACGGCGCGAACACGGCGAGGCCGAGCGTGACGGTCTCGACGGCTTCGCGCACGGCGGGGTCGGCGGCACCGGGGCCGCTGTCGATCGCCTTGCGGGTCACGTTGACCAGGTCCATGAGCCGCGCGATCACGACGTTGAACTTGAACGACTCCATCAGGCCCGGCGCATCGGCCAGGAACCGGTGCGTCACCTGGCGCAGGGCGCGGTCGCCCTCGGCCCAGACGACGTCGGGGGTCGACGTGACGTCGGTCGCCAGGCGGTAGGCGCGGGCCAGGAAGCGTGCCGAGGCGGACGGCGAGACGTCCTCCCAGTTGATGTCGTCCTCGGGCGGGCCGGCGAAGCCCATCACCAGGCGGATCGCGTCGACGCCGTTCGCGTCGAGCTCGTCGCCGAGCGAGACGCCGCCCTTGGACTTCGACATCTTCGAGCCGCCGGACAGCACCATGCCCTGGTTGAGCAGTGCCGAGAACGGCTCGGTGAAGTCGAGGTAACCGAGGTCGAAGAGCACCTTGGTGACGAAGCGCGCGTACAGCAGGTGCAGGATCGCGTGCTCGATGCCGCCGATGTACTGGTCGACCGGCGCCCACTTGCGAGCGACGGCGGGGTCGAACGCCTGGGTGTCGTCGTTCGCCGCCAGGAAGCGCAGGAAGTACCACGACGAGTCGACGAAGGTGTCCATCGTGTCGGTGTCACGGAGCGCGGGCGTACCGTCGACGGGGTTCGGGACGTTGACCCAGTCGGTCGCTCCGCCGAGCGGCGAGGTGCCCTTGGGCTTGAGGTCGAGCCCCTCGGTGTCGGGCAGCCGCACCGGCAGCTGGTCGAGCGGCACGGGGTGCTCGCTGCCGTCGGCGCCGTGGATGATCGGGATCGGCGTGCCCCAGAAGCGCTGGCGCGAGATGAGCCAGTCGCGCAGGCGGTAGGTCTTGGCGGCGCGACCGGTCCCGCGCTCCTCGAGCAGGGAGATCGCGGCGGTGATCGCGTGCTGCTTCGACATGCCGTCGAGGGGGCCGGAGTTCATCATCCGGCCCTGACCCGTCAGTGCCTCGCCCGTGGTGGCGGGGTTGAGGTCGGGCAGCTCGGTGTCCTCGGTGATCACCGGGATCGCTCCGGTGACCGCGGCGTTGGTGTCGACGACGACCTTCACGGGCAGGTCGAACGCCCGGGCGAAGTCGAGGTCGCGCTGGTCGTGCGCCGGGACGGCCATGACGGCGCCGTGACCGTAGTCGGCCAGCACGTAGTCGGCGGCCCAGATGGGCAGGCGCTCCCCCGTCAGCGGGTGGATCGCGAAACGGCCGAGCGGCACACCGGTCTTCGGGCGGTCCGCGTTCTGCCGGTCGATCTCCGACGTCTTCTGCGTGGCGACGAGGTAGGCATCGAAGTCCGCACGGACGGAGGAGGACGCAGAAGCGACCAGCGACGCCGCCAGGTCCGAGTCCGGTGCAACGACCAGGAACGTCACGCCGTGGATCGTGTCGGGGCGCGTCGTGAAAACCGTGACGGGCTCGTCACGGCCCTCGATGACGAAGTCGACGTCGGCGCCGACCGACCGGCCGATCCAGTTGCGCTGCTGCGCGATGACCTTGGCGGGCCACCGTCCCTCGAGCTGGTTGAGGTCGTCGAGCAGGCGGTCGGCGTACTCCGTGATCTTGAAGTACCACTGCGTGAGCTTCTTCTTGACGACGACGGCGCCGGAGCGGTCCGAGGTGCCGTCGGGCAGGACCTGCTCGTTCGCGAGCACGGTCTGGTCCACCGGGTCCCAGTTGACCCAGCTGTCCTTGCGGTACGCCAGGCCCTTCTCGTACATCTTCAGGAACAGCCACTGGTTCCACTTGTAGTACTCGGGGTCCGAGGTGTGGATCTCGGTGCTCCAGTCGAACGACGGCGCGTAGCGCTTGAAGGACGCCTTCTGCTGCGCGATGTTCGCGTAGGTCCAGTCCTTCGGGTCCACCCCGCGCTTGATCGCGGCGTTCTCGGCGGGCAGGCCGAAGGAGTCCCAGCCGATGGGGTGCAGGACGTTGAAGCCCTGCTGGCGCCAGTAGCGCGCCACGAAGTCGCCGAGGGCCCAGTTCTCGGCGTGCCCCATGTGGAGGTCGCCGGACGGGTACGGGAACATCTCGAGGATGTACTTGCGCGGACGCGTGTCGTCCAGGTCGGTGGTGAAGAGCCCGAGCTCTTCCCAGCGGGGCTGCCACTTCTCCTGGATACGACGGAAGTCGTAGGCGTTCGGGTCCTCGGCGTGCTGCTCGGTGGTCACGGACGTCAACGATACAAGCCGGGAGGCCCGTCCAGCGTCCGCCTGTCGGGTCATCCGACGAGCAGGCGGCCGGCGACCATCCGCAGGGTGCGGTCGACCAGGTCCGCCCGGACCGGCACGTGCGACACGATCACGACCGTCCGGCCCGCTGCGCGGGCCGTCGTGACGAGGTCGTGCAGGACGGCGTCGCCGAGGTCCGGGTCGATGTCGGCCGTGGGTTCGTCGAGCACCAGCACCGGGAACGCGTGCAGGAGCGCACGTGCCAGGGCGAGCCGGTGCGCCTGTCCGCCGGAGACGAGGCCACCGCGCTCCCCCACCGAGGCATCGAGCCCGCCGCGACGTCCGACCCACTCGCCGAGGCCGACCCGGTCGAGCACGGCGAGCAGCTCGTCGTCGGTCGCGGTCTCGCGGGCGAACAGCAGGTTCTGTCGGACGGACTGGTCGAAGACGAACGGGTCCTGCTCGATGAGCCCGATGCGGGCACGGACGGCGTCGGGGTGCATGTCCTTCGCCGAGACCCCGTCGAGCGTGTACGAGCCCTGGTGGTCGACGAACCGGACCAGCGCGTCGACGAGCGTGGACTTCCCCGCGCCGCTCGGCCCTTCGAGCACGACGACCTCGCCGGGGTGCAGGTCGAGCGAGACCCCGTCGACCGCCGGCGTCGTGGCTCCGGGCCACTGCACGGTCAGGTCGCGCACCGCCACGGTGACCGGACCGGACACCGCCAGTTCGGCCGGGTCGGCGTCCTGCTCGGGTTCGGGCACGATGCCCGCGGGCACCCGTGCCGGGACGACCTGCTCGACCCGCTCAGCGGCGGCGCGCACCCGGCGCAGCGTGAGGACGGCGAGCGGGACCCCGCCGACGACCTCGAACAGGGCGAGCGGCACGAACACGGTCAGTGCCCAGAGCGGTCCGTCGAGCGCCCCGGACACCACGACCGGTGCACCGACGGCCAGGATCCCGATGACCGCGCCGCCGCCGACCAGCCCGACCAGGGCACCGACGAGCGCCTCGACCGTGCCACGGCGGCGCACCGCACGGGTGACGCCGACGTCGAGACGGGCGATGTGCGCCAGCCGCTCGTCGACGGTGCCGTAGGCCGCGAACACGTCGAGCGTCCGTACGGTGTCGAGCACGAGGTCGGCGACCCGACCACGGTCCGCTGCGGTCTCACGGTCGGAGCGCTCGGCGATCGACCGTGTCACGACCGACCCGAGCAGCGCCGCGACCGCCAGGCCGAGCAGGAGCACGAGGGCGGCCGGCACCGACACGATCGCCACCGCGACGACGGACAGCAGGGCGACGACCCCGGCGGACACCAGCGGCCCGACGACGCGGATGGGCAGGTCCTGCAGCCGGTCGGTGTCGGTGACCAGGCGGGTCATCAGGTCGCCACGGCCGGTGCTGCCGAGCCCTGCCGGTGCGACCGAGGCGAGCCGCCGGTACATCTCGGTGCGCACCACCGCGAGCTGCCGGAAGGACGCGTCGTGCCCGGCGAGCCGGTCGACGTAGCGCAGCGCCGCACGCCCGAGTGCGAACGCCCGCACGCCGACCATCACGAGGGTCAGGTAGAGGATCGGCGGGTGCTCCGCGGCACGGGTGATGAGGTAGCCGCTCGCGGCGAGGAGCGCCACGGCGCAGACCGCGCTGAGCGCGCCGGCGGCGACCGCCTTGGCCCAACCCGACCCGTGCGGCATCGCGAGCCGCAGGACGGACGCTCCACGGGCCTCCCGGGACAGCACCCGCTGCCGGCTCATGCGCGCACCCCCGTCCGGACGGTGACCGACCCACCGGTGCCGATGTCGACCCGGACGTCGGCCGCGGCCACGACCGCCGGTCGGTGGCTGGCCACCACGACGACCGCGCCGTCGGCCGCCAGGCCGCGGATCGCGGCGACGACGTGGGCCTCGGCCTCGGCGTCGAGCGCCGACGTCGGTTCGTCGAGCAGGACCAACGGCGTGCCGACGCGGCGGGCGCGGTACAGCGCCCGCGCGACGGCGACGCGCTGCGCCTGGCCGCCGGACAGTCCGCTGCCGCCGGCACCGATCGGGAGGCCCGGGTCGACCCCCAGCCCCGCGTCGCGCAACGCGGTCTGGACGTCCACGGCGTCGGGGGTCGCGCTGAGCGCGACGTTCTCGGCGACGGTCCCGCGCACGAGGCGGGGTCGCTGGTCGGCCCAGGTGGTGCGGCCGGCGGCGGTCGTACCGGCGGCGCCCGGGACGACCACGGTGCCGTCGTGCGGCAGGACGCCGCGGAGTGCGGCGATGACGCTCGACTTGCCCGAGCCGCTCGGGCCGGCTAGCACGACGACGGTGCCGGGGTCGGCGTGCAGGTCGAGCGGGCCGATCACCACGTCGGGTCGGCGGACGGTCAGACCGTGCACGGCCAGCGCCGTGGCCCCCGGAGCGGTCGCCGCGGGGTCCGTGTCGTGGTGCGGCGCGGGCTCCGTGTCGTCGTCGAGGACGTCGAGGACCGCTGCCGATGCCTCGACGCCGTCCTGGGCGGCGTGGAAGTCCGCGCCGACCTGGCGGATGGGGGCGAACGCCTCGGGGGCGAGGACCAGGACGAACATCGCGGCGCCGAGCCCGAGCGAGCCGTCGACCAGCCGGATGCCGATCGACACCGCGACGAGGGCGACGGACAGGCTCGCGGCGAGCTCGAGCGCGAACCCGCTGACGAACGACAGCCGGAGCACCCCGAGCGTGCCACGACGGTACTCGTCCGTGACGGCGCCGATGCGGCCGACCTGGCGCCGGGCGCGACCGAACACCTTGAGGGTGGCCAGGCCCTCGACGGCCTCGAGGAAGGCGCCGCCGAGCTTGGCGAGGGCGTCGGACTGCTTCCGCTGCAACGACTGGGTCGCGAGTCCGATCAGGATCATGAACACCGGGATGACCGGCAGGGCGAACAGGATGATCAGCCCGCTCGTCAGGTCACCGAGGCCGATCGCGACGAGAAGCAGCGGTGTGGCGATGGCGGTGAGTGCGAGCTGCGGCAGGTAGCGACCGAAGTAGGCGTCGAGCGCGTCGAGGCCCGGCCCGAGGGTGGTGGCGAACCCCGCACTCGACCGGCCCGCCAGCCAGGACGGACCCCGCTCGGCGGCGCGGGCGAGCACCGTGGTGCGCATCTCGCTCTTCACCTTCGCCGCGGCGCGGGCCGCCAGGTCGTCGGTCGCCCAGGCCGCCACGGCACGGAGCACGAACGCGCCGCCCAGCAGCGCGAGCGCCTGCCCGAAGACGCTCGGGACACGGCCGTCCTGGACCGCGTCGATGCCGAGGGTCACGGCGGCGGCGATCCCCCACGCGATCGCGATGGTCGCGACCGTGCGGAGGACGCCGGTGCCGGCGGCCGCGACGATGAAGCCGCGCGCCGTCCGCGACAGGCGCAGGAGTCGCGGGTCGAGCGGCTTCACCGTCGCCTGCCTAGTGCGCGGCCTGGGTGACCTGGGCCCGCGAGACACGCTTGCGGAACACCCAGTACGTCCAGGCCTGGTACGCGAACACGAGGGGGACGAAGATCAGCGCCACCCAGCTCATCACCGTCAGCGTGTACGAACCGCTCGAGGCGTTGTACACGTTCAGGCTGTTCGCCGGGTCGTTGGTGGCGGGCATGACGTCCGGGAAGATCGCCGTGAACATGGCGAGCACGATCGCGGCGATGGTGACGGCCATGAGCGTGAACGCCCGGCCCTCCTTGCCCCAGGCGTTGCAGAGCACGGCCAGGACGAGCGCGAGTGCCGCGACCACCGAGAGCACGAGCGAGGCCGGGGTCGCCCGGACGAACGCCATCGAGACCAGGAACGCGGCGCCGACGACGATCGTCAGGATGCCGGCCCGGGTCGCCAGGCGCTTCGCCCGCTCGCGGATCTCGCCCTCGGTCTTCAGCGCGACGAACACGACGCCGTGCGTGAAGAACACCAGCAGCGTCGCCACGCCGGTCAGGAGTGCGAACGGGTTGAGCAGGTCGAAGAGGGTGCCCGTGTAGTTGTGCCCGGAGTCCATCGGGATCCCGCGGACGACGTTGCCGAACGCGACGCCCCAGAGGAAGGACGGCAGGGCGGACCCGACGATGATCATCAGGTCGAAGCGACGCTTCCACTCGAGGTGCTTGTTCTGGTGGCGGTACTCGAACGAGACGCCGCGCAGGATCAGCGCCGCGAGGATGAGCAGCAGCGCCAGGTAGAACCCGGAGAACATCGTGGCGTACCACTCGGGGAACGCCGCGAACAGGCAGGCGCCGGCGACGATGACCCACGTCTCGTTGAGGTCCCAGACCGGGCCGATCGTGTTGATGAGCACCCGACGGTCGGTGTCGTCCTTGCCCAGGAAGGGCAGGGACATGCCGACCCCGAAGTCGAAGCCGTCGAGGACGAAGTAGCCGACGAAGAACACGCCGACGATCGCGAACCAGAGGACAGGCAGATCCATCTCAGTACACCGTCACTTCGTGCTTGACCTCGCCGGTCTCCTCGTCGACCTCTGCCGGAGCGGCAGGGCCCTCTTGCGCGACCTTCTTGATGAGCTTGAACTCGACCACCGCCAGCGAGCCGTAGATCACGGTGAACACGATGAGCGAGATGAGGACCTCGAGCCCGGTCACGTTCGGCGAGACGCCGTCGCTGGTCTTGAGCAACCCGAACACGAGCCACGGCTGGCGACCCATCTCGGTGAAGATCCAGCCGACGATCATCGCGGCCATCGGGAGCGGGACGGTCCAGGTGGCGACGCGCCAGATCCAGCGCTTCGTCGGGAACCGGCCCTTGCGGGTCAGCCAGAGGCCGGCGAGCGACACCATGACCGCACCGACGCCGAGCGCGATCATCCAGCGGAACGACCAGTAGGTGACCCAGATGATCGGCTTGTAGTCGCCGGGCCCGTACACCTGGGTGTACTGCGCCTGCAGGTCGTTGATGCCCTCGACCGTGCCGTTGAAGGTGTGCGTGGACAGGAACGACAGCAGGTAGGGCACCCGGATCGAGAACAGTTCGTGCACGCCGTCGGGGGTGCCGAGCGTGAAGATCGAGAACGAGGCGTCCTTGCCGGTCGCCGTGTTGTACAGCGCTTCCGCTGCGGCCATCTTCATCGGCTGGGTGTCGACCATGGTCAGGCCGAGCTGGTCGCCGGTGAGCACCGTCAGCGCGCCCGCCGCCACCATGGTCCACATGCCGAACTTGAGCGCCGGCATCATCGTCTCGAGGTTCTGGTTCCGCGCCAGGTGGTAGGCGGCGACCGAGATGATCACTGCTGCGGCGACCATGAAGCAGGCGAACAACGTGTGCGGGAAGGCGGCCAGGGCGACCTTGTTGCCGAGGACCGCCCAGATGTCGGTGAGCTCCGCGCGCCCCTTGGCCTCGTTCATCGAGAAGCCGACCGGGTGCTGCATGAACGCGTTCGCGGCGATGATGAAGTACGCCGACATGATCGTGCCGGCACTGACGCACCAGATGCTCGCCAGGTGCAGTCCCTTCGGCAAGCGGTCCCAGCCGAAGATCCAGACGCCGATGAACGCGGCTTCGAAGAAGAAGGCCAGGATCCCCTCGAGCGCGAGCGGGGCGCCGAAGACGTCACCGACGAAGCGCGAGTAGTTCGACCAGTTCATGCCGAACTGGAACTCCTGCACGATGCCCGTCACGACGCCCATCGCGAAGTTGATCAGGAAGATGCGTCCGAAGAACCGGGTCAGCTGCAGGTAGTGCGCGCGACCGGTCCGGTACCAGGCGGTCTGGAACACGGCCACCACGGCGGCCATGCCGATCGTCAGTGGGACGAAGAGGAAGTGGTAGATGGTCGTCAGACCGAACTGCCACCGCGACAGGATGAGCGGGTCGAGGAGGTCGGTCATGCGGCACTTCCCAGTCGGGTCGCCGCGCGCAGTCGGTGCACGTCAGTGTCTTCCTGTGGAACGGATACATCAGATGTCACAGCCGTTGGGACTCTTCAACGGTACCGCGTCACCGCCGACTTCGACAACTTGTAGAAATGTTCCGTGCACGAACGTGCAAGGGTGTTGCACGGCACAACCGTGCGGCACGGATGTGCCGGTTCCCGCTCCGCCGAACGACGACAGGCGCCGGGCAGTTGCCCGACGCCTGTCGTCTAACGCACGAGCACTGTTGTTACAGCAGGCCCTCGTCGGTCAGGAACTCCTTGGCGATGGTGGACGCCTTCTCCTTGTCCGCCGTGCTCTTGGTGTTGAGCTCGATCAGGGCCTCGGGCGTCAGCTTCTCGTTGACCGAGTCGATCGCGTCCGCGGCCTTGTCGTTCACCTTGTCGGAGACGACGGGGATGACGTTCTGCGGCAGGATCAGGTTCTCCGGGTCCTCGAGCGTGACGAAGTCGTTCGCCTTGATGCTCGGGTCGGCGCTGTAGATGTCGGCGAGCTGGACGGTGCCGTCCTTCAGCGCCTTGACCGTCAGGGCTCCGCCGGAGTCCTCGACCGCCTTGAAGTCGACGTCGACGCCGTAGACCGACTTCAGGCCCTTCGGACCGTACGGACGGGTCTGGAACTCGGAGTTCGCGCCGACGGTGAGCTTCGACGTGACGTCCTTCAGGTCGGCCAGGCTCGTCACGTCGTTGTCCTCGGAGAACTTCTTCGTGACGGTGTAGCTGTCCTGGTCGGTCGCCTCGGCCTCGTCGAGGACCCGGAGGCCCTTCGGCAGCGCCGTCTCGAGGCCGTCGTCGATCTGGTCGGCGGTCTTCGCCGTGGAGTCCTTGTCGAAGTACTGCAGCAGGTTGCCGCTGTACTCGGGCATGACGTCGATCGCGCCCTTCTCGAGCTGCGGGATGTAGACCTCGCGCTGCCCGATGTTGAAGTTGCGCTTGACCTCGAAGCCGTTCTTCTCGAGGACCTGTGCGTACAGCTCGGCGATGATCTCGTTCGAGTAGTACTGCTGCGAGCCGACGACGATCGTCTTCGAGTCGGACGACGCGCTGGAGCCGCTGTCGAGCGGGTCGCTCGACGCGCAGCCGGTCAGGGCGGCGGCGACGCCCAGTGCGAGCGCTGCTGCGACGCCCGCACGGATCTTTGCTGTGATCACGATGGATTTCCTTCCGGGATGGGATTGCGGGCTCGCTCGCGCGATCCCTGGCGCTGCCGGGCCGACGGGTCGGCGGTGCCCTTGGGCACCGACGCCCGCTGCAGCACGGCGAACACGATCTCGAACGCGATCGCGAGTGCGATCACGAGGATGGAGGCGCCGAGCATCTCGGCGTAGTCCTGGGTCTTCAGACCGAGGAAGAAGTAGCCGCCGAGGCCGCCGGCGCCGACGTACGCGGCGAGCGTCGCCGTGGCCACGACCTGCAGCACGGCTGCGCGGAAGCCGCCGATCAGCAGGGGCAGGCCGAGCGGGACCTCGACCTTCCACAGGATCTGCCAGCCCGTCATGCCCTGGGCCTTGGCGGCGTCGACGGTCACGGGTTCGACCGACTCGATGCCCGAGTACGCACCAGCCAGCACCGAGGGGATGGCGAGCACGACGAGCGCCAGGAGCGGAGCCTGCAGGCCGATGCCGAGCAGGAGTCCGAACAGGGAGAGCACGCCGAGCGTCGGCAGTGCGCGGATCCCGCCGGACACGGCGATCGAGAAGCCCCGTGCGCGGCGCGTGTGGCCGATGGCGTACCCGATCGGCACGGCGATCACCGAGGCGATCACCACGGCGAGCAGCGTGATCCAGATGTGCTCCCAGAGGCGGCCGGGGATCGCGTTGTACCCGGAGTAGTTGGTGGGGTCGAAGACCCAGGCGAAGGCCTGTCCGATGATCACGAGGCGACCTCCGCTGCTTGCAGGACACGGCGGGTCCGGCGGCGCGACACCGAGGTCGTCCGGGTCCACGGCATGACGATCCGGCCGAGCAGCACCAGGATCCCGTCGAGCACGAACGCCAGGACGAGGACCATGACGATGCCGGAGATGATCTCCTCGTAGATCCCGCGCCCGAGGCCGTCCGTGAACAGCGACCCGAGGCTCTGGATGCCGAGGACGGCGCCGACGGTGGTCAGCGAGATCGTGGACACCGAGACCACCCGTAGCCCGGCGAGCAGCACCGGCCCGGCCAGCGGCAGTTCGACGCGGAAGAACCGCTGCGCCGACGAGTACCCCATCGCGGTCGAGGCCGACTTCGTCCCCGAGTCCACCGAGGTGAGCCCGTCGACGGTCGACCGGACCATGAGCGCGAGGCCGTACAGGGTCAACCCGATCACGACGTTGACCGGGCTCTGCAGCCCGGTGCCGATGATGCCCGGCAGCGCCACGAACAGCGCCAGGGACGGGATCGCGTAGAGCAGCCCGGCGAACGTCACGATGCCGCTGCCGACACCCGAGGCGAACCGCGATCCACCGGGGCGCTGGAGGCGGACGACGAGCCAGCCGATGGGGATGGACAGCAGGAACGCGATGATGATCGGCGGGATGGCGATGGCCAGGTGCGCGACCGTGGCGTCACGGATCGTGTCCAGGTTCGCGAGGACCCACTTCACCGCGTGCCCTCACCCTGCGCCGGAGCACCCGGGGCGTCGAGCGACGCTCCGGCCTGGTTCGATGCGGGGTCGGCCTGCACCGCTGCGGCGGCGTCGACGACGTTGACCGGTCCGGTGAGGACACCGGCTGCACGCCCGTCGCCGTCCACGACGATGGGGCCCGTGGGGGTGTGCTCGACGCGCAGCGACCGACGCCCACGGCCCACACCGATGAAGTTCGCGACGAAGTCGTCCGCCGGCTCGGCCAGGATCTCGGACGGCGTGCCCTGCTGGGCGATCTCGCCGCCCTTCTTCAGGATGACGACCTGGTCGCCGAGCTTGAACGCCTCGTCGATGTCGTGCGTCACGAACACGACGGTCTTGCCGAGTTCACGCTGCAGGCGGATGAGCTCGTCCTGCAGGTCGTTGCGGACCAGCGGGTCGACGGCGCCGAAGGGCTCGTCCATGAGCAGGATGTTCGGGTCCACGGCCAGGCCACGGGCCACACCGACGCGCTGCTGCTGCCCGCCGGACAGCTGGGACGGGTACCGGTCGGCGAACGCCCGGTCGAGTCCCACGGTGTCCATGAGCTCGAGCGCACGCGTGCGGGCGTCGGCCTTCGACACCCCGGTGAGCAGGGGCACGGTCGCGATGTTGTCGACGACCTTGCGGTGCGGCAGCAGACCGGAGTTCTGCATGACGTACCCGATGCTCCGCCGGAGCTTCACGGGGTCGACGCCGGAGACGTCGGATCCGTCGATCTGCACGGAACCCGAGGTGGGGTCGACCATGCGGTTGATCATCCGGAGCAGCGTCGTCTTGCCGCAGCCGCTGGAGCCGACGAAGACGGTCGTGGTCCGGGACGGGATCACGAGGTCGAAGTCGTCGACCGCGGTGGTGCCGTCCGGGTAGGTCTTTCGTACCGAGCGGAACTCGATCATGGGTGCCCTTCTGTTCGGAGGTAGCCCGACTCCGGATGAGAGTACCCGTCGGGTCCGACAGCGGTTCACCCGTTCCGGCACGCGGCGCGTCCCGGACAGGTGCGCACCGCCGTGGACCGGACCGAGCGCACGACGGAACCAGCGCGGACGACGACGCCCGCGCCTCCTGTTCGGAAGCACGGGCGTCGTCGGATGGGTGCGGGACCCCGCGGCGGTCAGCCGGCGGCGACCACGGACTCCATGTGGGCACGGCTCATCGTGCGGTACTCGGCGATGAGCGCCGAGTCGGGGTGCTCGCGGTCGCGGTGCGCCCGCGCCAGCACGGCGTGGCCGGACTCGGCCAGCACGACCCAGGCACGTGCGATGCGCTCGTTGTCGGGCAGCCCGAACCGGTCGCGCATGATCTGCCCGACGGCGGCGCCGAGCGCTCCCATGCGGTCCTCGGCGTCACCGGTGCCGGTGTCCGCGGTGTCGCCGAAGCGGATCGCGCGGAAGCCGGGCTCGGTGCGGTACAGCTCGGCGGTCTCGTCGATCAGCGCGTCGCAGGCCTGCTGCCAGGTCTCCGCGCCGCTCGCGTCGAGCGCCGCGACGAAGCGCGCGGCCAGCCGCTGCGTGCAGCGGATGGCGAGCGCGTCGACCACGGCGATGCGGTCCGGGAAGTAGCGGTAGACGGTGCCGATGGACGCTCCGGCCCGCTCGGCGACCATCGCGGTCGTGAGTCGCTCGAACCCGATCTCGTCGATCACCGCGGCAGCAGCGTCGAGCAGACCCGCGAGGCGCGCCGAACTGCGGGCTTGGACCGGCTCGTTCCTGAGCAGTGATGATCCCCCCGGCAGAGCGTTCGTTACCTCGGTGACGAGCACGTGTTCTCCTCTTGCGCTCCAGCGCGGTTCGTTGGTGTGACGAGGACGATTTTCGCAGAGACCGGCTGGAACATGGCTGCGACTCACCACAGGTGCCGCGGGACGTGGACTTCCGGGTCCTGCATGGGATGATGGGGCGATGCCCGACCCGACGCCCCACGAGCCGTCGTTGGCCGAGCCGCTCCTGCACCGCGCGGCCCGCATCGAGGACGCCGTCCAGGAGTTCCGCGAGCACCGCGCCCGAAGCCGTGGCCTGGTCCCGACCGTCGTCCCCTACACCGGCTACGGCGCTCCCGGATGGGTCCGCATCCTCTGCCGCGTGCTGCTGACCCGCCGTGGCCTCGCCTCCGACGTCTCGTACGCCGGTGTCCGCGGGTGGAAGAGCTTCACGAGCGTCGCGGTCGACCACGCCGAGGTCACCATCACCGCCGGTGGGGTCTCGCACGTCGTCGAGACCGACCGTGGCGGGGTCGTCGACACCATCGTGCCGATCGACCTCGAGCCGGGCTGGCGCACCGTCCGGTTGTCGGCCGGCGGCGGGCGCGACGTCGAGGCCGACGTGTTCGTCGTGCACCCCGACACCCGCTTCGGGCTGCTGTCCGACATCGACGACACCGTCATGGTGACCTCGCTCCCCCGTCCGATGCTGGCGGCGTGGAACTCCTTCGTCCTCACCGAACACGCCCGCCGCCCCGTGCCGGGCATGTCCGTGCTGTACGAACGCGTGCAGGCGCAGCACCCCGGCTCCCCGACCGTGTACCTGTCCACCGGTGCCTGGAACGTCGCGCCGACCCTGCAGCGCTTCCTGACCCGCAACATGTACCCGTCCGGCACGCTTCTGCTCACCGACTGGGGCCCCACGCACGACCGCTTCTTCCGGAGCGGGCAGCTGCACAAGCAGCAGAACCTGCGGCGCCTGGCGAAGGACTTCCCGGACGTGCAGTGGCTGCTCGTCGGCGACGACGGCCAGCACGACGAGTCGCTGTACGGCGAGTTCGCCCGCGAGCACCCGGAGAACGTCGCGGGCGTCGCCATCCGGCAGCTGTCCACGAGCGAGGCGGTCCTGGCCGGCGGACGCTCCCGGGCGCAGGAACGCTCCCGCGACACCTCGGCGCCGTGGGTCTACGCACCCGACGGTGCCGGGCTGTGGTCCGAACTCGCGCGGGTCGGGCTCGCCGAGGCGGACGCCTCCGACCCGGCCTGAGCGAGGCTTCAGGCACACCGACGGCACACGGCCGCCAGACGGCCGGCGGCCCGTCCGCGCGGCCACGACGCTCGGCCTCCGGGTGTTCGATCGGGGCATGAGCACCGACACGGACCGGACCGCCGACACCGAGCGAGCACCCGCGCCCCCCGCGACTCCCCCGAACCTGATCGAGGACCACGCCGTCATCGGCGACACCTCGACCGCCGCACTCGTCGGTCGCGACGGCACGATCGACTGGGCGTGCCTGCCGCGCTTCGACAGCGCCGCCACGTTCGCCTCGCTGCTCGGCTCCGAGGACCACGGGCACTGGACGCTCCGACCGACCGACCCCGCCGCGACGGCGCACCGGAAGTACCGAGGCGACACCCTCGTCCTGTCGACGGTGTGGACCACGGCGGACGGTGCCGTCGAGGTGACCGAGTTCATGCCCGTCGGCGCCCACCGCCCGTCCATCGTCCGGCGTGTCCGCGGCCTGAGCGGCTCGGTCGAGGTGCAGCAGACCCTGCGGATCCGGTTCGACTACGCCCTCGCGCTGCCGTGGGTGCGCCAGATCGGCGGCGACGAGAACCCGGCACTGCTCGCCACCGCCGGCCCGGGGTCGGTCATCGTGCGCGGCCCGCGCTTCCGGGCCTCGGACCACCGGCACACGGCCACCGCGACGATCCACGACGGTGACGTGCTCGACACCGTCCTCACCTGGTACCCCTCGCACCGCGAGCCCCCGGAGCCCGTCGACGTCGACGCCGAGCTCGACCGCACCGTGACGTGGTGGACCGACTGGATGGCGACGGCACGCACCGAGGGACGCTACGCCGACGCCGCCCGCCGTTCGCTCTTGCTGCTCCGCGCGATGACCCACGGCGAGACCGGCGGGGTGGTGGCCGCCGTGACCACGAGCCTGCCGGAGGACCCGGGCGGCGAACGCAACTGGGACTACCGCTACGTCTGGCTCCGCGACGCCTCCCTCGCCCTCGCCTCGCTCATCGCGCACGGCTACCGCGACGAGGCGGCGCACTGGCGCGGCTGGTTGCTCCGCGCCATCGCCGGCGACCCCGCCGACGTGCAGATCATGTACGGCATCGCCGGGGAGCGCGAACTGCCGGAACGGGAGCTCCCGCACCTGCCCGGGTACGCCGGCTCGACGCCCGTCCGGGTCGGCAACGGCGCGTACACGCAGTACCAGGGCGACGTGTTCGGCGAGGTCCTGGCCGCCCTGCACGACGCCCGCGAGCTCGGGGTCGAGGAGAACGCCGACTCGTGGGCCCTGCAGCGCGCCCTGCTCGGCTACGTCGAGGAGCACTGGCAGGAGCCCGACAACGGCATCTGGGAGATGCGCGGCCCGCGACGGCACTTCACGCACTCGCGCGCGATGATCTGGGCCGCGTTCGACCGTGGGGTCGCCGCGGTCGAGGAGTTCGGTCTCGAAGGCCCCGTGGATCGCTGGCGCACCCTGCGCGACCAGGTCCGGGCCGAGATCGAGGAGCACGGCTGGAACGCTGCACGGGGCAGCTACCGGCAGCACTACGACACCGACGAGGTCGACGCGAGCCTGCTCGTCCTGCCGCAGATCGGCTACGTCTCCGCCCACGACGCCCGCATGACCGGCACCGTCGCCGCCATCGAGCAGGACCTGTCCACCGGCTCCGACGGTCTCGTGCTGCGGTACCGGACGTCGTCGGGGTTCGACGGGCTCGCCGGCGCGGAGCACCCGTTCCTGGCGTGCTCGTTCTGGCTGGTCGAGCAGTACGCGGCATCGGGCCGGATCGACGACGCCGAGCGCCTCATGGACGTGCTCGTCGGGTACGCCAACGACGTCGGGATGCTCTCCGAGGAGATCGACGTCGCCTCCGGACACCACGTCGGCAACACTCCGCAGGTGCTGTCGCACCTGACGCTCGTGTCCGCTTCCGACGCGATCGCGCGGGCGCGGGGCGCGTCGACCGGGCACCGCACGCGGCTGCCGGTGCACGACGGCGGCACCCGCTCGTGGACCGGCGAGGGCGAGCGCGCCGGCACCCCCGCCTGATGCGGTGGTGCTGACCACGAAACGGACGGGAGGCACGGTGCCAGCTGGCACCGTGCCTCCCGTCCGCAGTTCCGCCCGTTCAGGGCGCGACGGTCACGTCCGTCAGGACGACGACTCCCAGTCCGCCGGGCCGCGCGAACCGGCGCGGTACTCCTCGAGCGGGACCTCGTCGGCTTTCCAGGCCTTGACGACCGGCTCGACGATCTCCCAGCAGCGCTCGGCCACGTCGCCGCGGATCGAGAGCAACGGGTCGTCGTGGAAGATGCCGTTCAGGACCTCGCCGTACGGGGTCAGCTCGCCGTCGCTGAACGACGACGACAGGGTGACCTGGCCCATCTCGAACGGGTTGCCACCGCCGTTGGCCGACACGGTCAGCTCGATCTCGTCCGGGTTCAGGACGATGCGGAGCGTGTCCGCCTTCGGGCGACCGCTCAGGCCGGAGGGCAGGCGCGTGACCGGCTTGAAGGTGATCAGCACCTCCTTCCGGCTGTTGCCGAGTGCCTTGCCGGACCGCAGCGTGAACGGGACGCCCTTCCAGCGGGCCGTGTCGACCTCGACCGAGATCTCGGCGAGCGTCTCGGTGCTCCGCGACTTGTCGACGCCGTCCTCGTCCTGGTACGACGGCAGCTCCTTGCCGTCGATCGTGCCGGCCGTGTAGACAGCGCGGCGCGACGCGATCTTCGCGTCGTCGCCCTTGAGCCGCGTCGAACGGAGCACCCGGGCCAGGGACGAGCGGAACTCGACCGCGTCGATGTCCGCCGGGGCGTGCATCGTCACGATGCCGAGGATCTGCAGCAGGTGCGACTGGATCATGTCGACCATCGCGCCGGCCTCGTCGTAGTACTGGGCGCGGTTCTCGAGACCGAGGGTCTCGTCGTAGAAGACGTCGACCTTCTCGATGTTGTCCGCGTTCCAGATCGGCTCGAACAGGCGGTTCGCGAAGCGCAGACCGATGATGTTCAGGACCGTGGTGCGTCCGAGGAAGTGGTCGGTGCGGTGCACGCGCTCTTCCGGGACCAGCTTCAGCACGGTCTCGTTGAGGGCCTGGGCGCTCGCGACGTCGGTGCCGAACGGCTTCTCGAAGGCGAGGGTGGTGCCGGCGGGGAGCTCGACCTGCTGCAGTGCCTCGCAGATGTCGGAGGCGATCTGCGGGGGCAGGGCGAAGTAGAGGATCGGTTCGGCCTCGGCCGCGTCGAGCAGTGCCGTGAGGTGCTCCGGGTCGGTGGGGTCGCCCTGGATGAACTGGGTCGACGCGAGCGTCGCGTCGACCTCGGGTCCCTTGACGTCCTGCGACGCGAAGGACTTCGTGACGATGTCCTTCCACTGCTCCTCGCTGCGGGCGCTGCGGCC
Source organism: Curtobacterium sp. PhB128 (assembly GCF_004340725.1). NCBI lineage: Bacteria > Bacillati > Actinomycetota > Actinomycetes > Micrococcales > Microbacteriaceae > Curtobacterium > Curtobacterium sp. PhB128. Next base: position 828,036 of record NZ_SLUR01000001.1, read on the forward strand.
CGTGCCGATGAGCTGGACGGGAACCGCTCGACCGCTCTGCAGGAACGTGCCGAGGCCCGGCAGCAGCAGGCGGGAGGCGAGGTCGCCCGTCGCGCCGAAGATGATGAGGGTGCGCTTGTCGGTCACCTGAGGTGACTCCTTTCGCTGTGGTGGGAGGTCCGCTCCAGTCAAGCCGCGGGCGGGCCCGTTTGTTCCGGATCGGGGACCGGAGATCGTGGGGCGCTGTGGTGTGCAGCGCCGAGTCGTGCGCTGCGTCGGCAGCGCAGGGTCGTGTGCTGTGGTCGTGCAGCGCCTGGACGCACTTCGGGCGGCACCGGATGTGGTGCCGCCCGAAGTGTCAGGTGCGTTGCAGCGTCAGGTCAGTGCCCGAAGTTGCCGCGGTAGTACTCGTAGACCCAGCCGACCAGGGTGACCGCCACCAGGGCGAGTCCGATCGGGACGATCCACAGGCCGGCTGCGACACCGAGGAAGCAGACTGCGACCGCTGCGGCCAGCAGGATGGGCCACCACGACCACGGGCTGAAGTGCCCGAGCTCGGCGTCGCCGTCCTCGATGTTGGCGTCGGGGCGGTCCTCGGGCAGCACGCCGCCCTGGGACGCCATGACCTTGCCGAGGTAGAAGGCGATGAACGCGGACATGATGCCGGTCAGGCCGATCGCCACGGTGCCGACCCACTCCGGGTGGCCGTAGTAGAGCAGCGCCCAGATCGTGTACGCGGCGTCCGCGAGGATGAAGAACCCGAAGAGGATCCAGAACAGGTTGGTGTTCGCGCGCATCGGCTTACTTCACCTCGCCCTTCGCGGCGTCGTAGGTCGGGGCATCCGGGGCGTCCTTCGCGGGGCCGACACCGATCGGCACACCTGCCTCGGGGTGGTTCAGGTCGAAGGCCGGGGACTCGGAACGGATCCGCGGGATCGACGTGAAGTTGTGGCGGGGCGGCGGGCAGCTGGTGGCCCACTCGAGCGAGCGGCCGTAGCCCCACGGGTCGTTCACGGCGACCTTCGGTGCGTTCCGGGCCGTCACGTAGACGTTGAAGATGAACGGCAGGAACGAGATCGCGAGGATCATCGAGCCGATCGTCGACAGCTGGTTCATCCAGGTGAAGCCGTCGTTCGGCAGGTAGGTCGCGTAACGACGCGGCATGCCGATGACGCCCAGCCAGTGCTGGATGAGGAACGTGGTGTGGAACCCGATGAACAGGAGCCAGAAGTGGATCTTGCCGAGACGCTCGTTGAGCATCTTGCCCGTCCACTTCGGCCACCAGAAGTAGAAGCCGGAGAACATCGCGAAGACGACGGTGCCGAAGACGACGTAGTGGAAGTGCGCCACGACGAAGTACGAGTCGGACACGTGGAAGTCGAGCGGCGGCGACGCCAGGATCACACCGGTGAGGCCACCGAACGTGAACGTGATGAGGAAGCCGACGGCCCACAGCAGCGGGGTCTCGAACGTCACCGAGCCGCGCCACATGGTGCCGACCCAGTTGAAGATCTTCACGCCGGTCGGGACCGCGATGAGCATCGTCATGAGCGAGAACCAGGGCAGCAGCACGCCACCGGTCACGTACATGTGGTGCGCCCAGACCGTGACCGACAGGGCCGCGATCGCGATGGTCGCGTAGACGAGGGTCTTGTACCCGAAGATCGGTTTGCGGCTGAAGACCGGGAAGACCTCGGACACGATGCCGAAGAACGGCAGCGCGATGATGTACACCTCGGGGTGCCCGAAGAACCAGAACAGGTGCTGCCAGAGCAGCGCACCGCCGTTGGCCGGGTTGAAGATCTGGGCGTCGAACACCCGGTCGAGCCCGAGGCCGAACAGCGCGGTGGCGAGCACCGGGAAGGCCATCAGGACGAGCAGCGCCGTCACGAGGGTGTTCCACGTGAAGATCGACATGCGGAACATCGTCAGACCCGGGGCACGCATCGTGATGATGGTGGTGATGAAGTTCACCGCGCCGAGGATCGTCGAGAAGCCGGTCATGCCGAGTCCGAAGACCCAGAGTGTGCCGCCGAGCCCTGGTGTGAACGTCGTGTCACTCAGTGGCGCGTAGGCGAACCAGCCGAACGAGGCCGCACCCTGCGGGGTGAGGAAGCCGCCGACCGCGATGAGCGAGCCGAACAGGTAGAGCCAGAACGCGAAGCCGTTGAGTCGCGGGAAGGCGACGTCGGGAGCACCGATCTGGAGCGGCATGATCGCGTTCGCGAAGCCCGAGAAGAGCGGCGTCGCGAACATCAGCAGCATGATCGTGCCGTGCATCGTGAAGAGCTGGTTGTACTGCTCCTTCGTCGCGACCACGTGCAGGCCGGGCTCGAACAGCTGGGCACGGATGACCAGGGCCATCACACCCGCGAGCAGGAAGAAGACGAAGGACGCGATCAGGTACATGTACCCGATGGTCTTGTGGTCGGTGGAGGTGATCCACCGGACGATGATGTTGCCCTTCCGGCCCACCTTCGACGCCTGGAAGTCCGGCGAAGCAGTCTGGGTCGGTTGGCCGACGAAAGACGTTGTCATCTGACGAGCCCCTACTTGTTCTCGCTGGACGCCTCGACCGGCGCCTTGTTGTTCGGTTCGTTCGTGTTGGTGTTGTACTCGTCGCCGAGGAGCCCGACCTTGCCCTGGTCCTTCAGGGTGTCGAGGTAGTCCTGGTACTGCGCCGGCGTGACGACCTTCACCTGGAAGAGCATCAGCGAGTGGTACTCACCGCAGAGCTCCGCGCACTTGCCCTGGTACGTCCCGAGCTTCTCCGGGATGAAGTACTCCCAGTTGGTCTTGCCCGGGAGCATGTCCTTCTTGTACAGGAAGTCGATGATCCAGAAGGAGTGGTCGACGTCGCGCGAGGAGAGCTCGATCGCGACCTTCTTGCCCTGCGGCAGGTAGAGGGTCGGCAGCTGCGACTCGTCGATGGCGCCCTTGGCGTTCTCTTCTTCCTGGGCCTGGATGCCCTGGTAGTAGACGCTGTCCTCGGGGTTGTCCTTGTTGATGTAGTTGAAGTCCCACGCCCAGCGCTTGCCGTACACGTGCACAGTGGCGTCGGGGTCGTCGAACGGCTTCTCGATCGCGGCCTGGTCCTTCGCGGTGAAGGCGAAGAAGCCCAGCACCAGGATGAGCGGCACGATCGTGTAGAAGATCTCGAGCGGCATGTTGTAGCGCATCTGCACGGGCAGGCCGGTCTGGCCCTTCCGGCGGCGGTACACGATGGCGGCCCAGATGATCAGGCCCCAGACGATGAGACCGACGGCGAGGAGCACCACCCAGCTGGTGGTCCACAGGCCGACGATGCGGCTCGTGTGGTTGGTGACGTCCTTCGTCTCCTCCGTGCCGGGGAGCCATCCGTTCATCTGCTGCTGCGTGCAGCCAGCCAGTGCGATGACCAGACCGACGGCCACCGGGACGGCCGCCCAACGTATACGGCGATTCGAACGCACTGTTACCTCTCGCAAAAGACGTGAGCCCGGAGCCGAACCCGCCGAGCCGCACGAAGGCGACACTTGGCTGGCTCCCAGCTTGATTGGAACACTCCTAGCTTACTCGCAGCTCGGTACCGCTCGCGCACACCCGACACGCTCATCGCCGCGATCCGCACTCCTGACCGGCCGTTTTCCCCGGTCACACTGCGACCGCACCCCGCGACGAACGCGAGCGGGGAGCGACCGTGTCGGTCGCTCCCCGCTCGCGTGTCGGATCGGCTGGTGATCAGTGGAAGCTGTCACCGCACGCGCAGCTGCCCTGCGCGTTCGGGTTGTCGATCGTGAAGCCCTGCTTCTGGATGGTGTCCTCGAAGTCGATCGTCGCGCCGTCGAGGTACGGGACGCTCATCTTGTCGACGACGACCTCGACCCCGTCGAACTCGGCGGTGACGTCACCGTCGAGCAGGCGCTCGTCGAAGTACAGCTGGTAGATCAGACCCGAGCAGCCCCCGGGCTGGACGGCGAGGCGCAGGCGCAGGTCGTCGCGGCCCTCCTGCTCGAGGAGACTCGCCACCTTGCCGGCCGCGGCGTCGCTCAGGAGGACGCCGTGCGAGGCCGCCTCGGTCACCGGTGCGTCGGTGGTGATGGTGTCGCTCATCGCGCGTCTCCCTCCGGGCGGTGCGGTTCACCGCGCCTGGCGTCGATTGTAAGCACCGTCAGCTGCGCGTCGCGAGCCTGGCGAGCAGGATCGCCTCGGACGCGATGGCCCGGTGCAGGACGCCGAGGTGCTGCGACTCGTTCGGGCTGTGGGCGCGGGTGTCCGGGTCCTCCACCCCGGTGACCAGGATCTGGGCCTCCGGGAACTCCGCGGCGAGGTCCGAGACGAACGGGATCGAGCCGCCGATGCCCTGTTCGACCGCCTCGGCACCCCAGCCCTCGCGCATGGCCGTGCGGGCCTCCTGGACGGCCCAGCCGGCCGTGTCGACGAGGAAGCCGTCGCCGCTGTCCGGCTCGGAGATCTCCATGCGGGCACCGAAGGGCACGTGTGCCCGAAGATGCCGCTCGACGGCCGCGTACGCCTCCGTGGCGGGCTGGCCGGGCGCGACCCGCACCGACACGCGGGCGGAGACGGTCGGCAGCAGCGTGTTGGAGGCGTTCGCGACGCTCGGCACGTCCATGCCGGTCACGGTGATCGACGGCTGGAACCACATGCGCGACAGGACCTCGCCGGTGCCGATCGGTCGGACGCCCTCGACCAGGGCCGCGTCCACGGCGAGCTCGTCGTCGGTCCGTGCCGGGACGTCGGCTTCGTACGAGGTGAGCCCGTCGACGGCGACCGAACCGGCGTCGTCGTGCAGCGACGCGAGCAGCTTGACCATCGGGATCATGGCGTCCGGCGCCGCTCCCCCGAACATCCCACTGTGGCTGGCGTGTTCGAGGGTCGTCAGGGTGAGCTTGAAGGTGACGTTGCCGCGGAGCGAGACCGTGATCGACGGCACGTCCACCGACCAGTTGTCACTGTCGGCGACCACGATGACGTCGGCTGCCAGGCGCTCCTTCTGGTCGGCGAGGAAGGTGCGGAAGGACCGGGAGCCGAACTCCTCCTCGCCCTCGACGAACAGGACGACACCGAGGTCGAGGTCGTCGCCGAACTGCGCGTGGATCGCTCGGAGTGACGCGATGTGGGTCATCACACCGGCCTTGTCGTCCGAGGCGCCACGACCGTACAGCCGGTCACCGCGGAGGGTCGGCTCGAACGGCGGCGTCTCCCACAGGGCGTCGTCGCCCTGCGGCTGCACGTCGTGGTGGGCGTAGAGCATGACGGTCGGCTTGCCGTTCCGGGCCGGGCGGACGGCGAGCACGGCGGGCTGACCGAGCTCGAGCGGCTCGTCGTCGCTGATGGCCGAACGGATGATCTCCACCTGGTCCTCGGCGAAGACACCGGTGCTCAGCGCCAGGTCCGCCACGGCACGCGCGCTCGCGAGCACGTGCGACTCGTCGAACGCCGACCACGACACCGACGGGATCCGCACCAGCGCGGACAGATCGGCGATCGTCGTGGGCAGCGCACCCTGCACCTGTTCGCGCAGGGCGTCGAGGAGAGCGGGGTCGGTCGCGGAGCTGGGCTGTGCGGTGTCGGTCATGCCCGGTAATCTAGAGGACGATCCCGCACGCACAACGCCGTTAGGAACGCACCGTGGCGAAGGCAGCCCCCAAGACCAACACGACCGTGAACCCCACCGAGGAAGAACTCCTCGAGCAGGGCAAGGGCCGCCCGACGCCGTCCCGCCGTGAGCGCGAGGCAGCGAACCGCCGCCCCCTCGTCGGCAACACGCCGGTCGACAAGAAGGCCGCCCGCGCGCGTCTCAACTCCGACCGCGAGCGTGCCCGCGTCGGCATGGCCAACGGCGAGGAGCGCTACCTGCCGGCGAAGGACCGCGGTGAGCAGCGTCGCTTCGTCCGCAACTGGATCGACGCGCGCTGGAACGTCGGCGAGATCATGATGCCGGTGCTCGTGCTGTTCCTGATCGTCGGGTTCGCCGCCTCGCAGACCGCGATCGCCTCGTACTCGCTCCTGCTCGTGTGGGCGTTCGTGGCCCTGTTCGTGATCGACTGCGTGGTCCTCTGGCTGTCGATGCGTCGCAAGCTCACCACCAAGTTCGGCGAGATGCAGCGCGGCACGTTCCTCTACATCCTGACGCGGGCGTGGCAGCTGCGGTTCCTGCGCCTGCCGAAGCCCCAGGTCAAGCGCGGGCAGTACCCCGCCCTCTGACCCCAGGGTCGCTGTCCGAAGCGCCGTCCGGCCTCGCCGGGCGGCGCTTCGTCGTCTGGCGTACGAGCGGCGGTCGCCGAGGTTCCACGACTCGCCGCGTGCGCGTCGCCGAGGTTCCACAGACGGCCCGCCCGCGCGCCGAGGTTCCGAAATCTCGGACACTCAGCGGCCGCGTCCGGGCGTGGCCACGCACCGGCGGACGGGAGGCCCGTGGCGGGACCGCACCGGGCCTCCCGTCCCAGGGGTGGTCGGCGAGGTTCCACGACTCGCCGCGTGCGCGTCGCCGAGGTTCCACAGACGGCCGCCGATGGCCGCGAGATGCCGAGATTTCGGAACCTGGAGGGCGCCGGGCGGGACGCGCGCCCGCCCGCCCCCGCGCTCAGCGCGCGGCGCGGCGCAGCCGCTTGCGACGCAAGCGGTTGATGCGCGTGGCCCAGCTCGGCCCCTCGTAGAGGAACGCCGTGTAACCCTGCACCAGGGTGGCCCCGGCGTCGATGCGGTCCTGCACGTCCTGCTCGGTCGTCACCCCGCCGACGGCGATGACGCAGAACTCGGCGGGCACCGCGGCACGGACCCGACGCAGCACCTCGAGCGAACGCGCGGCGACAGGAGCACCGGAGAGTCCCCCGGCACCCATCGCCTCGACGGCGGCCGGGTCCGCGGTGAGCCCCTCACGGGAGATCGTCGTGTTGTTGGCGATGATGCCCGACAGCCCGAGCGACACCGCGAGGCCGGCGATGGCGTCGACCTGCTCGTCGGTCAGGTCCGGCGCGATCTTCACCAGCACGGGCGTGTCTCCGGCGGCGTCGCGGACGGCGGACAGCAGCGGTCGGAGCTGGTCGAGTTCCTGCAGGCCGCGCAGTCCGGGCGTGTTCGGGGAGCTGACGTTGACCGCCAGGTAGTCGGCGAACGGCGCGAGGCGACGCGTCGACTCGAGGTAGTCGTCGATGGCGTCCTCGACCGCGACGACCCGGCTCTTGCCGATGTTCACGCCGATGACCGGGCGACCGGGATTGCGTCGGGCGCGCTCGAGCCGTCGGGCAGCAGCACCGGCGCCGTGGTTGTTGAAGCCCATCCGGTTGATGAGGGCGCGGTCCTCGACGAGGCGGAACAGGCGCGGACGCTCGTTGCCGGGCTGGGGCTTCGCCGTGATCGTGCCGACCTCGACGTGACCGAAGCCGAGCAGGCCGAGGCCGCCGATGCCGCGGGCGTCCTTGTCGAACCCGGCGGCGAGGCCGAAGCGCGACGGGAAGTGGATGCCCATCGTCGTGATGCCGTCGGCGGCTGCCGGGCGGGAGTACCGCTCGACCAGACCGCCCACGAACGGCACGTGCGGCAGCGCCTTGATGACGGCGAACGCCAGGTGGTGGGCCCGCTCGGGATCCATCTTGGCGAAGACCGACCGGAAGACGACGGCGTACCCGGAGCGGACCAGGCCTTCCGCGACCCCGCTCACGCGCCGGCACCGGCCGACGAACCGGCGGCACCCGCCGGCGAGCCTGCGGCACCCGACGACGCGCCCGCAGCGTGGTGGTCACGGCGGAGCTGGCCGATGGCGTCCTCGAAGTCCTCGAGCGAGTCAAAGGCCTGGTAGACGCTGGCGAACCGCAGGTACGCGACCTCGTCGAGCTCACGGAGCGGCGCCAGGATCGCGAGCCCGATGTCGTTGGCGTCGATCTGGCTCGAGCCGGACGACCGGACGGTCTCCTCGACGCGCTGCGCGAGCACGGCCAGGTCGCCGTCGGTGACCGGGCGCCCCTGGCAGGCCTTGCGCACGCCGGAGACGATCTTGTCGCGGCTGAACGGTTCGGTGACGCCGTTGCGCTTGACGACGTTGAGCGACGCGGTCTCGGTGGTCGAGAAGCGTCGTCCGCAGTTCGGGCACTGTCGACGGCGGCGGATGGAGGTTCCGTCGTCGCTCGTCCGTGAGTCGACGACGCGGGAGTCCGGGTGGCGGCAGAAAGGGCAGAACATGTCGTTGCCCAGGCTATCGGTTCGTGCGCTCCGTCACGGCGGCGCCGTGCGCGGGGAGCTGCTCCTCGGTCGACAGCGCGACGATGTGGGCGGCGACCTCGTCGAGCGCCGACGCCGAGTACCGGATGACCTGCTGCGGACGCAGGAACGTCGACGCGGACAGCCCGGAACCGAAGCGCGCCTGGCCGCCGGTGGGCAGCACGTGGTTCGACCCGGCCAGGTAGTCCCCCAGGCTGACGGGCGTGCTCGGCCCGACGAACACCGCTCCGGCGGCGTCGATGTCGGCGAGCACCGCCTCGTCGTCGGCCGTCTGGATCTCGAGGTGCTCCGGCCCGTACGCGTTGCTCACGGTCGCGGCGTCGGCGAGCGAGTCCACCAGCACGATCGCGGACTGCGGTCCGTCCAGGGCGGTCTGGAGGCGCGCAGCCGTCCCGAGCACCGCCGTGCGTTCCGGGATGGCGGCTTCGACCGCATCGGCGAACGTCGCCGACGTCGTCACCAGCACACTGCCGGCCTGCTCGTCGTGCTCGGCCTGGCTGATGAGGTCGGCAGCGACGAACCCGGGGTCGGCGGTCTCGTCGGCGATCACGAGGATCTCGGTCGCACCGGCCTCGGCGTCGATGCCGACGACACCGCGCACCAGACGCTTCGCGGCGGCGACGTAGTTGTTGCCCGGACCGGTGACCAGGTCGACGGGCTCGAGGTCGATCGCGGGGACGCCGTACGCCAGCGCGCCGATCGCCCCGGCGCCGCCCATCGCGAAGACCTCGTCGATGCCGAGCAGTCCGGCCGCGGCCAGGATCGTCGGGTGGACCGCACCGCCGTGGTCGCGCTGCGGCGGGGACACGAGTGCGATCGACCGGACCCCGGCGACCTGCGCGGGCACGACGTTCATGACGACGCTCGACGGGTAGACGGCCTTGCCACCGGGCACGTAGAGGCCGACGCGGCGCATCGGCTGCCAGCGCTGGTGCACCTCGGCGCCGTCGGCGAGCGTGGTGACGGAGCCGGCCGGCACCTGTGCGGCGCTGGCGGCTCGGACGCGGCGGATGGCTTCGTCGAGCGCTTCCCGCAGTTCGGGGGTCAGCCCGGCGACGGCTGCCGCGATCTCGGCGACCGGCACCCGGACGTTCGCCGGGGCGCCGCCGTCGAAGCGTTCGGCCTGGTCGTGCAGTGCGTCCGCTCCGCGGTGTCGGACGTCCTCGACCAGCTCGCGGGCGGCGTCGACCGCGTGCGAGACGTCGCCCACGGCGCGCGGCATGAGTCGGAGGAGTTCGGCACGGGCGGGCAGGCCGCCACGGAGGTCGATTCGCTGCATCATCAGGGGACAAGCCTACCGAGGTGCTCCCCCACGCCCAGTAACGTGAGGGTCGATGAACTTCGAGAAGGCACGGCGCCTCGTCAGCGACCTCGTCCGGGTGAACGAGCGGTACGCGCGGGACGGCCACTACCGCAACGACGTCCGCGAACGGCTCGGGCGCACGGTGTCCCGCGTGGACGTCGGCGTGGCCCGGCGCGAGCGTGACCGCGCACCACTGGCTGCCCGACCGTTCGAGGGGCTGGTCGAGACGAGCCTCGCCCTGGCGGGCATCCGGACGGTCGACCGGGAGCCCGAGGTGGTGCTCGTCGTCGACGAGCTCCGCGAGGGCGCGGCGTTCGCCGGGGTGCAGACGGCGCTGGCCGTCGCGATCGCGCTCGGTGCACGCCTGGGCCGGTCGGTCCGGGTCGTCATGGTCCGCTGGACCACGCCCGGCAACAGTGCGGCCGCGGCCGCGGCGCTCGTGGCGGACCGGTTCCCGGAGTCGCGGGTCGACGGCCGCCCGGGGGTCCGCGTGGTCCGACGCGAGGACGTCCTGGACACCGAGTTCGGCCGCGACGACGTCTGGATCGCCACGCACTGGAAGACCGCGCACCCGATCGACGTCGCCGTGACCGCCGGGGTCGTCCCGCGCGACCGGGTGGTGTACCTGGTGCAGGACTACGAGCCCGGCTTCAGCCCGTGGTCGACCGAGTACGCCGTCGCCGCCTCGACCTACCGTGCCGGCTTCCGGGTGCTCGTCAACTCGGAGCCCCTGCGGAAGTACCTGGCCGACGTCGAGGACCTGGACGTGCCGGCGGAGCGGACCTTCGCACCGCACCTCGACGTGGAGCTGCTCGAACGCGTCGCCACGGCCCGACGGCACGAGGACGTCGTCCGGGTGCTGTTCTACGGCCGCCCGAGCAAGCACCGCAACCTGTTCCGGCTCGGTGTCGCCGCCCTGCGCGTCGCGGTGCAGGAGCTCGCGGCCGACGGGATCCGGGTGGAGTTCCACTCGGCCGGCGAGCAGCACGGCGACGTCGAGCTCGACAGCGGCAGGGGCGACGTCAAGCTCGTGAGCCACGGCACGATGCCCTGGGACGACTACTTCCGCTTCATCGCCTCGACCAACGTCGTGCTCTCGCTGCAGCACAGTCCGCACCCGAGCCACCCGCCGTTCGACGGTGCGATCTCCGGCGCTCGCGTGGTCACGAACGAGTTCCGCGGCACTCGTGCGCACCTGCACCCCAACCTGGCGGCCGTGCCCGCCGACGCCCGGTCGCTCGGCCTGGCCGTCGCCGACGCCGTCCGCCGTGCCGCGGCCGAGGGCCCCACCGGCTTCGCCCCGCTCGCCGAGCACGCGCTCGGCGGTCCGCTCGACGCGGCCGTCGACGCACTCGCCACCGCCATCGAGCACGACGAGCAGCACGACCACGAGGAGCCCGCCCGATGACCCGCACCACCCTCGTCGTCGTCCCCGTCTACGGGGACCTCGAGTCCCTGCTGCGCTGCGTGGACGGGCTCGTCGAGCACCTCGACACGTCCGCGCACCGGGTGCTGCTCGTCAACGACTGCGGCCCCGACGCCGACGCGATCGAACGCGCCCTGCTCGAGCGGATCGACGGCCGACCGGGGTTCCGGTACGAGCGCAACGACCGCAACCTCGGGTTCGTGGGCACCTGCAACCGCGCCGTCCTCGAACTCGACCGCGGCACCGACGACGCCGGCGAGGCCGTCCTGCTGCTCAACAGCGACGCCGTGCCCACCGCGGGGTTCCTGGACGCCATGCTCGACGTGCTCGACGAGGACCGCACCGGCGTCGTCACGGCACGGAGCGACAACGCCACGATCGCGAGCATCCCGTACCGCCTGACCAACCGGGGTGCCGCACGCACCGAGGAGCGCACGCGGGCCGTCTGGGGCGCGGTCGCCCCGCTGCTGCCGGTCTCGCAGGTCCTGCCCGTCGCGATGGGCTTCTGCTTCCTCACCCGCCGCGAGCTGATCACCGAGCACGGGTTGTTCGACGACGCCTTCGCCCCCGGGTACGGCGAGGAGAACGACTACTGCCTGCGCCTCGCCGAGCACAGCTGGACGTCGCGGATCGCCAACCGCGCGCTGGTGCTGCACGCCGGTGGCAAGAGCTTCTCGGGCAACCGCAACGCCCTCCGCGCTGCGCACCAGCGCGAACTCGAGCGCCGGTACCCGTTCCTGCCGGACGCCGTCGCCGCCTACCAGCGGCACGGCTCGACGGCGACGGAGCGCTTCGCCGACGCCCTGGTCCCCGCGGGTCCCCCGCCCCGCCTCGCCGTCGACCTGCGGCACGTCGAGGACGCCGGTGGTCTGGTCCGCGAGATCGACGCGGCCTTCGCGGACGGCTTCGACCTGGAGGCCCGGCTCGCCCCGGGCACGTCGGCCCCCGTGGGGTGGACGGTCACCTCCGACGCCCCGAACCCGGACGACCTCGTCACCGTCACGGTCCTCGTGGACCCCACACCCGCCGAGGTCGTCGCCGCCAACCGACGGTCGCTCGAGCTCGTGGTCGTGCGGTCCGCGCCGACCGCCCTGCCGTGGTCGTCCCCGGCGCACCGAGCCGGAGCCGACCAGGTCGCCGTGCTGCTGGACCCGCACGCCGTCGCCACGACCCGCGGCGGACTCGTCGCGGCGCGCGAGCAGCTCGACCGTCGCCTGACCGCGCCGCTCGCGTCGCGCTCCGAGGCCCTCGAGGGCCGATGGGCAGCGCTCCTCCCCCTCGACCTCACCGCCGCCGAGGTCGCGGCGGGGAACGCCTCCGACGAGGTCACCCGGCTCCGCCGCGAGCTCGACGACCTGCGCGCGAGCCGCTCGTTCCGCACCGGCCAGGCGATCGCCAAGGTCGCCGCACGGCTGCCGGGTCGCCGCTGATGGCCGAGGCGAAGGGCCTCGGCCGCGTCGCGCGACGCCTGGCGCGCCCGTTCCGTGGCCCCGAGAAGCCGTTGACCGTCACGGACCGGCTCGACCGCTGGGCCCGGCGGATCGCCGAGTTCGGTGTGCTCGACCGCGCGTACTTCGAGGCCCAGACCGGACGGACGTTCGACAGCGACGCCGACGCCATCGCGTTCTACGTGCACAACGACGGGCAGCGAGGACTCTCGCTGCACCCGCTCATCGAGCACGAGTGGATGCGCGAGCACCAGCCCGTCCCGGCGATGTCCTGGTACGACGCCCTGCACCAGGAGGGCCCGGAGCTCTTCCAGACCGGACCCCTCTTCGACGCTGGCGTGTACGCCGCCTCGGTGCCGGAAGCCGACCGCCCGGCGTCCACGCTCGATGCGCTCCGCGACTTCCTGCGGGACGCGACCGACGCGACCACGCTCCCCGTGCCTCCCGGCCGCCGTGGCCACGCACCGACCTGGGGCGCCGCACGCGACGCAGCCGTCTCCGCTGCTCGCGCCTTCGCCGACGCGCAGCACCGGACCCGGCGCCGCTACCGGGCCACGTGGGACGGGCCCGACGTCGCCGAGGCGCTCGGCCGGTACCCGCGCGGTGTCGCGCGACGCGACGCGGAGCAACCGCTCGTGTCGATCGTGATGCCCGTGTACCGACGCGCCGACGTGGTCGGTGCGGCGATCGCCTCGGTGCGCGCGCAGCGGCACGCGAACTGGGAGCTCCTCGTCGTCGACGACGGATCCGGTGACGAGACCGCCGAGGTCGTGCGTCGGATCGCCGCCGACGAACCGCGCGTCCGCCTGGTCGAGCGGGAGAACGGCGGGGCGGGAGCCGCGCGCAACACCGGACTCGCGGCGGTGCGCGGCGACTTCGTCGCGTTCCTCGATGCCGACAACACCTGGCGACCCGAGCACCTGTCCGCCGCACTCGCCGGGCTGCTCGAGACGGACGGCCCCGGCGTGCACACCGGCGTGCGGATGATCGGCGCGAACAACGCCGACGACTCCACCGCGCCCGCCGAGACGTACCGCGGCGAGGACGGCACGCTCGACGACCTGCTCGCCGGCAACTTCATCGACCTGAACGCGCTCGTCGTCCGTCGTGACGTCGCCGCTGCCGTCGGGCCGTTCGACGAGACCCTGCGCCGCTGGATCGACTGGGAGTGGCTGCTGCGCATCGGGAAGCGCTCCGGCGTGCCCGCGTACGTGCCCGTGATCGGTGTCGACTACGACAACGTCCGCGACCCGCGGCGGGTCTCCTCCGCACAGCCCGCTTCGTGGCAGGAGGTCGCGCTCGCCCGCCACCGCATCGACTGGGACGCCCTGGCCGAGGCCGCGCCGGTGCGCGACGCCGGACTCGTCTCGGTCGTCGTGCCGGTGTTCCGCGACTGGACGATGACCCGGCGTGCCGTGGACGCCGTGCTGCACGCCGCCGACCACGAGGGCGACCGGGTCGAGGTGGTCCTGGTCGACAACGGCTCACCGCGCTCGGTCTCGGCCGTGCTCGGCGCCTGGTTCGGCGACGAGCCGCGGGTCCTGCTGCAGCGCGAGGACCGCAACCGGAACTTCGGGCTGGGCAGCGACCTCGGCCTGGCCCGGTCCTCTGGCGGCACCGTCGTCATGCTCAACAACGACACCGAGGTCACGACCGGGTGGCTGCGGCCGCTGGTCTCCGCGCTGGACGACCCGTCCGTGCTCGGCGCGCAACCGCTGCTCGTGTACCCGGACGGGGTCGTGCAGGCAGCGGGCACGGTGTTCGGCGGGGACAAGGTGCTGCCCTGGCACTTCCTGGGCGACCACCCGCGGCACGATGCTTCGCGGGCGTTGGCAGGTGCCGGGACCGCACGGCTGGGTGCTGCCGGTGGTCGCCGCTTCTCGGCGATCACTGCTGCTGCCGCTGCGTTCCGGGCCGTCGACCTGATCCGCTGGCACGGGTTCGACCCGGTGTTCGCGAACGGGCTCGAGGACGTCGACCTGTGCCTGCGGGCCCTCGATGCGTCGCCGGACGGCTCGGCGTTCGCCGTCGTGCCGTCGTCGGTCGTCGTGCACCACGAGAGCCGCACCCCCGGTCGCGACGACGCCCGGGTCGACAACCGGCGGGTGTTCGACGAGCGCTGGCGTGGGCGGTACCCGGCGGCGGACGCCGGAGGACACTACGAGGCGGCCGGGCTGCGGTGGCTCGGTGTCGAGCCGGGGCTGCCGAAGGGGCACGCCGTGATGGTGCGGTCGTCGCAGCCGATCGTCGTCCGGGACTTCGCCGGGGCCGCTGGTGCTGCTGGTCCTGCCGGCGCTGCCGGCGGTCCCGGTGCTGCCGGTCTTCGGGTCGCGGTGAAGCACGACGGGAGTCGGGTGGCAGACGTCACCGCGCTGGTGACCTCGCTCGAGGCGGTCGGTCACGCCGTGCAGATCGACCTGCCGACGTCCTGGTACCGGGGGTCGAGCGGACTCGACGACGTCACGGTGCTGGTCAGCGGCGGCGCGGGATCGGACGTCTCGTCGTTCGTGCCGCAGCCGGGCGCGCGGAACGTCGTGTGGCTCGCGGCGGGGCAGGTCGTGGCGGACGGGGACTTCGCCGAGGTGGTGCCGGCCGGTGCCGGTGCCGATCAGGTCATCCGGACGCTCTGACCCGAGGCTTCGTCGCGTCCCAGGCGGATTCTTCGGGGTCGTTCACCCGCTTCCGAGGCGATCGCTCCCCGTTGTTCACCTTCGGCGCGCAGCATGGTCCCATGTCGCTCATCTCAGACGTCGTGCGGTCGACCTTCACGACCAAGTGCTCGGTGTGCGGCGCAGTCATCCTGAAGCGCGATGCGCTCGACCACGAGGGCCAGGCGTTCTGCTCGGTCCTGCACGAGGCCGAGTACATCGTCGCCACGCTCGACTGACGCCACCCCGCTCTCCGGCCGAGTCCCCGTAGGATCGGTCGGTGCCCGATCGCCTCCTCGCGGTGTTCCCTGCCTACCGCGACAACCCGTACCTCAACCTCATGCTGCTGGCCCCGCGGGCACGCGGCTGGAACGTCCTCGAAAGCCTGCGTCTGGAGCAGCTCGAGCAGCACCTCGGTCGGTTCGGCACTGGCGACGTCTTCCACATGCACTGGACGTCCCCGATCGTGCAGCGACACGACGACGATCTCGACGAAGCGCAGGCGCGGCTCGATCGTTTCCGCACCGCCGTCGACGCGGCACGCACGCGCGGAGCACGTCTCGTCTGGACCATCCACAACGTCCTCCCTCACGACGCACGGCACCTCGAGCTCGAACTCGAACTGAACCGCTACCTGGCCGGCGCCGCAGACGTCGTGCACGTGATGAACAGGGACACGCCCACGGCCGTGTCCTCGTACTACGAGCTCGACCCGGCAAAGGTCGTGCACCTCCCGCACCCGAGCTACCAGGGCGTGTACCCGGACTCGGTGTCGCGCGAGGAAGCGCGTGCCTCGCTCGGACTCACGGACCGCGACCACGCCGTCCTCGCCTTCGGCCAGATGCGCCCGTACAAGGGCATCGACGTCCTGGTCGAGGCCGTGCGTCGGACGGAGCCGTCCGAGCGCCCCGTCCTCCTGCTGGCCGGCCGGACCACGTCCGACGACCTCGAGGAGATCGACCGCTCGCTCGGCGACGACGTGCGTGCAGTGCGCGAGCACGACCAGGTCGAGGACATCGACGTCCAGCGGTGGTTCCGAGCGGCAGACACTGCGGTGTTCCCCTACCGGCGGGTGCTCAACTCGGGCGTCCTGCACCTCGCCGCGTCATTCGGCGTGCCGTCGGTCCTGCCGGACGAGCCGCACCTGCGTGCCGAGTTCGGCGACGAGGGGTGGATCAGGTGGTTCGACGCCGGCGATGCCGTGGAGTCCTTGCGTGTGGTGCTGGCGGGGCCTGCTGCGGGTGCTGCCGTGGCCGCGGAGTTCAGCCGTCGGCTGGCGCCGTTCGCATCGTCGCGGCGGTACGCGGAGTTGCTCGACGCCGTTCGGGGGTAGCGGAGCGGCCACTCATCGGGCCCAGGTGTCGACTGCCCCAGGGCCGTCGGCTCAGAACAGGAAGCGCTTCGCCGGGGTCGCCCGCAGGACGAGCGCGACGAGGAGCGGCACGAAGTACGCGATGAGGAACGTCCACTTCGACGACGGCAGGCCGAGACGCTCCGTGATCGCCAGTGACAGCGTGTGCGTCAGGATCATCGGGATCGCGCAGGCGGCGACGGCGAAGACCACGGTGCGGCCCCAGCGCGGGATCCAGCGTTCCGTCCCCTCAGCGACCAGGAGCATGCCGCACGAGATCGCCGCCGCCATCAGCACGCTGAGCACCGGCGTCCCGAGGTTCCCGCCCTTCACGTTGAGCGTGTCGAGGGCTCCCGACCAGCCGAGCCACCACGACGGCACGAGCAGGACCAGCCCTGTGACGACGGGGCGGTCGATCGTGGCGCGGAAGCGACGGAGGAGCATCCCGACGAGCATGAACGCGAGAGCGGGCATCGCCATGCCCGCCGACTCGGGGATGTGCGAGATGGGGAACCGGTCCCCGATGCACCAGGCGATGCCGACACCAGCGACGAACCAGGGCAGGACCGGGTGGACGCGTTCGAGCCACCGCATCAGCACTGCGGCGACGAAGAGGCAGGTGACGAACCAGAACGCCGAGTACGGCCGCGAGATCCAGTCACCGCCGAGGGGCAGCAGGGTGAGCGTCTTCGTGTCCAGCGACTCGCCCAACGCAGCGCGGAAGCCGAACCAGATCAGGGTGACCAGGACGAGCCAGCTGAGGTACGGGACCAAGAGGGTGCGCGCACGCCTCCCGAGTTCGTCGGAGGCTGAACGACCAGGCTTCCAGAGGTACCCGGTCAGGACGAAGAAGACCGGGACGTGCCACGTGTAGAGACCCGCCTGGGCGAAGTGCCGCTGGTCCCAGGTGTGCCCGGCGACGATCGCGACGACGCCCACCACCCGGATGAGGTCGACCGCGACCGAACGGTCTGATCGGCTCCGGCGCGTCGCGAGGTGTTCCGGGACGGCCGGCGTCGAGAGCATGCTTCATCGTACCGACCGACAGAGGACGGGCCGGCCGCAGCGTCAGCGGCGATCGTCCTGTGCGGCGGACGTCCCCACGGCGAGGATGATGCTCCGGAACGCCTCGCCGAGCTGTCGGTACTCGGCGGGGCCCGCCGGATGTGTGCCGTCGGTGCTCACTCCGGCCGCCCACGAGGACCCGGACCGGGCGAAGGTCCACGGATCCGCCCACGTCCACCCCTCGTCGGCGACGAACTGCTGCAGCGCCGTCCGGTAGGTGGCCGCTGCTCCCGGCCGCCACCGGTACGGCGGCAGGTCCGCCACGATGACCCTGCGGGCGCCGACCGTCTCGACGATCCGCTCGTACGCCGAGCGCTCCTCGTCGAGCGACTTCCCGAGGCGGACGGCGTTCGTGCCCGCCAGGATCACCAGCACGTCGACGTCGCCGAGCGGTCTGACGGCTGCCGCCATGGCGTCCGGGGTCGCGCCGGCCCGTGCCCATCCACCGGCGTACTCGATGCCGTCGCCCTGTGCGTACGTCATCCAGCTCTCGTCGTCCAGGCCGTTCCCGAGGAAACCCGATCGTCCCGCGCTCAGGGAGTCCCCGACCACGGCAACACGCAGATCGTGCTCGGGCGCGACCTCGGCTGCTCGGAGGGCGTTCGGCTCGACGGTCACCACGGGGACCGCGACGGCGACTGCCAGCGCAACGGCAGCCACCAGGTACCGAGAGCGACGCACGAACGACATTATCCCGCACCAGGAGTCTGCCACGGCCCGTGCGGGTACCCCCAGATCAGCCGACGACGCTGAGTGGCTGGGTGCGGTCCAGAGCGGTCGCGAGCCACGGACCGAGCGAAGCGCTGTAGGTGTTGGAGAGGTGGGACCCGTCGAAGTAGACGGAGACGCCACCGATCGCCGAGTAACAGCGACCGTCGTGACAGAACTGCGACTCGACCGGTACCCAACGCACGACGTCCCCGTAGCCTTCGTCCACGAGCAGGCGCTGCGGCAGCGAGGTCGACGGCGGCAGAGCGTGTGCGACGTCGTTCGTGCACGACCGACCCGAGGCGAGGCACGACGGGCCGATCACCTTGTCCT
Source organism: Curtobacterium sp. PhB128 (assembly GCF_004340725.1). Taxonomy (NCBI): domain Bacteria; kingdom Bacillati; phylum Actinomycetota; class Actinomycetes; order Micrococcales; family Microbacteriaceae; genus Curtobacterium; species Curtobacterium sp. PhB128. The sequence continues at coordinate 846,517 of NZ_SLUR01000001.1, forward strand.
CGAGGGTCTGTCCGGTGAGCGGCACGTGCTGCAGCATCGTCACCGGCAGCCCAGCATCCCGAACGCCGTCGATGAGCTCGGAGTAGCCGTCCGCTTGGGCCGAGTCCGTCCCCACGAAACGGTAGTTCGCCCAGAGGTCAGCGAGCACGACGCGATCGGCACGTGGGACCAGGGTCTTCATCACCCAGTCGTTCCGCGCCGCGCACCACCCGCGTTGATCGGCCGGGATCACGTCCCCGTAGGTCGTGCCGGTCGGGGCTTCCATGCTCGACGGGCACCGGTTCCGCGCCGCGACGATCACCTTCACGTGGTCGAGTTTCCCCGCGATGTCGAAGGCACTCGACCAGGCGCCAGCGTGCGAGTCTCCCCAGAGCAAGAGGGTCTCGGATGCGTCGGGGTCACCGTAGGTGCAGTACTTCTCGGTGTTCTCCGTGACGTCGTCGATGCAGTCGTCCTTCCAGACGAGCGGCTTGTCCGACAGTGGCGCTGGAACGTCGGCCACGTCGATGTCGCCCCACGGGTCAGCGCACGACCGGTCGCCGATCGCACCTGCGCCGAGGCACGTCTGCCCTCCGGTGACCTGCGCGAGGAGTCGGTCGTCCGCAGCGTCCATCTGGGCGTTCGCCACCCCCACCGTGCCGAAGCACCCGGCGACCAACACGAGGAGGGTCGCACCGCCGGCCACGAAGCTGCGTCGACGTCGCTTCGTGAGGACCGCACTCCGACGGACCGGGTTCTCGACGTACCGGTGGGAAGCCCACGCCAGGGCGACCGTGGCGCACAGGATGGCGAGCTTCAACCGCAGGCCGAGGTCCACGCCGAGCCACTGCGGAACGAGGATGATGAGGGGCCAGTGCCAGAGGTACGCGGAGTACGAGACGTCGCCGAGCCAGCGCACCGGTCCGAACGAAGCGAGGAACCCGAACGACCACGGTTCCGCTGCGGGTGCGCGTCCGGCGATCACGACCGCAGCGCCGACCGTCGGCAGCACCGCAGCGATGCCGGGGAACGGCGTGGCCTCGGAGTAGAGCAGTGCGGCGGCCGCGATGGCGGCCAGCCCCACCCACGGCGCCCAGAGCCGTGTGCGCGGGCCGGGCAGGGGCACGAACGCGACGAGCGCCCCGACCGCGAACTGCCAGGCCCGAGCGGTGGTGTCGAAGAACGCCGCATCCGGGTTGGTCGCGGTGTGCAGGAGCCCCCAGCAGAAGCTCACGATGCCGACCGCGCCGATCACGACGACGATCCAGGTTGCACGACGACGTGCGAGGAGGGCGATCGCGGCCAGCAGGACGAGCGGCCAGACGATGTAGAACTGCTCCTCGACCGAGAGCGACCAGAAGTGCTGCACCGCGGAGGGGACGGCATCGGCGTCGAGGTAGCTGACCGACTGGGCGGCGAGGAACCAGTTCTCGGAGAACAACGACGCGGCGAGCACGTTCGAGCCCGTCGCCGACCAGGTCGATGCCGGCAGCAGGAGCACCGTGAACACCAGGACCGCGACCAGCACGACGACTGCGGCGGGCGCCAGCCGTCGGATCCGGCGTGCGTAGAACCCGATGAGCATCGGGACCGGCCGTTCGCGCTCGGCAGCCTTCAGGATGTGACCGGTGATCAGGAAGCCGGAGATGACGAAGAAGACGTCGACGCCCACGTACCCGCCGGTGATCCGGTTCGGCCAGAGGTGGTACAGGATCACCAGGGCGATGGCGACCGCTCGGATCCCCTGGATGTCGGCTCGGAATCCTCGCTGGGGCCCATCGGACCCGTCCTTCGCACGACGCACCCGGCGATGCTACCGGAGCGGCGCTCAGGTCCGTGAACGGCGCAGTCGCTCCGCGGCCGACCGGACCCGGCTGAGCACCGATCGGGGCGCCCGGTGCTCGACCAGGAAACGCCAGCCGTCGCGCCGATTGCTCAGTGGTTGCAGCACGTGGCGCGCGTCGAGCGGAGGCAACGGCATCCGCGCGGTCACGACCGGGACTTCGACGTCGATGGTGGACAGCCGGAACCCGGCGGTGACCGTCCAACGCCCCGCTGCGTCGGGACCCCCGTCGGCGGGGATCCGCCCCAGCCATCGGGGACCTGCCCCATCGAGGTCGACCGTGCGGACCTGATCGCCCGAACGCAGCACCAGCCGCATGGACGATGAGAGGGACGGTGACGGCGCCGGCCCCTCGACACGGAGCGCGTCGACGCTGGGCGTGACCTGGTCGACGACCACCGGAGCGTGGTGCCGCAACAGCGAGATGAGGCGGACAGCCTCGGGATCAGCAGACAGCACAGCTCGACGGGTCGCCCCGAGGAGTTCGGATCCGCCGGGGCCCGTCGGAGCGCGCCGGACGACACGCTCCGCAGCGGCAACGAGCGGTGCGAGGCCCGGGGCATCGATCCGGTCCGCCGCGTGCAGCAGGGCGGTCAGGAGACCGTCATCGACCAGCGCCGGCCGGTCGAGGCCAGCGGGTGCCACGGAGTCGAGCAGGACCGCAGTGGCCGACACCCATTCCCGGAGGAACCGTTCGGGCTCTGACTCCCGAGCACGCATCGCAGCGGCGAAGTCGGACGCGGCATCGGGCTGCCCGGCCCAGAGCAGGGCGAAGAAGCACCGGCGCTCGGCGGCGACGTCGTCGAGGACCGCTGCGTCCAACTCGTCGAGCAGGCGGTCGAGGGACTGCTCGACACCGCCCGGCATCGGCGAGCCGGACGGGACCGATGCGAAGTACCGATCGAGGTGCACCCAGCCGTCCGCGTCGAGGACCAGCAGTGACTGCTGTCGGACGACCGCCGGGGATGCCGCACGCACGAGTGTCGCGCACGCCGTCTCCTCACGCAGGTAGTCGAGCAGGGCGGCCTCATCCACCTGGTTCGACATCGATCCGCCAGCTCCCCCGGCGCGCTCGCGGTAGAGGTACACGCACGTCGTGATGACGTCGATCGCACGCGCCTCCACGACCGACCGTGTCATCGGCTCGATGTCATCGGCGTGGCCGACGTTCGGGAACCCCAGCGCAGCCCGCTCCCAGAACGACCGTCGGAAGAGCCGGTTCCAGCACGCTCTACCGGTCAGGAGCGCTGGGGTCTCGGCGAGGGTCGTCCCCTGCACCGCGTGGTCGAATGCGTGCCAGCGGGCGGTGGGACTCCAGGTGCGTGTCGGCGAGAACTTGAGGTGGTCGCCGATCACCAGATCTGACCCGGACGCCTCGAGCGACCCGACCATCGCTCGGTACGCGCCCGGCGGGACGAGGTCGTCCGCATCGGCGAACACGAGGTACTCCCCCCGGGCTGCTGCCGCTCCGGTGTTCCGCGCGGCCGCACCGCCGGGGGCGTCCGATCGGAGGCGCTGGACGCGCGCGTCACGAGCACGGAAGGTGTCGATGATCGCGGCCGACCCGTCGGACGAACGATCGTCCACGACCAGCACCTCCATCGCCTCGACGTCCTGGTCGAGCACGCTGTCGAGGAGTTCGCCGATCCACGGCGCCGCGTCGTGCACCGGGATGACGACCGAGAGGAGCGGACCTGGCACGTTTTCGACACTCCTCGTCTGCGGTCCCCCGTTCGGTGGATACCGCCCGGAGCCGAGACAGTCTACCGTCGAGCGGAGATCAGGTCAGGGGGTCGGGATGTCTTCTCGTTGGATCACTCGTTTCGCCGTCGTCGGCGCGATCGCGGTGTCGTCGGTGCTCGTGGTGGCACCGGCTCAGGCTGCGGCGAAGCCCGCGCAGGTCACCGGAGTGGCCAAGGCCACACAGGACTGGGCCGGTAAGAGCGTCAAGATGACCTGGAAAGCGGTCCCGAAGGCGACCGCCTACGTCCTCAAGTGGTCGACGCGGTCGGATCTCGGCAGCCCGGTCTACAAGGACTCGACCACCGTCGGAGCATGGATGACGAAGCTCCAGCCCGACAAGACGTACTACGTGACGGTCGCGGCGAAGACCGGCACGACGGCCGGCGCGTGGGCGAAGACAGTCACGACGAAGCTCCAACCGAACGCCGTGGCGAACTTCGGCACGATCACGGCGAAGCCCGCGACGAACGGCGTCACGGTGTCGATCCCCGAGGTCGCCAACGCGAGCGACTACCAAGTGCGATGGTCAGCGGGTCCCAACGAGAACCGGACCCCTGACCGGTGGACGCCCCACTTCACGCCGTGGTCGTCGGCGTTCGACCCTGCCACCCGCACGTGGACCCTGCCGGGATCCGACAGCGACCTGACCTCGGTCGCGTACGGGAACCCGATCTACGTCCGCGCGATGGCGCGCAACACCTACTTCAACTCGACCTTCGTCCGGAAGTCTGCGCAGGTGAGCGCCTGGCCCACGCCCACGAAGCCGAACGCTTCCGGCACGCCCGTGCACCTCGCCAGCTACAACGTCCTGTGCTCCGGCTGCGAGACGAGCGGCGCTCCCGGTTGGGCCAAGCGTGCGCCAGCGATCGCCAAGGTGATCAACGACAAGGCCCCCGACGTACTCACCGTCCTCGAGGCCAGTGGTCTCTCGAACGGTGCCGGATCCGAGCAGGCCTACCTGGATCTCGATCGACGCCTCCCGAACCTGCAGCTGGTCGACACCGCCCCGATGACCGTCAGCAAGTCCCACCAGGGCAACCGGATCTACTACGACCCGGCGAAGTACACGGTCCTCGACCACGGTGTCCTCGCCGGCATCAAGGACTACGAGGTCTCCCCTGCCTCGGCGGCGCCGGACACGAACACCCCCTGGGCGGAGTTGCAGGCCAAGGACGGCAGCGGGACCACCTTCTACGTCGTCGCCGCGCACTACGGCATCCCGTCGAGCGCGTACAGCACACCGCGGAAGACGCTCCTCGGTCAGAACTCGACGCAACTCCTGACGGCTTTCAACCGGGTCAACACCCCGAACGCCGCGGGCAAGCGGCTTCCCGTCCTGCTGGGCGGCGACCTCAACGACAGCCGGTACCCGGAGGACGCGATCGACGGCGCGCAGCCCACGTTGATCCGAGGGGGCTTCTACGACGCCTCGGCATCACAGCACCGCTACGGAACTGCCAAGACGACGTACAACAACTACCAGGCACCGTCGAAGCAAGCCGATGACCCGAACAAGGACGGTCAGCGGATCGACTACATCCTGACCCAGGGGCTGCAGGGCAGTGACGAGTTCGTCAACAACTGGAACCCCGGGACGTCGGTGATCCCCTCCGACCACAACATGATCGAGGCGAAGGTCCGCGTTCCAGTCGTGAGGTGACGGGAATCAGTTGCTGGCCACTCGTCCCACCTCTCGCTGCAGCTCAGTGATGCGCGGGGCGCCGTCGAGCGCGAGCATCGCTCCGAACACGCGCTCGCAGCTTCGCTCATCCCGCGTCACGAACGCTGCTTCGGTCCTCCCGAGGTAGACGGGGGAAGACCGCCATCCGCTCGCAGCGATCTCCGCGATGGCGTCTTCAACGCCTTCGACGTCGAAGGCGACCGGTCCGAATCCGTCGTGCTCGTAGTCGAAGTACCCCCGGCGTCCGACGTGGGTCCCATCGAAGAACGAAGCAGAATCGAACTGGAAGTACACCAGCGGCACATCGAGGAAAGCGGCTTCGAATCCCAAGGAGGAGTAGTCCGTGACGACGAGAGCCGCACGAGCCAACACGTCCTGCACGTTCTTGGAGTCGAAGTCCCACACCTCGACCCAATCGGGGATGTCGAAGTCCGACAGGTAGGGCTGCATGTTCGGGTGCGGCATGAACACCACCCGCTTCCCCGAACGACGCGCATCATCGCGGAGGCGTTCCGAACCGATGAGACCGTTGAAAGCGCGCGCGTACGTACTGTGCATGAAATCGGGGTTCTTGACGCGCTCGTTGCTCCCGGCGATCTGCCTGCCGGCGAGCTTCTTGCGCCACGTGGGCATGATCAACAGCAGGTCGCGGTCCGCGTCGGGGACCTCGCTGCGCTTCCTGATGAGTTCGTCATGCCTCGGGAAGCCCGTGAGGACCGCTTCCCGGTCGCTGAAGAAGTACGGACCGGTTCCAGCGATCGCGGCGGTTTCTTGAGGCGTCACCGTGACGAACAACTCGACGGGCTTGGGGTTGACCCATCGGGAGATGTCGTAGTTCGTCACACCGTGCTGGAGCCATGTGAAGCGGAAGGGCAGCTTCCCGTAGCGTCGCTTGTCGAGTGGGTCGACCACGTACTGGTCGATGTGCGAGGAGGCCAAGTGGATCGCGTGCAGCAAGAGCACCTTCCATCGCGAACTTCCGTAGGCCACGAGCCGGAAGCCCTCTCCTTCCAGCCTCCGCCAGTCTTGAGATTCCGGTCGCAGCACGAACCACGCATTGATCTCCGGGTGGTGATTCTTCACCCAGCGGTACAGGTGCTCTGCGTTGTCGTTCGCATTCGTGTCCCGGTCCATGAACACCCAAGCATCTCGGAACTCTGAGCCGAACCGCTTCGATCGCGCGCGGAGCCCGACGAACGCATCGGACGCCCGTCGACGTGCCGCACCCGATCGCACCTCGCGAAGCACGTTGCCGACGGCGCGGCGCACCTGCCGCGAGGCCGGCAGATCGAGGTCAGTCCAGCGGGGCTCGGACGCTTCGCGCTGCTTCATGATCAGCGGATGCAGCTGGTGACGCGTGAGGCTCAGTTCAAGTCCGAGGGACTCCTCGGTCGAGATCGGCATCTGCACGTCGTCCAGAGTGACCGTGGTGGTTCTTCCTCGCTCGAGCCACACATGGCGCTGCTTCATCACGGCACGGCCGTAGAACACGTACTCCTGCACCGTCTCGAAGACGGGCTGCACGGTCGCTCCGTCGACCCGAAACTCTTCGCTCGGACGAGTCCCGTTGAACCAGTAGCTCAGCTTGACCTGCTGCGGACCTTCGTCGACGCGGGCCAACCTCACGTAGTTCGGTCGATTGGAGGAGCTTCCGTACCCGTCGAGCAACGCCTTCCTGACTGCGAACTCGACTCCCATGATGTCGAACGCAATGATCGCGTCGGCAGTCAGGGACGAACGAACCTTCGCAACGAGAGCGTGGAACTCGTCGAACACGTCACTGGGCGCAAGAGCCGACGGGGAGTTGAGCGCACGCTCGTTCTTGAAGTACCAGAACAGGTCGTAGAGCACGGTGTTCTCGAGCCACCGCGGCACGACCCCCCGAGATCGCCGAGCTCGTTCGAGGAGGTCGAGCATCCCGAATTCCAGCACGCTCGTGTACTTGGTCGGCTTGTCGAAGTGCGACTCCATCAACGAAGTACCGTCGCCTCGCACTCGGTAGTGGTACTTCGCAGACGCGAGGACCCCAACTCGAGCGTCATCGAGGGACAGCAGGTACTGCCCGATGAAGTGCGCGTCCTCGAACACCGGGCGCACGCGGTCGTCGAACGCGATCTCCGCCGAGGTGATCTGGTCGACGCGGAAGAACGCGGAGTTCACCGCCAGCTGGATGATGGGATCCACTGCCAGATCGACGATGCGCGACCCCCGGGAGAACTTGACGCGCAGCGGATGGGTGTTCGCGAGCTCGAGACGTTCATTGAGACGCATCTGGTGCGTCACGAGCATCCCCACGGACTCGTCCCCGTGGAGGTCGATGAACTTCTCGACCTCGGCGAAGTAGTTGACGTCGAAGACGTCGTCAGGGTCGGCGAACGTCACCCACTGGGCTCGGAGGTGCCGGATCCCCGCGTTCCGGGCGGCCGCAACCCACTGGTTCTCCTGGTCGATGACGGTGACGTGCGAGGCGCGGCCGTGCGCCCACTCTTCAAGGACCCGCAGGCTCTCGTCAGTCGAACCGTCGTTGACCAGGATCACCTGAACCTGCTCGACCGGCATCGTCTGCGCCTCGAGCGACGCGAGGAACTCGGGCAGGTACCGTTCGACGTTGTAGACGGCGATCACAGCCGCCATCTTGAAGTCGTAGCGTCCCCCGTTGCCCGCAGTCGTCACGATGCTTTCGTCCTCTCGGGTCATCCGCACGCCGATCTTCGGCGTGAGCAGCTGTCAGTCGCTCGGGGAGCCTAGCGGACCGCAGTCTCGACCTAGACTCATGTGTTGGGGCACTCGCCGATCCGCGCGCGAACCCCGAGACCCGCAGTCGGCGACCGAGAAAGATCCATGCCCGAGAAGACGTTCCAACACGAAGCGCCCATCATCTCCGCAGTCATCCCGACGTACAACGTCGCACGCTGGCTTCCGGCGTTCTTGGCTTCGCTCGCGCAGCAGGATGCCCCAGCGGGGGCGGTCGAGTTCATCTTCGTGGACGACGGCGCGACTGACGAAAGCGCATCGCTCATCGAGGCATGGGCATCCAGTCACCCCGAACAGGCCACCGTTCTGATCCGCCAAGAGAACGGTGGAGCCGCCGCGGCGCGCAACACGGGCTTGCTGCGCGCTCGAGGACCATGGCTGACCTTCCCCGACCCCGATGACGTGCTCCACCCCGACTACTTCGCCCAGGCGCTGAAGTTCATCCGACTCCACGGGGAAAAGGACGTCGCGCTGCTCTCCTCCCACCTCGTCTACCTCGACAATGACGGCACTGAGCTCAACGATCAGCACCCGCTACGGGGCAAGTTCGCGCTGGGAACGCGCATTGCCCACCTGACTGCTGAGCCGATGATCCAACTGAGCGCAGCCTCGGCCTTCCTCCGCACCGGACGGGTGCTCGAAGCGGAACTGCGTTTCGATGAACGTGTCAAGCCGAACTTCGAGGACGCGCACTTCATTGCTCGGTACCTGTTGCTTCAGCCCGATCCCAAGGTGGGCCTGCTCGCGTCCGCTAAGTACCACTATCGGCGACGGGGTGACCAGTCATCGCTGATCCAGACCAGTTACTCGATGCGCGAGAAGTACGACGATGTGATCGAGTTCGGGTACCTCGACATCCTTCGTGTGGCGCAGGAACGTGGGTCGTTGCCGCGATGGCTCGAGAACACCGTCCTCTACGACCTGTTCTGGTACTTCAAGAACGAGCGCGCGATGCACTCTCCCAGCGCGGGCGCCCCGACGGACGCTTTCCCACGGTTCCATCAACTCGTCGGTGAGATGCTTTCCCGACTCAGCAAGGACTCGATCAAATCCTTCGACGTGATGGGAGTCGAGTTCGCAGTCCGGTTCGCGCTCCTGACGGGCTACGAGAAGGCCGACTACCGACCGGTCGAGGCGCGTTTGATGGAAGTCGACGAGCGTGCGCAGTTGAGTCACCTCACGTACTGGTTCACCGGCGACGCACCTGAAACTCGGATCGTGGTCAATGGGGAAGACGTCTCGCCGACGTACGCGACGACGGAGACTCTGACGTTCTATGGCCGCGAACTCCTGAAGCGGCGCCATCTCTGGGTCCCGAACGGGCACCGTATCGAGATCTACGTCGAGGGCCGTGGCCTGCTCGCGTCGAACCGCGAGCTGCGTCTGGTCTCCGAGAGCTTCTCACGTGCGCAGCTCGACCCGGCCATCACCGGGCAGCGCCGGTCCGTCTACCGCCGTTTCACTCAGGACAGCCAGAGACCTGGGCAGTGGATCGCGGCAGACGTTCGTAACGAACTCCGACAGCTTCGCTCCAGGTTCTCGAAGACCTCACTCGTGGAACGCAAGATGTCCGCGCAGCTCCGCTCGAAGCGGATTCGAAGTCGCTTCACCGATGCGTGGGTGTTCATGGACAAGATCCATGCCGCGAACGACAACGCAGAACACCTCTACCGGTACGTCCGCGACAACCACCCCTCGGTGAACGCGTGGTTCGTCCTGCATCCGAAATCGGCTGATTGGAACCGACTCGAAGCGGAGGGTTTCCGCCTCGTCGCGCACGGGTCAAGGGACTGGGAGCTCCTGATGATGTGCGCGGTCCACTATGCCTCCTCCCACGCGGATCAGCCAGTAGTCCAGCCGCTCCCGACCCGACGGTTCGGGAGACAGCGATACCACTTCACGTTCCTCCAGCACGGCGTGATCAACTACGACTTGTCGAGGTGGCTGAACAACAAGCCGTTCCGGCTGTTCGTGACCACTACCGTCGACGAGCAGGAGTCGATCGCTGGTGACGGCCCCTACACGTTCACGGATCGCGAAGTGGTGCTCACAGGGATGCCGCGCCACGACAAGTTGATCCACAAGCGCGAGTTCACAGCGACCACTGAACGAAATCTCGTGGTCGTCATGCCGACGTGGCGGCACTACCTCCTCGGCGCGGTGGACCCGCTGACCGGCATGCGGTCTCGGTCCGAATCGTTCGCTTCAAGTGACTACGCTCGCGAGTACAGTGCCTTGCTTTCCTCCGAGGAGTTCGTCGCCGCTGCGAGGGACCAAGGCTGCGACGTGGTGTTCATGCCGCACCCGAATATGAAGCCGTACCTCGCCGACTTCACCATCCACCCTGACGTTCGCGTCACCGACTTCGAGACTGAGAACATCCAGGATGTCCTCGCGCACGCTCGCGCCGTCGTCACCGATTACTCGTCCCTCGGGTTTGAAGCAGCGCTACTGGACATTCCGCTTGTCTACTTGCACTTCGACATCGACCGATTCTTCGGTGGCAGCCACATCGGCCGGCGCGGGTACTTCGACTACCACAGGGACGGATTCGGCCCGGTCACGACCACGGCTTCCGAGACGGTCCGTGAACTCCTGCGGCTCGCCGGCGGTTCATTCACACAACCGGACCAGTACGCCCTCCGGACAGAATCTGCCTTCCCGTTCCGAGATGGGAACAGTAGCGAGCGAGTGTTCCGCGCGATGCAGGCACTTATCTCCTCCGGGGGCAGCTGATCCGTCTTGTGGAGCGGCGTCTTCCTCGTTGGGACGCCGCTCCGCGGAGATGTCCGGCAGGAAGCAAGGCGAGCGACGGCCGGGGCGATCGCTGGATGACGTCTCGCTGCAGCCCGTAGGTTCCCTACCCGACCGCGTGACCAAGCGCGAGCGGCACACCGAGTGGTTCCTACTTGAGGGTCGGGACGCCGCGGAGGGTCTTCTCCACGGCAGATCGGACTCGCGGCGCAAAGGGCCTTTCTACGAAGTAGTAAACCAGGACTGCAAATCCACCGACGAACGCAAGAGTGATCGCAAGTACCAGAAGGTCTGGCAGCTTCCCGGAGAGAAGGTGGATCATCCACCAGCCCCACCATTCGTGCACCAAGTACAGCGGGTACGTCAGGAGGCCAAGTGCGGTCAGCCATCTCACGTTGACGCGCGCCAATGGAGTCAACGTGACGACCGCGACAGCGCCGAAGCAAGACAGGACGACCAGTGCCGTGGTGTGGCCCGAGAAGCTGACGCCTGTCGAACTCGCGAGGGTGGCTTGGCTCGCCTGGCCGGGCACTGCAATGGCCAGCAAGGCTGACATCGCAAGTACCAACCACGCTGCGAGGTCCCGCTGGTTGCGGGAAAGCAAGTAGATCGCCATGCCCCCGGAGAACAGAGCAGCGTAATCGGCGTTGAGGGCCTCGGCGAGCCACGCCTGGTCAGTAGTGCGGACGAACGCTGCGGCGACCGGCCAGAAAGCGGCGAACGCGAGGACTCTCTGCCTGGTGATGCCGATCATCATCAGGATGGCGATCAGCACGTAGAAGCGCAGCTCCACCCAGAGCGTCCAGTAGACACCATCAATGTGGTCCACACCGAACGCGCCCTGCATCATGGTCAGGTTCACCGCGACCTGGTAGATCGTGATGTGCTTCTGCTCGAGCCAGATCACCCCCAACAAGACCGCAGCCGTCGGAACCGCGACGAGGTACGCCGGATAGAGACGACTGATCCTTGAAGCAACGTAGGACGGTATGTCCTTTCCCCAAGCGGTCATGAGGATGACGAACCCGGAAATGACAAAGAAGAGATGCACACCGTAGTAACCCAGCGCCGTGAAGGTGTGCAAGTGAGGAAAGACCTCGGGAACTGGTCGCCCCCATGCTTGGTGCTGCTTAGCGGTGAAGTGGAACAGAACGACGCCGAGGGCAGCAGCGAAACGAAGTCCATCGAGCATGGAGAACCGCGGTCGACTCCTCCGCGCGCGCGCACGAACGTCTTGCGTCAGGGGGGCGGAAGTCACTGGAACATCTTAGTGTTGAAAAAGAGCATCACTCGCGCCTTCGATTGGAACGCTTACCGCGAGTGGCTCAGCAGGTGAGGATTCCCTCGCTCAGACGGTCTCGTTGTACGCCTTGACGACGTCGTTCGTCTTGCCGATCATCTTCAGCTCGCCCTCGTTGAGCCAAGCCACCTCGTCGCACATGTCCTTGACCGTGCTCATCGAGTGGGAGACGAGGATGACGGTGCGGCCCTCGTCCTTCATCTCCTTGAACTTCGTCCGGCAGCGCTTCTGGAAGGTCGCGTCACCGACGGCGAGCACCTCGTCCACGACGAGCACGTCCGGGGTGACCGCGACCGCGACGGAGAACCCCAGTCGGACGTACATGCCCGACGAGTAGTTCTTCACCGGCTGGTCGATGAAGTGGCCGACGCCGGAGAACGACACGATGTCGTCGAACTTCCGCGTGACCTCCTTGCGGCTCATCCCGAGGATCGAGCCGTTCAGGAACACGTTCTCGCGACCGGAGAGCTCGGGGTGGAAGCCGGAACCGACCTCGAGCAGCGACGCCTGCTTGCCGCGGGCAGTGATCGAGCCCTCTTCCGGCCAGAGGATCTTCGCCAGGCACTTCAGCAGCGTTGACTTGCCGGACCCGTTCTTGCCGATCAGGCCGAAGGTCTTGCCCTGCGGGACCTCGAACGACACGTCCTTCAGTGCCCAGAAGTCCTCGTGCACGGACTTCTTGCCGCGCATGACCATGCTCTTCAGCGAGTCGTTGCGCTCGCTGTACATGCGGAATCGTTTCGACACGTGGTCGACGGTGACGGCAGCATCGCTCACAGCAGTTCAGCCAGCTTCTTCTCGTTGCGGGAGAACACGAAGTAGCCGAGTGCGAGCGAGGCGCATCCAGCGATGGCGCACGCGACCAGGTCGGTCCAGTTCGGGAGTCGGTTGTCGTACATGAGGTTCCGGAAGACCTCGGAGAACCGCTCGATCGGGTTGAGCTTGTAGACGTGGATGATCCACGGGTGTCCGGCCTTGTTCGCGGCGTCCTCGACGAGCGACAGCGGGTAGATGATCGGCGACAGGTACATCCACATCTGCAGGCCGATGCCGACGAGGTGCTGCATGTCGCGGAAGTGCACGTTGATGATCGACAGGATCAGCCCGAGGCCAGCGGCGAACATGGCGAGGAACACCATCGTCAGCGCGATCACCGGCAGGTAGATCCAGAAGTTCGACCCCGCGATCGCGAGGGCGATCAGCAGCACACCCATCTCGACCAGCCAGGTGAACCCGAACGACCCGACCGCTGCGAGCGGCAGCGTCATCCGCGGGAAGTAGACCTTCTTGATCAGCGACCCGTTGGCCACGATCGAGGTCATCCCCGAGTTGATGACGTTGCGCGCGAAGATCCACGGCAGCAGGCCGCACATGAGCCACAGCGGGTAGATGTTCAGTCCGCTGGGGTCACCGACCTCGAGACGCGCCCGGAAGATGAACGAGTACACGATCGTGTAGATCAGCATCGTCGCGAGTGGGTTGATCAGGGACCACAGCTGCCCGAAGACCGTGCGGCGGTACTTGCCCTTGACCTCGCGCGCAGTGAGGTTCATCAGCAACTCGCGCGACGACATGAGCTCGTTCAGGTACGTCATGCTTCGGGTGCAGGCTCCTCCGGGGCGCAACGGAGCGCTCCTCACAGGGATTCAGGGACGAGGCATTCTCGCACACTGGTTGCACAACGCACGTTCGACGCGGTGGCGCGGGCGCGCGGCGAGTGGCCAGAGAGCAAACGCTTGGAAAATCATTAGTAGAGTTGATGGGTGATCGTCAGCTTCGCCAACCACTCGACGGCGCCCGTCAACCTGGGCGGCGCGGAGCGGTCCCTCCTCCGGTTCGTCGAGGACTGGCTGGCGATCGATCCGACGATGACCCCGACCTTCGTCACGAAGGCCCCGAAGGGCAAGTTCATCGAGGCGCTCGACGACCGCGGCTGGTCCTACGACGCCCTGCGGTTCCGCGGGTGGGCGCTGCCGAGCCCGCAGCCGGCTCCGGCCGCGGAACGTGCCGCGTTCGCCACCGTCGACTACGCCGCGGTGAACGCCATCATCCGTCTGTACGAGCGGCAGCGCCCGGACCTGGTGGTCACGAACACCCTCGTCGCACCGTGGGCGTCGTTCGCCGCCGCGGTCCTCGGGATCCCGCAGGCGTGGTTCGTCCGTGAGTACGGCGACCTCGACCACGGGCTGCAGTTCCAGACCGGGCGCGCGGGTGCCCTCGGCGACATCGGCCTGCTGTCCGGCGCCGTCGTCACCAACTCCGAGGCGATGCGCGAGCACCTGGCGCAGTACATCTCCGCCGACAAGCTGTCCGTCGCGTACCCGACGGTCGACACCGAGCGACTCCTGGCCACGAAGGACGAGAAGCCGGCGGTCGCACCGTTCCCGCAGGCCGAGCCCGGACTCCGGATCACGGTCCTCGGGCGTGTCGAGGAGTCGAAGGGGCAGCACCGGGTCGTGGACGCCCTCGGCGCGCTGCACGAACGTGGCGTCGCCGCGAGCGTGTGCTTCGTCGGCAGCTGGAAGCACCCCGGCGAGGACCAGCGCCTGACCGAGCGCGCCCGCGCGCTCGGCGTCGCCGACCGTGTCGTGTTCGCGGGCGAGCAGCACACGCCCGCTCCGTTCATCCAGGCGGCGGACGTCTGCATCACACCGTCGACGATCGAGGCCTTCGGCCGCACGACGGCCGAGTACATGACCCTGGGCAAGGCGGTCGTCGCGACCCGCCAGGGCGGGAGCGCGGAGCTGGTCGACGACGGTGTCACCGGCGTGCTCGTGGACGCCGACGACGTCTCGGCCCTCGCGGACGCGCTCGCGTCGTACGCGGCCGACCCGGACACGGCCAGGAGGCACGGTGCGGCCGCTCCGGACCGGCTCGCCTCGGTCACGGGCGCAGGCCACGACAATGCTGCGGCGATCGCACGCCTCGTCGCGCTGGTCGGCACCGAGGGCTACCGGCTCCCCCAGGCCGCGCGGTACTGGTTCGAGCTCCCGGGCGCGTACGCGTCGCTCGGTGCCACGAGTGCGCGCGCCGCGCTCGGCCTGCTCGCGAACCGGGTGCGCGCCCGCTCCGGAACGGTCGGCCGACTGCTCGCCCGACCGGGTGTGGTCGCGCGGAAGCTGGTGCGACGATGAGCCGCGACCGACGTCCGGTGACGATCGTCGTCCCGATCTACGACGACCTCCCGGGCCTCGAGCGCTGCATCCAGGCGCTGCTGGAGACCGTCGACTTCTCGGTCGACCGGGTCCTGCTGGCCAACGACGTCGGGCCCCACGTCGACACGATCGAAGCCCGCGTCCTCGAGCTCGTCGGCGAGCACCCCGGCTTCGAGTACACCCGCAACCCGCGCAACCTCGGGTTCGTCGGCAACTGCAACCGCGCCGTCCTCGAGCTCGACCGGACCGGCAACGACGTCCTGCTGCTCAACAGCGACACGGTGCCGATGCCCGGGTTCCTCGACGAGATGACCGCGGTGCTGGCGTCCGACGACGCGATCGGTGTCGTGTGTGCGCGGAGCGACAACGCGACCATCGCGTCGTTCCCCTACGCCCGGCGCAACCCGCGTGCGACGCTGCCGCCGCGCCGGACGCGCGAGCTGCACGGCCGCACGAAGTACCTGCTCCCCCGCTCGACCGTGTCACCGGTGGCGATGGGGTTCTGCTTCCTGATCCGGCGCGAGATGGTCGACCGCTTCGGCCTGTTCGACGAGGTCTTCTCCCCCGGCTACGGCGAGGAGAACGACTTCTGCCTGCGCATCAACGAGCACGGTTTCACGTCGGTGCTGGCGAACCGTGCGCTCGTCCTGCACACCGGCTCGACGAGCTTCAGCGGTGACCGCGGCCCGTCGCTCCGGCTGGAGCACGAGCGCATCCTGCTCGAGCGGTACCCGTTCTACGCCGGCGCCGTCGCCCTGTTCCTCGCCCGCTACCGCGACGCCGTCGACGTGTTCGCCGACGCGTTCCTGCCCGACGACGACGTCGTGCGCGTGTCCCTGCACCTGCCGGCGGACCTGACGAACGAAGTCGTCGCTCGAGTCCTCAACACCCTCGAAGCCGCTCCGGACGACGTGGTCGTGACGGTCATCGTCGCGAAGTCGCAGATCCGGACCGCGCGGCAGGCGTTCCCCGGGGCAGCCATCGCCGTGGGCGGTCGCCCGCGGCAGATCTTCGACGTCGCGATCGCCCTCGGCACCCTGACGACGTTCGCGCAGCTCTCGGCGCTCAACGCGAACGCCCCCCGCTGGATCCTCGTCGACCCGGTGTCGCAGGACGTGCGCTGGTCGCACGCCGTCGCGAACCACCGTGCCTCGGCGATCGACCGCATCCTGCGCCGCTTCGAGAACCAGAGCACCTCCTGGCGTGGCGGCGAGGGGCTCGTCGAGCTGATCCGGATGGCGGCCGCCACCGAGATCGACCCGGCATCGCTCCGTGCCCGGTGGCACGCCGTCTCCGACATCGCCGAGGCGACGGGCCTGCTCGTCCACCGCGCGACCGTGTCGCTCCGCCGGCTCACCGCGCTGAGCTTCGGGGCGCGCAACCCCCGCGTCGTCGCGCGGATCCGCGCGATCACCGGGCGCGGCGCCTGACACGACGCACCTGCTGACGGGAGGCCCGTGGCGGCCCCGCCACGGGCCTCCCGTCAGACGGCGACCACGTCGACCACCGGACGGTGGCGTGCGACGCACGTCGCGTCCCACGCGCCCAGCTGGTGGAGCGTCGCGATGCGGAACACGAGCGCCCGGACCAGCAGCTGACGCCACTCCGGCTCGTCGTCGCCGAGCGCGTCGAGCCGACCGACCGGGACCCCGTGCCAGCACACCGCGTCGACGGCCGCGATCGCGGTGCCGAACCCCGCCGGACGCCAGTACGGCGGCCAGTCGATGATCGTCGGTGGCTGCCCGTCGGCGAACAGCACGTTGCCGAGCAGGTCCCCGTGGACCAGCTGCGACGGTGCTCGGACCGGGCGGAACGCCGCGGCGAGCCGGTCGAGGGTCGGGTCCGAGGGCAGCGGTTCCTCGCCCCACGCCATCCGGTCGGCACGTGCCCACGGGTCGGTGCCGGCGGTGTCGGCGCTGACCGCGGTGACGGCCGTGCCGGCATCGGGATCCGTGCCGAGGAACGCGGGCCGCTCCAGGCCGGCGATCGCGCGGTGGAAGGCACGACCCGCCCGGATCACGTCCTCGACGCGGGACTCGTCGGCCGCGCCGGGCACGAACTCCCACGCCTCCCAGTCCCCCGACCGCCAGCTGCCGTCGCGGGTGGCCACGGGGCGGGGTGTGCGGAACTCGGCCGGGTGCTCGGACTCCGCTGCGTGGTCGAGTTCCGCCAGGACGCCGGCACGCCAGTCGGTCACCGCAACGCCGTCGTGGGGCCGGAGGACGATGCCCCCGGCACGCCAGGTCAGGCCGCGCCCACCCGCGAGCAGCACGGGCGTGGACCCGGCGACCCCGAAGGCACGCAGAACCTCGGCGCCGGGAACACTCCCGCCGACTCCGGTCACGCGGTCCGCAACACCTTCGCCATCGGACGGCCCTTCGCGACCTCGTCGACGAGCTTGTCGAGGTACCGGATCTGCCGCATGAGCGGGTCGTCGATCTCCTCGATCCGGACGCCGCAGATCACGCCCGTGATGAGCGGCGCGTTCGTGTGCAGCTGCGCGGCGGCGAAGAAGTCCTCGAACGTGGTCTCGTCCGCCAGGTGCCGTGCGAGCGCTGCGTCGTCGAACCCGGTCAGCCACGTGATGACGGCGTCGAGCTCGCCCTTCGTGTGGCCCTTCCGCTCCACCTTCGCCAGGTAGTGCGGGTAGACCCCCGCGAAGGGCGTCCCGAAGATCCGGTGTCCGGCCACGGTCACGCCCCCGCTACACCAGGCAGCGCGGCCCGAGCAGGCTCTTCAGCTCGCCGAACAGGTCGGGTGTCAGGTTCACCGGGAACGGCAACTCGAACGTGCGCGCGACGTCGTCCTTCAGCAGCTTCAGCCGGACCTCGGTCTCGCCCTGGTGCCGTCCGAGCACGGCCGCGAGCTCGGTCACCGTGGAGGTGGTGGCCTGCCGCTCCGGCAGCGACAACGTGAGCGGGCCGGAGCCCATCGCATCGCCGATCGCCGGCTGGAACATGCTCACCGCGTGCAGGGCCTTGCCGTCGTCGCGGACGTTCACGCGACCACGCAGGACCACGATCGAGTCGGCCACGAGCGACGGACCGAACTCCTGGTAGGTCTTGCCGAGGAACATCACGCCGATCTGGCCGCCGAAGTCCTCGATGTCGACGATGCCGTACGGGTTGCCGCTCGTCTTCGCCACCCGGTGCTGCACGCTCGTCAGCAGCCCCGCGACCGTGACGGTCTCGCCCTCGACCGAGTCGTCGGCCGCGATGAGGTCGGCGATGGTGATCGACTGGTGCTTCGCGAGCTCGATCTCGAGCCCCGCGAGCGGGTGGTCCGAGACGTAGAGGCCGAGCATGTCGCGCTCGAACGCGAGCTTGTCGCGCTTGGACCACTCCGGACGGTCAGGCACCTGTGACACCGGACCGGTGGCCGGCGATTCCTCGGCGACCTCGGCGAACAGCGAGTCGAAGTCGAAGCCGACGTTGCCGTGGGCCTCGTCACGCTTGACCTTGACGGCGCCTTCGACCGCGCCCTCGTGGATCTCGACCAGGGCGCGGCGGGAGTCGCCGAACTCGTCGAAGGCACCCGCCTTGATGAGCGACTCGACGGTCCGCTTGTTCGCCGACGAGATCGGGATCTTGCGCAGGAAGTCGTGGAACGACTCGAACGCGCCCTTGTCGGTGCGGGCCTTCACGATGTCGTCGACGACGTTGAACCCGACGTTGCGGATCGCGCCCATGCCGAAGCGGATGTCCTCACCGACAGCGGCGAAGAAGCCGATCGACTCGTTGACGTCCGGCGGCATGACCTTGATGCCCATGCGGCGGCACTCGTTCAGGTACAGCGCGAGCTTGTCGCGGGCGTCGCCCACCGAGGTGAGCAGCGCCGCCATGTACTCGGCCGGGTAGTGCGCCTTCAGGTAGGCGGTCCAGAACGAGACGACGCCGTACGCGGCGGAGTGCGCCTTGTTGAACGCGTAGTCGGAGAACGGCAGCAGGATGTCCCACAGCATCTTGATCGCCGCGGCCGAGTAGCCGTTGTCCAGCATGCCCTTCTCGAAGCCCGCGTACTGCTTGTCGAGCTCGGACTTCTTCTTCTTGCCCATCGCGCGGCGGAGGATGTCCGCCTGGCCGAGGGAGAACCCCGCGACCTTCTGCGCGATGGCCATGACCTGCTCCTGGTAGATGATCAGGCCGTAGGTCCCGCCGAGGATCTCCGCCAGGGGCTCTTCGAGCTCCGGGTGGATCGGCGTGATCGCCTGCTCGCCGTTCTTGCGGAGCGCGTAGTTCGTGTGCGAGTTCGCACCCATGGGGCCCGGACGGTACAGGGCGATGAGCGCGGAGATGTCCTCGAAGTTGTCGGGCTTCATCAGGCGCAGCAGGCCACGCATCGGCCCACCGTCGAGCTGGAAGACACCGAGCGTGTCACCGCGCTGCAGGAGCGCGTACGCCTCGGGGTCCTCGAGCCCCATGGTCTCGAGGTCGAGCTCGATGCCACGGTTGTTCTTGATGTTGTCGAGGGCGTCACTGATGATCGTGAGGTTGCGGAGCCCCAGGAAGTCCATCTTGATCAGGCCGAGCGACTCCGCTGCCGGGTAGTCGAACTGCGTGACGACCTGGCCGTCCTGCTCCCGCTTCATGATCGGGATGATGTCGATGAGCGGGTCGCTCGACATGATGACGCCGGCCGCGTGCACGCCCCACTGGCGCTTCAGCCCCTCGAGCCCGAGCGCGGTGTCGAAGACGGTCTTCGCCTCGGGGTCGTTCTCGACCACGGTGCGGACGTCGACGGCTTCCTTGTAGCGCGGGTGGTCCTTGTCGAAGATCCCGGTGAGCGGGATGTCCTTGCCCATCACGGGCGGCGGCATCGCCTTGGTGAGCTTCTCGCCCATGCCGAACGGGAACCCGAGGACGCGCGAGGAGTCCTTCAGCGCCTGCTTCGCCTTGATCGTGCCGTACGTGACGATCTGCGCGACGCGCTCCGACCCGTACTTCTCGGTGACGTACTTGATCGCCTCACCGCGGCGCCGGTCGTCGAAGTCGACGTCGAAGTCGGGCATCGAGACACGGTCCGGGTTCAGGAACCGCTCGAAGATGAGGCCGTGCCGGATCGGGTCGAGGTCGGTGATGCGCATCGCGTACGCGACCATCGAGCCGGCACCGGAACCACGGCCGGGGCCGACGCGGATGCCGTTGTTCTTCGACCACAGGATGAAGTCGGAGACCACGAGGAAGTACCCCGGGAACCCCATCTGGTTGATGATGCCGACCTCGTAGTCGGCACGCTCCTGCACCTCGGCCGGGATGCCGTCCGGGTACCGGTAGTCCAGCCCCTTCGCGACCTCTTTCTCGAACCAGGAGTGCTCGGTCTCGCCCGCCGGCACCGGGAACTTCGGCATGTAGTTCGCCGAGGTGTCGAACTCGACGTTGCACCGCTCGGCGATGAGCAGCGTGTTGTCGCAGGCCTCGGGGTTGTCGCGGAAGACGTGCCGCATCTGCTGCGGGGACTTCAGGTAGAACTCGTCGGCGTCGAACTTGAACCGGTTCGGGTCGTTCAGCGTCGAACCCGACTGCACGCACAGCAGGGCCGCGTGCGACTTGGCGTCGTGCGCGTGCGTGTAGTGCAGGTCGTTCGTGCCGACCAGCGGGATGTCGAGGTCCTTCGCCAGCCGGATCAGGTCACTCATGATCCGACGCTCGATCTCGAGTCCGTGGTCCATGACCTCGGCGAAGTAGTTCTCCTTGCCGAAGATGTCGCGGTAGTCGGCGGCGGCCTTGACGGCCTCGTCGTACTGGCCGAGACGCAGGCGCGTCTGGACCTCGCCCGACGGGCACCCCGTCGTGGCGATGATGCCCTCGTGGTACTCCTCGAGCAGCTCGATGTCCATGCGCGGCTTGAAGTAGTAGCCCTCGAGCGACGCCTTCGACGACAGCCGGAACAGGTTGTGCATGCCCGTCGTGTTCTCGGCGAACATCGTCATGTGCGTGTACGAACCGGCACCGGAGACGTCGTCCCCACCGCCGTCGCCCCACCGCACACGGGTCTTGTCCGTGCGGTGCGTCCGGGGCGTGATGTACGCCTCGGTCCCGATGATCGGCTTGACGCCGCCGGCCTTGGCGGCCTTCCAGAACTCGAAGGCGCCGAACATGTTGCCGTGGTCGGTCACCGCCACGGCGGGCATGCCCTGCGCAGCGGTCTCCTGCACGAGGTCGCCGAGCCTGGCCGCGCCGTCGAGCATCGAGTACTCACTGTGCACGTGCAGGTGGACGAAGGAGTCGGAATCCGCCACGGAACCTCCGGTCGAACGAGCTGCTTGCGGGACGCGAACAGCCTAACCGCGACCGCGGACAAACCCGCGCGTGTCCGAGCGGTCCGACGCCGAGGTCGCACGACACGCCGCGCGTAGCCCGGCGAGGGTGCAGGAACCGTCGCTCGGCGGGCCCGAAGCCTGCAGATCGTGTCCCCACGGCGGTGGAGCCCGCGCGTGGCGGACGGGAGGCACGGGGCGGCGTTGCCACGGGCCTCCCGGCCGGGGGTGGGCGTCACGCGCTCGTCACGCGCGACACGCCCGTCGCTCCCCCGCCGAGGTTCCACAACACGCCGCGTGCGCTCCGCCGGGGTTCCACAGACCGACGCACAGCGCGCCCAGATGCCGAGATTTCGGAACCTCAGCGGGACGACGCGACCGACGCGACGACGCACGACGCACGACGCACCACGCGACGCGCGCGCCCGTCAGGACGAAGCGGCTCGGATGCGGTCGAGCGCGAGGCGCAGGTCGTCGGGGTACTCCGCCTGGAACGACACCCACTCGCCGGTGCGCGGGTGGTCGAACCCGAGTCGAACGGCGTCGAGCCACTGGCGGGTCAGCCCGAGCTCCTGCGCCAGGACCGGGTCGGCGCCGTACATCGTGTCGCCGACCAGCGGGTGGCGGGTCGCGGCCATGTGCACGCGGATCTGGTGGGTGCGCCCGGTCTCGAGGTGCACCTCGAGCAGGGTCGCCGACCGGAACGCCTCGAGGGTCTCGTAGTGGGTGACGCTCGGCTTGCCGTCGGCGGTGACCGCGAACTTCCAGTCGCTCGACGGGTGCCGGCCGATCGGGGCGTCGACGGTGCCGGAGGTCGGGTCGGGGTGCCCCTGCGCGAGTGCGTGGTAGACCTTCTCGACCGTGCGCTCCTTGAACGCCCGCTTGAGGTGGGTGTACGCGAGCTCGGTCTTCGCGACGACCATGAGCCCCGACGTGCCGACGTCGAGGCGGTGCACGATGCCCGCACGCTCGGCGGCGCCCGAGGTCGCGATGGTGAACCCAGCTGCGGCGAGGCCCCCGGGCACGGTCGGACCGTCCCAACCGGGCGAGGGGTGCGCGGCGACGCCGATGGGCTTGTCGACGACCACGATGTCCTCGTCGTCGTGCACGATCGTCATCCCGGGCACGGCCGCCGGCACGATGCGCGGCGGCTCCTTCGGGGACCACTCGACCTCGAGCCACGAGTCGGCGTGCAGGCGGTCGGACTTGTCGACGGGGACGCCGTCGACCCGGACCCCACCGGCGGCGACCACGTCGGCCGCGAACGACCGGCTGAACCCGAGGAGCTTCGCGATGGCGGCGTCGACACGCTCACCGGCGAGCCCGTCGGGGACGGGAAGAGAACGCGACTCGCTCACGTGGCGTCGTGCCCCAGCGCGTCGCGTCGGTCGCCGTCGTTCGGCCTGGAGGCGCGGGTCGGCTCGTCGACAGCAGCGTCAGCTGACGAGAACGCGGCCCCGCCGTCGAGCGGCTCCGTCGTGTCCGCCTGCGCAGCGCGCTTGGCGGAGACCGTGCGGGACCCGTCGAGGTTCACGCCGAGGATCACCAGCAGCACGAAGACCACCATGCTGATGCAGATGAACGAGTCGGCGACGTTGTAGATCGCCGGCATCATCCACGGCGTCGAGATGAAGTCGACCACGTGGCCGCGGCCGAAGCCGGGCTCACGGAAGAGTCGGTCGATCAGGTTGCCGAGCGCTCCGCCCAGCAGCATGCCGAGCACGACGGCCCACCACATCGACCGGATCCGACGCGAGTAGATGATGATCGCTACGACGACCGCCGCCGAGATGATCGAGAACACCCACGTCATGTTCACCGCGAAGGAGAACGCCGCCCCGGGGTTCCGGACGTACAGGAACTGGAGCGCCCCGCCCAGGATCGGGACGGGGGTGCCGTACGGCAGGTTCGCGACGACCAGTGCCTTCGCGACCTGGTCGAACGCCACCACCACGACAGCGGCGAAGGCCAGTGCCGCGATAGCGCGGACACTGACCTTCGCTCGTGATGCTGGTCGCGACAACGTCAGTTGCCGAAGCCCTGCGCCGATGCCGGCGCCGGGGTGAGACCGGACTGCTCGTTCGAGGAGTCGAGCTCGGAGAGCTGCCCCTGGATGTAGCTCTTGAGCTGGGCGCGGTAGTCGCGCTCGAACGTCCGGAGCTCGTCGATCTTGCCCTCGAGCTGGCGCTGCTCCTGCTCGAGCACCTGGACACGCTGACGGTTCGTGTTCTCGGTGTCGGCGATGATCTGGCGCTGCTTGGCCTCGGCCTCGGAGACGAGACGCGCTGCCTGGGCGGTGCCCTCGGCGATGAGCGCGTCGCGCTTCTCGACGCCTTCGCGGACGTGCTCCTCGTGGAGACGACGCGCGAGCGTCAGGAGGTTCGTGGTGCCCTCGGTGTCCTCGTCCGCCGGGACCGTGGTCGCCGGGGCGGCCGCTGCGACCGGAGCGGGCTCGGGAGCCGCCTCGACCGGGGCCGGCACGGGCTCCGGCTCGGGTTCTGCCGCGGGCGCGGGCTGCTCGGCCTGCGCCGACTGCGGGGCCGACTCGGCCGCCTGCAGGCGCTGGCGGAGCTCGTCGTTCTCCGCGGTCAGGCGACGCAGCTCGACCACGACCTCGTCGAGGAAGTCGTCGACCTCGTCCTGGTCGTAGCCCTCGCGGAACTTCGTCGGCTGGAACCGCTTGTTGACTACGTCTTCCGGCGTCAAAGCCATTGCCGTCACCTCAATAGAACTGCTGAACGTGTGGAACCACTTGCGTCGTGACCGAACTTACCAGTCACCACGTGTGGTGCGGATGCCGCGCCGGAGGCGAGCATCGATCCCGACCACCGTACACCGACGACGGGGAGGAACGACGACCACTGCATCGGCGCGGCGCGTGTCGCGGACCTGGATCGGGTCAGACCGCGACGGCGATGCCGTTGACGACGACCCGAGCGATGATCACGACGAGCATGACGATCGTCCAGCCGAAGTCGAGTGCCACCGGCCCCATGCGGAGCGGCGGCAGGACCCGCCGGACCGCGCGGATCGGCGGATCGGTGATCGTGTAGACGAACTCGGAGACCACGAGCAGTCCCCCGCGCGGCCGCCAGGACCGGTTGAAGTTCTGCACGAGGTCGAGCGCGAACCGCCCCCACATGACGAAGAAGTACAGCAGGAGGGCGAGGGAGATGATCCCTAGGATCACGGACACGATGGGGCTCGCTCGTCTCGGGCGAGTGCCGTCATGCGACGACGCTCACGGGCGGGTGGCCGGGGGACGGCTCAGGACTGGGCGAAGAAGTTCGCCTCGATGTCGGACTCTACCTCAGCCGGCTCACCGCTCACTGCGACGTGTGCGGGCGACAGCAGGAAGACCTTGTTGGTGACGCGCTCGATCTTGCCGTACAGGCCGAGCGACAGGCCGGAGGCGAAGTCGATCATGCGTCGGGCGTCGTTCTCGGTCATCTGCGAGAGGTTGATGATGACGGGGATCCCGTCGCGGAAGCTCTCGGCGATGGACTGGGCGTCCTTGTACTCGCGCGGGTGGACGGTGAGGATCTCGTTCATTTCCTGGACCGGGGTCGCCTTCTGTGCGGTCGTGTGCGAGCGGCGGAGCGGAGTGACCTGGGCGCCGCGCTGGTGGGTGTGCGTCTTCGCGGGAGCGGCGGCCGGGGCCGCTGCCGGAGCTGCGGCGGCCGCGGGAGCGTCCGCCGGGGCGGGGACATCCTGCGGTGCTGCGGCCGGAGTGGCGGGAGCCTGCTGGCGCGCGGGCGCGGCCTGCTGCGGCTGCTCGTCCTCGTAGTCGAGTTCCTCGTCGGCGAGGCCGAGGTAGACCATCGTCTTCTTCAGCGGGTTGGCCATGGTTCCTCCGGAGGTTGGTGCACGTGGATGCCCTGCAACGAGGCTAGGGTGCCGCCGGCCGATTTCCCGTGATTGCGGTGCCGATCCGCAGGTGTGTCGCGCCCTCGAGCACGGCGTCGGCGTAGTCGCCGCTCATGCCGGCCGAGATGTCGGTGGCGCCGGGCTCGAGCGCCACGACCCGGTCCGAGATCGCCCGCAGCCGAGCGAACGCCGCACGGGGCTCCTCGTCCAGCGGCGCGACGGCCATGACCCCGCGCAACCGGATGGTGCCGGTCTCGAGCACGCGTGCGGCCATCGCCTCGACGTCGTCCGGTTGCACGCCGCCGCGACCGGGATCGTCGGTCAGGTTGACCTGCACGAACCCGTCGATGACCGGTGGATCCGGCTCGGCCTCGGTCGGCGCGAAGGCATCCACGACCGTCGTGCGGTCGAGGGACTGCACGACGTGCGCGTAGCGACGGACCTGCCGGGCCTTCTTCGACTGCAGCTGCCCGATGAAGTGCCAGGTCAGGTCGAGGTCGGCGAGTTCCGCGGCCTTGGCCTGTGCCTCCTGGTGGCGGTTCTCACCCACGTCGGTGACGCCGAGTGATGCCAGCGCACGGACGAGGGACGCCGGGTGGTACTTCGTGACGACGATCAGCGTGAGGTCGTCGGCCGAGCGCCCTGCGGCGCGCGCCGCGTCGGCGATGCCACCTCTGACGGACGCGAGACGCGCCTCCAGTCCGTCGTCTGATGACGAGGCGGACGGGAGGCGCGTGTCTGCTACCAAGGAGGGGTTACTTCAGGAAGTCGGGGACGTCGAGCTCGTCGTCGTCGTCGAACGCCGGGTCGGCGGCGCGCTGCACCGGCGGCTGGTGTTCCTGCGAGGCCCAGGAGGGGCTCGACGTGCTGGAGTCCTCGATCGCACCGGTCGAGGCAGCGACGGGAGCCGTCGCGCTCGACTCGGGGTCGACGTAGCTCGAGCGACGCTCCTTCTGCTGCTGCGCCGGCTCGCCGCCGTCGAAGCCCGCGGCGATGACGGTCACGCGGACCTCGTCACCCAGGGTGTCGTCGATGACCGCACCGAAGATGATGTTCGCCTCGGGGTGCACGGCTTCCTGCACCAGACGCGCGGCGTCGTTGATCTCGAAGATGCCGAGGTTCGAGCCACCCTGGATCGAGAGCAGCACACCGTGCGCTCCGTCGATCGAGGCCTCGAGCAGCGGGGACGCGACGGCGAGCTCGGCGGCCTTGATGGCACGGTCGGCACCGCGCGACGAGCCGATGCCCATGAGCGCGGAGCCCGCACCCTGCATGACGGACTTGACGTCGGCGAAGTCGAGGTTGATGAGACCCGGGGTGGTGATGAGGTCGGTGATGCCCTGCACGCCGGCGAGGAGCACCTGGTCGGCCGTGGCGAAGGCCTCGACCATCGAGATGCCGCGGTCGCTGATCTCGAGCAGGCGGTCGTTCGGCACGACGATGAGCGTGTCGACCTCGTCCTTGAGCCCGGCGACACCGTTCTCGGCCTGGGACTGGCGACGCTTGCCCTCGAAGCTGAACGGCTTCGTGACGACGCCGATGGTGAGGGCGCCGATCGACTTGGCGATGCGGGCGACGACGGGCGCACCACCCGTGCCGGTCCCACCGCCTTCACCGGCGGTGACGAAGACCATGTCGGCACCGGCGAGGGCCTCTTCGATCTCCTCGGCGTGGTCCTCGGCGGCACGACGGCCGACCTCGGGGTCCGCGCCGGCGCCGAGGCCGCGGGTGATCTCGCGGCCGACGTCGAGCTTGACGTCGGCGTCGCTGAGCAGGAGCGCCTGCGCGTCGGTGTTGATCGCGATGAACTCGACGCCACGGAGGCCGAGTTCGATCATCCGGTTGACGGCGTTGACGCCGCCGCCGCCGACACCGACGACCTTGATGACGGCGAGGTAGTTGTGGTTCGTGGTCACGTCAGTCAGGCCTCCGGTTGAACCCTCAACCTCTACTTGAAGTTCAGGGGCAATGCTGGTAGATGTAGTGCTGGCTTCGACGCTACGGGTGGGTTCCGCGCACTGTCGCCCCGCCACGCCGCGTGTCGCCGATCAGGTCGGCAATTCAGTCCTTCGCACGGATCACGCCGTTGTCCGGTGCGGACACGTCGTACTCGACCACGACGCCCGGGTTCCGCGCCGCGTGGTCCTTCACCAGGGCGGCGAGCAGCGCGGCCTTCGCCTCGGAGTCGTCGGGGCTCCCCCACACGACGGTCGAGCCGTCCTTGAGCGTCAGGGTCACGTCGTCCGCGGTGGACCCGGCGACCCGCGTGACCTGCGACCGGACGGTCGACGGCAGCGCCAGCACGACCTCGGTCATCGTGCGGAAGCTCGAGGACCCGAGGCGCGCACGGGCGATGTCGGCGAGCGGCATGGTGGCCGGACGCTGCGGGGACGACTGCACGACGATGCCGGCCGGGTCGACGAGGTCGAACGAGCTGCCGGACTTCACGGCCACGACGGGCGTGCGCTCGGTCACCGTCACGACGAGGGTGTGCGGCGGGGCCTCTTCGGTCACGTAGCTCTCGATGAGCGGGAAGCCGGCGATGTCCTGCTTGATCTCGTCGAAGTCGAGCCGCGCGAGCGGGGTGCCGATCTGGTCGGACAGGGCCTGCCGCAGCGCGGTCTCGTCGACGCGGTTGGTGCCCTTGACCTCGATCGTCTGCAGGGCCATCAGCGGCGAGAACACCGCCACCAGGATCGAGACGCCGAGCACGAGCACGATGCCGGCCGCGGTGATCCACGCGGCACGACGGTGGCGGCTGCGCCGGGTGAACCGCCGCACCTCGGCGCGCTCGAGCAGGCGACGGCGACGCTTCGCGATGCGCGCCTCACGCGCGGTCTCGGCAGCGCGGACGCCGGCACCGATGGGTGCGTCGTCGTGCTGGACCGGCCGGGAGGCACTGCCCGCGTCGAGCACGTCGGTCACGGTCGCGTCGTGGTCGCGTGCACTGCCCGCCGCGCCCCCGGACGGTCGTTGCGCCCCGTCTCCTCGGGGCGCGTTGCCCGCGTCGGGGCGCGGGTCGCGGTGCTCCTCGTCCGGTGTGTACTCGCGCAGGCGGTCGGCGACGGCACCGAAGCCGGCGCCGACGCGGCGGCCGGCCGCGCCCGCGAGGGCGCCGACGCGGTCGCGCGTCGAGTCTGCGGCATCGGTGGTCGGTTCCGCGCCCGCGGACGGCCGTCGCGCCCCGGTGCTCGGGGGCGCACCGACCGCTGGGGGGCGCGATTCGGAGGAACCGGGTGCGGGAGTGACGGCCGGGGCCTCGTCGACCGCAGCGGACTCGTCGGACGTGGGACGGGCCTCCCGGTCGTCGGGTGTGCGCCCGCGGAACGGGAGCCGCGGCATCGAGGGGCCACGACGCTGCCGGGGCGCGTCGGCGCCCTCGACCGGGGCGTCCCTGCGGGCGTCCCCCTCGTCGAACCCCTCGGGTCGCCTCACCGGCCCAACGCTCCCAGCACCTGCGGGATGATCCGGTACACGTCACCGCAGCTGAGCGTCATGATGATGTCGCCGTCGCGGGCGACCGCGGCGGCACGGGCGGCGGCCTCGTCCCAGTCCGGCAGGAACTCCACGCGGGACTGGTCGGCGAAGCGTTCCTGCACCAGGGCACCGGTGACCCCGGGCTCCGGGTCCTCGCGCGCGCCGTAGACGTCGAGGACGACCGTGTGGTCGGCGAGCTCCTCGTAGACCCGCGCGAAGTCACCGGCCATGAGACGGGTGCGCGAGTACAGGTGGGGCTGGTGGATGGCGATGATGCGGCCGTCGCCGACGACGTTGCGGGCGGCCTTGAGCGCCGCGGCGACCTCGGTCGGGTGGTGCGCGTAGTCGTCGTAGACCGACACCCCGCGCTCGACACCGTGCAGTTCGAAGCGGCGCTGGGTGCCGCCGAAGGCCTCGAGCCCGCGGATCGCGTCGGCGGCGCTCACGCCCAGACCGGTCAGGACCGCGAAGGCACCGACGGCGTTGATCGCGTTGTGCCGGCCCGGCACGCGGAGGGTCAGGTGGTGTGCCTCGCCGCCGGCGCGGAACGCGACCTCGACGCCCGCGGACTCGATGATCCGCTCGATGCGCACATCGGCGTCGACGGCCTCGCCGAAGGTGACGACCTCGGGGGCGTCGGCACGCGCGCGGATGCCCGCCGTGACGGTCTTCGCGCCGGCGTCGTCGCTCGAGATGACGACGCGCTCGCTCGCCTTCGCGGCGAACTCGACGAACGCCTCGGTGAAGGCCTCCTCGCTGCCGTAGTGGTCGAGGTGGTCGGCGTCGACGTTCGTGATGAGGGCCACGGCGACGTCGTAGAGCAGGAACGAACCGTCGGACTCGTCGGCCTCGACCACGAACAGGTCGCTCGAGCCCGGCGCCGAGCTCGTGCCGAGCGACTGGATGACGCCGCCGTTGACGAAGCTCGGGTCGAGGCCGAGCTCGACCATCGCGGTGACGATCATGCCGGTCGAGGTGGTCTTGCCGTGCGCGCCGGCGACCGCGACGAGGCGGTGCCCGGCGATGAGGGCGGCGAGGGCCTGGGACCGGTGCAGCACCGGCAGGCCGCGGCGCTGCGCCTCGAGCAGTTCGGGGTTGTCCGGCCACAGCGCGCTCGTGACGACGATCGTGTCCGCGTCACCGACGTTCGCGGCGTCGTGGCCGATGTGCACCCCGGCGCCGAGGTCGCGCATGATGCCCGTCGTCTCGGTCTCGCGGGAGTCGCTGCCCGTCACGCGGTGGCCGGCGGCGAGGAACATCCGGGCGATGCCGCTCATGCCGGCGCCGCCGATGCCGACGAAGTGCACGGTGCCGAGGTCGTCCGGGATCGGCTGCGTCAGGTCCGGCTTGATGGTCATGGTTCCTCCGTGGTGCTGGCGGCGCCGTTGCCTCGTGCGGTTCCTCGTGCGGCACCTCGTTCGGTGCCTCGTGCTGCGTCCAGGACGAGGTCGGTCATCCGGTCCGCGCCGTCGCGGTGTCCGACGCTGCCCGCCCGGACCGTCATGTCCGCGATGCGGGCCCGGTCCTGCAGGATCGTCAGGAGCTGGAACGTCACCCAGTCGGGGTCGAATTCCCCGTCCGCCACGAGCACTGCTCCCCCGACGTCGACGACGTCCTTCGCGTTGTGCCGCTGCTCGCCGTTGCCGACAGGGTACGGCACGAGCACGCTCGGCAGCCCGACCGCGGTGAGCTCGCAGACCATGCCGGCGCCGGAGCGGGACACGACGAAGTCGCTCGCCGCGTACGCCAGGTCCATCCGGTCGCAGTAGGCGAGCACGTGGTAGCCGTCGAGGTCGCTCGGACCGATGTCGGACGCCGCCCCGACGACGTGCAGGACCTGCCAGCCGGCGCCCACGATGGTCGCCGCCGACTTGTTGATCGTGCGGTTGATGCTGCGGGCGCCCGAGGAACCACCTGTGACGAGGAGCACGGGGCGAGCCGGGTCGAGCCCGAACTCGGCGAGGGCCTCAGTACGGCTCGCACGGCGGTCGAGTGACTCGATCTCGCGCCGGAGCGGCATGCCGACGACCCGGCCGTGCCGCAGTCGGGTGTTCGAGAAGGTCAGGCCGACGTGCTCGGTGAGGAAGGCCGCGAGGCGGTTCGCCAACCCCGGCTTCGCGTTCTGCTCGTGCACGACGATCGGGGTGCCGGTGCGCCGGGCCGCGATGTACGCCGGCGCCGCCGCGTAGCCGCCGACGCCGAGGACGACCTCGACTTCGTGCTCGCGGATGATCTGCTCGGTGCGCTTGACGGCCGCGGCGAAACGCTGCGGGAAGCGCAGGGCCGCGCCGTTCAGCTTCCGGGGGAACGGCAGGCGCGGGATCGTCAGGAGCTCGTAGCCGCGCATCGGCACCAGGCGGGACTCCAGGCCCTCGGCGGTGCCCAGGACGAGCACCTCGGCATCCGGCTCGCGCTCGGTCAGCCGGTCGGCGACCGCGAGCAGGGGGTTGACGTGTCCGGCGGTGCCCCCGCCGGCGAAGAGGTACTTGCTCACCGGAGTCGTCCGTTCGTGGTGGTGCTGTCGAGGGGCGGGTTCGTGGTGCGCGGGTCGTTCTTCCCGGGCAGGTCTCGGGCGAACGAGAGCACGACGCCGATCGCCACCAGGGTCATGATGAGCGCGGACCCGCCGGCCGAGATCAGCGGCAGTGGGACGCCGAGGACCGGCAGCAGGCCGAGCACCACGGCGATGTTCACGAGCGCCTGGCCGATGATCCACGCCAGGATGCCGCCCGTGACGGTCTTCACGAACGGGTCGCGGGACTGCCGGATGATCTTGATCATGCCGACGGCGAGCACGACGAACAGGGCGAGCACGACGACGGCGCCGATCAGGCCGAGCTCCTCGCCGATGATCGCGAAGATGTAGTCGTTGTCCGCCTCGGGCAGCCACGACCACTTCGCCTTGGAGTTGCCGAGTCCGACGCCGAACACGCCACCGGACGCCAGCGCCCACATGCCGTGCACGGGCTGCCAACACAGGTCGGCGTACTGGTTCGAGTCGGTGCAGCCGGACAGCCACGCGCTGATGCGCACCTGACGGGACGACGACGCCATCGTGACGAACGGCAGCATGACCGCCATCGCCGCCAGGCCGACGAGCAGGTGCCGGGCGCGGGCCCCGCCGACGTAGAGCGCACCGAGGACCAGGATGAGCATGATCATCGCGGTGCCCTGGTCGCCACCGAGGATCACGAGGCCGAGCGACAGGAGCGAGGCGATCCCGATCGGGATGAAGACCTCTTTCCAGTCGTCGAGCTTGTCGCGCTTGACGTACATGATCGCGCCGATGCCGAGCACCAGGCCGAGCTTGACGACCTCGGACGGCTGCGCGGTGAACGAGCCGATGCCGATCCAGTTCCGGTTGCCCTGGACGTCGATGCCGAGCGGTGTGTACACGAGCAGCTGCAGGACGAGGGCGGCACCGAGCAACCGCATCGCCCACTTCCGCCACAGCCGTGTCGGGATTCGGCTCGCGACGAGCATGAGCGGGACGCCGAGGACCGCGTACAGACCCTGGCGGGACGCTGCACCGAAGAAGTCGTGCGTCGCGGCGTACTGCTCGACGCTCGACGACGACAGGACCATCACGACGCCGAAGACGACCAGGAAGAGCGTGACGCCGAGGATCGTGTAGAAGGTGCTGGACTCGGCGACGAAGACGTTCTTGACGGCGACGAGTGCACCGTTCGTGCGACGCGGGTTGCCCGTCGCCGGCGTGCTACGACTGTTCGGAAGATCCGTCGTCGCCATCGGCGTTGCCTCCCAGGTGCTCGTGGACCGCCGCCGCGAAACGACGCCCCCGGTCGGCGTAGGAGCCGAACTGGTCGAACGACGCAGCCGCCGGGGCGAGGAGGACCGTGTCGCCCGGCCTCGCGACCGATGCGGCATGCCGGACCGCCTCGGGCATGACCTGATCAGTGTCCGTCGTCTCCACCTGGAGCACCGGCACCCCGGACGCGTGTCGCGCGAATGCCTCCAGGACGGGGGTCCGGTCGGTGCCGATCACGACGACGGCACGGACCTCGGGGCCGAAGCGTGCGACGAGCCCGTCGACGTCGACGCCCTTGAACAGGCCGCCGACGATCCACACCACGGTGTCGAACGACGCGAGCGAGGCGGTGGCGGCGTGCGGGTTCGTGGCCTTCGAGTCGTCCACCCACGCGACGCCGGCCGACTCGGCCACGAGCTCCGTGCGGTGGTGGTCGGCGCGGAAGGCCCGGACGGCGGACTGGATCGCACTCGGCTGGACGGTGCCGGCACGGGCGAGGGCCGCGGCGGCCAGGACGTTCATCGTCATGTGCGGGCTGGCGAGCCCGGCGACCTCGAGGTCGGCGAGGGTCGACAGCTCGAGCGCGCTGTTCCGACGGTCCTCGTTGAAGGCGCGGTCGCACAGGACGTCCTCGACGATGCCGACGTCCCCGGGGGCGGGCACCCCCGGCGTGAAGCCGACGGCACGGCAGCCCTCGACGACGTCGGCGTCCTGCACCATGTCGCGCGTGACGTCGTCGGCGGTGTTGTAGACGCACGCCATCACGGTGCGCTCGTAGACCTTGGCCTTCGCGGCGCGGTACGCCGCGGCGGAGCCGTGCCACTCGAGGTGGTCGTCGGCGATGTTCAGGCAGGCGCTCGCGAGCGGCACGACCGCGCCGTCGCCCGAGGTCGCCATGTAGTGCAGCTGGTGGCTGGAGAGCTCGACGACGAGCACGTCGTAGCCGTCCGGGTCGCGGACGACGTCGAGCACCGGCACGCCGATGTTGCCGCAGGCCACGGCACGCAGGCCGCCGGCCTCGTACATCGCGGTCGTGAGCTGCGTCGTGGTGGTCTTGCCGTTCGTGCCCGTGATCGTGATCCACGGTGCCGCGACCGGACCGCGCACGACCTTGTCGCGCACGCGCCAGGCGAGCTCGATGTCGCCCCAGACCGTGCTGTTCCGGACGGACCACTCGACGGTCGCGTTGTGCGGCGGCAGGCCGGGCGACACGATGACGACGTCCGGTGCCTGCTCCTGCAGCGCGGCCGGCACGGCGTCGAGCGTCGTCTGCACGAAGCGCGCACCGATGACGTCGAGCAGGTCGACGCTGTCCGACGGCGCGTCGGACGAGTACACCGTGACCGCACCGCCGAGCTCCACCAGGGTGTCGGCGACCGAGAACCCGGTCGCGCCGAGCCCGAGGACGGCGACGTTCAGGCCCTTCCACCCCTCGGAGTACCAGCTGTCGAGGGACTGGAGACGGGAGGACGTGGACACCGGGTCAACCAACGCGTGCGATCCATTCGAGGTAGAAGAGGCCGACCCCCGCGGCGACGAAGAGCCCCGCGATGATCCAGAACCGGACGACGACCGTCACCTCGGCCCACCCCTTCAGCTCGAAGTGGTGGTGCAGCGGACTCATCCGGAAGATCCGCTTGCCGTGGGTGATCTTGAAGTACGCCCGCTGCAGGATGACCGAGCCGGTGACGATGAAGAACAGGCCACCGATCAGGATGAGCAGGAGCTCGGTGCGGCTGAGGATCGCGAGACCCGCCAGCGCACCACCGAGGCCGAGCGAACCGGTGTCGCCGAGGAAGATCTGCGCCGGCGAGGTGTTGTACCAGAGGAACCCGATGAGCCCTCCGCAGACCGCGGCCGCGACGACCGCCAGGTCGAGCGGGTTGCTCACGGTGTAGCAGGCGTGCTCCGTGCTCGCGTCGAGACGGGCGCCGCCGCAGATCTGGTTGGACTGCCAGAAGCCGATGATGACGTACGAGCCGATCGCCAGGATGCTCGAGCCGGTCGCGAGACCGTCGAGCCCGTCCGCGACGTTGACGCCGTTCGACGTCGACACCGTGAGCAGCACGATCCAGGCCAGGAACAGCACGGTGCCGATGACCGTGCCGAGCGCCATGAAGTCGAGCCACGGGATGTCCCGGATCGCCGAGATCATGGTCGACGCCGGGGGCTTGCCGTTCGACGTCGGCACCACCAGGGCGACCGTGGCGAAGATGACGCCGACGATGACCTGGCCGAGGACCTTGGCCCACCCGCCGAGCCCGAGGCTCCGCTGGCGCCGGACCTTGAGGAAGTCGTCGATGAACCCGACGAAGCCCAGCCCCACCATGAGGAACAGCACGAGCAGGCCGGACAGGGTGATCGAGTCACGTCCGACCAGGTGGCCGACGAAGTAGCCGATCACGGCGCCGATGATGAGGACGATGCCGCCCATCGTCGCGGTGCCGCGCTTGGTGTGGTGCGACTGCGGACCGTCGTCACGGATGAACTGCCCCCACCCGAGACGGTGGAACAGCTTGATGAAGAACGGGGTGAGCAGCAACGTGAACACCAGCGACGTAGCGCCGGCGATGAGGAGCGCGATCATTCGGTGACACCTCCGAGGCGGTCGCCGAGGAATCGCAGTTCGGCCGACTTCGAGGACTTGACCAGGACCACGTCGCCGGGGCGGAGCATGTCCTGGAGTGACCGGACGGCGTCGTCGACGTCCTCGATGAACACCGATTCGCCGTCCCACGATCCCTCGAGGGTGGCGGCCTGGTGGATGGGCATCGCGCCGCGGCCGACGACCACGAGCTGACCGATGCCGAGACGGACGACGAGCCGACCGATGCGGTCGTGCTCCTCGGTCGAGAACTCGCCGAGCTCGGCCATCTCGCCGAGCACGGCGACGGTCCGCTCCCCCGGGCGCACGATCTGCGCCAGGGTCCGCAGCGCTGCTGCGGTCGAGTCCGGCGACGCGTTGTAGGCGTCGTTGATCACGGTGACGCCCTCGGGGCCGCCCTGCAGCAGCTCCATGCGCCAGCGCTCGGCGCGCGTCATCGACGCGAGCGCCGCGGCGCCGTCGGCGAGCGGGACGCCCCAGCGGTGGGCGACCGTCAGGGCGGCAGCCGCGTTCATCGCGTGGTGCTCACCCAGGATCGCGAGGCGCACGTCCACGTGATCCGGGCCTCCCGTTCGGCCTCCGTCTGCAGACGGGTCGCCTACGGGGACGGGAGGCGCGGTGAGGGTGAAGCGGGTGCCGCTGCGGTCCGTCTCGATGCCGGTGATGCGGTAGTCGGCATCCGCCGACGTGCCGAAGCCGACCACCTGGGCGGCCGTCAGGCCGCGCATCGACGCGACCCGGTCGTCGTCGACGTTGAGCAGCGCGGTCGCGGAGGCGGGCAGGTCGGTGACCATCTCGGACTTCGCGCGCTGCGTCGCCTCGATGCCGCCGAACTCGCCGGCGTGCGCCAGGCCCACCTTGAGCACGACACCGACGTCCGGCTCGGCGATGCGGACGAGCGCCGCGATGTGGCCGACGCCGCTGGCCCCCATCTCGACGACCAGGAACCGGGTGTCGTACGTGACCCGGAGCATCGAGATCGGTGCCCCGACGTGGTTGTTGAAGGACCCCTGGGGCGCGACGGTCTCGCCGTGCTGCTCGAGGATCGTCCGGAGCATGTTCTTCGTGCTCGTCTTGCCGTTCGAGCCGGTGATGCCGACGACCTTGAGCGGTGCGGGACGCCCCTCGGCGTCGACGCGGTCGGCGGATGCCATCCGGACCCGGGTGACGACCTCGTGCGCGAGCGCGGCGAGTGCTGCGTAGCCGTCCGCGACGACGATCTGCGGCGCGGTGGTCTCGACGCGCTCGGGCGTGATGACCAGCGCGGCACCCGCCTCGGTCGCGGCGGGCACGAAGCGGCGCCCGTCCGTGACCTCGCCGGGCAGGGCGAAGAAGACACTGCCGGGGCCGACCAGGCGCGAGTCGGTCTCGACCGAGCCCTCCACCACCAGGTCGCCGGGCTCGGCGACGTCGGTCGCCTGGGCACCACCGATCAGCTCGCCGCCGACCGCGGTGGCGATCTCGGCGAGGGTGAGCGCGATCATCGGAGGTCCTCGGCCGGACCGGAGTTCGGCTCCCAACCGGCTTCGCGCAGGGCCTGACGGGCCTCGTCGCGTGCCGAGTAGGGGGTGCGGACCCCGGCGATGTCGCGGTAGTCCTGGTGGCCGGGGCCGGCCCAGAGGATGGAGTCGCCTTCGCCGAGCAGACCGACGGCCAGGCGGATGGCGGCCTCGGGCGGGCTCACCTCGTGCAGCTCGTGGTCCGGGAACGCCTCGCGCGCGGCGTCGACCAGGGTCTTCCGGATCGACGCGGCGTCCTCGAAGCGGGGGTGGTGGTCGGTGACGACGAGGATGTCGCTGCCGGCCGCCGCGACGCGGGCCATGTCGCCGCGCTTCGTGGTGTCGCGGTCGCCGTCGGCGCCGAACAGCATGAGGACCTTGCCGGAGGTGAACTGCCGGACGGCAGCGAGGGTGTTCTCGAACGCGTCGGCGCTGTGGCCGAAGTCGACGTAGACGCTCGGGCCGTGCTCGCCCGAGACGCGCTCGGTCCGGCCGGGAAGGTAGCACTCGATGGCGGAGACGCGGCGCACGGCGCCGTCGCGGTCACGGTCGCTTCGGGCCTCGTGCTCGTCGCGGTCGTCTTCGTCCGGGTAGCGGCGGTGGTTGCTGTCGAGCGCGTGCGCGATGGCACCGAGCTCGAAACCGCCCTCGACCAGCATGACGATCGCCAGTGCGGCGTTCGCGGCCATGTGCCAGCCGATCAGGGGCACACGGGTGGTGAGCTCGCGGCCCTCGGGACCGGTCAGGCGGAACTCGGTGTACGCGGCGTGCGCCTCGACGATGTCGACGTGCCACTCGGCCTCGACGTCCGGGTGCACGGTGATCGTCGTGACCGGGATGCGGGAGTCCTGCACCACGCGGTGGCCCCAGTCGGTGTCCAGCGAGACGACGCCGCGACGGGCGTGCTCGGGCTGGAACAGCGGGAGCTTCGCCTGGTAGTACTCCTCCATGTCGGCGTAGTCGTCGAGGTGGTCGTGCGACAGGTTCGTGAAGGCCGCGACGTCGAAGACGATGCCGTCGACCCGGTGACGGCTGAGGGCCTGCGCGCTCACCTCGACGGCGACCGCGCGCACCTCGCTCTCGCGCATCCGGGCGAGGAGCGCGTGCATCTCGCTGGCCTCGGGCGTGGTGAGGCGGCTCGTCACGCTGAGCGTGCCGATGTGGCGCTCGGCGGTCGAGCTCAGGCCGGTGACCAGGCCGAGCTGCTTGAGGATCCCTTCGAGGATGTACGACGTGCTCGTCTTGCCGTTCGTGCCGGTGACGGCGAACAGCTGCGGCAGGTCGGTGGCCTCGTCCGGGTGGGTGCGGTACACCCAGGCGGACACGTCGCCCAGGGCTGCACGGGGGTCGTCCACGACGAGGACCGGCAAGCCGGCCGCTCGTGCGCTCTCCACGCCCGCGTCGTCGGTCAGGACGGCGACGGCACCGCGCTCGGCGGCCTCGGCGGAGAACTCCGCGCCGTGCCGGTTCGCACCGTGCACGCCGACGAAGACGTCACCCGGCTGCACCTCGGCGGCGCTCAGCGTGACACCGGTCGTCTCGACGGCGTCGAGGGAACCGACGACGCGGAGGCCGAACGCGTTCGCGAGTTCGGCGACCGCCCTCGGGGTCGGGTGTTCGGGCCGGAGGACCGGGGGGATCCGTGCGGACAAGTGTTCCTTCTTCCTCACCACGTGGACGGGTAGAGCTTCGCCTCGGACGCGGAGGGGGCTACTCGGTACTTCTCGAGCACCTGGGACATGAGTGTGCGGAACGCCGGAGCCGCTCCGCTCGACCACTTGTTGGTCTGCGGCTTCGTGAACGTCACCGTGACAACATACTGGGGGTCTTCGGCGGGTGCCATTCCGGCCACCGAGGTGATGCGCTGACCGCCGTAGCCCTTCGAGCCCTCGGCCACCTCGGCGGTACCGGTCTTCGCGGCGATGTTGTAGCCCGAGATCGGCTTCATGCCCACGAGCGTGCCGCCCGTGACCACGCTCTGGAGCATGTCGGTGACCTGGGTCGCAGCGTCGGCGGACACGACGCGCTGCTTCTGCACGTCGGGCGCGTCGATGGTCTTGCCGTCCGAGGTGGTGCAGCCCTTGACGAAGTGCGGCGGGATCCGGACACCGTCGTTCGCGATGGTCTGGAACACGCTGGCGACCTGGACCGCGGTCGTCGAGATGCCCTGGCCGAACATCGAGTTGATGTTCGTCTGCTGGTCCCAGTTCGGGCTCGAGCCGTAGTCCATCGACGGCTGGCCCGGGTAGTCGATCGCCGACTCCGGCTCGAACAGTCCGAACTTCTGCATGTAGTCGTACCGCTGCTGCGCCGTCAGCCGCGCGCCGAGCTCGGTGATGCCGACGTTCGACGAGTTCTGCAGGATGCCCGTCAGCGTCAGGTTCTCGGTCTCGTGGAACTCGGAGTCGTGGATCGTGCCGCCCCAGGGGAAGGTGCGCGAGTACGGCACGACCGCCTGGTCGGTGGGACTCGACTTGCCCTGGTCGATCAGGGCGGCGGCGATGGCGGCCTTGATCGTCGAACCGGGCTCGTAGGAGTCGGTGAGCGCACGGGAGCCGAACGCCCCCTTGTCGGTCGTAGCGTCGACGTCGTTCGGGTCGACCGTCGGGTAGTCGGCGACCGCGAGCAGCTCGCCCGTCTTCACGCTCGTGACCGTGGCCGTCGCCGACGCCGCCTGCAGGGTCTTCGCGGCGGACGCGATGGTCTGCTGCGCCATGTACTGCAGGTCGCTGTCGATCGTCGTCACGAGCGTGCCGCCGTCCTTGGCCTGCTTCTTCGTCACGGTGCTGCCGGGCAGCTGGACGCCGTCCTCGCCGCGCTCGTACGTCTCCGAGCCGTTCGTGCCGGCGAGGCACTTGTTGTAGGCGTACTCCAGGCCGGCCTGTGCGCCGTCGGTGCCCATGAACCCGGTGACGTTGCCCGTGGTCGCACCCGTCGGGTAGACCCGCGACGCCTGCTGCTCCTTGTAGATCCACGGGATGCCGAGGTCGGTGACGGCCTCGTAGTGCTTCACGTCGAGGCCCTTGACCAGGTACGCGAAGTCCGACTTCGGGTTCGCGGCGATGTTCTTCCGCATGGTCGCGACGTCGCCACCCGAGGCCTTCGCCAGGGCGGTGAGCGCCGTCGACACGCTGATGTCCTTGACCCGGGTCCCGCCGAGCTTGCCCTTGAAGGCCTTGACCAGGCGCGGGGCGGTGGTGATGTTGTACCGGGTGACGCTGTCGGCGAGTTCCGTGCCGTTGCGGTCGACGATCGACCCGCGGGTGCCGTAGATCGTCACCGGGATGCTGCGCTTCTGCGTCGACTGCTCGTTGAGGGCCGAGGCCTGCACGACCTGGATGTCGACGAGGCGGACCACGAAGACACCCACCAGGGCGATCACGGCGATCATCACGATGCTGTAGCGCAGTCGGCGGTTGCGGATCGTCTTCGTCACGCGGTGCGGTCCTTCCCGGATGGTGCTGAGGGTGGTTCAGACCCGCAGGTCACCGGGTGGAGGGCGCCTGGAGCTGGTTCGCGTCGGACTCTACGGAGGACTTCGAGGAACCCCCGTCCGACGCGCTGGCGCCGCTCGTCTTCTCAGACGCGGCGGTGCCGGTGGTGCTGCCGGCGGTGCTGTTGCCGGCGGTGTCGTCGGCCTTCGCGTCGGTACTGGTGCTGCCCGTGGTCGAGCCCGTCTCCTTGCTCGTCGACGTGTCGCCCTGCTTCGCAGCGAGCGGGACGTCGTTCAGCAGGGAGTTCGGCACCTGGTTCGAGGTCGCTGCGGTGGCCTGGTCGGCGACCGCCGGGGTCGGCGTGCCGTAGACCCGGCCTGTCTTGGGGTCGAGGTAGACCGGCGTGGAGTTCGCGATCATCCCGAGGGACTGCGCGTTGCGGGCCAGGTTCTGCGGCGAGTCGAGCACCCGGAGTTCCTCGGACAGCGACTGCTGCGTGCGGGACAGGTTCGTCTGCTCCGTGCCGAGGGCGCTCAGCGTGTAGGCCCCCTGGCTGAGCACCATGCTGATGCCGAGCTGGGCGAGCAGCAGGACGCCGAGGGCGACGACCGCGGTGACGGCGTAGCCGATGCGGGGCCGTGCACGGCGCTGGGCCGCGGTCGGCGTGACCTCGACGAGCTCCGGTCGGCTCTGGCGGTCCGGGCGCGGGGCGCGGGACGGGACGACGGCGGGGTCGACGAGTGCGAGGTTCGTGCTCATGTCACTTCCGGATCCGCTCGGCCGCGCGCAGGCGCACGGGTGTTGCTCGGGGGTTGGCGGCGCGCTCGGCCTCGTCGGCCAGCTCGGCGCCCTTGACGATCAGGGAGAAGGTGGGGGCGTGCTCGGGGAGCTCGACCGGCAGCCCGGCGGGGGCGCTCGACTTCGTGCGCGCCACCAGTGCCCGCTTGACGATGCGGTCCTCGAGCGACTGGTACGACTCGACGACGATGCGACCGCCGACCGCGATGGCGTCGAGCGCCGCCGGGATCGCGCGTTCGAGGACGCTGAGTTCGGCGTTCACCTCGATGCGGAGCGCCTGGAACACGCGCTTCGCGGGGTGGCCCTGGCGCTGGATCGCGACCGGGGTCGCGTCGTGGAGCACCTGCACCAGGTCGCCCGACATCTCGAACGGCGCGCTCGCGCGGCGGTCGACGATGGCCCGGGCGTAGCGGCCGGCGAGCTTCTCCTCGCCGTAGCGCTGGAAGATGCGGCGCAGTTCGCCCTCGTCGTAGGTGGCCAGGACGTCGGCGGCGGTCTGCCCCTCGGTCCGGTCCATGCGCATGTCGAGCGGGGCGTCCTGGCTGTACGCGAAGCCGCGCTCGGCCCGGTCGAGCTGCAGCGAGCTGACCCCGAGGTCGAACAGCACCCCGTCGACCTGGCGGAAGCCCTCGCCCTCGATCGCGTCGACGATGCCGTCGTACACGGTGTGCACCAGGCGGACGCGGTCGCCGAAGCGGGCCAGGCGCTCCCCCGCGATGCCGAGGGCGTCGGTGTCACGGTCGAGACCGATCAGCGTCAGGTCCGGGAACCGCTCGAGCAGCCCCTCGGAGTGTCCGCCCATGCCGAGCGTGGCGTCGACGACGACCTTGCCCGGTCCGTCGAGCGTCGGCGTGAACAGGTCGACGATGCGCTCGAGCATCACCGGCGTGTGCGGGAAGCGTGGTGTCCCGTTGTCGTTGTCGGCCATGTGCAGCCCCTCGTCTTCCGGGCCGCGGGTCCGGATCCCCATCCATGCGACCTGACATCGGGGAAGTGATGTCAGGGCTTCACGGCTGGGAGTCCCGATCCACGGATCAGAAGATCCCCGGGATCACCTCCTCGTCGTTGTCGGCGAACGCCTCTTCGGCTTCGGCGTAGTAGGCCTCCCACGCGGTGGTCGACCAGATCTCGGCACGGTCACCGCTGCCGATGACCGTCAGGTCCCGCTCGAGCCCCGCGTACTCACGGAGGTTCTGCGGGATCGTCACGCGGTTCTGCTTGTCGGGCTGTTCGGCGCTGGCCCCCGAGAGGAACAGGCGCATGTAGTCCCTGGTGCGCTTCGACGTCATCGGTGCGGTCCGGATGCGTTCGTGGAGTTCCTCGAACGTCCGGGCACTGAAGACCACGACGCAGCGTTCCTGGCCGCGGGTCATCACGAGTCCCCCGGACAGTTCGTCCCGGAACTTGGCGGGGAGGATCACGCGACCCTTCTCGTCGAGCTTCGGGGCATGAGTACCGAGCAGCACGTCGGGCCTCCCCTCCGCTCCACCGGACCGTTGCAAGCCCCACTTTACTCCACTGCCCTCCCCTCGGCCAGGATTCCGCTCCCTTTTCGCCCCGTGGCACCCCTTTTGGGGCCGTTTCGGCAGCGCCGAAGCCCGGACAGCGGTGGCGGATGCCCGTCATGCCGGGGATCTGGGCGGGAGAGGTGGGCGTGGAGGAAAGTGGAGGACTTTCGCAGCCAGTGGAGCGTCCCGTGGCGCGCCGAGGCTCACGATCGGCTCCACCACGGCCGGCCGCCGGTCAGCGCACGGTCACGACGCGCTGCCGCCGCGACGCCGAGTGGTCACGAACCGTCGCTCGCGCGGACCACAGCCGACAGTTCGTGGCCCCCGGGCAACCACCGCGCGGCATGTCGTGACCACTCGCGCGCGCACGAACCTGCCCCGCCCGATCCTGCCCGCCCCCGGAACGCGAAACGGGGCCGACCCGAAGGCCGGCCCCGTCACGAGGGAGGAGTGTGGAGGGCTGCTACTGCCCCTGGTCGTTCCGCTTGTCCCAGCGGTCGTTCATGCGGTCCATGAACGAGCCACCGCCGCCGCCGCTCGCCGGACGAGCCGAACCACCGGACGCCGGAGCACCCGGCCGAGCGGGCTTCGCCTTCGGGGCACGCATGCCCGGGCGCAACGCGAAGAGGACACCGGCGAGCATCACGACGAAGCCGAGGATGCCCAGC
Source organism: Curtobacterium sp. PhB128 (assembly GCF_004340725.1). NCBI lineage: Bacteria > Bacillati > Actinomycetota > Actinomycetes > Micrococcales > Microbacteriaceae > Curtobacterium > Curtobacterium sp. PhB128. Next base: position 889,607 of record NZ_SLUR01000001.1, read on the forward strand.
AGCGGGGCCTTGATCACGAGACCGACGATCACGATCGCGACGCCGGCGAGTGCACCGAGCACTCCGAGCGTGATGGCTGTGTACGTCGGACGACCCTGTCGACGTGTGACACGCGCCACGAAATCGGAATCGTTCTGGTAGAGGCTGCGCTCCATCTCTTCGAGAAGGCGCTGCTCCTGTTCCGAGAGCGGCATCTTGGTTCCCTCTGTTCCTGGGATCGACGCGGGGTTGAACAACCGGGCTGGAAAACACTCGGTTGAGTGGACCGATTCTATGTCCCAACCGCTCCACTAGGGTAGGGACTGTGGCTGAGAGTACGCGATTAGTGGACCTCGTATCGGCGCGTATCGACCGGGCACTCGACGAGCAGCGTGAACGGCTCCTCGCGATCAGCCCCGATCTCGCCCCGTTCGACCTGTACGCCCGAGATCTGCTGTCCGGTGGCAAGCGCTTCCGGGCGCTGTTCTGCTACTGGGGATGGCAGTCGGTGGCGGGCCGTTCGGGCTCGTTCGACCCGCTCGCCGAGGGCTCCCGTCAGACCACGGCCGAGGCGATCGTCACGGTCGCCGCAGCACTCGAGGTCTTCCACGCAGCGGCGCTCGTGCACGACGACATCATGGACCGCTCGGACACCCGCCGTGGGCGTCCCGCAGCACACCGCCGGTTCGAGTCCCTCCACCAGGAGTCCGGCTTCGTCGGCGACCGCGGGCAGTACGGCACGAACTCGGCACTGCTGCTCGGCGACCTGCTGCTGTCCCTCAGCGACTCGGTGTTCGACGAGGGCCTCGCGCTCCTCGACCCGGTGCGCGCCCGCATCGTGCGCCAGGAGTTCCACGCGATGCGCCTCGACGTCACCGCGGGCCAGTACCTCGACGTGCACGAAGAGACCGCCTGGCCCGTCATCGACGAGTCCGAGCACCTGCTCCGCGCCCAGCGCGTCATCGTCTTCAAGTCCGCGAAGTACTCGATCGAAGCACCGCTCGTCATCGGCGCGCTGGTGGCCGGGGCGAGCGACTCCCAACTCGAGGGCCTCCGCGCCTTCGGGCTCCCCCTCGGCGTCGCCTACCAGCTGCGCGACGACATGCTCGGCGTGTTCGGTGACCCGGAGGTCACCGGCAAGCCCGCAGGCGACGACCTGCGCGAGGGCAAGCGGACCGTGCTCATCGCCTCGGCCCGCAAGGCGCTGGCCAGTGGCCCGCGGCAGCTGCTCGACGAGCTCCTCGGCGACCCCGACCTCGACGAGGAGCAGGTGCAGATGCTCCGCGCCACCCTCACCGAGTCCGGTGCGGTCGCCGCGGTCGAGCGTTCCATCGACCGGCACGTGCAGCGTGCGAAGGCGGCGCTCGACGCGTCGCCGTTGACGCCGTCGGCACGCGAGCAGCTCGCGTCGCTGGCCGACACGGTCAGCCGCCGGTCGTCCTAGACGCACCACCAGGACAGACGGGAGGCCCGGTGCCAGCTGGCACCGGGCCTCCCGTCTGCTCGGAACGCGTCTAGAGCAGCGACTGGGCCACGCGACGCACCTCGGCCTTGCGACCGGCGCGCAGCGCCGCGATGGGCGAGACGCCCATCGAGTCGTCGACGGTGAGCATCCAGCGGACCGCCTCGTCGTCGGTGAAGCCGTTGTCGCTGAGCACGGTCAGGGTGCCACGCAGCTCGGGCATGGGCTCGCGGTCCTCGAGGAACTCGCTCGGCACGCGCAGGACACCACCGACGCGGGCCGCCAGCAGGGTCTTCTCCTCGAACAGGCGGTGGATCCGGCCGGGGCTGGTGCTGAACAGGTCCACCAGTTCGGGGACGGTCAGCCAGCGCTCGGAGAGGGAGAGGTCGTCGACGGGTGCAGCACTCACACGCCCATGGTGCCAGAGCGGGGCACCGAGTGAGTACGCACCGTTCGTCACATTCGTCACACGCACCACATCCGGCTCTCTGGTTGACTTGGGAATCACACCATGCCAGCGTTGTGCCACCTGTGAGTGCGCGCATGCACGCGCACGGGACAGTCGAGATCAGGAGAAACCGTGGACAACGCTGCAGACGAAGCCGCCCGGCGCGCACGATCCGCCCGGTTCGCGACCATGCCCATCGTCCTCGCGGGCACGATCGCGGTGACCGCCGGCCTGACCGGCCCCATCGCGCACGCCGAACCGCGACACGACGACGCGGACTCGAACCACAAGCGCCACGTCGACCAGGACCGCAACGTCGGCAACCGTCCGGTCTTCGGCACCGCGGTCGCACGTCCGTCGCAGACCGTCGTCACGACGGTCGCCGCGACGACGAAGGCAGCCGCCCCCACGACCTACACCGTCCGTCAGGGCGACACGGTCTCGGGCATCGCCGCCCGCTTCGGCCTGTCGGCGCAGGAAGTCCTGGTGCGCAACGGCCTCGGCTGGAACACGATCATCCACCCCGGACAGACGCTGCACCTGGCGTCGACGCCCGCGGTGACCACGGCGCGCACGACCACGAGCGCCGGATCGACGTCCGGGTCCGGGTCGGGGTCGAGTACCTCGAGCTACCACGTGAAGTCGGGCGACACCGTGTCCGGCATCGCGTCGCGGGTCGGCGTGTCGACCACGGCGCTCCTCAGCGCGAACAAGCTCTCGCAGCGCAGCGTGATCTACCCCGGTCAGACGCTCCGGGTGCCGCACGGCTCGTCCGGTGGCGGCTCGGTGTCCACGGCCGCAGCGTCGTCGGGTTCGTCGAAGTCGAGTGTGAGGATCTCCTCGGGCGACACGATCGGCTCGATCGCTGCGTCCCACCACGTCTCCGTCGCCTCGCTGCTGTCGGCGAACGGCCTGACCTACACGAGCACGATCTACGCGGGCAAGACCCTCCTCATCCCGTCGTCGAGCACTGCTGCGACGACCGCCGCCGCGCCGTCGCGTGCCGCGGTGAGCGCCGCCGTCGGACTGAGTGCCGAGCAGCGCCAGAACGCAGCCACCATCGTCGCCGTCGGCCGCTCCCTCGGGGTGTCCGACCGCGGCATCGTGGTGGCCCTGGCCGCCGCGATGCAGGAGTCGAGCCTGCGCAACCTGCCCCACGGCGACCGCGACTCGGTCGGCCTGTTCCAGCAGCGGCCGAGCCAGGGCTGGGGCAGTGGGGCGAAGCTGCAGGACCCCGCGTACGCGACGAAGCTGTTCTTCGGCGGTCGCAGCAACCCGAACGTCGGCAAGACCCGCGGGCTGCTCGACGTGCCCGGGTGGTCGTCGATGAGCATCACCGACGCCGCCCAGGCCGTGCAGCTCTCCGCCTACCCCAAGGCCTACGCCAACTGGGCGAGCGCCGCCCAGGGCTGGCTGGCCACCCTCTGAGTCTCATCCGGAAGATCGAGATTGGGTCACGACCGGTGCGCCGGTGCGGTCCCGTGCAGTCTCGATTCGTAGAATGCCGCCGATGACCACCAACGCCGCCACGGATCCGATGATCGGTCGCATGATCGATCAGCGGTACCGCGTCCGCTCCCGCATCGCGCGCGGAGGCATGGCGACCGTGTACCTCGCGACCGACGTCCGCCTCGAGCGACGCGTCGCGATCAAGATCATGCACGGGCACCTGGCCGACGACCAGGCCTTCCGTGAGCGCTTCATCCAAGAGGCCCGGTCAGCCGCGCGGCTGTCCCACCCGAACCTGGTCGGCGTCTACGACCAGGGCGCCGAGGACGACACCGCCTACATCGTCATGGAGTACATCCCGGGCATCACGCTGCGGGACCTGCTGCAGGAGCACCACGCCCTGACGCCCGAGCAGGCGACCGACATCCTGCGCGCCGTGCTGGCCGGACTCGCCTCGGCCCACCGCGCCGGCATCGTGCACCGCGACCTGAAGCCCGAGAACGTCCTGCTCGCCGACGACGGCCGCATCAAGCTCGGCGACTTCGGCCTGGCCCGGGCGACGACGGCGAACACCGCGACCGGGGCCGCCCTGCTCGGCACGATCGCGTACCTCTCCCCCGAGCTCGTCACCCGTGGCGCTGCCGACTCACGCAGCGACATCTACGCGCTCGGCATCATGCTCTACGAGATGCTCACCGGCGAACAGCCCTACAAGGGCGAGCAGCCGATGCAGATCGCCTACCAGCACGCGAACGACACGGTGCCCGTCCCGAGTGCCGCGGTGTCCGGCGTCCCGCCCGAGCTCGACGAGCTCGTCGCCTGGTCGACCGCCCGCGACCCCGAGGACCGACCGCGCGACGCCCGCGAGATGCTCGACCACATGGCGGGCAACCAGCAGCGTGCCACGGGCCAGTACCGGACCGCCGTGCTGCGGCCCGAGAACGCAACCGCCATCCTGCCGTCCGGCGGCGGGACCGCTGCCGGTGTCGGCGCTGCTGCCGCTGGTGCCCGTGCTGCTGCCGCCGACGCACCGGCGGCCACCGATGCCACGGCGATCATCGACAGCCCCGACCGCGGGCGTCCCACGACCCGGAACCGCAACACCGGTCCGGGCCCGCGCCGCACGGGTGCGCAGCCCGGGGTGCTCTCGCCCGCGGGACAGCGCCTGGCCGACCTCTCCGCGAAGCGTCGCAAGCGCGGCTGGATCGCGCTGTCGGTCTTCGTCGTGCTCCTGCTCATCGGCGCGGGCTTCGGCTGGTACTTCGGGCCGGGGCCGGGTGGCAACGTGCGCATCCCCGAAGTGACGGGCAAGTCGGTCTCGCAGGCCCGGCAGCTGCTCGAAGCCCAGGGCCTGCACGCGGCGTCGAAGACCGGAACCCGGTTCGACGCCGTCGTCGCGAAGGGACAGGTGTCCATCACCAAGCCAGCCGCGAAGCGCGAGGTGCAGAAGGGCACCTCGGTGCAGCTCGTCGTGTCGAACGGGCCGAAGATGATCGCACTTCCGACGATCGTCGGGCAGCCGATCTCCACCGTCACCGCCGCGCTCGACGACGACTTCGAGCTGCAGGACAACCGGTACGAGTTCTCGGCCGACGCCGCGAAGGACACCGTCATCGCGGCGACCGGCCGGGCGTCCGGCGGCAAGGCGCTCGACCTGACGTCGGTCAAGGCGTACGGCGAGACCGGCCCGGTCACGCTCACGGTGTCCCTCGGCGCCGTGCCGGACGTCGTGGGCAAGACCGTCGACCAGGCCTCCGCGGAGCTCGACGCGGTCGGCCTCATCCTCGGAGCCCGCACCGAGGAGTTCAGCGAGGACGTCCCCTCCGGGCAGATCGTCTCCGCCGAGGTGCAGGACTCCCCCGCCGTGCGCGGCACCGCGATCGACGTCGTCGTGTCGAAGGGCCCGACGCCGATCACCCTGCCCGAGGACGGCGTCGTCGGCTCGACCATCAACGAGGCCACCGCGACCCTCGAGGGCCTCGGGCTCAAGGTCTCCGTGCCGGACTGCACGAACATCCTGTGCGGGTTCTACGACTGGAAGTCGTCGCTGCCGGTGACCGGTACCGACCCGGGCGCCGGAGCCACGGTGTACCGCGGCGACACGGTCACGCTCTCCTACGACCAGTAGCGCGCCCGGCCGGTCCGGTCCGGTCCGGTCCGGTCCGGTCCGCCGAAGCGACACCCGTCCGCCCAACCTCGCCGAAACCACCGCGAAAGCGACAGTGTGCCGTCTTGGGTTCAAGGGGTGGTTGCAACACCTTGAGTGGTGAGGTGTTGGTGTGGGTCGTTGGCACACGCGTGAGGACAAGCGACGGTTCTGGGCTGC